>JAETQH010000151.1 GCA_021770785.1 Lachnospiraceae bacterium
ACCGCCGCCCTAACTGATAACTTTTTCTTCATTTCCTGCCATCTCCTTTGCGTTTTCTTTTTCTTCCAATAACTTCAAAATCTCGTCCTCGCTGAATTTGATAAGTAATTGCAGCTTCTCGGACGAGATTTTATGCTTTTCGATAATATCCATTTTTTCGGCTCTTTCCGCCATGCGCTTCTGTTCTTCCAAATCCTTCTTTTTCGCCTGTAAGGATTCAAGCTGCGCCCCCACTTTGGAAAGCTCCTTTTCAATGCGCTCCTTTGTCATAAATGCCTCCTTAATTTAACCTTCCGAAACTGTAAAAATGACTCTGCCAGTACGAAGAATTGATGCTTGCGTAACTGATCGGATCGCCGCAATGTATCATAGTCCCGCCGCCGCAGTAAATCCCCACATGGCTCACCGCCCCGGCAGAATTGTAAGTCCCGGTAAAAAAGATAATGTCCCCCGCCTTTGCGTCCGATGCGGAAACAGGCGTACACTGGTCATAAATCCCCTGTGCTGTGGTTCGTGGAAGGTTATGCACCCCACTGTTGGTAAATACCCAGCAGACAAAGCCGGAACAGTCAAAACTTGTGGAAGGGTTTGAGCCGCCCCACACATAAGGGTAGCCGAGGTATTTTGCGGCTTCCTCCATAAGAGCCTGCACCGATGCGTCATCGTAGGCATCCGGCGGTATGGCGTTCCCCGGCAGACCTCCCGGCGTTTCCCCGTAAAGCGTGCCTTCGCCCACATCGAAATAAAATAACGGGTTATAATACTCCCCGTCATATAAACATTCGATATGCAAATGGCTTCCTGTGCTGCTCCCGGTATTCCCCGTTGTGCCGATGACCGCCCCTTTTTCCACTTCCTGCCCCGCACCCACGCTGATGCTGTCCATGTGGGCATACTTGGTTGTGTAACCGTCTATCTCAATCGCTACATAATTCCCGTAGTGGCTGTCATACGCCGCCGCTGTCACCGTACCGTCATGGGCGGCATAAACGGTTGTGCCTGTCGGTACAGCTATATCCACGCCCCGGTGAAATTCCTCGTTCCCTGTGGCTGGATTTTTCCGGTATCCGTAATAGCTTGACACATAGTAATACCAGTAAAGGTTAAGCGGCGAGGCGAACTCCTGAAGCAGACCGTTTGTTTCCCGGTACATGGCGAAAATCTCCGCCTGCTCCGTATCCATTTTCCCGGAAACAAGGCTTTCAAGCGGTATGACCGTCAGTGTCACCCGGAGGATACTGACCTCGTATTCTTCTTCCTCCTCATACTCATATTCTTCCTCTGTTTCCTCCCCTGTGACCGGATCAGTGACCGTCCTTGTGCCTGTCTTTGTGACTGTCCTTGTCCTCGTTTCCGTATCCGGCGTAAGTGTGAGCGTATACATCTCATCAAAAAGAGCCTGTATTTCGCTTTCCACCTCACTTGCGGTAAATTCCGTATGGACTGCCGATAAATAGCCGATAAGGGTAAACGGGTTATGCCCGATTGCCCCAAGATTATAGGAATATTCATCATACCCCGGATAATCCGTTTCCACCCGGTCAATCTCATTCTGCAAGTCAAGCTCCAGACGGGTAAGCTGTAAATCAGCGGCGTCAATCTCTTTCGGCTTGCTTAAATAACTCGCTGCTAAAATCGTGGACTGCGTATCCGCAAACATCGCCCCACAGGACGATACGGAAACCATAATCATCATAAGGAGCAGCGCCATGATGCCCACTGTCACAAGCAGTCCGGCGTTTTTCCTCGCAAACTCCTGTAACTTCCTCGCCACAGTGACCGCACCGTTTTTTGTCTTTTGGAACGCCTGCTCCGCTGTCTTTCCCGCCGCCGCTTTTTTCCTCGCCTTGACATACTCCCGTTTGATGCGCTGTTTCTGTAACCGCTTCTGCAATGCCTTTTTCTGCATCTGCGGGTTTTCCTCCAGAAACTTCTGGTACTGGAAATTGACTTCCTTTTTAAACTGCTTCTTTTCCAGCTTTGCCACCTTTGCCCGCTGTTTCTGGTCTTTCCCCTTTATCTGCCTTTTGACGAAAGAATAAACCGCTTCCACTTTCTGCTCCGATTTATGTGCGCCCTCCACCGCTGAATTTTCTTTCTCCGTTTCAGCGATTTTCCCATGCACGAAATTTTTACTCTCGTTCTGCATCCGGCGCATGGTGGTTTTGGGTATGCCCTCCTGCTTGAAAGGCTTCTCCTTATCCAGCGGGACAGCTACATATTTTCCCTTCCCGGTTTTCTCGTCAAACACTCTCTGCAAGGTGTATTCCCTTGTCTTTGGCAGCTTCGCCCTTGCTTTCTGTACTTTCCTCCCAGCTTTCTGCGCCTGCCGCTGCTTCTTTTTCAGCTTTTTGCTTCCGGTAAATTCAGAACCTCCTTCCCCCTGAAACAGATTCCCGGTATTCTCCGTAAAAGATTCCTCCGTAAAGGTTTTATTTTCCGCTTTTTCCTTCGTGCCGCCTTTGTTCCGGTGTTCCCTCTGCACCCGCTTTTTATGGTATTTCCCCTTTTTCTGCGACTGCCTGTAAGTGTCCCTCCGGTGGTAATCTTCCGCATCCGTCTGTTTCTTCCCTGTTTCCTCCGGCTGGCTGAAATTCTCCTGCCCTGTAAAAGTGTTGTTTTCCTTTACAAAATCCGGCTTTTCTTCCTGCCCCGGCTTTGCATCGGACTTTTGGACTTTTTGTCCAGAAGTGTTCCGGTACATCTGCTTTCTTGCCTGAACCTTTGAAGCATGGTTCTGTTTACGCTGTCCGGCATCGCTGCTCCCAGAATCCATGCTTTTATTCTCTGTAAACGTACTGTTTTTTCCCGGCTGGCTCTCTTTGGACTTCTGGACTTTTTGTCCAAAAGTTTCCTGCTGTGCCTGCATACTCTTTTCCGCCTGCCATTTGCCGCCCGAACCACGCCCCGGCTTCCCTGTGCCGGAATCCCTCGGCTGATATGAAGCATTGCCGCCACCCGTAAAAGCATTGTCAGCTCCCTTATGGAACTCTGTATTTGCTTCTTTACGGTAGACGGTATTCTGTTTTTTCTTTCCTTTCTTTTCTGCCATTAACTGTCCTCATCTTCCTTTTTCACTGATTCCTCCGGTTTTGTATTCATAATCGCATAGGTCTTTGTATCTGCCGGGTACTTATCCACGAACGGGATAACCACGTTGTCAAACAGTATCAGACCGCTTCCCGGCTCGGAATTGGTGACGTGCATGAGCTGTTTCTCCGACAATCCCAACTTATCCGCCAAGATATGCTGGTCTTTGGCATTCTGGTTTAACAGGTACACAAAATCGCTGTTCCCCAAGATGCCCTCGATTTCCTCTGATTTCAGAAAATCGCCCACATTCTGCGTCAGCCCGGTAGGGATTCCGCCCCATTTTCGGAACCTTTTCCAAATCTCTACGGAATATATGGCAGTCTGTTTTTCTTTTAAAAGCAAATGGAACTCGTCACAGTAGTACCTTGTGGCAACTTTCCGTTCCCGGTTCTGCGAAACCCTGTTCCATACCGCATCCTGCACGATCAACATTCCAATCTCTTTGAGCTGATTACCCAAGTCACGAATGTCAAAGCACATTATACGGTTCTGTGCGTCCACATTGGTACGGTGGTTAAAATAATTTTGTGAGCCATGCACATACAATACAAGGCTGTTGGCAATCCGTACCGCCTTCTGCTTCGCTTCCCTCTGCATCTCCGGCGCAACGTCCCTCGGCTCATACTTTAACAGCGCATTATACAA
>JAETQH010000049.1 GCA_021770785.1 Lachnospiraceae bacterium
CCCAGCGAACTGCCGGAAACCCGATAAAGATGAAGTAGAATAAGGTAGGAGCAAATCTGTATCTATCATACAGGTTTGCTCCAGTTTTGTATAGGTACGCACTATCTACCGTTTACATACAATTTCGAAAAAAACTGCCGTTTCACGAATTTTTATTCGTTAAAGCGGCAGCTTTTTTTCATTAATAAATTTTTATCTTTATTTTTGACTTTTTATTCGTGCCATCCGTGGACATTGCTGTAATCGTAACTGTTTTCCCCTTTCCCGCTTTCTTCGCTGTCACCTTACCTTTGGAATTGACTGTGGCATACTTGCTGTTAGATGTGCTCCATTTTAATGCCGTATTGGCATTCTTTCCAGTGGTTGTAACTTTTGCTTTCAGCGTCAATGTTTTTCCTGCCTTTAAAGATTTTTTCGTACTGGTTATCTTTACTTTTTTCACGGCATTTTTCATCAGCTTCAACTTGATTTTCGCCTTCACACCACTTCCGTCCGCAGCTTTTGCAGTAATGGTAACCGTTTTCCCCCTTCCCGCTTTCTTGGTAGTTACTACTCCTTTACTGTTTACCGTTGCATATTTTTTATTACTGGTTTCCCATTTTATCTTGGAATTTGAAGCATTTTCCGGAGTTACCACAGCTTTTAGGGACACCTTTTTACCTGCTGCAATCTTTTTGGAAATAGTGGTTATTACTATCTTCTTCACCTTTATATTCGCACTGTCAGTTTCATCCGACACCTCGGAAGAAACTGAACCATCGGCATTACCCGTATCGCCAGGCTGCGGTGTCGGGGAGGCTCCACTGGTATTATCCCCATCGCCAGGCTGTGGTGTTGAGGAAGCTCCTCCTGAATTATCCCCATCTTCAGGATGCGGATTTGAGGCACTTCCTCCGGAGCTATCTCCATTATCTGCCGAGTTCTGATTCTCATAAACGGTATAAGTAAATTCTGCCACATTGCTCTGCCTGTATCCCTGTTTTACCGCTATCGCCTTGATTATCATATTCCGGTCAATCGTAATTGCCTCCGCATATTTCGCAGAGGAAACTGTCGGCTGACTGCCGTCTGTGGTATAGTAAATCTCCGCTCCTTCTGTAGGACAGGTCAGATTCACTTTGGTATTTTTTGCCACCTGACTGCCGGACGCAATTCCTGCATTGGGCATTGCTGCCTGCTCATACTCTTTCCAGCCCGCGGTCAGAGTGATATTTTCTGTTACCTCCGTATCGAAATCATACAACACATCTCCCAGATACCATCCGGTAAAATGATAACCTTCTCTCTGAGGCGATGCCGGCTCTGTGGCTTTCATATATTCTTCTACCTGTTCCGGTTCTACACTGCTTCCTCCTGCACTGTCAAAGGTGACTGTATAGGTAAGTGCATCCGGCACCAATACACCACCCTCCATTCCGGTTCCGAATCCGGTATAGACTAATTCTTTATTATTTCCTAATATTCCCTCTTCCTTTTCCGCTTCCACAGCTACATAAAAGGTACAGTGTTTCTGTGTGAATTTGCTAAGAGGTATGACTAACCCCGTTCCTTTATCCTTGGAAATACTGTCTAACTTCTTTTCCCAAAGCACCTCTCCGTCTTCCTTATCTGCATAGAGCCGCAGAACTGCGCCGGACGGTATTTCACTACGGTTAAGCACAGAGACATTAACACATTCCTGTCCATTCTGCAATGCCACATCCGTCTTTAAATACAGGTCTGTATAGCCAAGTTTTATTTCTGTCTCGTTGTTATCTACCCTCCTGTCACCTTCCGTAGTTACTCCTAGAATGTAAGATGTTACCCCATTTAATATTTCCTCTGGAACTGTAAAGCCATCTACCGTATACTGTTTTGTCTCACTCACTCCCAAATCAGCATTGGTAATATTGGCAATGACTGTTCCATTACAGGTAACAGACATGTTATCTACCTTCTGACTTCCCTGATTGCTGACAGTAAGAGTTAGGGGCAGATTTTCAGAAAGGCTAACCACCGTCTCATCATAAACTGCATAATCAAGACTGATATCCGTATAAGGTGCTTCACTGGTTACACAAATGCTTTTGACACTGGAACCGTCCGCCTGTTTTTCTGACCTCAGATAGGTAAGAAGCGTCTTTTCACCCTCACTGTACCCGTTGGGATGCGAAGTATAGGCACTATCCGTTTCTGCAAGAATATAAGGTGCTGACCAGTTCTGTCCTCCCTGATAATCTATGGCATAAATACAGGTTCCCTCTTTCTCTAAGGGTGAGGCTTCCCAGATAATTTTTGATTCTCCGCTGTTTCCTGATATTGCAGTAAAGGCACAGTTAAAATTAGAAGTATTGGCATCCAGTATCTGATAACTGTCCGTTAAATTGTCGGTAGCAAGCAATTTTCCCGCCTGATACCAAAACAGATATCCTGTGTCTCCCAGTTCAGCAAAAACAGGATTGGCATCGACACTGCTGTTTGAGGTCAGATTTACATCATTTGCCACAGATGTCCCGCTGGTATAAACAATTTCCCTGTCCTCCGCAGTTGTCAGGTCACCATCTGTATCTAACTGATACGCAAGTATCGGCATTTTCTTTTTCTGGAGATTTCCTATGTAACCCATATCCATGGAGACTACTGCATGACCGGATTTCTGTGTCTTTTCATAACAAATCTGGTTTGTTTCCATATTTCTCATAGTAATCGTATGATTGTTTCCATTTCCAAAAATTCCTTCTTTGCCTGCCAAATCATTCGTTACCCATGCACAATAAGGCGTTCCCTGATAAACAATCACCTGAGGCAACATATAACAGCCCGCTTTATCTGTCAATGCCGTCACTGTCTCTGTCTGATTCTTTGTCGTATCTAATACGGCATAAGCTACAGAAAGATTTTCTGAAATGGTCTGTAAATCCACACCGGACGCAAAAGTCTCTGCTCCTTCCGTATAAACAATGTAAATCTTATCTCCGTCCGTAGCTAAATCGTACTCAAAATCCGCTGTAGCATTCCGGCTTTCCTCCACTAATTGTACCGGCTCACTCCAGTTTGTACCATCGGAAGATACCGCATAGACCAAAGCGGAACGATTTTCTGCCGTTCTCTCCGGGATGTCCTCAAGCCAGAATAAATAGGATTTTTCTCCTGCTTTTATCAACTTCGGTTCTGCCTGGGGATATACTGCCTGCCGGATGATTTGGCTGCTTCCTGTCCCTGCTTTTTGGCTTCCTTTCAGTTCCGTTGTTTCCTCTAAATAGCTTCTGTCTTCCATCTGATAAACGGACAAATCATACATATTATCCGCTAACTCTGCTGCTTTTATATTGCTTTCACTGCTTTTTGCCTGTGGGCTATTTTCATAAAGCAGCCACTCCTGTGTACCAGAATCCCACAAATCTGCTTTCCAGCCAAAGAGGGCAGAATGAATTGCAAGGGAATCTGTCATATATAGTTTCTGATAATTATTTGAGGGTTTCCACAGTATATTAAGGGCTGCATTTCCCTCTATCTCCACGGATACCATTTCTTTTACTCCGACCCCTGCATCTGCTTTTAAGAAAATTTTGCCCGACATATCGCCAAAGCCGCCATTTACTTCCAGCATATCATCCTCATATTCGATTCCCATTTTCAATTCTGAAGATACCGATACACCACCATCTACAGAAACATAAAACGGAATTGCTCCTGCAAAAAAGTACTGTGTGTAACCTGCGGAGGCTTTTACGGAAAGAATAACTCCCACATTAATCCTTATTTTTCCGTCTTCCAATTCACCCAGATAGCCCTCCCCATATCCAATGACATTTCCTTTGACGCTGAAATAACCGCCTCCGAAAGCCTGGGGCGTACCTCCAAATACCTCTGCCGCTTCATTTAAGCTCTGTGCTCTGGAGGATAGCTTGTCATAATCCTCTTTAAATCTTTCAATATTCTGGTTTGTAGGTTTATTAATGGATATTTTTACTTTGCCGTCCGCACCTGCTTCAAAATCAAAAGGCAGTGCTTCTTCAAAGCCAAAGCTTGTCTCCCGCCCGCCGATAAAAGGTACAGTGTCCGGCATGGTAATTTTTAAACTATCTCCAAACGCAATTTTTCCTGATTTTTCTACCTCTTCTAATTTGTAACCATTTTTGCATATCCGAATGCCAAGGTTTGCGGTTGCCTGCTCTCCGTCACTGTTGGTTAATCTTGCCGATATGCTTTGTCCTGCCTTAAAGGGGGCATCCGGGGTAAATAATGGGGTTTCAAAAACGGTATCACCGCTTTTCAATATTAGAGGATAGGCAAAGCTTCCGGTTGTGTTTTCTGCAACTACTTTGCCGTCCGCCAATAATTCATATTTTGCCACGTCTCCTCTGCCCTGCAGGGTGATGGTCAGATTCTTTGTGTTATCTGATGTGGATGGCAAGTTGTTTTCGTTGGTGCCGAGGTACATTTTCTGGGTCAACAGGTTTTTGCCGTCACTGCCGCCGATGGTTCCCTTGGCGTAGGTGACGCAAAATTCTCCGGTTTCAGAGATAAGATAGATGTAAACTGTTTTTCCGTTTTCTACCTCATAGGCTCCCATGTCTGCCACATATCCATCTGCTGTAGTTGTGATAAACATCTCTGACGGTCCTTCTATGTTTGCCTGGAAAATGCCGTTTTCGTCGGTAGTACCTGATGCACCGATAAGGGAAACGGACGCATCCGGAATTGGGGTATTGTACTCGCTGTCTACGACGACGATGGTGCAGGCGGTTGAAGTAGGGGTGACGGCAGGCGGGATGGAAGAATAAAATTTGTATGGGATATTGTGTTCTACTGCGTAAGTGTGGGCATAGGAGTTTTTGGTGCAGTAAATGGTTAACTTATCACAATTATAAAATGTCATACCTCCTATACTTGTCACGCTTTCTGGTATTACTATGCTCTCCAAGCTACTACAATTTCGAAATGCATCATATCCTATACTTGTCACACTTTCTGGTATGATAACACTACTTAATTTCTTGCATTCGTAAAATACACGCTCTCCTATGGTTGTCACACTTTTTGGTATGATTATGTTACTCAAACTGCTACAGCCTGAAAATGCTGCTTCTCCTATGCCTGTCACGCTTTTAGGAATTATGATATCACTTAGATTACTGCAATATCTAAAGGCATCCTCTCCTATGCCTGTCACACTTTCTGGTATGGTTATATTACTCAAACTGCTACAGCCTGAAAAGACCCTCTCTTCTATCCTTGTCACGCTTTCTGGTATGATTATGTTACTTAAACCGCTACAGTCTAAAAATGCCGACGTTCCTATACTTGTCACACTTTCTGGTATGATTATGTTACTTAAACCGCTACAGCCTGAAAATGCTGACGTTCCTATACTCACTACGCCTTTCTGTATTATTGTATTTTTGCATCCCGTATGCAACCTATTACTATTTGTTTCGATAATTGAATTACTATTATTTCTGCTATCATATACACTATTTCTGCTATCCACTTCTATACTAATTAAATTACTACATCCTGAAAATGCACCACTCCCTATACTGGTTACATTTTTCGGAATAGTAATACTATTTAAACCGCTACAGCCCTCAAATGCATCACATTCTATACTCGTTACGTTCTCTGGTATCTTAATGCTTGTTAAACCACTACAGCCCTCAAATGCACCCAATTCTATACTCGTTACGTTCTCTGGTATCTTAATGCTTGTTAAACCACTACAGCCGGAAAATGTCCTCTGTGCTATACTTGTCACACTTTTTGGTATTGTAATACTCGTTAAACCACTACAGCCAGAAAATGCACCCCCACCTATACTTATTACGCTTTCTGGTATTGTAATACTTGTTAAACCACTACAGCCAGAAAATGCACACTCACCTATACTTGTTACACTTTCCGGGACAATTATACTACTTAAACTGTTACAGCCATCAAATGCATACTCACCTATACTTGTAGCATCTTCTGAAATCGCCACATTATATAAATAACAACGTGAAAATGCACCCCCACCTATATTTACCAGCTTTCCTAGAATTATTATACTAGCTGGACAAGAACAAAACGCACCAGAACCAATATTTACTACACTCTCAGGAACAGTTATTTTATTTATATAAAAACAAGCAAAAAAAGCATCATCGCCTATACTCGTTACCTTTTTCCCTTCAATTTCACTAGGAACGATTATTTCTATTCCTTTTATATTATACACGTAACTAGAAAGTTTTGTAATCTCTACTGTCCCATCTTCCAAAAATCGATACTTATATTCTTCATCTCCTGCATCATACTCCATCTCATCAGTTTCTATTGCTCTTATATCCTCTTGCAGTGCCTTATCTTCTTCACTATCTTCACCAGAAGCTTCCAATTCCACTACCTCCTCTGGCTCTATCTTCCCAATTTGCTGCCCTTCCGTCCCTTCCAGTTCTTCACTTTCCGTCTCCACAATCTCCTGCACTTCCATATCTTCTGATTCCACGCTTTCAGTTTCCAGTGTCTCAACCTCATCCAAGTCATCCCCAGAGATTTCCACTTTCTCCGTCTCCGCTACAGTCTCTCCCTGCTTCATCTGCGCCCCGGAAACACTCACATCTCCCACATCCGCAGCCGCAGAACCCATCAAAATACAGAACGACAAAATCACAGACAAACATTTTCTTCTCATTCGTTTCCCCTCCTGAATCCTCATCTTTTCATCGGAAAAACAAAAAAACTGCGATTTCCTTTGCACCAATTTACCTCAAAATTGGTTACCAAAATAAACCGCAGTTTCTCAGGCTCCGATTTCTCACTGAAACACCACTGCGGCATAACGCCGCCAGTGGTTTCTGTGAGAAATCAAGAACGAGGTGCAAGCATGCGTCCACACTTCACACCTCGTTATATATTCAGGCTGGAACATCCTCTGCCACACATGAATCTTCTGGTTGTATTTAAAAAATAATTCCTTTATAATAAACATGTGTGTATCGCAGACTTGTTCTGTATTGTGTGGTACTCGTTCTACCATTCCTTGCCCGGCACTGCGCCAACAGTGTCGGGTGGTACACCGTTACGTTCTTGAATTTCTCAAACTTATTCTACCATATTAGGAAATAAATCACAAGCCGAATTGAAATTTTACTTGCAGTTTTCTAATCCCCATGTTATACTACTAATATCATATTTTAATCAATAAACTTATTTTCAGCATACCTTTTGCAGGTATCTTAGTTTTTCTGGTCGTTTGACCGTTTTACCACATTTATGCTACTTTATTTTTTCAAAAAATATGGCACAATTCTTACTTCAAGGAGGAAATGCTTATGGCAGTTTACCAGATTTATGACAAAGTTTTTAAGAAGATTCTTACTCTCTCTTCCACTTCCATCATTAACTTAATCAACGGGCTGTTTGATGCTCACTATCCGCCGGACAGTACCATTACATACAACTGGACAGAATTTGAAGATGACGCGCTGCGCCGGATTCTTGCAGACACCATTATCACCATTAACGAAACAGACAGCTATCATTTAGAGGCACAGATGACAGAACAGGAAGATATTATTTTTCGTGTTTTCGATTATGGATATGCACATGCCAGGAGAAATGCAGGTAATGACCTTTCCTCCGGCACGCTTCGTTTTCCAGAACCAAAAATCATTTATCTCTATACGAAAACTCCCGCACCGGACTACTACGAGCTGCTTTTAGATTTTGGCTCCCAGGGTACTTTTCATTATCATGTCTCTACCCTTAAATATTTAGAAACCTCTCCCGAAGAACTCACACGCCGGAAGATGATTATCCTCATTCCCTTTGAGCTTCTGAAACTCCGTGACGCAATGAAAAAAGAGCGTTCTCCGGAAAATCTCAAAGCATTGAAAAACCTCATTCAAAATGATATAATTGGCAGTATCAAAAAGAACCTTGACGCCGGGAATATTACCTTAGACGATGCCAGACGGCTCCGCCGTCTGACCCAGCAGCTCTATGACCATATTTATTCCCACTATGAGGAAATGGAGGTACTGAACGAGATGACGGATGAATCTTTAATGTTGGATATTGATATTATTGAAAAAGAGCATGAAAAACAGTTGGCGGAGAAGGATTCTGTCATTTCCGAACAGAGCCTTGCTCTTTCTGAAAAAGAAGCTGTCATTTCTGAAAAGGATGCAGAAATCGCCCTGTTAAAACAGCAGTTGGCAGAGCTTCAAAAAATCCAGCACCAAAAATAATACGAAATTCTACGCACTGAGGGAATCCATGAAAAAAAAAATTACAAAATACCGGAAAAGAATAGACGCACTTTTAGCCCAGCCATCGGAAGCAACCGACTGGGAGCTTGTTTTGCAGGAGCATTTGACACAAATTCGTTTTTCCCAGCACGAACGGCTGATTCATCTTATCGTGACAGTTACCTTTGCACTGTTGACCGTAATTGCACTATCCGCATACTGTATCACACAATACCTGCCGCTTCTGCTGCTGGTTGTATTCCTGATGATACTGCTCCTTCCGTACATTGGTCACTACTATACACTGGAAAACGAAGTCCAGAAAATGTATGGTCAATATGATTCCATCTTGAAAAAGATGTTGTAAAATCATAGTCAGTACTTTTCTGCATGAAAAATTCTGTACCATCTAAAAAAGGGATTAGCTGTGCCGTAGCATTAAGCTATTCCCCTGTTTCATCAGTAAACCTATGTTCAACATATCTAACAGGTATCTTATTTTTCTGACCGCTTGGTCATTTTACCCCATTTATATTGTTGTATTTTTCCAAATTTAATATGACACACTTCTTACTTCAAGGAGGAAATGTTTATGGCAGTTTACCAGATTTATGACAAAGTTTTTAAGAAGATTCTTACTCTCTCTTCCACTTCCATCATCAACTTAATCAACGGGCTGTTTCATACAGATTATCCCACCGACAGTACTATCACCTACAACTGGACGGAATTTGAGGATGACAGTCTGCGGCGGATTCTTGCCGATACCATTATTACCATTAATGAAACAGACAGCTATCACTTAGAGGCACAGATGACAGAGCAGGAAGATATTATTTTCCGGGTTTTCGACTATGGATACGCACACGCACGGAGAGGTGTCGGCAAAGATATTTCTTCCAGTACACTTCATTTTCCGGAACCAAAAATCATTTATCTCTATACGAAAACACCTGCACCGGACTACTACGACCTGCTTTTAGATTTCGGTTCACAGGGAACATTCCGCTATCGTGTCTCTACTCTTAAATATTTAGAAATTTCACCCGAAAAACTCACACGCCGGAAAATGATTATTCTCATTCCCTTCGAGCTTCTGAAACTCCGTGATGCAATGAAAAAAGAGCGTTCTCCGGAAAATCTTAAAGCATTGAAAAACCTCATTCAAAATGATATAATTGGCAGTATCAAAAAGAACCTTGACGCCGGGAATATTACTACTGACGATGCCAGACGGCTCCGCCGTCTGACCCAGCAGCTCTATGACCATATTTATTCCCATTATGAAGAAATGGAGGTACTGAACGAGATGACGGATGAATCTTTAATGTTGGATATTGATATTATTGAAAAAGAACATGAAAAGCAGTTGTCAGAAAAAGATTCTGTTATTTCCAAGCAAAACCTTGCTCTTTCTGAAAAGGAGGCTGTTATTTCTGAAAAGAACACAGTTATTTCCGAACAAAATTTTATTATTTCTGAAAAGGACGCAGAAATCGCTCTCCTGAAGAAAAAACTGGCAGAACTTCAAAAACAATAGCACGAAAAAGGAGACTGCCCGAAACAATCTCCTTTTTTCGTATCTGCTTTTCTACTGCCAGCTAATCGTACAGTCTGCCGTCTCTGCATCCGGAACCGTGTAGCTGTGGTTCGCACCGCTCTCCCAGACCACGTTGCCGCCTGCGTCTTTCTTAATCGCCTTAAATTCCACCTCCGTTCCGGCTTTTAACGCCGCATTTATCACCCAGGAGGGATAATCCGGACAGCTTCCAGGGCCGATTGCCAGCTCCGGGTCCCAGTTTCCCAGTTCTGCGCAGTCTCCCACAAGATACACATTCTGCCCCCACTCCGTCGTGGCGTTATTTACCGTAAAAGTCACATAAACATATTCCATGGGCACAATCTCACCCTTTACCACATAAATCTTGTTGGAATTTCCGGCAACCGAAACGTTCACCCTGCGGTCTGGGGATACGGTCACCGTGTCATTTTCGTCAAACACATTCACTAACACCGTCCCCGGCGTAATGCTGCTTTCCGCCCGTATCTGCATATTGGCGGACTGGGTGGTGGTGGAATTGTTAAAGGCACAAATCACTTCCTGCCCCTTATTTTCCCCTGTGTCCATTCTCCTGGAAAATGCGTAAAGATGAGGGGAGGACCACATTTCCCGCTGGGTGCCCTCTCTTAACGCCTGGTACTCGCTGCGGAGCACATTTAAGGAGGCAATGAGCTGATAGGTGTCCGTATCCGTGTTAAAATAATCTGCCGTCACATTCCCGTTCGCATCCTTCGTCTGCATACACCAGCGGTTATAGGTATCGGCAATGCCGTTGATACTCTGTCCGTTGGCATTTCCACGATTCTGCTCTGTTCCCTGGAATACCACAGGGATGCCGCGGCAGGTGTGGATAAAGGTTAAGGCATTCTGCATTTTCTTCACGTCTCCCCCCGCCTCGGTGAGGAAACGATTTCTGTCATGGTTGTCGATAAAGGTCACCATCTGATTGACGTTATCGCCGTAAAGGGTATCCTGGTCAAAGATTTTCTTTAAAGAAATTTCGTCAATATTGTCAAAATTCTGTCCGTAGGCAAAATCATTGACAACCGCCTGAAACAGCGGGAAATCCAGCATACCGTCCTCTGCATCATCCCCTACCCATTCTGACACGAAATCCACGCACATATCAAAATTCTCCCCAAAGGTGGGAACTCCGATATATTCCTGTAACTCGTGAATCGTCTGGGGACTCATACATTTCGCGGCGTCCACCCTTGCAGCGTCCGCTCCGGTGTAGTCAAACCAGCCCTTGATAGAATCAAACACCGCCTGTTTTGCCTCGGGATTGTCAAAATCAATATCGTCAAGCCCTCCTAAATCATGGCTTTCCAGCATAGCTGTCGTCTCCGCACAATGGGGGTGCTCAATGGAAAAATCAATATCCCCCAGATTGTGGTACCAGCTTACGTTATTGTAAGGCGCCACCGGCTCCATCTGGCTCCCGGCTTTTAAGGCATCCGTCAGGGTAAGGTAATGGGCATTGGAGCCTGTCCCCTGTAGATAATCCCCCACATGGTTTGGAACCACATCGAGAATCACCTTAATGTCATTTTCATGGCAGACGTCCACCAGCTCCTTTAATTTCTCCTTGCTTGCCTGCTCGTCCTCACAACCGAAATAGCGGTTTGCCCGGTCCGGGTCGTAGACATTATAGCCATGGTATGCCGTAGGCCACTGCTTTCCCGTGGAATCCGGCACGCCCCAGAGCTGCGGGTCAGAGACCGGGGAAATCCAGATGGCGGTATAGCCCATTCCCTTAATATAAGGAATTTTCTGGATAATTCCCTCCCAGTCCCCGCCGTGCATATAGCGGAAATCCTCTTCGCTGTTTTCCGTATAGCGGAACGCCTCTCCTGTGGCATTATTAGATGAGTCGCCGTCATAAAAACGGTCGACCATAATCTGGTAAACGCTCTCTCCTTCCAAATTTTCTGCCGCCTGCACCTGATAAGGAGAAATCGCCATGATTGCTGCAAAACAGATGCCTGCCAATGTGCTCAATACTTTTTTCAATTTCATGTTATGCCCTCCCATGTTCCGTTACTGTTTGTTCACTTCCAATGTCTGCTCCGATAACCCTTTTCCATGCCCTGCCCTGCATTTTCCCGCAGGTAATGACAGGATTGGTTACCGTCTTCTTGCTCTCCAGATCCACCCAGACAGCGCCGGAATTTTCCGTTCCCGGATAGTTCCTTAAGTCAATCTGCCGTTCCTCTTCGCCTGCATTTATTACCACAAGCACCTGTTCTTCTTTGCAGCTTCTTTTGAAAATGTAAATGTCCTCCTCGTCCACCGCCGCTAAGGTGCGGTAGTTTCCCTGGGAAAGGGCTTTTGTCTCTCTCCTGATTCCAATCCATTTCCGGTAAAAAGCCGTCAGCTCTTCCGTATTTTCCTGCCATGGCATGACCTTCCGGTACTCTGCTTCCGACACGCCCGCAATGCCCCGCTCGTCCCCGTAAAACACCGATGGGATTCCCACTGCCATCATCATGTAAAAGACTGCCAGCTTAAGCTTTGAGACATCTCCTCCACAATAGGAGAGAAATCTCGGCACATCATGGGTGTCTAAGAAGTTCATCTGCGCCCGGCTCACCGTTTCCGGATATCTTAAGTTCATGCGGCTTATTTTCTCGTCAAATTGGGACACCGTGATTTTTTTCTCGGCAAAATATTCCCGGCAGAGATAGGAAAAACTGTAATTCATGGTGGAATCAAACTGGTCTCCCAACAGCCAGACCGTAGAATCCTCCCAGATTTCCCCGATTAAAAACACTTCCGTTTTTTCCTGCTTCACGGCTTTGGCAAAGGCTCTCCAGAAATCATGGTTAATCTCATTGGCAACATCAAGCCTCCAGCCGTCAATCCCCGCTTCTCTGATCCAATAACGGCCTATCTCGCAAAAATACTGCTCCACCTCCTTGTTCCCTGTATTTAATTTCGGCATTTCCCTGACATAGGCAAACGCTTCATAATTGGGCGGGTTTTTATATACAATCGGAAAGCGGAGCTTGTAAAACCAGTCACAGTAAGGGGATGCCTCTCCGTTTTTAAGCACATCCCGGAAAGCAAAAAATCCGCTGCCGCAATGGTTGAACACACCGTCTAAAATGACGTAAATTCCGCTCTCATGACACTGTCTTACTAATTCCTTCAAATCCTCCTTCGTCCCAAAACAGGGGTCGATTTCCCTGTAATCAATGGTGTCATATTTATGGTAAGAGGCTCCGAGAAAAATGGGATTTAAGTACAGGCAGTTTACCTGTAACTCCCTGAAATAATCTAAATTCTCTATGATTCCCCGCAGCGTCCCTCCGTTCCGGCTCTCGCTAAAAACTCCCGGAGCCGCCTCGTAACGTTTTCCCTCAGAAGAAATCCGCCGTTTCCCGTCGGCAAAGCTGTCCGGGAAAATATGGTACATCACCATATTTTTCGTCCACTCCGGTGCGGAAAACATATCCTCTTTTCTCAGGTAGGGAAACTGGAAATACTGGGTCCTGTGGCACTCCATTTCCCGGCTGAACCCATACTCACTGTAATAGACAACGCATTCCTTCTTATCCGTCAATTTGAAATAATAGCAAATCCTGGTAAAATCGCTCTCTATCACAGCTTCAAAATAATCAAACAATTCATCGGACGCAATCTTTTTCATTTCTGCCCCGGTTACATCAATCGGCTCTGTCATGCAGACCCGGTCCCCGTAGAAAACCTCCGCCTGCCCCAAATCCCCCTTTGCTGCCCTAAGGCGGACTGCTAACGTCCTTTCGTCTAACATATACGCTTCCTTTGACAGGGGCGTATGCAATACTGCCTCTAATTTCATAGTTTCCTCTCATTTCTTATTTACAGTTCACTCCTTCATCATCGCCCCGGCAGAAAATTCCGCTCCGTCCTGCCCGCCGGAATTTTCTGCAGATTTCACAGAATAAAACGCTAACCCTTCACACCACCGGCAGTCAGTCCCGATACCATGTGCTTTTGAATGATAAAAAAGATAATCAGGATAGGCAGGGACACTAATATGGACGCCGCCGTAAACAGCCCCCAGCTTCTGCTGTAGTCATTTGCCTGTAACTGGTACAGTCCTCCCGCCAGAGTATAGGTGGTTTCATTCAGCATAAATGTGGTGGCAAACAAATATTCATTCCAGACGAAAATCAAAACCATCACAGAAGTTACAATGATTGCCGGCTTTGCCAACGGTAAAATGATTTTCCACAACAGCTGAAACTCCGTCGCCCCGTCTAACTTTGACGCTTCCTCAATTTCCACCGGAATGGTGTCAAAATAGCCTTTCAAATTCTGAATGCTGAAAATGCACATACTCCCGGCATAAATGAGAATCAGTCCCCATCTGCTGTTTAACAGGTGCAGCGTCTTAAACAGGCGGAAGATGGCAAACATGGTGAGTATCTGGGGAAAGGCATTTAAAATCAAAAGCCCCCGCAGCGCCTGCATTCTTCCTTTAAAACGAAACCTGGAAAAGGCGTAGGCGCTTGTCACGGAGCAGACCATTGCCACAAGTACCGTTCCCACCGCCAGCACGATGGAGTTCCACAGCCACTGCAAAAAAGGTTCTTCCACCAGAATGTTTCTGTAATTGTCCAAAGTAAATCCCTCCGGCAGCAGCGACAGCCTTGAGGACAATGCCCCCGCACTGCTGCTTAAGGATAGAGACAGGGCATAAAGGATTGGCACCAACCCCACAAAGCACAGAATAATGAACACCAGATTCAACACCGCAAGCCCGGCTCTCTGCTTTATTTTTTTCTTACTCATACTTACCTCCGAAATAATCTATGAGAAGAACGCCGTATTTGCGTTCTTCTGTATAAATAGGTTTGCCTGCAAACCGTAGAACTTCTTGGCGTTTCGTCCAATGACGAAACGTCTTTAGAAGTTCTTTTTATACTTCTTCCTTCAAGCCGCGGTTTAAGAATAGTGAAATCACCACAATCAGAACAAAGATAATCATGGACACCGCAGAGGATAACCCGTAGTTATTTGACACGAAGGCATTCTGATGGGCATAGGTGATAATGGTCTGCAAGGTCGCCCCGGTCAGTGCCCCCTTCTGCTGCGTCAATAGATAGATGATGTCAAACTGCTTAAAAGTAGTGAAGGTTGTCATAATCACCGCCGGTGCCATAATGGGCTTCACCGAGGGAACGGTAATATGGAAAACCTGCATCCAGAAGCCTGCACCGTCCATCCTGGCACTTTCATAGTAGCTTTTATCAATGCTCTGGAGGGCGCCGTCAAACATCATAATCATAAAAGGCAGCGCCATCCAGAGATTCAACACCATACAGGAGATAAATGCCGGAACATTCTGGGACAAATAATTGATTTTCTCAAATCCAAGCGCCGACAGCACCTTATTTGCCAGTCCGAACTCCGTATTGTAAATTCCCACTCTCCACAGCAAGATAGAGACATATGCCGGCATTGCCCAGGGAAACATCAGCAGGGTCTTATAGACATTTTTCAGCCTCAGCCCCGGCGCATTCAGTCCCAGAGCCATAAAGAAGGCAATCACCACCTGAAATACCATATTAAGGGCAGTCCACAGCAGTGTCGTGAGAATGGCTGTCAGAAATCCGGTATCTACTTTAAACAGTGCCCGCACATAATTGTCCAGACCAATCATTTCATAATTGTCCCAGTGGAACAGATTCATATTGGTCAGCGATATGTATGCAGTATAAATAATCGGAAATACGATAATGCCGCCGATTAGCACCATTGCCGGAAGTGAATGCATCCACACTGAAATTTGTTTTTTCTTTCTCATGCCTATTACCCTCTTTTACTCTCTCTATTACGACGTAGTCCTGCTCCACAGGCAGCATTTGTTTTTCTTCCTGCCGCCTGAGTTATCCACCGCCTGGCAGCTATCACCTCCACCGGCGGCATTTGTTTTACCGCCTGTGTCTCCAGGCAGTCCTACTGCATATCCGCCACTGCCATCACTGCCGCCTGCTGGTATGTCTCCGCTGCTGTCGCTACGTCCTCCCCGGATTTATTGACTGCTGCGAGGAAGCTCTCCGCCGGTCCCCACATGACGCTCATCTGGGGAAGGTTTGGCATAGGCTGTGCCGTCTCTGCGGTTGCCCGCATTGCCATAATCATTTCATCTGCCGCCACCTCTGCGTCCTCATAGGATTTTTCGTTGGCAGGAGCGCAGCTTGATTTCTTTGCCAGGGAAATTCCCACATTTTCTTTGCACAATGCCTTTAATACGCTTGCCACGGCATCTTTTTTATTCTCTCCGGCATGTTTTAACACCCCGATGCCCTGTACACCGGAATAGGGAGCTAAGGGTTTCCCGTTTGGAAGGGTAAATTCTGACAGGGATTTGATTCCGTAATTAATACCCGCCTCTTTTATGCCGGAAACCAGCCAAGGTCCGCCGATAATAGCCGCCGCCTTCTGTTCATTGAACAGAGTATTGCAGGTATCGTAGTCCCCCTCTCCCATCAGCTCTGCAAACTGTTTATTATATGTAACCGCTTCTATCATTTCTTCCGTGTTCAGTCCCGGATTCGCATTTTCGTCAATGATATAGGCCCCGTAGCCGTTGATGAAAGGAGCTACATTGTACGCCGTAGAATGCTGGTTGACTACAGCATAAGTTCCCGCTGCCGTGTCTGTGTGTTCTTCCATATAGGCATACAGCTCATCGGTGGTTCCCGGAACCTCTCCCTCCCACAAATCCTGATTATAAAGAAACAGCAATGTTTCGTAATACACCGGAAGCAAATACTGCGTACCCTGATAAGTTCCCGCTTCTATGGTCATGGGGAGTAAATCCTTTTCATCCTCCGCACTGATAAGATCCGTGATGGGAGCTAAAATCCCCATCTCCGCAAACATGCCTAAGGAGTCATGTGCGTAAAAATACATGTCCGGACCGTTTTCCTCATCATTTCCGTACAGCTGAAGCTGGTCTGTCAGACCGGATTTTTTCTCAAATGCTACCGTGACATTTTCCGGCTCTAACTCCTTATTAACCTCCTCTGCAATGACCTGCATGATGGACTCGTCTCCGTCATGCCACACCGTTATTGTTTGAGGCTCTGCCTGGTTCTGCTCCGGTTCTGCCGCATCAGTGCCCTCTCCTTCTGCCGCTGTGTCCTGTGCGGTACCCGAGGCATTTCCCCCATTTGCTGCATTTGAGGCTGTCCCCTGTGTCCCACATCCGGCAACCATTCCTACTGCCAGCAGCCCGCATAGTGTACCATAAATTTTTCGTTTCATCCTTTCTTCCTCCCTACGAAAATGTTTTCCTAATTTTTGTTATATTTGTTATTGCTTTGTGATCTTATTAAATCACTTTCTTTGCTGTTTTCCAATGTTTTTCCAATATTTTTATTGACTTTGTTAGGAAAACGCTATACTATATTTTTAAATTTGTGCAACATGATAGTTCTGCTACACAGCACAGCATTCGCCGTTTGCCGGACTTGCAGTCAATCTTCTCTCTCGCATTTATACTATGATAAAATCCATTACCAAGAGATTTTTGTCGATTTTTTTGACAGGAGGAAAATACTATGACCATTACCATCCGTGAAGTGGCAGAGGCAGCCGGTGTCTCTGTGTCCACCGTCTCTAAAGTCATCAACGGAAAAGGATCTATTTCCAATGAGACCATTGCAAAAGTAAATGACGTCATCCGGCAGCTTCACTTTACCCCTAATGCCAGGGCTGTCTCTTTTGCCAGAAAGGCAACGATGAATATTATTTTTCTCACCTCTTTGGGAAAAGAAGAGGCATATAAAAATCCGCACATGTTTGACATCATGTGCGGAGTCTATCACGAATTAGCAAAATATCATTACAACATTACCCTGACGGACACCTCAAAGGACACCTATCCGGGAGAAACTGCTGAAAGGGTCATTTCCCAGGGCGGCGCAGACGGTATTATTGTCCACGGCTCTGCGCTGAATGACAAAACCGCTTCCCTTATCACGGAGCGGAATTTTCCCCACACCATCATCGGAAATCCCGGCTTTGACAACCAGCTCTGCTGGATTGACACCAACCACACCTTAGGCGGACAGTTCGCTGCGGAGCACCTGCTGTCTAAGGGCTATCAAAAAGCTGCATTTATCGGCGGCAGAAAAACGGACGCCATTTCCCAGCAACGCTTAAAGGGCGTCCGCCAGACCATGCTAAAATCCGGCCACCGCATGGATAAGGCGCATATCATCTATACGGATTCCAGCAGAGAGGCCGCCTTTCATTCCACGGAAAAGCTGCTTGCTTCTTCCAATCCGCCGGAGGCGATTGTCTGTGAAAATAATGTCATTGCCTTCGGGGTGGCAAAATTTCTTTCCCACTCCGGCTTGAAAATTCCGGAGGAAATCGCTTTTCTTACCTTTGACCGCTATCCCTATACCGATATCATTGACCCCTCCCCCACCATCATAGACATTGACGTTTACGATATGGGAGTGCAGGCGGGCAGCACCCTGGCGAGGAAACTGGAAAATCCCTCCCTGCTGGTGCAGAGCTTTACTACCCTGCCGATTCTGATTCAGGGAAAAACCACCTGACAAAGCTGCACCCTCTGCTGTCATTGCAGGCACTGTTTCCGCCCGGTTTTGGGAAAATCTTGTGCCAAACACCAGATATGGTTTGAACGGCGGGTTACATGAGCTGCGTCATTCCTCCCAGCATAATGGGCTGATTTGCCCGATAAATATCCGTAAACTGGGACATCGGCAGAGGATTTTCCCCCAGTCCCACCTCAATGGTATACCCCGGTCTGTCATATTCCTGAATAAACCAGTCTTTGTAGCCCGCATAGGCGGATTCCGACGGGGTCAGTTCCACAGCATAACCGCTGACCCTGCCAAAATACTGGGCAATCTCTGCGGAACGCTCCGGCTCGTAATTCAAATATTTCCAGTAAATAACCTCTCCCTGGGTGTGATAGGCAATAATAAGGGAAAAATTATGTTCTCTGGTAAAATTGTAGACCGCAATACTTTCCGGTGCCGTCAACGGCGCCATTCCCACATAATCCCTAGGGGCAGGCTTAGTATATCCCTGGGCATATTTTATCCTCCTCGCCTCCTCCCATCCTGCCGGGAACTGCAAATTCAAATCCACACCGTCAATGTTTGCCTTCCAGCCGTCCGGAAACGGAATTGAGGGGAAATCCGCTGCAATGCGGACTGCCTGGCGGTAAAAATCCCCTACCCGCAAAATCCCGTTGACCAGATCCACGCCATCCGGATTTACCAACGGAATCAGATACAGGCTAAATTCCTGATATAACTGTGCTGCCGGGAAATCCGGGGTACTTTCTCCCCGCAAAACTGCCCCGTAAGCATCGCAGTAATCCTCCGCAAACCGCAGCAGCACCGGAGTTGTGATACTCTCATTAGCGTGATAGGAGGCGCTGTAGCAGACCTCTTTTTCTCCTGTCCCGATTCTCAGATAGGGAATTTCCTTTCTCATGACGCTCCTGCCGATACTGCCGCTGACAAGGAAGGGATAGCGGGTCACAAGACCTTCTACAATGTAGCTTACCAGTATGGAGGAATAATGTACCTTTTCCGGCACTAACGGAAACCCTAAGGGAACTTCTAAGGTTGCCCCTGCCTGCAGGTTTTGCGGGTCAATTAAGGGATTCGCCGTGAGAATTGCTGTGGGCGTTGTTTTATGGATTTCTGCGATCTTTTCTATTGTGTCCCCTGCCACAATGTCATGATGTACATATCCCTTTAAATAGGGAATAAGCTTCTGCCACGCCTTCCTGTCCGCTACACAGGCTCCCTCTGTCTTTAGAAAGGAATGCAGCGCACCGCAGGTTTGCCTTCCGAATATTCCGTCTACCTGTATAGGGTATCCTGCTCTTGAAAGGGCAAGCTGCAGATATTCCACCTGCGTTCCCCTGTCTCCCGGAAATAAATAGTTCATGTTTTCACCTGTTATTGTTAAAGTCTCTTTTATTATATGTATTCCGTGGAAATTTGTTGCCTGTATTTATGGAGCAGAGTTTATCGTCCCGATATTGTCAAGCCACAATTCGCCGTGGTCCGAGACATCGAATACCAGCGATATGCTGCGCACCTTTGTGAAATCGAAAGTTTCCGCACCTTTGAAATCCTCTGCCGGAATGGACACGGTCTGGAACTGGTATTTCTCTTCGGAATCGCCGAAGAGATGCTGTACCTTGGACAAGGTTACGGGGAATGCGGGGTACAGCGTCCTATAGTCTCCCACGACAGCGGATACCCGGTTTCCGGTTTCATCTGTCAATGCCACCGTAAAATCAAGAGGTTTTTCTGTTTCCTCCGACAACAAATTGCAGACGTCAAACCGGAGTGCTGCGCCTTCTAACGATATCGGATGTTCCGGTGTTATTTCGTAAGAAGCCTGTTTGGTCTCTTTCCACTTGAGACGGAGGGCATGATTTTCCCGTTCTCCCTCCCCGTCCCTGGAATCGGTAATTTTCTCTTCTGTCCACATGCTCATATGATCTGCCAAAAGGCTGCTGCCGTCTGTGGCCGTAGTTAAATCGGTGTCCTCTTCAAAGTCTGCCATCAGGGAAAATGCGGACTGCTCATACTGCTGTACATAGAGGGTTTCCGGAAGATAATTTTCATATTTAGAAGCTGCCGTCAGCAAATCTTCATAGGTATGTTCCCCTTTCAGGGTTTTATCAAAAAATGCACGGGCAAAAATTTTCAGGAGATACTGCTGCTCCTCTTCGGGAATAAGGTTTCCCACATTCAGCCACCAGGAAAGGGGCGGCTCCATGTCGTATTTTCCCCAAAGGCTGTTGAACTGCCCGTGGTTTACCCCTGTGATGTAAAGAGAAGCTTTCAGGTAATCGCCTTTACCGGAAAAGGCGATGTTCTCATACTGCTGGTTTCCCATAAAAACACTGATGTCCTGGTCATTTGCGCCCTGCACCACCAGATAATTGGCATCGGAAAGCTCCACCTCATGGTCGGCAGGCCGGTATTGGTTGACGGAGGGAGCCACTGCCAACAGCGCTTTGATGGAAAAATGGTAGTCAAAGGAAATCATTCCGTTGCTAGGATAGGCTTCGCAGTCATTGAAGAGATAAGCATCCGCAATCATTTCCCCTCCTCTGGAATGTCCTGCCAAAGCAATGTTGTCGTAATCCATTTTCTGATAAAGCGGATTTTCCTCCTGTTCGTTCCATTTCTGCAGCGCTTTGATATTTTCCAACAGCAGCACCGCACGTCCATCGTTTTCGCCGCTGCGCTCATTTAAGACATTTTCGTCTACGGAAACAAAAACATAGCCATGGGAGGCAAGATATTCTCCCAGATAAGCATACCCCAGATAGGACTCTTCCGTGATACTGTGATTGCCATGTGCCATGAAAATCACCGGACAGCTCTGTGCCTCCGCCGGATACCAGACTTTTCCCGCTACCGGAGCATTCCCCAAGCCGTAGGTCTGAAAAAGATCCCGGTATGCCTCATGCCAGGTTTCTCCTTTCCTTACAAAATCCCTCAAGTCCACCGTCTCAGTCTTTACTTCCACCTCTTTGTAGGGGCTGTATTCTAAAGTTTCTACCGTATAAATCCCCGGTTCTCCGTATTCCTCAAAGCCCGGTATCTCCTTTGCCGTTTTGTCCCACTTCCGGTATTCGGAAACATAGCTGTCCTCAAATCCGTCTGCCGCCAGAAACCAGACGGAGGCTCCGGTCATAACTCCAGTAGACAACAGAAGCGCCGCCATCCACCCTTTACGCATCTTTCCCACAAAAAACGCCCAAAGGCTCTTAGAAAAAAGGGCGGTTCCGGCAAACATCACAATTCCCACAAAAACGGCAGCATTTTCCTCCGCCCCTATGCTGCATTCTACGGAAAGAGACACCAGAATGACAAAATCAAACAAGGCATAGGCAAGGCTTTGTCCGCTGCATTTTAAAACGGTGCGAAACAGACAGCCTGCCAGCTTTGTCCCCAGGATACCCACGGGAACCGCAAGGGCTGCCCCTAAGAGAAATCCAAGCCATTCTGTTTTTAAGAGTGACGATACCGCAGCCCCCAGAAGCACACAGAGAAACAGCTGGGAGGCAAGCCGAAATCCCTTTTCCGTCCCGGCGAAGGCTGCTTTACGTTTGCTATCCATCATCTTCCATTTTCTATGGCAAACTTTTATTTTTTTCTTAACAGATGTTATCTTTCGTCTGATTTTCATTTTTTCTAACCTTTTCCCTGTCATTCAACGCCTGCATTTTGACCGGCCTTTTTCTGTCAGCTTATTATAGCACCGTTCCGCCCTTTTTCAAAGCTTTCACCCTTTCCCGCCGCCTGAATATGATACTACTAAAACACCGTAGGAACCAGCTATGAACAATGACCCCCGCGGCACAATTACCATGCAGGGGAATCTGATGCGCATTGAAAACGCTTTTGTGGAAGAAGCATTCTGCTCTAATTCCGCAAACGGCTATCTTATCGTGTCCTATTCCCAGCCGGACGAAAATAACAGGAATTTTATTCAGACTTTACGATTAAACCTTAACAGAAATACCGTAGTTATGAACACTTCGGGACAGCGAATCTGTCTCTGCTGCGTCCGGGAAGGGATGTGGATCAACGCACTTTTTTCCTCCCGGATGACACGGAGCATTCCGCCCCAGTCCACTGCCCTTTTTATTCTGGCACAGAGAGGCTCCGCCGCTCCCCCTTCTGTCACAACCACCGGAAGAATTGCCTGGGTCGATACCGACAACCGTTTTCTTTACACCGGAAATCCAGGTAACATCAATACCCAGACAAGATATGTGATTACCGATACCACTTCCGTCACCAACCGTTTCGGCAATCCCATCCGTCTTAGCGCCCTCCGTCCGGGGCAGACAGTCCGCATTACCCATGCGAATTTCCAGACTGCCAGCATTCCGCCCCAGACTACGGCGTTTCATATACAGTTACTTTAAAACAAATGCCGGGGCTAACTGCCCCGGCACAAAAAATAAATTTGCTCATTCAATTTAATGGACAAGTTCCTTACACCGACTTCCGCAGCGCCGTCACCATCACCACCATGGTAAGCAGCTCCGCCGCCGGGAACGCCAGCCACACGCCCTTCATGCCAAAGAGGAACGACAGCACAAAAGCGCAGAAGATAATCGCCACAAAGCCCCGCAGGACAGAGGCGATAAACGCCCATCTCGCCGCCTCCACTGCGCTCAGCACTCCGGTTCCCACAATATTAATGCCCGCAAACAAAAATCCAAGGAAATACAATCTTAGCCCCGTCCCGGCATAAGCCGCCAACCCGGCATTACCCTCACTGTTAAAGACCGCCACGATGGCATCCGCCCCCACATAGACCAATGCAATCATTGCAAAGGCAAAGACAACCGCCGTTCCCAGTCCGAGCCACACCGTCTTTTTTACCTTCTCCTTATTCCCCTTGCCGTAAAATTCGCTGAGCAGAGGCTGGGAGCCCTGAGAGATACCGTTAAACATCGCCACCGCCACCAGAGAAGTGTTTGCCACCACCCCGTAGGCAGCTACGCCCACATTGCCTGCCAGTCCCAGGATAATAAAATTAAAAACCGCCGTAGTGACCCCGGAGGAAATCTCCCCCACAAAAGCGGAGACCCCCACCTGGCAGGAGCGGAACAGCATTTTAGCGGAGGGCTTCACAGGCTTTACCACCACATGGCAGTTTTTCCCGAAAAAATGGATACAGCAAATCAGAACACCCACAATCGGCGAACATGCCGTTGCCAGCGCCGCCCCCGCCATTCCCAACCCCAGCGGAAACATCAGCACATAGTCCATCACAATATTGAAAAGACTGCTGAACAGCGTTGCCGCCATGGCAATAGAAGGTGCCCTGTCGTTCCGCACAAAGGCATTGCAGACATAGTTCCAGATAAAACAGGGGGAAAACAACATAAAAATCCGGGTATAAGTTGAGCCTACTGCCACAATTTCCGCATCTCCTCCCAGAAGAGCCATGATATTATCCGGAAAAAACAGCCCCAGAAGCATAAAAGCCACTCCGATGACAGTCCCCCAAAACAACGCATTAAAAAAGTAACTGTCCGCTTCTTCTAGTCCTCTGCTCCTTGCAACGGCAAAGCGAATGCCAGAGCCAACGCCTATCATTGACCCGATGGCAAAAATCAGGCTGTAGACCGGAAGTACCAGATTCAACGCCGTAATTCCCTTTGTCCCCACTGCCTTAGATATAAAAAAGGTATCTGCAAGAATATAAAGGGAAATCCCTACCATTCCCAATACATTCTGGGATACATATTTTGCAAATTGTTTTTGTACTGACAACACTTCTTCTCCCTTAGTCTAAAATAGTATTCCACCTGCGGGGACAGACCATACTATCTGTGCCTCCAGGTCGTTCTCGAAAACAATATCAAAATCGGGAAAAGCTCCAGCCTTCCCGCTAGCATGTCCACAATCAGCACTGCCTTGGAAAACAGGCTGTATGCTCCGAAATTACAGGACGGTCCTACTTCCGCAAATCCCGGGCCAATGTTATTAACGCAGGAAATCACAGCTGAAAGATTGGCCTCCATGGAAAAACCGTCTAACGATACCAGAAGAAAGCTGCTGACAATCAAAAGGACATACGCCGCAAGGTAGGCATTGGTATTTTCCATAACCTTTTCCTCTATCATACGTCCGTTGACACGGACCACCTGTACTTTTCCGGGATGTATAATCTGATGTATGCTGCGATGCAGCCCTTTCAAAATCAGAAGTGCCCTGCCGCATTTAAAGCCGCCTCCGGTGCTGCCTGCGCAGGCACCCACAACCATCAGGCACAATAATATCGCTTTGGAAAATCCCGGCCACAAATCAAAATCAGTGGTGGCAAATCCCGTGGTGGTGACGATACTCGCCACCTGAAATGCCACATGACGCAGGGTTTCTCCCAATGTTGCATAATAATCCTTTAAATTTACGGTAATTAAGAGAATGCTCCCTAAAACCATTCCTACATACATCCGCAGTTCTTCATCTTTCAGCACACTTTTAAACTGCCGGATCAAAAGCAGATAATAGCAGCTGAAATTAATTCCAAACAACAGCATGAACACCGTACAGACATTCTGAATATAAGGGCTGTAGCCTGCTATGCTGTCATTTTTGATACCGAAACCTCCGGTTCCCGCCGTTCCGAAGGCAGTACAAAGAGCATCAAACAATGGCAGTTTCCCTATCAGCAGGAACACCACATTCAACACGGTTAAAAGCACATACATCAGATACAAAATCTCTGCGGTACGCTTCATACGGGGAACTAATTTCCCCACCTTAGGTCCCGGGCTTTCTGCCCGAAGCAGATGCATGGTAAACCCCTTATTTCTCTCATCGCCCGACGACACCGCCAGCAAAAACACCAGCACTCCCATACCGCCGACCCAGTGGCTGAAGCTTCTCCAGTACAAAAGTCCCTTTGGTATGCTCTCCACATCAGAAAGAATCGATGCTCCTGTAGTGGTAAAACCGGAGACTATTTCAAAGAGGGCATCCATATAGTTCGGAATCGCCCCTGACAAAAAGAAAGGCAGACAACCCAGAATACTCATGACAATCCAGCTCAGGCCCACACATACCAGCCCCTCCCTCGCATGAAAACCTTTCTGAGAACCTCTCGAAATGCCAATCATACCTCCGGCTACGGCAACTATAATCATAATTGTAATAAGCAACGCCCTCACTGCTTCGCTTTCCTGATGAAAAAGGCTTATCAGTAATGCCGGAAAAAGAAACACCGCCTCCACCAGTAAAATCCTACCGATAAATTTTCCTATCATTTTATAGTTCATTTCTTTTATCCACCTGTAATTACTTTTCCAAAATATTTTTCCACAGAGAAGCCTACTCTGCAAAAATATCGTTTAACTGGTATATCACCTTGTTGACGCTTGTCACCACAATCACGGTATCCCCAATCTGATAAAAAGAATCTCCGTTAGGAATCTCCTGCTTCAACTCGTGGATAATACATGCCACCAGCACATTTTTTTTCAGGGTCAGTTTTTTCAACGGCTCTTTAATATATCTGGTGTTTTTGTCCACCAGAAACTCCACTGCTTCCATCTGCCCGTCTGCAATGGAATGCACTGCCAGGGCAGCCCCTGTCTGGTTTCTCATGGCCCGAACATAACGCACAATGGTATTACAGCACAAATCCTTGGGACTGATGGTGCTTCCGATGGAAATGCTGTTTAAGATATGGCTGTTTCCCACCCTGCCCAACTTCGTAATTACCTGAGGAACTCCGCAACTTGTCCCGTAAAGGGAGATTATCATATTTAATTCATCCAACCCTGTCAAGGTCACTAAAGCATCGCAGTCCGCAATTCCCTCACTGTCTAACAGACTCTCGCTGCTAGCGTCCCCATGAATCACACAGACTCCCGGCAGCATAGCGGAGAGATGAAGGCATTTTTCATAATTCTGTTCGATAAGCTGCACCGCAATTCCGCTGTTTTCCAGTAATTTTGCCAGATAATAGCTGACCCGCCCGCCGCCGCAGAGAAGCACCCGCTTTACTTTGTGGGTGATGATATCTAAACTTTTTAACAGGATGGTCAGGTTATTAGAAGGAGCTGTGACAAAGATTCTGTCGCCCTCTAACAGAACAAAATTACCGTCCGGGGCAACCGCCGTCCCGTTCCTGAGCACAGCGCAGACTAACACCTTACATTTGATGATGGAATCCAGGTCATTTAACGCCTGATTGCAGAGCTTACTGTCTCTGTCCACCCGCAGCTCCACAATTTCCACCCTGCCCTTTGCAAAGGTATCCCGTTTTAAAAATCCCGGATATTTTAGCAGCCGTTCAATCTCCGCCGCCGCCTGTTTCTCCGGATTCACCGTCAGGGATAAGGCAAAGGTATCCCTCATTTTTACAATCTGATCCGTGTACTCCGGATTCCGGATCCGTGCGATGGTGTGCAGCCTTTTATTCATTCCGTGAGCCGTCAGGCAGCACAGCAGATTGATTTCGTCTGCACTGGTGGCGGCAATCAGAAGATCCGCCTCCATAACGCCTGCCTGCTCTAAGGTTTCCATGGTAGCGCAATTTCCCTGCACCGCCATAATGTCATAAGTTTCTTCCGTTGCCGCTAACACTTTGGGATTTGCATCCACCAGTGTAATGTCGTTTCCCTCTGCAGAAAGCTGTCTTGTCAGTGTAGCACCGACCTTTCCGTCTCCTGCTATGATAATTTTCATTTCTGTAATCTTCCTCCTATTACCTATGTCCGTTATATTTTTTCACATATTCTGACAATGTTGCCAGCACAACGCTCATATCAAGAGGCTTTGTCAAATGTGCGTTCATCCCAGCTTCCCTGGTTTTTCTCACATCCTCCTCATAGGCGTTTGCCGTCATGGCAATAATCGGTATCTCCGCCGCATCCGCCCGCTCTAAGGCACGGATCTGCCGGGTGGCTTCTAACCCGTCCATCACCGGCATCATGACATCCATTAAAATTACATCAAACTCACCCGGGGATGATTTTGAAAAAATATCTATTGCCTTTTGCCCGTTCTCTGCATTTACAACGGAAATTCCCTCTTCCTCTAACATATACCGGGCAATCTCCACATTCAGCTCATTATCTTCCACCAAAAGAAGCTTAATCCCGCTCAAATCCACATGTTCGCTTACCGTCTCTTTTATCGGGGCATGATCGGTAATTTCCATAGGCAGCTCCACCACAAAGCTGCTGCCCTCGTTTAATTTGCTTTTGACGGAAATAATACCTCCCATCAGCTCCACGAACTGTTTTGTGATTGTCATGCCAAGCCCGGTTCCCTTATAATTTGTCCGTCCTCCGTTTTCCTCCTGTGTAAAGGGCTCCCAGATGTGTTTCATAAACGCCTCATCCATTCCGATACCCGTATCAGTAATTTCAAAACGGAATACCGACTGGGTTTCATCACAAAAAGTCTCTTCTACCCGGAATATTATTTTTCCGTCGTCCGGAGTAAATTTCACCGCATTCCCTAAAATATTAATCAATACCTGCCGCAAATGCAGTTCATCCCCTAAAAGCCAGGAATGTTTTATGTCGTCAAATTCTGTGACAAGTTCCACGTCACGCTCCAGCAACTGTCCGCCAATAATGGAGGAACAGTTTTCCAAAACTAGCCTTAAGTCCATAAACTCATGGCTAATCGTGGTTTTACCGCTTTCAATCCGGCTCATGTCCAACACATCATTTACCAAGGACAGAAGGTGATTCGAGGAACCGTCAATTTTCTTTAAGCATTCCTCCACCTGCGCTTTGTCCTCCATATGTTTCAAGGCAATATCGGTCATTCCCATAATTCCATTGATGGGTGTGCGGATATCGTGTGACATATGGGATAAAAATGCGCTTTTTGCCTCATTGGCAGCCTGAGCCTCTTTTGCCATTTTCTCTAACTTCCGTTTTGCCTCTACCTGCTGCTTTAGCATCCGCTTATCCCCACGGGATTTTGTGATACTGAAAACAGTTGCGGAAAACAGAAGTACCATAATCAACACGATTATCAAAAAATAAATCACAGCAATATTCATTATCTTGCTTGTACTTGCACCAAGCACTGATGTCGGCACAACGACCAGCACCGTCCATTTTTCAAAAAATACCGGAGCCGTAGACACAAAATAGTTCCTGCCTTTGTATTCAAATTCATAGCTGTCACTGCGTGCCTCGTTAATGCTGTTCTCTAAATCCCCTAGCGTCCCTCCATGGATAAAATTGTACTTTTCCATGAAAACCAGCAAATACTTACTGTCGATGACACTGTTGGCTTCCCCGTTATGGTAAATATCCCTGCCCTCATTGTTGATAATATAAGTTTGACAGTTGATGCCAAATTCTTTCACCTCAAAAATTATCTGCATGTTTTCCATACTCACCGCCGTAGCTATGTGGGTAAGATATTTCCCGCTGTCCCCAATTTTTTCCTTTTCCGGCAGGCGTCTCAGAAATATCATGCTTTCTTCTTCTTCATCGGGCAGCTTTGTGATAATGATTTGCTGTTCCTTTTCTAAATCCGCCATGCCCGTCAGTCCTTCCCAGATGCCGGACCTGCCGCTTGAGGTGTAATACTCCTGGTTTTCCCCCAGTCCTAAAACCGTGGTGTCATCTGATGACAAAAAATTTTCTATTGTATTCAGGTTTTCTAATACCTCATCCTCATTCTGCATGTCCTTTAACTGCAGGAGGCTGCCACAAATCTCCACCCGTTCCCAGGAAGACTCCGTAACCGTATCCACCACCTGAGTAATTTTTTCTGTAATTTCTGCTAAATGTGTCCTACGTTCTTCAAACAGGAGATAGTCAAGGTATTTGTAAAAGACAATTGTCACTATCAACACCATAAAAATTAATACGATAATAATTCCCACCAGCACGGTGCTTCTGGGCATTTTTTTTATCGCTTCGACAACCCTGTTTTTCCGCCGTCCGCCTTTTTCTTTTCCACTTTTCATTCTCTCAGCCTCTCCTCCCTCAACCAATTTTCTAAATCACACAAAAACGGATATGCCGACAGCGTCCTACTCTCTTTCCGACAAATCCGTTCTCATGTTGCAGTTATTGCGCATTTTGGCACATAGAATATCTCAACCGATTATAACACACCATTCTGAGGTTTCCTAGTGTTATTTTATTCTTTTTCCATATCATTCCACTACTCGGGTCTTTGACAGCTTCATAACGCAAAAAGTACCTACAGGCCGCATAAAGCCTGTATTTTTTTGTCAAATTTCCTGTTGATAAATATAGCAATATATGGTAATATATAGTGAGAC
>JAETQH010000006.1 GCA_021770785.1 Lachnospiraceae bacterium
CCTACATATACAATACATTTTAATATTCCAACATGCAAGCCCTATTCTAAAATAGGGTTACTTGTCATGTAAAAAATTTCTACAAGCAATCATGAGAAGTTTTAACTCTCAAGTACTGGTATTCATACATGATTTCCCGTTTTTCCGCCAAATCACGGTCCAGATATTTACAGGGAAACACTACCAAATCCACCTCTGCCTTTGAAGCTGTGTAAAAAACCCCTTTACACACGGATTCCGTAAACTTATCCATAATGCCGCTTACTAAAATCCCGATTGTTTTTCTTTTTCTACCCATGTTCTGCTCACATACCTTTCACCATTTCCGTTTCATGTATCAGTTTTTTGTAGTTATTTTTTATAGTTGTTTTTATTTATATTTTCCCCTAATTTCAGTTAAAAAGCAATAGTTAATTAGTTAATTTTTACAAAAAATGCATCCTTACCTATATTTCTATAAGTAATGATGCATTATCATTTCCAATCCATTTTTAAAAACATTTTTTTCTAAAGCCGCTTGCAAGACTTGCTTTATCTCACTTTCCGATATTAAATAAATATTCCATAAATCCAAAAACCCCTGCAAATGGCATTTTATACCACTTACAAGGGTTCTTATTCTTAAAAATTCGCCGTAAAGTTCACCTATGCGTTCATCTGTGCAGCAACCTCAGCAGCGAAGTCTTCCTGCTTCTTCTCAAGACCTTCACCTGTCTCGAAACGAACGAATTTGTTTACTTTTACTGTGCATCCAACTGCTTTAGAAACTTCCTCTAAATATTTGCCTACGGTCTGTTTTCCGTCCTCTGCTTTTACATAAACCTGATCTACTAAGCAGATTTCTTTTAACTCTTTGCTGATACGTCCCTCAATCATACCGTTGATTACTTTCTCAGGTTTCTGAGACTCTTTCGGATCGTTCATAATCTGAGCTAAGAGAATCTCTTTCTCATGTGCGATGTAATCAGCGCTTACTTCCTCTCTGGAAACGTATTTCGGATTTAACGCTGCAATCTGCATTGCGATGTTTACCATTGCCTCTTTCACTGCATCATTAACAACATCTGTATCCGCTTCAACGATAACACCGATTCTTCCGCCGCCATGAATATAAGAAGCCACACAGCCGTGCTCTGCAACAACTTTCTCAAATCTACGGATTTTTAAGTTCTCACCGATTACTGCAACCTTCTCTACTAAAGCGTCGTTTACACTCTTGCTGTTGTCCTCATTCCATGCCTCAGCCATAAATGCATCCATATCTGCTGCGTCAGAGTTTACTGCCTGATTTGCAACTGCTTTTACAAACTGCTGGAAGGTCTCGTTCTTTGCAACGAAGTCTGTCTCAGAGTTTACTTCCACAACAGCTGCTGTGTTGTCATCTTTTACAACAACGGTACAAAGACCCTCTGCTGCGATACGGCTTGCTTTTTTCTCAGCCTTTGCCTGTCCGTTCTTTCTTAAGAACTCCACTGCCTCGTCCATGTTTCCGTTTGTCTCGTTTAATGCTTTTTTACAATCCATCATACCTGCGCCGGTCATTTCACGCAGTTCTTTTACCATTGCTGCTGTAATAGCCATTTTTCAATCCTCCAAATTATTATTTATGCTTCTTCTGCTACTGCTTCCTCGTCTGCTGCTGCGGACTCCACTTCCTCTGCAGTCATCTCCGCACCCTGGTTTGCCTCGATAACAGCGTCAGCCATTTTGGAAACGATTAATTTTACGGCTCTGATAGCGTCATCGTTACCCGGAATTACATAATCTAACTCTTCCGGATCACAGTTGGTATCTGCGATACCGATTAATGTAATACCTAATGTATGTGCTTCCTGGATACAAATTCTCTCTTTCTTCGGGTCTACTACGAAAATTGCATCTGGAATCTTCTTCATTTCCTTGATACCGCCAAGGTTTTTCTCTAATTTCTCCCACTCTTTTTTCAGTGCGATAACTTCTTTCTTCGGTAATACCTCAAAAGTACCGTCGGTAGCCATAGTCTCGATTTCTTTTAATCTTGCGATACGGCTCTGGATGGTTCTGAAGTTGGTCAGCATACCGCCTAACCATCTTTCATTTACATAGAACATTCCGCAGCGTTCTGCCTCTGTCTTGATAGCGTCCTGCGCCTGTTTCTTTGTTCCAACGAAGAGGATTGTACCACCTTCTGCTGCGATATCAGACACTGCTTTGTAAGCCTCATCTACTTTTCCTACGGATTTCTGTAAGTCAATGATGTAAATACCGTTTCTCTCGGTGTAGATGTAGGGAGCCATTTTCGGGTTCCATCTTCTGGTCTGATGTCCAAAGTGAACACCTGCTTCTAATAACTGTTTCATTGAAATAACGCTCATTCTTTTTTCCTCCTGGTTTTATAAGCTTCTTCCATATGCTTCACCCCGTCGGACGACCTTTCGGCACCGGTCTTCCGGTCTGCATATGTGTTTGTTACAGAATCTGGTTGTTAAATTCTGTCATAACCTTATTGATTATAGCACAGTGCTTTACGGTGTGCAAGTATTTTTTTATTTAAGAGTAAAAAAGGAGCTGCCCGCTTTTGGGACGCTCCTGCTATTACTGCTGTTTTATCAGCGTTGTTCTTCTATTGGCCCGTTCTTTAAAATGTCTGCAATCTCTTCCATCGTCAATCCATAGGGGATGTCATAATTTCCTACAGTGATAGAAGAGGCATAACCTATCTCCTGTAAGTATTTCCGAAAAACTTCGGCATCTTCAATCAGACCGTTGGCTGCCAGATTCTCACAGACAGTCCTGCATACATCTCCACGGTTCACCACCAGGCGGTAAGGAGCCTGTGTCTCCTCCGGTGTTTCAGCGTTTCCGCTGTCTGCAGCATCTTCCGGTGTATCCGCAACTTCTTCATCTGTTGCATTTCCATTGTCTGCTGTATTTTCCTGCGGGTCCGTCTCTTCCGGCGGGGTTGTCTCTTCATAATCTGCAGCGGAACCACTGTCTCCTGTATCCTCACCAGAAGCGGCTTCTGTTCCCTCCTGTTGCTCTGTGGCAGGGGTTTCCGTATCCTCCGGCATCACCATACCTAACATGGTTGCTTTTGCAATGATCTCTTCCTCCGAAATATCATCAATATCTGTCTGTTTTCCTCCGAAACTGATGGCAAGAATAATCGTTGTCACAATGATTCCGACACCCAGTCCCCGTAAATAATACTTTAACTTCACGAATTTGTTTCCCCTTTGTACAGTCCTATCACAAGTTTTACTTCACCAAGTCCTAAGCCGAATTTTCGGGCAATCTCCACATCGCTCATACCCTTTCTGTGCAGTGCCAGAATCTCTTTGTTATGGTTTTCTTTTTCTCCCGTTACACTTTCCTCCGGCTCTTCCGGCTGCTCCGACAATTCCGGCACAAACTCTGCCGTCTCATTTACCGGGGGCTCTGCCGGTGTAACTGCCACCGTCGGCGTTGCGGACACAGCTGCCGCTGCCGCCGCAACCCTTTCCTGCACATTTCGCACATCTGCAGTAAGCTTCTGTAAATCAGAAGCCAGACCCACCAGCTCTGTATGCTTGTCATTGAGCATATTATATAGAAACATAATCTCATTGTGGGTCTTGTTCATATTCTCCATCACGGTGTCGGAATACTCACTGATTGCCATAATCTTCTCATTGGTTTCTTTCTCTAAGGCACGGTCCGTCTTGTCCATGGATGCCTCAATCTCTTCTTCTATCGCTTCTTCAATCCTGGTATTTGCCTGTTCTAAGCCCCGGCTGATAATCTTTTTTAATTCGTCTTCGCTCATTTCGGCTATTTTATTCAATTCCGATGGAGATAACTTTTCTGCCACGAAAAAACTCCCTATCATAAATACCGCTCCTATCAGAAGCAAACAGATTTCTACTCCAGTCATATGTTTCCCCTTATATCTTTACGTCAAAGCTGCTTTTTCTTTCTTTGGGAAGGATTTTCCCTCCTTCCTCTTTTCCCTTTTCCTTCTTTTTTCTCTTTCTTTCGTCCCTGCTGTAGCTGTTGCTGCCCTTTTCCTTAGCGTCATAACGAAATTCGAAGTTCTCCTTGCCCTCCGTATCCTGTACCTTATGCGCCAGACTGTCCGCCTGCTTTTCCTGCTTCACCTCAATGCTGTGCTGTTGAATCACAGGTTTATTATCCTCCTGCTGTTTAAGGGTTCCCACATCCTGTGTTCTCTGTATCATTCCGTTAAAATCCACTGGTCTAATCGACATACGCAAGCACCTGCCTTTTTCTGTGTCAGTCTACCAGAAGCCCCATGTAATTTCCCATCTTCTTGCGCATCTTTGACAGCGCCTTCGTATGCAGCTGGGAAACTCTAGATTCCGACACCTCTAAGATATTGCTGATTTCCTTTAATGTCAAATCCTCATAATAATACAACAAAATTACTTTCTTTTCCTTTTCCGTCAGCAGCTCCATGGATTCCTTTAAGACTTTTTTTAATTCCTCTTCCTGTATGGAATCCTCCGGCTGGACAAAATGAGAATTGTTCTTTGCGTCCATCACCGGCTCGCCGCCCTGCTCTAAAAATTCGTTGAGGGATACCACATTGGTCACATTGAGTTGCACCTGCCACTCATTCAATTCCGACTCCGCAATACCAAGCTCCTTTGCGATTTCTTCATCCGTAGCGTTTTTTCCGGTTTTTGTCTCAATCTGTCGTATCGCCTCTTCTATTTTTTTTCGCTTCTGGCGGACGGTCCTCGGTATCCAGTCCATTTTCCTTATCTGGTCTAAAATGGAACCCCGGATTCTAAGACTGGCATAAGTCTCAAACTTCACATCTTTGTTTAAATCAAATTTGTCAATCGCATCTATCAGTCCGAATATGCCATAGCTCACCAAATCTTCATATTCTACGTTATAGCCAAGATACATACTGAGCCGTCCTGCAACAACTTTTACCAGAGGTGCGTACTCAATAATAATTTGTTCCCGCAACTTCGCCGAAGGATTTTTCTGGTAATCCTCCCAAAGTTTCTCTCTTTCCACCGTTTTCATATGAAGCCCCCACGTCTAAGTTATTTTTCTGCTTTATTCTCTTCCGGCTTTTCTAACTCCTGTCCGTCTTCCCCGTCAGCCTCCTCTTCCTCTGAGGCTTCCTCACCATCCGTGGTATCTTCTTTCATTTCTTTAAAATTACTGTCAATTATCAGTTTTACTATACCGCCTAACACATAAAAAACCACCAATACCGCAAGCAGTATTTTTAAAAAACGCAGAGTTTCCATATGTGTTACAATTCCGGCAACGCAGGTAATAAACCCCGCTGCCAACATGACAATCGCAGGTATCGTCTTTGTTTTCATACTGCATCCATGCCTTTCCCGTTCTTAAATAATTTTCAAAGGCTTTCCGACTGATTTGATATAAAACTCGCCGGTATCACAATGCAACTCCACAGTTCTACCGTAATTCAGCCCCGTATCCTCCGCCACAAGCCGGACTCCTAACTGTTTCAATTTCAGCTTTGCCGCCTCCGTATTTCTGGCTCCGATATTTCCAACATCAGAAAGACCGTTTACCTCAAACATTTTTGCTCCACCTGCAATTTTCGCAACCAGCCTGCCCCTATTGGCTCCCGCCGCAATCACACGCTTGTACAACTCACTAATCCCGGTATCACCAAACTTCGCAATATTACCATTGTTGCGTACCTTTGTGCTGTCAGGAAGCATGTAATGAACCATCCCGCCAATCTTCGTCACAGGATCGTAAAATACGAGACCGATACAAGAACCCAACCCCAAAGTCGTAATAACATCAGGGGCTTTACATATATTCAAATCTGCCATGCCCACTTTTATTACTGCACCCATACATTTTCTCCTTATATTGAGATTCCAAGCGATGTCAATATCTTCTCATAAGACCCCTGTTCCGGCATAAGGATAAAATATCCGTTAATCGCCACCTCAGCACATATTTCCGTCTGAATCAACAGGGCGTTATCCCCCTGCAGCCCAAACTCAATGGCAGGCACACTTAAGATAGAACCAGCCATATCCACCGCAATATACGGGATGGAGGGTGCAATCACCAGGTTTGTCATAGACGATAATGCCGAAAGATAAGAACCTGCAATAATATTACCGATTTCTTTCAAAGCCGACAGTTCAAGTTCTCCAAAGGGCTCATCATCCGGTGCATCTGTCATCATCAGTTTATTTACCAGGTACCGTGCGGAAGGGATGTCCAACAGGAACATCATACTGCCGTCAATATCATTCTGCACTTCCAAAAAGATACCCACAATAGTCTCATCCTCTGCACCAACTGCAGTTCCAAGCTTTGAAACCTCCATCAGCTTAATGTTGGGCACATTCATGTCAATTTTAATACCTAACATATTGGCAATGGCAGTGGTGGCATTGCCCGCACCGATATTGCCGATTTCTCTCAACACATCCAGATACATATTATTTACGTCTTCCAACGTCATATTTCCCATAAGTGTCTTTCCTTTCTTATCGCAATATGTATTTTTGTATTTTAACGTTGTAAAGTTTTTCAGAAATAAATATAGAACGTTAGTGAGACTTATGTTAAGTCTCACTAACCTCTAACGCTTAAATATCGTCTTCAATGATGGAATTAATGTCCAACAAGGAAATCAACTCATCCCCATGTTTGCCGATACCATTAATAAACTTTCCCTTGCTGGCTTTATCAATCTCATCCTCGCTTAGATTCACAACTTCCTTTACCTCATCCACAATAATGCCTAACAAAGCGCTGTCCTCTAATTTTAAGATAATGATTCTGCTGGCATTGGTAAACACGTCATCTGCCAGTCCCATTTTTTTGCGAAGGCTCATAATAGGTACAACCTCGCCACGCAGATTGATTACTCCCGTAAAATAGGTCTGTACTCTCGGTACGCGGGTAATCTTCTGCATTCGGACAATATTGTCTATGTAGCTGATATCAATCCCATAATGTTCGTCGCCAACCATGACAACGATGTACTGTTTAGATTCTACTTCACTTACTTCAAGATTATTATTCGTCATGTTAGCACCCCCATTACATTAATATATTTACATCTAAGATTAATGCGACCTCGCCGTCACCAAGAATAGTAGCACCGCTGATAATCTTATTGTTATTAATGTATTTTCCAAGTGATTTGATAACAATTTCCTGCTGTCCGATTAAATTGTCAACCACAAGACCTGCAGAATTCTCGCCCTTCTGTACGATAACAACGGTAAGGCTCTCCGGCTCTTCTCTCGGCTCGCTGTCTAATACCTGATCCAAACGGATTAACGGGATAACCATTCCACGAAGATTAATCACTTCCTGCGCCTCTACATACTTGATATCCTTCACTGGAACATCCTCAATGGTTAAAATGGAGCCTAAGGCAATCGCATATTTCTCGTCCCTTACTTCCACCATCAATGCCTGGATAATTGCCAGGGTAAGCGGAAGTCTGACGGTAAAGGTGGTTCCCTCTCCCATGGCTGTCTTGACTTCAACATCACCGCCAAGAGCTTCAATATTGGATTTTACAACGTCAAGCCCAACACCTCTTCCCGAAATATCGGTAATCTTTTTCGCCATGGAGAAGCTCGGCAGGAATAACAGGTTGATGATTTCCTTCTGGGTCATGTTCTCCGCCTGTTCCTCGGTAATCACCCCGCGCTCAATAGCTTTGCTGCGGACTGCATTTACATCAATTCCGGCACCGTCGTCCCCAACTTCGATGATAACGTTATTTCCTTCCTGGAATGCCTTTAAGAAGATGCTTCCTACCTCCGGTTTTCCTAAGGAACGACGTGTCTCGTTATCTTCTAAGCCGTGGTCTGCGGAGTTACGGAGCAAATGCTGTAACGGGTCACCAATCTGGTCCACCACAGTACGGTCAAGCTCTGTCTCTTCACCGGACATATAAAGTTCCATGTTCTTATTTAATTTTCTGGATAAGTCACGAATCATCCGCGGGAATTTTGCCACAACACTCTCAATCGGCACCATTCGCACTTTCATCACGGACTCATGTAGATTGGTGGTAATACGCTCTAAATACTCAATCTGCTCATGGAAGGTCTGGTTCTGGGACTCTCCTCCCTCCATGTTGCCGATGGATACCAGACTGTTCTTTGCAATAATCAGCTCGGAAACCTGGTTCATCAATGCGTCTAATTTTTCAATGTCCACACGGACGGTACGGTTTGTTACCGGTTTTGCCACTGCCTGTTTCTTATTATTCGCCGCCGGCGCTGCTTTTGGTGCAGGAGCTGCCGAAGCCGGAGCTTTTGGTGCAGCTGCCGCAGGAGTCTCCGCTGCCGCCACGGGTGCAGCTGCTGCGGCTGCCTCTTCAGCTTTTTCCTGTTTCTCTGCAATCGCCTCGTATTTTACTTCCTCTCCGGATACCTCCTCAATTTCAGACACTGCCTTTGCCGCTTCTAAAATCTTATCATAACTCTCCTCCGAAGCAATGAAAAAGCTGAAATCACTTTCAAAATGCTCGTCCTCGATGTCCTGAGAGCTTGGATTGTAAACTAAAATCTGTCCGAACTCTTCCACTGCCTTAAACACCAAAAACGCCCTTGCCGCCTTTAAAAGACATTCTTTCTGGATATATACGGTCATACCGTAAATGTGCATCCCCTCATCCTCGGCCGCCTTTAGTTTTGCCTTCTCCGAATCGTCTAAGTCAAACTGGAAGTATTTCTTCTTTCCTTCCGGTGCATTTTCTGCCGCAGGCGCCTCTTCTTTTTTCGGTGCGGGTGCAGGGCTGCCTTCTTCGCTGCCGGTGATGAAATCATTGAGTTCTTTGATAATCAGCTCGTTTTCCTCGGTGCCTTCGTCGGAACTTTCCTTAATGTTATTCAGGTATCCTTCAATCGCGTCTAAGCACTTGAAGAGCAGATCAATCATCGCACTGTTGACCTTGATTTTATCGCTTCTGACCTCCTGAAACACATTTTCCATGTCATGGGTCAAATGCTGCATACGTTTAAATCCCATGGTTCCTGCCATACCCTTTAAGGAATGGGCTGCACGGAAAATCTCATTAATGGTATCCATATTATCCGGCTCTTTCTCAAGAACCATGATACAGTCGCTCAAGGTCTGCAGATGTTCATCTGATTCATCAATAAATACTTCAAGATATTGGCTTACATCCATGTTATTGTACCCCCACATTCTTTGTTATTCTCTGTGCAATTTCTGTAAGAGGAACCACTTCGTTTACGATACCCGTCTCTGCTATCGCCTTTGGCATACCATACACTACGCAGGTTGCTGCATCCTGTGCAATCACATATACAGGCTTGCTCTTTGCCAGAGATAAAATGCCGTTGGTGCCGTCCGCCCCCATACCCGTCAGAACCACGCATACCACCTCGTCATATCCGCAGCCCCGCAGGGAATCATAGGTAATGTTGGCACATGGCCGGAGTCCTCCGATGGGTGGCATCTCATTGAGCTGAATCTTATGTCTTCCGTCCGGGCACTTTTTCACTTCCATGTGCTTTCCCCCCGGCGCAATGTAGACCTTTCCCTTTTCGAGGATATCCCCTTCCTCCGCCTCTTTTACTTTGATCGGACTGACTTCATTGAGTCTGTCTGCCATAGACTTGGTAAATCCTGCCGGCATATGCTGCACTAAAACCATAGGTGCATCTAAATTTTTCGGCAAATAAGGTATGACACTCTGCAGTGCTTTTGGTCCCCCTGTGGAACAGGCAAGAGCCACAATTTTATTACCGCCTCTCACCGGCTGCACTGTCTTCCGCAAGGTAATTCTCCCTGCCCCTGCCATGCTGCTCTGGTTCACCTTTGTTGTAGACAGCACTGCCTTTAGGACGCTTACTACCCTTTCCTTAAAGGTGTCGCCTTTCGCCTCAATGATATTCATTGGCTTCTCTACAAAATCCACTGCTCCCCGCTCCATGGCAAGCATTGTTACCTCGGCATCCTTTGTAGTCTCAGTACTCACCATAATTACGGTAGCTTTTATCTTTTCCTTTTGCAGCCGCTCTAACAATTCCAGTCCGCTCATCCTGGGCATATTAACATCAAGGACAACTCCGTCATACTTGTTAGCCTTTAATTTCTCATATGCTTCAAGACCATCCCGGCATGTATCTGTTACTTGAAATGTTTCTTCTGAATTTATAATATCACAAATGACCCTTCTCATGAGTGCAGAGTCATCAACAACAAGAATATTTCTCTTAATCATTTTCTACTTGCCTCTTTGACGCGTTTTCCGCTCTTCTTCAAAAATATAATGAATAATTTCCTCTCTAATTCTTTCATCCTTAATTAAAAATTTCGCTCTTGCCTCAAACCTCATGTCCCGGCCGTTCTCCATCTTACGGCAGCTGATAACCTCCGCTACAAGGTTATAACGCTTGTCAATTCTCTCATTTTTTAAATGGAGCTCTAAAAGCAAATCCGCACCGACTTCTAATTTTTCCTCTGTACGGAAACGAAGCCCGCCCCCGCTTAAATCCATAATTTTTCCCAGAGTAGTGTTTCCCGCCAGATAATCATCACGAATCATATCATAGATATCCTGCAAAGTCTCTACCTCCACCGCCTCTTTCGGAATCTTGTAATATAAAAATTCCAGAATGCAGGGATACCGGAAATATTCCCTCCTTTGAAATTTTTCCAAATCGGATTTCAACTCGATATCTAACATATAGATATTGTCCTTTTTGTAACGCTCCCGTATCTGACCTGCTGCCCGATACACGCCTCCTCTAGAGAAAAAGACAAACTCATACCGCAGCCCTAATGAAAGCAGGGCTAATTTCCCACCTTCCGTAGGCATGGCAATCTGCAAATCTCCGTTTTCTTTCATGTCAAGCACCTGGCTTCTATACATGTGGACAGCCTCATGGTTTTTCAATGCCAGATCTACTTCCTGCGCCACTCTGATTTCAATTTTATCGCCTACCCGAATTATTTCCGAAACTGTCATAAGCCCACTCCTTACTGTTTGCGATTGATTAAATCTGAAAATACCTGTGCAATTCCCCAGCGTATCTTCGGCAGATTATGTTCATTTTCCAACAAATTAACCGCCATCACCTCAAATGCTTTTGACGACCTCGCCTCCGGCACATTAATGGACACCGGTTTCTGCTGCCGGACGGATTTTTCCAACATCATATCCTGAGGTATCATTCCAAGATAATCTATTTTTCCGTCTAAAAACTGTTCTACCACTGAATTTAATTTATCATAGACATTTTTTCCCTCTTCCAATGAAGCTGCCCGGTTCGAGAGCACTCTGATACTGGTCTCCTCCCGCAGGAAATTCGGATTGCGATACAGGGTTTTCAGTAAAGAATAGGAATCCGTCAGGGAGCTGGGCTCCGGTGTCGTCACCAGTACCACCTCCGGACTTGCCATAACAAATTCCAGTACACTGTCTGAAATTCCTGCTCCCGTATCCACCAAAATCACATCCGCAAGCTCATCCAGCTCCCGCAGGCTCTTGATAAAATACAATATCTGATCTTTCGTAAGGTTATTCAGCCCCATAATACCGGCTCCTCCGGAAATAAAGCCAATCCCCATGGGACCCTCCGTAATAATCTCCCGAATGCCTTTTCCGTGATAAATTAAATCTCCTAGATTATATTTCGGCACCGCACCGAACATTACTTCTACATTGGCTAACCCAAAGTCCGCATCAAAAATCAAAACCTTTTTCCCAAGCCGGGTCATCTGCACCGCCAAATTCACTGCCACATTTGATTTTCCAACGCCGCCTTTTCCACTGGTTACGGTAATTACGCGGGCTGTCATCGCTGGATGCTGATTTTTCAATTTTATCACATTTCTAAGCTTTTCAGCCTGGTCCATACCCTTACCTGCCCCCTAGTAGCTGTTTTACAATCTTTTGCGTATTAAATTCTTCAATGTCATCCGGTACATTCTGCCCGTTTGTCATGTAAGACAGAGAGGCACCGGCGTACAATTTGATGTTGAATATATTGCCAAAAGTTGTCGTCTCGTCTAATTTTGTAAAAATAATCTTGTAGTCCGCAATATCCCTGTAAATGTCCACGATTTCCAGTAAATCTTTATATTTCGTGGTGGCGCTGAGGACCAGATAAACCTCTTTCTCGTAAGCTTCGTCTAACCCGGCAATCATCTTTTTCATATCGCCGCACTGGGCCTCGTTTTTATGGGAAAAGCCTGCGGTATCCACAAAAATTAAATGATAATCATTCACACGCTCAATGGCTGCATTCATTTCCTCTGCAGAATAAATAATGCTCATGGGGGCATCTAAAATATTGGCGTATACCCGAAGCTGCTCTGTGGCCGCAATCCGGTAGGTATCCGCTGTCAGGAATGCCACCTTCATTCCCTCGTCTACCTTATACTTGGACGCTATTTTGGCAATGGTGGTGGTTTTCCCCACTCCAGTGGGACCGATAAAGAAGATAATCTTCGGCTTCTTTCCTGTGGTGTCAATGGTATTAGGCTGCCCCAGCTTTAAAATCATCTTCTGATATACGGTAGAAAGGATATAGTCCACGCTGCTGCCGTTGTGCATAACCTTCTCTGCCTCATCCATAATCTGATTGACAAACTTCTCATTGACATCATTTTCTAAGAGGGTGCGGTAAAGCATTTTTACAAACTGCAACCCTTCCGGGCTTGCGGTCTGCATTTCTAACTTCTCTTCTTTGCGTTTTTCCCCCACGGAAAGCTGTTTCTCCAGCATATTAGACAAATCTTCCAGTCTCTTTTCCAATCCGTCATTTCTTCTTTCCCCATGAGTAACCTCTGATTTCATTTCAGCCTCCTGTCTGAACGCTGACGCTGTGGGAGCTGCTGTATTCTGCGTTTCCGGCGTTTTGGGTACCTGAAGTTTTTCGTCTGCAGCCAGATTAATGCCCTCGTGCATTTTTGCCGCCGTATTCAATGCCGACAACGGATTGGTAAATACCTCTTTTTCCTCTAATGCCGCCGTCACCTCATATACTGTCTCTTTAAAAACCTTTAACATTCCCTTCGGTTTTATCTCTCTGACATTCATTACCACCGCACCGGGTCCAAGCTCCTGTTTTGCCTTTTCTATCGCTTCCTCTTTTGTCTTGCCCTGATACTTATTTATGGTCATTTTATACTGTCACCATCCCTACTGATTGTAATTCTACATTCGACTCGACTTCGTTGTATGAAACCACAATTAAGTCTTTGAAGTATTCTTCTGTCAATTTCTTAAAATACATACGCACAATCGGCGACGTAATCACAATCGCACTCTTGCCCATATTCTCTAATTTTGTCACCTCTGTCTCCACGGAATTCATCACCGCCTTGGTTTTCTCCGGGTCTAAAGTGAGATAAGCCCCCTGCTCCGTCTGTTTCACGGAGGACATAATCTCCTGCTCCACCTTGGGATCTAAGGTAATAACGCTGGTGGTCTCGTTGGCAGGAAAATATTTGCTGGAAATGGCACGTTTTAAGCTCTGCCTTACATACTCCGTCAAAACGTCCGTATCCCTCGTGGCGGATGCATGGTCCGCTAAGGTCTCGAAAATGCTAAGCAAATCCCGGATAGAAATGCCCTCGGAAAGGAGATTCTGCAATACCTTCTGCACTTCCCCAAGTCCTAACTGTTTTGGTATCAGCTCCTCCACCAGAACCGGATTGCTCTCTTTTAAGTTGTTGACCAGATTCTGAACATCCTGTCTGGTGAGCAGCTCCGCAATATGGGAACGTATCACCTCCGTCAGATGGGTCGCAATGATGGAAGGCGGGTCTACTACGGTATAGCCAAGGCTCTCCGCCCGCTCCCTCTGGCTCTCGGTAATCCAGATCGCCGGCAGATGGAAGGAAGGCTCAAAGGTAGGAATACCTGTAATTTCCTCTTCCACATAACCGGGATTCATCGCCATATAGTGGTCAAAAAGAATTTCTCCCTCTGTAATCTGGATTCCTTTTATCTTAATAATATACTGATTAGGATTTAACTGGATATTATCCCTCAAACGGATGATGGGCACCACGGTACCAAGCTCTAAGGCTATCTGCCTACGGATCATAACCACACGATCTAATAAATCGCCGCCCTGGTTTACATCGGCAAGAGGAATGATACCATAACCGAACTCTAACTCGATGGGGTCTACCTGCAGCAGGGATACTACGTTCTCCGGCTTGCGGATTTCCTCCGCCTCGGTCTCCGCCGTATTGACTTCCTCTTCAATGCTCTCAATGGCAATACTCTTTTCCACCTGTTTTCCAGCTACCAGGAACATAACTCCTAACGCAAGAAATAAAAGCATATTCAAAGGCGTTGTCACACCCAGAAATGCCAGAGTTGCCCCTACAATATAAAGTACCTTGGGAATACCAAACAACTGGCTGACCAGAATATTGGAAAAGTCCGCTTCCTTAGAAGCCTTCGTCACTAAAATACCTGTGGCAAGAGAAATCAGAAGAGACGGTATCTGGGAGCACAGTCCGTCACCAATGGTAAGAATGCCATAATGCTGTATCGCTTCCGCAAACTCCATGCCGTCCTGCAGCACTCCCATGGCTGTACCGCCGATTAAGTTGATAAAGGTGATAATCAGTCCTGCCGTGGCATCTCCCTTTACATACTTTGTAGCACCGTCCATGGAACCGAAGAAGCTTGCTTCCTCCTGGATTTTGTTACGGCGCTCCCTCGCCTGCTTTTCTGTAATTGCTCCGGTATTCAAATCCGCATCAATCGCCATCTGTTTTCCCGGCATTGCATCTAGGGTAAATCTGGCAGTAACCTCAGCGACTCGCTCAGAACCTTTATTAATAACGACAAACTGTATGATAATCAATACGACAAAGACAATCGCACCGATAATTAAATTGCCCCCGCCGACGAAGCCTCCGAAGGTCTCTACCACGTTTCCAGGTGCACCTGTTGTAAGAATTAATCTGGTGGATGAAACATTCAGAGAAATCCTGAAAATGGTTGTAAACAACAGTAATGTCGGGAAAAACGACATATCAAGCACTTCTTTTACAAACAATGTATTAAACAAAACTATCATGGCGATGGAAATGTTCAACGCCAGCATCACATCAAGTAATGTGGAACTGATTGGCACCATAAAAAAGATGACTGCAGCCAATAAATAGAGCGCAACACCAATGTCAGATTTCTTCATGCCTTATCCTCCCTGTTTCCCAAAGAAACTTTATCTATTCTTCATATTATAAACCATTGCTAAGATTTCCGCTACTGCCTGATACAATTCCGGCGGAATTTCTGCGCCGATATCTACATTGGCATAAAGCATACGTGCAAGAGGTTTATTTTCAACGATTTCAATGTTATGTTCTTTTGCCGCCTCACGGATTTTCTGTGCCAGGAAATCCTCTCCTTTCGCAAGGACAATGGGGGCTTTCGCCGTCTCGGCATCATATTTAATCGCCACCGCCAGATGGGTCGGGTTAGTAATAACCACATCTGCCTTAGGGACATCCTGCATCATACGCTGCCGCGACGCTTCACGCATACGCTGCCTCTGCCTGCCTTTGATTTCCGGATTTCCCTCGGTATTTTTATATTCATCCTTCACTTCCTGTTTTGTCATCTTCATTTCTTCGTTAAACCGGTGCTTCTGATAAATAAAATCCGCCAGACCTACCACCAGATACACCAGACTGATTTTCAGCCCTGCGTTGATAATTACATCCCCACAGAGCGCCAATGCCTGATTCAATGGCATATCATACAAAATGAAAATATCGTCTGCCTCATCCCGGATGGAAATATACGCCACATAAATAACCACGCCGATTTTTAAGATAGACTTAAACAGTTCAAATACGGAATCCTTCGAAAAAATACGTTTAAAGCCGCTGATGGGATTGAACTTGTCCCCCTTAGGCTTTAAGGGCTTCGCCGACACCTTCCACCCTACCTGTATAATGCTGATAATAATTGTGATTACAAACCCAAAGGCAAAAAACGGTGCCACCAGCTTCAGCATCATCCAGAAAATGCTCTGCAGATACACGGAAACCTCATGTACCGAAGCTTCCGCTGACATCGCCGTCACAAATTCCGGTATGGTCTTATATACATATTGATAAGCTTCAATAAATCCGCCGCCGACCCAGGAGATAAAAATTTTTAATACCAGAAACAGGACAATCAAATCAAACGCAGAGGTAAGCTCCTTACTCTTTGCAACTTTACCGTCCTCTCTCGCTTCCCTTAATTTTTTCTCTGTCGCCGGTTCTGTCTTTTCTCCGCCGGGACCGTCTTTGGCAAACCACTGAAGGTTATATTCAAGAATCAATCGAATTTCCTGTTCCAAGCTAATACATTCCTTCTATAAATAACACCATCATTTTTCTCATTTCTTTAAAAATAAAATCCGCAATCCCCGGCAGCAGCGATATGGTCAGAAACAACACCAGAAACCCTACCATAATCTTCATCTGCATACCTACCGCAAACATATTCATTTGGGGCGATACCTTAGCTAAGATACCAAGAATACAGTTTAATATCATAATACAGGCAAATACGGGAAGTACAATCCGAAAACCTATAACAAACAAATCCGTCACATACTGCATCATAGACTGTAATAAATGATCCCAGTCAAATACCTGTCCGTTAACGGGTACTACAATAAAAGAATCCGTAAATGCCCGTAAAATCACCTGATACATATTGGTGGCGATGAGCAGCAGCATAATAAAGTAATTATACAAATCGCCCACCAGCGTAGACTGGGTATTCATCTCCGGATTAAACTCTGTTGCCATACTAAGTCCAATGTCCATGGAAATAATATGTCCTGCAAATAAAATAATGGAATTACAAATGTTTGCACCAAGTCCTATCAGCAACCCTGTAATTCCCTCTTTTAAAACTATTACCGCGTATCCGAAAAGACCTGTATAAGAAAGGGCTGTCTTGTCTATAAATCCGTATAACAATAACGATATAAAAACAGACAGTCCGATTTTTACCTGCCGTGGGACGCTTGACTGTCCAAAAAACGGCGCAACAGATACAAAACAGGATACGCGGACCAATATTAATATCAGTATTTCAAAACCAGTCAATGAAAAAGTATATTCCAGCATACATCATCCACCAAGATAAACACTAAAGTTTGACCATAAACTAGTCATAAACTCTGACAGATTCGTCAAAATCCATGAGCCAAAAATCATCATTCCCACAAACACGGCGATTATTTTGGGAACAAAGGTCAATGTCTGTTCCTGAATGGATGTCACCGTCTGAAAGATACTGATAATCAGACCCACCACTAATGAAATAATCAATATCGGCGCCGAGCAAATAATGATGGTATAAATTGCCTCTCTTGCTATATCAAGAACTTGTCCTTCTGTCATTTCTTATCACCTCAAAACCACATCCCTCATCAGTAGAACGTCTGCACCAGACTATTGATGACAAGATTCCATCCGTCTGCCAGAATAAACAACAAAATCTTAAAGGGCAGCGAAATCGTCGTAGGGGGCAACATCATCATACCCATGGACATCAGCACGGATGCCACAACCATATCAATTACGATAAACGGGATATAAATCAAAAAGCCCATCACAAACGCCTGTCTCAATTCACCGATAATGAAAGCCGGAATAATAATGTTCATGGGAACCTCATCATAGGCTTCCGGTCCTGCATTTTCATCAATATCATAGGTCTCCCCCGAGATATCAATGAATAAGTTCACATCCTTTGTCTGCAACTTTCCATGCTCATACATAAAAGAACGGATAGGTGCCTCTGCCTCCGCAAAAGCCTCCTCCATGGTAATCTCACCTGCATCCAAAGGCGCTATTGCCCTCTCATTAATTTCCTGAAAGGTCGGCCACATAATAAAGAATGTTAAAAACAACGCCAGACCAATCAACACCTGGTTCGGCGGCGAAGTCTGTGTACCAAGCGCCGTACGGATAAAATGCAGTACAATGATTATCCTGGTGTAGGAAGTCAGCATAATCAGGATAGACGGAGCCAAGGACAAAATCGTCAGCACAAGCAACATACGCACCGGCGTGGACACGGCGGCGGTTTCATCATTAATAGATATGTTGATACCGCTCAGATTTCTCTCTGACGTACCTGCACTGTTATCTGTACTCCCTTCCTCAAAGGACGTAATACTCTCCGGGTCCATCGAGGCTGCATAAACCTTCGTCCCCCCATAAGAGAGAAACACGGCGGCTGCAAACACCACGACTGCAAAAGCAAGTGATAATACACAATATGTTTTTTTTAATCTCGTCATAATTTAATTCAATCCTGCTTTTTCGGAAAATGTTCTTTGAATTTATTTAAAATCATCTGAAAATCTTCCTGTGAGTCCTGTGTAGTCTCCTTCAATTGTTCTGCCGGCAGTTCTGTCAGCATAGTCACTCTCTCCTTGCTCACGGCAATCACCAGATATTTCTCCCCGGCTTTTACCACTTGAAGAAACTGGTTATTCGCAATCCGCACTGTCTCAATAACCTGCAGATTAATTCCTCTCATCTGCGTCTTTTGAAAACCACCCACCCATTTTGTGGTAAAGTATGTAATTACCAAAATAAACAGAAATACGATGATTGCACCTAACAGCTGCAACAAACTATTCAAAGAAGAACTTAATAATATCATAATTAACCAACTACTTTTTTCACTGCTTCAAGTACACGCTCAGCCTGGAACGGTTTTACGATAAAGTCCTTTGCACCTGACTGGATTGCCTCGATAACCATCGCCTGCTGACCCATAGCGGAACACATAATGACATTTGCATTTGCATCAATCTCTTTGATTTTCTTTAATGCCTGAATACCATCCATATCAGGCATGGTAATATCCATCAGCACTAAATCCGGTTTTGTTTCCGGGTACTTCTCCACTGCAACTGCGCCATTCTCTGCCTCTGCTGCAATCTCATAGCCATTCTTTGTTAAGATGTCCTTAATCATCATTCTCATAAATGCAGCATCATCACAAATCATAATTTTTGCCATAATCTTCTCTCTCCTATTCGTAACTTTTTTCTTTGTTACTTACTATTTTATAATTTCGGTAATTCGTATACCGTAGCTCTCTTCAATGATAACTACCTCGCCTTTTGCTACGAATTTACCATTTACCAACACATCGATTGGTTCTCCGGCGATACGATTTAATTCTATAATAGTTCCTGGGGTAAAATCAAGTATTTCCTTAATAGATTTTGAAGTTCTTCCTAATTCTACCGTTACCTCAAGGGGCACATCCATAATTAAATCGATATTTTCCGGTCCATAACCCACCGGCATATTTCCGGAAAAGGCTTGGAACTGTGCTGGCTGCACATTTACCTGTTGTCCATACATCTGTGACATCTCCTGACCCATCATTGGCTGACCCATCATCGGTTGTCCCATCATTGGCTGACCCATCATCGGCTGCCCCATCATTGGCTGCTGCATCATCTGCTGTGACGCTGCTGCCATCATTGGCTGTCCCATATTCTGTGGCGCTGCCTGCGGTGTCGGCTGTGGTTCCGGGGTCATCTGCTGACCACTGCTTACCGTGGATTTTGTATCTTCTTCCATTGTCTCTGTAACATTTGCACACATTTCTTTTGCGAATGAAATCGGGTATAACTGCATAATTTCACTGTTGACGATATCGCCGATTTCCATTTTAAATGAAATCTTGACGAACTCCCCTGCAAGGAATTCATCAATGGCACTTTCATCTACTGTCTGCTGCAAATCTATCAAATCCGCCACCGGCGGGCTGATGTCAATCACTTTATTCAGCATGGAGGAAAGAGAAGTTGCCGCTGAGCCCATCATCTGGTTCATCGCCTCACTGATTGCACTCAAGTGCAACTCAGTAATTTCACCATCCGTATTGCTGCCGTCACCACCCATCATCAAATCAGTAATGACCTTTACATCATGTTCCTTTAATACCAGAATATTGCTTCCATCTAATCCTACGGTATAACCAATTCGAATAAAAACACAAGGTCTTTCATAAGCATCACAGATATCTCCCCAGTTTGCAAATGCAACAACCGGTGTGGAAATATCCACTTTTCGGTTTACCAGAGAAAACAGTGTCGTAGCCGCCGTTCCCATGCTGATATTGGCAATTTCGCCAATGGCATCTTTTTCATTATCAGTTAAGAGTGTTTGACTCTCACTGCCGTCGGCAGCTGCGGGACTGTTCAGTAAAGCATTAATTTCTTCTTGAGACATTGCTCCATCCATTTTACTGCTCCTCCCTAATCACTGACGTAATTCTTACTGCATAGTTATCGCCGGTTGCACCCGGCAGAGCAGTAAACTTTTTTATATTACCAACAAAAATATTCAGCTCCTCATCCACCTTGGTATCAAGACGGATAATGTCACCCCGTTGCAAGCCAAGGAAATCATTGACTGATATGGTACTGTTGCCTAATGCCACCTTTATGGGCATCGGCGCCCTTGAAATCAATGACTCAATGATTTCTGAATATTCCTGTTCGTCTTTTTCCTGCAAATTTGAATACCAGTACTTCGTATTCAGTTTATCCATAACACTCTCTAAGGTGATATAAGGCAGACAGATGTTAATCAGGCCCTCCACCTCACCAATCTTAATATTGAGCGTTACAAGCGCTATCATTTCTGTAGGGGAAATAATCTGTGCGAATTGTGAGTTCGTCTCAATCCGCTCTAACCTCGGCTCTAACTCACATACATTCTCCCATGGCTCTATCAAAAGGTTGACCACCACGTTAAAAATCCGCTCCAAAATCAAAAGCTCTATCTCGGAAAAATCACGGGGACGCTCTAAGGGCGCTCCCTTTCCTCCTAACATGCGGTCCACAATCGTATAACCTAAATTTTCTCCAATCTCAATGATAATGCTGCCGCTTAACGGAGCAAAATTCACAATGCCTAACAATACCGGATTGGACAGGGAATTGGAAAACTCCGAATAAGTTACCGCCTCTGAGTTCATCACTTCCACCTGAACATTCTTCCGAAGGTATACCGGAAGATTGGTTGACAGCAACCGTCCATAATGTTCGAAGATAATCTCAAGGGTACGCAAATGTTCTTTGGAAAACTTCGCAGGACGGGCAAAATCGTAATCTTTCACCTGTTTTTCGTTTTTATCTTTTATTTCATCCACATCAAGTTCACCACTGCTTAACGCTTTGAGCAAACTATCTATCTCATTCTGAGATAAGACTTCACCCATTCTTTCTCACCACCTAACAAAAAGATTCTAATCCTATTCGGTTGTCACGCTGGAGAAATTTACACCAACGATGAAGTCTTTCGATCCGAACATTTCCTGCATAGCCGCTAAAATATCATCCTTTACGCTCTGGTAACCATTTGCGTTAAAGTCCTCTAAGGTATAGTTACTTACAATCGTATTGATTTCACTCTGAATAATGGTCTCCTTCGCCGAAAGCCCCTCTGCTCCTTTATAGTCTTTATAACCGTCGCTCTGGGTATTCATGGAAAGGCTGACAGAAAATACTGCGTAATGCTTTGCTCCGTCCTCGCCCGGCTGTAAATTCACCGTAAAGCTGGACTCAATCTTATAAGCCTCAATATCCTCAATAGGAACCGCCGGTATATTCTGATCCTCACCGCTCTCTAATTCCAGATTAATGGCGGAACATACCTGATCAATCAGCGCATTTGATTTCTTTGTCTGTGGTACGATGGTAAACGTAAGGATTGCCGTCAAAACCAGATTTACTAATACCAGCGCTAAAATAATTACTGACATCAAATTTTTTTTCATACTTTTACTCTCCTGCTCATTTTAATTCCGAACTGTAGGAATTATATATTTTTATGACAACCCGTCGGTTCCTTGCACGCCCCTCCGGAGTAGAGTTATCCGCAATAGGGACATATTCACCTCTTCCCGCCGACTTGATGTGGGACGGCTCTATTGTTGTAATCTCCCTCAGATAATCACTGACGGAGCGTGCCCTGTAAAAGGAAAGCACATTGTTATCTTCATAAATGGAAGAATGTATCGGTACATTGTCCGTATGCCCTTCCACCTCAATGATATTCTCCTGATAGGCTTCTAACATTTTTCCTATCTTGTCAATCAGCGGATACGCCTCCTGCTTGATTTCGGATTTTCCCGAGTCAAACAACAGTGCCCCATTCATATTCAAAAGCACATACTGGGCATTGAAATCCACTTCCACCTGATCCTGAATGCCATATCTTGCAACCGCATCTTCAATGGCCTGTGCCATTTCTTCGGACTCTTCTAACGCCTGCTCCTTATACTGCTCGACTACGCTGTTCTCCTCGCCCTCTTCTTCCTCTGTTTTTGAGTTTGCCTTATCCTTATAATAGGAATCTAACATTTCAAGCTGGCTGACACCGGAGGAAACCAATTCGCCCTCCCCGATGGAAGCGCCGCCGTTCTGAAGAATACTGAAGGTATTTTGAAAAGAGGCAATAATCTGTTCGAATTTCTCCGCATCCACTGTGGACATGGAAAACAACAGCACGAAGAAACACAGCAACAGGTTCATCAAATCCGAGAAGGTGTTCATCCAGGCAGGGGAACCCTTGGGTATATCCTCCTGTTTTTTTCTCGCCACTATTCTTCACCTCCACGTTCGTCCTCAGCGGGATTATTACGTGCTGAAGGAGCCAGAAACGATTTCAGCTTTTCTTCTATAACTCGCGGATTCTCTCCCGCCTGAATGGACAGGATACCTTCCACTGTAATTTCCTTCATCATCATCTCTAAATCATTGTTTACTTTTAACTTAGAAGCTATCGGATTACACAGCCAGTTTGCAATCAATGAACCATACAGCGTTGTTACCAGCGCTACCGACATGGACGGTCCGATAGAGGATGGGTCATCCATATTATTTAACATCAAAATCAATCCAATCAGAGTACCAATCATACCCCATGCAGGACCAAGTTCTGCCCATTTCTCCCAGACTGCAATTGATTTTTTATGTCTTGCCTCGATACAGGACAAATCCGTCTCCATAATTCCCCGGACCAGTTCCGGGTCTGTACCGTCTACCACCAACATAATTCCCTTTTTCAGGAACTCATCGTCTATGTTGTTCGCTGCCTCTTCCAATGCCAGCAGTCCTTCTTTTCTCGCTGTATTAGACAGTTCAATAATATTCCGGATAACCTCTGACGGGTCCCGTACTTCCTCTTTAAATGCCAGTGCCGCACTCTTCATACCATTGATAAATTCCGGTAGCTTATTCGAACCAATCGTACCGGAAATGGAACCACCGAGGGTAATAATAACGGAAGGCAAGTCAAACATATTCCACAGACCTGCAAAACCACCGTTCGAATACACACCAAAGACAAACATAATTGCGCCAAGCAGTAAACCTGCCAAAGAAGCTATATCCAATTTTATCCACCTACCATCCCTGATTTTTGTCTTAGTAAAATCTCTCATCACCGACGGGTTTCAATCCTTTTCTCCACGTCCGGCCTGATTTCCCTGTATATGATTTTACTAAATTTTTAACATCTTGTCTACTTTCTTTTGCAAATCTCTACATTCTCCACAAAAAAAACAGTGAAAAGGCCGTGCAACCCAGGCCAACCCGTACGAAAGGACTAGGTTACACGGTTAGTATACCATATATGGTAGAATGTGTGAATACATTTTCCATATATATTTCAAATTTTTCTAAAAATCTACACAAAACGATTTTTTAACGTTTCAGATTTACTAATTCCTCAAGCAGGGTATCAGAAACGGAGATGATACGTGAGTTTGCCTGGAAACCACGCTGGGTAATAATCATCTGTGTAAACTCGGTGGAAAGGTCTACATTGGACATCTCTAACTCACCGCTGGTCATGGAGCTTCCGTCTGCGGAAATCTCCACGCCGATGCCGTCAAATTCACCGGAGTTTAAGGTGGTCCGGTAGCAGTTATCTCCTACCTTCTCAAGACCGGAAGCATTGGCGAACTGTGCCACTGCAATCTGTCCTAACAGCTCTGTATTGCCGTTGTCATATGTACCGTAAATTTTTCCGCTGTTGTCTACAGAAAGACCAATCAAAGCGCCTAATGCCTTACCGGTTCCCACAGCTGCTTCATCCGCACTTCCCTTCGCACTTCCCTTATCCATTACCGCAGTGGATTTTCCGCCGTTATCCGCATCCTGAAGCTGGGAGAAATCAATGGTAATGTTGGAAAACTGTGTCGGGGTGTTTCCGAGAACTGTCATATTTAAGGTAACGGAATTTGCCAACGCATTGCCTGCCCTGTCACCGATACCGATAAAGCCTCCGTCCGCCGTACTGAACTGAAGTCCGTAATCCGTTGTATCTCCACTGATGGTAAGGACTCCGTTGGCAAATGCTGCCGTTGCAGTCGGCGGAGTTGCTGTTAATTTTGCTACCATCGCGTCGGAAATACCGAATACCTGCTTTAAGCTATAAGGGGTGGTACCTGTATTAGGAGTACCATCAGGATTTTGTTCATAAAAGTTGTTAGAGGCAGCGTCAAACGCAAGGGGTGTACCCGTATTATCGCTTCCTGAATAAACCGTTCCGGTTGTCGGGTCAAGGTAGAACCCCTTAGAAACCTCATCATAGGAAGAAAGGGTTACATTAGTCGCATCAAGACCAAACACCTGATTCAAGGGCACATTGCTGGTTGCCGGATCATAAAAAGTCTTACCCTCGCCATCAAGAATCTTCTCTAATTCTACGGAATACTGTCCGTCCACACCAAGGGATTTGAATTTAAAACGTGCGGTATACTGATATCCCAAGTTATCATAGAACGTCAGTGTCTTTGTCATACCGTTATCGCTGGTGACATCCGTATCGTTTTTATCGATAATACCCGAGACATTTGCCTGAGTCGTTGCTTCCGGGGCAGAGGTCTGGTTTGCCGGCTGCATGATACGAAGTGCAGATACCGTATCCTTTACAATGTTTCCGGTATTCGGGTCTACCTGCCAGCCCATCACCGTATAGCCGGTAGAGGTCATACATAAGTTTCCTGCTCCGTCTACATAGAAGGAACCGGAACGTGTAAATACGTTTTCAGAACCGTTATTTACGATAAAAAAGTGTGTGGTAGACTGGTCTGACAGACGGATATCGAATGGATTTCCTGTTGTCTCCGCCGCACCTGCGTTTGTGATGCTGATATTGGTAGCTCCGGTGGTAACACCAAGACCAATCTGTTTTGCGTTGATACCGCCGACTCCGGTGGCTGCATTTGCGCCGGAGGCGTTGGATGTGGTTTGATACAAAATATCCTGGAAAGTAACTGAGGATGATTTAAAAGCTACTGTGTTTACGTTGGCGATATTGTTACCAATAACGTCCATTTTTGTCTGATGTGTCTTTAAACCTGACACAGCAGAGTACATTGATCTCATCATAGTTGAAATGACCTCCTAAATCTTTTCATTGATATGATGCGCTGCCCTCCCTTCTGTCAGTCGGGGAGTCTTTCGCCTCCTTAAAAGGTCCGGCTACATAACTACAGCGCCATCAATATTGGTATAAACATTGTCATCCGACTCATTCCGATCCATGGCCGTCACCACGGTCTTATTCGGTACATTTACAATAAATGCCAGTGAGTCCACAATGACTAAAGATTCGCGAATTCCTTTTTCGCTTGCTTTCCTGACTCCTGATTCCAAACGTTCGTTTTGTTCCTCAGAGAGATTAATGTTACGGTCCTCTAAACGCATCGCGGCGTGCTTGGAAAATTTCAGTTCAGAACTGCCAGTAACATCCTGTTTCTGCTTTAATATTTCCTCAAAAGAGATACTACCTTTATTTGTTACGGTATCCGTGCTTTTTCGGTTTAGATACTGGCCAGTTACCTGTTCAATGGAAGCAAACCGGTTACTGAGCTTATCCATAAGTATGCTCCTTTAATTTGTGGTGTCCGTGGAACTGGTTTCTCCGGTATCGGTGTCTGAACCTTCACCGTCTGCTCCACCGTTGTCTGAGCTATTTCCTGTCAGTTCTGCCATTCTTGCAATCAGCTCCTTGTACTTATTCATGGCATCTTCTGTAATAAAGGATTTCTGATAGCTTGACATCGCCTCATATACTTTAGTAAGGTTCTCCACATCCTCCTTATCCGCTAAGGTAAGCTGTGCCGCATTCGGAAGTTTTGCCACCTGGTCATTAAAGGCATTTGCTACAATCATTGCCTCCATGTATTCAGGATCTGCCACCTGGTATACATCAGATAAAGCATACAGGTTTCCGTTTACGCATACATACTGCTTGCCGTTTTCTTTCTGCACATAATCCACAAAACCCTCTGTGGTATAAGTTGCCCCCGTGGCAGAGGTAGTCTTGATAATAACGTACTCACCCACCAGCGAATTGGCATTGCTGCTCTCGATGGTGCTCTGCATTGCTAAGGTTGACTCCATCTGTGAGAAAGTCGCTAACTGTGCCACATACTCGGTATTTGTAGTTGGTTCTAAGGGATCCTGGTACTGCATTTCTGCACATAACAGCTGTAAAAACTGGTCATACCCCATCTCATTGCCGTTTTCTTCTGTCTTGCTGGTGCTGGTTTCCGTCTCAATGACTTTTCCGTTTTCGACAGGTTGTATCAGTGCCATATCATTTCTCCTTTCTCTTTATACTCCTGCTTTAGGCAGTGTAATCAATTGAATTTCCCTGATCTGCCATCATCTGAGCCACAAGGGTTTCCTCCTCGCTCATCACTCCGGCAAGTTCGTCTAAATCGCTCAAATTCAGCCTGCGCATTTTACCGGAAGTCTTTTCCCGTTCTTCCGCCTGACGTTCTTCCTGTTTCTCATTCTGTTCGAGATTCCGTTCAAACTCATGGCTTCCCACGGTGACTTCCACGGCATCAACCTTTACACCTGCCTGATTTAAGTTCTGTTTCAGTTCTGTCATCTGCGTCTCTAACGCTTCTTTGACAAACTCGTTCTGTGCCACAATATGTGCCGAAACATTTCCCTGCTTTGCAGTGACCTCTAAATAAATCTTTCCAAGGTTCTCAGGGTTTAGCTGCATCTCCATGGTTGTCTGGGTATTGGAAATGGCGACTTTGGTGTATTCCACAATCTGGCGGATGATATTCTCCGTATCAAGCTGCCTTGCAAACTCCGGAACCGTCTCGGCTGCTGCCACATTCACCGGCTGCTGGCTATTCACCTGTACACCAGTTGTCACATCCCCATTGCTCTGCTGGTTTAAGTTATTTCCGGCCTGCTGTCCCTGGGAATTTCCTGTTTTCTCTTCCGTCAGTCCCTTTCCTGCTGTCTCCTGCTGGAAAACAGTTTTATTTTCCTCTACAGATACCGTTTCCCTAATCGATCTTTCCTTGGAAACTGTTGCATTTTCCGAGGAAAACGCTGTTTCTTCCGAGGAAAATGCTGTATCTTCCTCTGCAGTCTTATCCACCACAGTATCTTCTTTCGGTTCAGAAACCTCTGGCTGCTGTCCTTGCCGAACTGTGTCTGCGTTCTGCGCCATCTGTACACTCTGCTCTTCCGCCGTGATGCCTTCTGCTTTTACTGGTATCTGGCTTTCCCCTTCTGTAACATCAGGGATCATGGTTTCTGCCTGGTTCTGCAACAGTTCATACGCCTGCTTTAACTCTTCCCCGGTCAGTCCTAACTCCTGTAACAGCTCTTCTGTCAAAGCCCTCACTTCTTTTAAGACATCTAAGAAATCACCATTACACAACAATTCACCTGCATCCTGACATCCTGTCAGTTCTGCCACTAAATTTGCCAGCTGGCTGGGATTCATTAAATCAATGGCGGTCATGCCTAACTGCTCCATAGCTGCCTCGATTTGTTCATCGGTAACGCCAAGCTCTTCTTTCAAGACATCCCTGACATCCGCTTCGTAAGAATCTAGCTCTTCCTGAACTTTACCGTCATCCACCTGCTCTAAGGTTCCCTGCTGCTGTTTGATACCGTTCTCACGGTACTGGTACTGCTCATAGCTCTCGGTCTGTGACACGGCTGCAGCCTTATCTGTTTTAGCGTCGTAAGCTCCGTTGTTCCCGGAATAGCCACCTGCCCCTACCTGTGTGGTCATCTGGCTCATCACCTGTGCGAACTGGATACTCAAGTCATCTTCTTTCGAGCCTGTACCTACCGCAGTCGTCTGCCCTGATGTTAAAATGCCTGCCACACTTGAAACATTGCTGCCCACTTCTTTTTCCTCCTTTCTTTCCCGTCATAATCTTAAGATTACAACTAAAATATTTATTCTGAAGGCTCCATGATTTCCGTCACCTTTGCGGCGTTTTCGGAATTCATTTTACCCAGAATATCAGCTCTTGACTGTGTGTCCATCTGCTCAAGAATTTCTGCTACCAGCTTCAGATTATTCGTCATGGTATCAAAAATTGCCGCTGCCTCCTTCGGCTTCATGGAAGAATAGGTCTTAACATATTCCTCAATCTCTTCCTGTTCTACGGTCTGCGCCACCACCTGTTTATATAACACCTCGGCGTTGGCAGGATCAATGCTTTCATAATATTGCTTATATTCTTCTATATCGGGTGCGGAGTCGGAAAACACAACATCTTCATAGAAACTTTGTTTTTCCTTTTCAAAGGCAGCTTCGTCTTCTTTGTATTTTTGAAGCTCTCCCGCCTGTGCCTCTAACTCTGCGATATATTCCGAATTAGCGTCGGTACTGTTCTGCGCCTCCGCAAGGGCTATCTCTAACTCCTTGATTTTCGCCACTGCCTCGTCCATGGACTCAAAGGCATAAGCGCTGTCCTCAGTGGAAATCTCTTCCGTCACAGAATCCGGAAGAAGCTTATTGACATAAGGAACATTCTTTAAAACCGGGGCTAATACGCCGGATCCAAAGCCTCCCACATCCCACTTAATCAGAAGGGCTATAATTGCCAGCCAGACAAGGATAATGATAAGTGTCACAAAGAAAACCGCCACCTTGCCTCCGGCAGTCTCTTCCTCCATCTCCAAATCGTCTGTCTCTGCCCTATTCAGCTTCGCCAACTTCTTTTCCTCTTTTTTTCTGGTCCTCTCCGCTTTCTTTGCTGCTTTTTTATCTACCGCAGTCTCTTCCCTTGCTTCTGCCATTGTTTCACCATCCTAACTCTGTTGTTTGTCTGCCGGCTCGTCCTCATGATAACTGTAGCTGACCAATTCGTCGATTTCTTTTGACTCTTCGTGCTTTAATTCCTCTAAAAATTCATCAAAGGCTTTCTCTCTGAGCTTTTCGTGGGTCTTGCGTTCTATCATCGCCTCGTTCAGCCTCTGTCTCGCCTGCTCCACATTGCGCTCCGCCCCATGAACATTCATCATCTGGGTCCTCTGGCGGCTTTTCATCACATCAATGGCACGCTTGCACTCCTTAATCTCCTGAATTTGAAGGTTGCCGGAAACAAGCTCCCTTGATTTCGCCTCATACCCCGCCCTGCGTATCAAAATACCCTGCAGCTTCTCCTGCTCCTCCGCAAGGCGTGCATTTGCCATTCCGTAAGCAATCTTTTCCTGATTCTCAATTTTTTCTTTGATATTTAAAATATTCTGCATCCGGTACACAAACTTTGCCATAGACTCATCCTCTTTTATGCTTCAAACAATTTGCGAAGCAATGCAATCTCTTCCTCAAACTCAAACTTTTCATCTGTTTTCTGCATCAGAAATTCATTGACTGCATGTATCTTCTGAATCGCATAATCAATCTCACGGTTGGTTCCGTTTTTATATGCACCAATATTAATCAAATCCTCTGCCTCGCTGTAGGTTGCAAGAACATTTTTTAATTTTCCTGCCAGCTCCTTATGCTCACCGGTGGCAATAGAACTCATAACACGGGAAATACTCTGTAAAATATCAATCGCCGGATAATGGTTTTTATGTCCTAACTTTCTCGACAGCATAATATGTCCGTCTAAGATACTTCTTGCCGTATCGGTAATGGGCTCGTTGAAATCATCGCCGTCCACCAATACGGTATAAAGCCCTGTAATTGAACCTATCCGGGAGGTTCCGGCACGCTCTAACAGCTTCGGCATCTCCGAATACACGCTGGGGGGATATCCTCTGGTCACCGGAGGTTCACCGGATGCCAAACCGATTTCACGCTGCGCCATGGAAAAACGTGTCAGGGAGTCCATCATCAAAAGGACATCCTTTCCCTGGTCCCTGAAATATTCTGCAATGGCAGTGGCGGTCTTTGCCGCTTTATTTCGAATCAACGCAGGCTTGTCGGAGGTGGCAACCACTACCACAGAACGCTTCATGCCCTCTTCACCAAGGTCACGTTCCACAAACTCCCTAACCTCCCTGCCTCGCTCTCCAATCAGAGCAATGACATTGATATCCGCCTTTGTATTGCGGGCAAACATACCAAGCAAAGTACTCTTTCCTACACCGGAACCTGCAAAGATTCCGATACGCTGTCCTTTACCCACGGTAATCAGTCCGTCTACCGCCTTGACTCCTAAAGGCAGCACCTCGTCAATAATTTTCCTTGCCATAGGGTCCGGAGGCTGTGCCTCCACCGGATACTCATATTTTGCATTCAGCTTCTCCACATCCGTGGGCCTGCCGATACCGTCTAAGGTATGGCCCAGAAGCTCTTCCCCTACCATGACGGAAAGAGGATGACCTGTGCTCTCTACGGTACAGCCCACACCGATGCCCTCCACATTGTCAAAGGGCATAAGCAAAAGCCGTTTATCCCGGAACCCCACCACCTCCGCCATGACGGAAATATTTTTTTCCCGGTCAATGATAATCCGGCACAAATCATTCAGTTTTGCATCCGGTCCAACGGATTCTATGGTAAGTCCAACAATTTTTACAACCTTCCCAAGACGGTTAAAATATGTTTTTTCTGCCAGTTGTAAATATTTATCATAATTCTGCGTCATGCCCTCTCACCCTATGAACATAATGACCTGATATCCTTTATCAGGTTTTCAAGCTGTGTTCCCAAGCTGCAGTCAAATACTCCGGAATTGGTTTCTATGATACAGTCGTTCCCCTCTAAGGAGGAATCCGCCAGTATCTCCAACTCGATATCATGACCCACGCGGTTTAGAATATCTTCTTTGTTGTTCTCCAAAAACAGCAGATTGTCCTCCGCCACCTTGATACGGAACTGCTTTTCTCCCTCGATATTCATAATCGCATCATCAATGAGGGACACCAGTATCTGTTTCTTATTGTCGAACTGGATATGAAACACCTTGTTGAATACCTTAAGAATCACATCCACCAAATCCGCTTCCATGGTCTTTCTCTTCTCAATGTATTCTGTCTCAAGGGCTTTCCTGTCTCCCTGATAATCTGCTTCTAACTGCTCTTTTCTTCTGGCAGTTTCCTCTTCTATCCACGTCCGTCCCTCTGCAATGCCCTGTTTTCTGGCCTCTTCACGGATTTTTCCCACCTCCGCCTGTGTCTGGGCAAGCAGGGCATCCGCCTCTTCCCTCGCTTCAGCTAAGATAGTTTCCGCTTTCTGGTTTGCCTCAAGGAGTACTTCGCTTTCGTCTGCCTCCTCCTGAACGACAGGCTCTACCTCCGGCGCAATAAGACCTCTGGCAAAGCCGTCCGCATCCACCGTCTGAGGCTTTTTCACCGGTTTTTTTTCTATGTAGTTGTCAATGACCGCATCGGAATTAATCACCCGGGCATTTGTGTCTTCGGTACGGACGAACCATGGTTTATAAAGATTAGACAATAATCTCGTCACCTCCGCCTCTGGAGATAACAATCTCTCCTGCATCCTCTAATTTACGGATAACACTTACAATCTTCTGCTGCGCCTCTTCCACGTCTTTCATACGGACAGGTCCCATAAACTCCATATCCTCTTTAATCATGGCTGCAAGACGTTTGGACAGGTTCTTAAAGATTACATTCTGAACCTCTTCATTCGCACCTTTCAAGGCAATTCCAAGGTCGGAATTGTCCACATCACGAAGCACCCTCTGGATGGCACGGTCATCAAGCAGCAGAATATCCTCGAATACGAACATCTTCTTGCGGATTTCGTCTGCCAGCTCCGGCTCTTCGATTTCGAGAGACTCCATAATATGTTTCTCTGTGGAACGGTCTACGGTATTTAAGATGTTTACGATAGCATCCACACCACCCACGATGGTGTAATCCTGGTTTACCAGTGATGACAGTTTTCTCTCTAACACTCGCTCCACTTCCTTTATAACATCCGGTGAAGTCCGATCCATCATTGCAATACGCTTTGCAACATCCGCCTGCTTCTCCGGCGGCAAAGCCCCCAGCACCATTGCCGCCTGGGCGGAGGTCAGATAGGATAAAATCATCGCAATGGTCTGCGGATGCTCGTCCTGTATAAAGTTCAACAACTGGCTCGGATCCGTCTTACGCACAAACTCGAACGGACGCACCTGCAGGGAGGCTGTCAGCTTGGTAATAACCTCCTGTGCCTTTTCGCTTCCAAAAGCCTTATCAAGCAAATCCTTGGCATAACCGATGCCGCCCTCTGCAATGTACTGCTGTGCCAGGCAAATCTGGTAAAATTCATTTAAGATATCTTCCTTTACCTGGGGAGAAATACTTCTGGTATTTGCAATCTCTAAGGTCAGTTCCTCAATTTCATCCTCTTTTAAATGCTTGAATAAATCGGCGGACCGCTCCGGTCCTAATGCAATCAGCAAGATTGCCGCTTTTTGTACGCCACTAAATTCCTCTGTTGCTGCCATAAATTATTCCCACTCCTCATTCAGCCAGTTGCGCAATAACGATGCCGCCGCCTCTGGATTTTCCTCTACGAATTTTTCTATTAATACTCTGGTCTCTGATTTCTCAGCGTAACCGATATTCTCTAGTTCATCCTGATTTTCCTTTGTAGACTCCAACAAACTCTCTACCGAAAGCTCGGGCTCCATCTCCGGTGCCCTTTCCTTTCTGGTGCTGCGGAATACCACATAACCCAACAGCAGGAATATCAGCACTGCCGCGATAATCTGTAAATAATCCGACCAGGTTCTTCCCCCGGTAGAATACTGGAATACCGGTTCATTTGTTGCTATAATCGTAATATTCTCCGCCGGAATGCCGGTAGCATTGGAAATCATATCGTAATATTCCTGATCCACAGTCTCCCTGGTAGGAGTACTGTTTGCAGCAATGTATTCCTCAAAGGTCATATTATCTAAAGCTCCGGAAGCCCGCAGGACATCCTCGGAATATACGGTATAGGTCTTAACCGCCGCCGCAATGGAGGAAGTATCATAATTAATCGTACCTCCATTGGACTTGCTCTCGGTAACCCTCTCATTATTCTGATAATCGGTTGTCGTATCGCTTACGGTGGAATGGGTATAATCCTCATCCTGAATCACGTAAGTGGTATCATCATTGGCATCCGTACCCGGCGCTGCCGCACCGCCGCCTTCCGACTCAGACTCATACTGCTTAATCTGGTCAATCATGCCGTTGGTCTGTCCCTCCGGGGCATAATACTCATGGGTCGCCTCGCTCCGCTCGTCAAAATCAATGTCAATCTCCGGTGACACCTCTGCATGGTTGTAAAGCCCGGAACCCACCAGGATATCCTTCACCTTGCTTCTCACCTGGTTCTCCACCTTGGATTTCAGGGAAAACTGAGTACTTGCCGTTCCCATATTACTGTCGGAATCCCCGCCGGAGAACAGCAGATTTGAACTGCTGTCTAAAATTACAATATTGTCTGTGGTTTTATTTCCCACCTGTGTTGCTATGTATTTTGCAAGGCCCGCTGCCTGCTCATCGCTCATTTCCCCATTCAGCGTCAGTACTACTGCCGCATAAGTCTCCTGATTTCTGGCGATAATCGTTCCGTCATCCGCGGGCGGGTCGATGGTGACCGAAGCGCTCTCCACATTAGAAAGGCTCTCTAACTGGTCTGCAAAATGTTCCTCTAAATATAATTTATACCGTTTGTTCTTGTCCGCTTCTGTGGAACTAAATCCCCCGTCAAAGACATCATCAATACCAAATCCATCCGTCGGGATTCCGTTTGTTCCAAGAAGAATGGCGGCTGTAGAATTGTCTTTTTCATCTACGGAAAAGGTCAGTCCGTCCTGCGACAATTCATACGTCACACCGTTATCGTCAAGAAGCTGTTTTACTTCCCCTGCCTTTGCCGTATCCTCACAGGTAATCAGCGTAACCATCGTAGGTCTGCTTACAATTACTGACAATATCACCAGTGCCAATATAATTGTAGCCGCAATACTAATCAGCAGCGCTTTCTGCTTTGTATTAAATTTCTTCCACCATTCTAAAATCCGGCTTAATATTTTTTGCACTTGTTCTGGCATTGTTCCTGACTCCATTCATTAAATCTGCATATTCATAATTTCTTTGTAGGCTTCTAACATCTTATCCCGCACTGCCGTGGTATACTGTAATGCGGTCAATGCCTTTCTTGCCGCTATCTGCATATCATGGGGATTGTCCGCAAGCCCAAGGGTAAACTCCATCTCCGCTGCCGTCGCGTCATTCTCCAGATCATTGGTCTCTGTCAGCATATTCACCGCTGCATCTAACACTGACTGGAAACTCTCGTCCGTATCCACCAGCTGTTTTTCCGCTGCAACGGAATTCAGATAATCCGATGTAATCCCTGTCAAAGAGGTAATGTCCATTTCTTCCTCCACTTTCTGCCCGCCGGGGCTCTCATTCGTCTATTTTAATATTATTTTCCTATACTCAAAGCTGCCTGCACCATGCTCTTGGTGGCTTCAAAGGCTGTGGTATTCGCCTCATAGGCACGGGTCGCGTCAATCAGGTTCGTCATTTCCGTTACCGTATTGACATTCGGATAATATACATAACCGTTTTCATCCGCATCGGGATGGGAAGGGTCGTATTCCATCTTAAAGTCCGTCTCCGTATCCTGGGTCACGGAAGTCACCTTTACACCGTTGCCTACTGCACGGGCACGGGCCGATTCATAATAAGTAGTAAAAGGTGTCACGCTCTTCTCCGCAAAAGTCACGATTTTGCGGCGGTAGGGCGTCCCGTCCTCTGTCCTGGTGGTGTTTACATTTGCAATGTTCTGGGCAATGGTATCCATACGGAAACGCTCCGCTGTCATACCGCTCGCACTGATGTCAAATGCCTGAAATAATCCCATAATAGCCTCCTTTATTTTATGACTGCCTGCATTCTTGAAAAGTCATTGTTAATCGCATTTGTTAAAAGCTGATATTTCAGCGCCTCCGAAGCAAGCTCTGAATTCTCCGTGTTCTCGTCCACGTTATTGCGGTCTAAGCGGTACGAATAGTTAGAATAATCCGTATAAGAGGTGACGGTAAGCGGGCTTAAGTCCGTATTTAATTCCCGCACCTTATCACTCAGGGACGTGTACTTGGAATTTCCCAATTCTCTCTGCAGTACCGATTCAAAATCAACATCCTGCCGTTTATACCCCGGCGTGTCAATATTCGCAATATTGTTGGTAATCACGTTCTCACGCAGCCAGCTGGCATCTGCCGCCTTGTCCATCACATTAATATAATCAAATGCGTTCGTACAAAACATTCTGCATCTCCCTCCAAACCCTAAAAATCTACAATAATCTTATTCTATTATAGAATATTCTTGGAAAAAGGCAAGCATTTTTTTCTTTTTTTTACATTATCTTGTATCATTTCACTTTATTCGACACAAGATATTTGTATTTAAATCTCTTTTCTGATATTTTTCGAAGATTGCCCTAAAGTACTGTTTTTACTGCTTTTCTAAGCATTTTGCCCTATTCATTTTCTCACAAAAAAGGGACCCATTTGTTGTAATGAATCCCCAAATTTTTTATTTCTTATTTTTTTTGATTTTTAATATTTTCTAATTCCTCAAACACTACATCGTTCAGTACTTTGATGTAGGTTCCTTTCATACCGGAGGAACGTGATTCAATCACCCCGGCACTCTCGAACTTCCTCAGAGCGTTGACGATGACGGAACGGGTAATTCCCACCCGGTCTGCAATCTTGCTCGCCACAAGAATGCCCTCCCTGCCGTCTAACTCTTCAAAGATATGGGTAATCGCCTCTAATTCAGAAAAAGACAGGGTGCTGATGGCAGATTTTACAATGGCAACCTTCCTGGTTTCCTCTGCGTTCTCTTCATTCACAGAACGCATCATTTCCAGACCCACAACGGTAGTACCATACTCGCTCAAAATAATATCGTCGATATCGTACTGGCTGTCCTTCCGGTACACAAAAAGAGTTCCAAGCCGCTCTCCTGCAATATCAATGGGGGTGATAATCGCCGTATATTTCTTCACATCACCTACAAAACCCAGAGTTTCCAGATTGACATTCTCTTTTGTGGAGAGGATACCCAGCAGACGTTCGTTTAACATACCGTCGATGAAACCGCCTACCTCATCTACAATCAGCTCGTTAATCTCCTCCACTCCGGGGCAGACACCCGTCCCCAATACCTTGCCTTTTTTACTGATAACCAAAATATTAGAATGAAGAATCTCCTTTAACACATCGCAGATATCATTAAAAACTACCTTGGAAGAACTGTTATTGTGCAGTAATTTATTTATTTTTCTGGTTTTGTCCAACAGCTGAACACTCATATTCGTGCCTCCTACTTGTTTATACCAGCTTCAAGATAGTAATTATTTTAACATGTTTATTCTGAAAATTCAATAGTTGTCGTTATCTTTTTCATTCTTTCGGCTGTTTTTCACTATTTTTTTCAGTCACATAGCCGCATTGTTCATCGGCACAGACCACTTTATTTCCTTTTGTCACCATATAGCCGCCGCATTTCGGACATTTTTCCTTCACCGGTCTTGACCAACTCATGAAATCACATTCCGGATTGTTCTCACAGCCGAAATATTTTCTGCCTTTCTTGGTTTTCCGCAGCACAACCTCCTTGCCGCATTTCGGGCATTCGATTCCGATTTTTTCCAGATAGGGCTTTGTATTGCGGCAGTCCGGGAAACCGGGACAGGCAAGGAATTTTCCGTGGGGACCGTATTTGACCACCATGTTCCTGCCGCAGTTCTCGCAGATAACATCGGAAACCTCGTCCTCAATCTTCACCTTCTCCAAATCCTTCTGGGCGGCCTTCACCGCCTCGTCTAAATCCGGGAAGAAATTCTTTACCACCATTTTCCAGTTGACAGAACCTTCCTCCACACTGTCTAACAGGGACTCCATATTTGCCGTAAAATGTTCGTCCACAATTGTCGGGAAGGATTCCTTCATAATCTGGTTTACCACTTCCCCAAGCTCTGTCACGTAAAGGTTTTTCGCCTCCTTTACAATATAGCGTCTACCAAGGATGGTGGTAATGGTGGGGGAATAGGTACTGGGGCGTCCAATGCCAAGCTCTTCTAAGGTTTTTACCAGGGACGCCTCGGTATAATGTGCCGGAGGCTGGGTAAAATGCTGTTTTTCCTCAAAGCGGTTCAGGCTCAGCTCCGTATTTTCATCCATGGATTTCAACAGCACATTGCTCTGTGCCTTCTCGTCATCCTCGCTGGTATAAACCGACATAAAGCCTTCAAAAGCCACCTTGGAAGCGGATACTGTAAAACGGTATTTTCCCGCACCGATTTTTACATTGGTTGTCTCATAGACCGCCGGGGTCATACGGCTTGCCGCAAAACGTTTCCAAATCAGCTGGTAGAGCCGGAACTGGTCTCTGGAAAGTGACTCCTTTACCATTACCGGGGTGCGGTTGATGTCGGAGGGACGGATTGCCTCATGGGCATCTTGTATCTTAGCTCCGCCCTTTTTCTCCGCCGCCTTCTCCGCCACGAACCGGCTGCCGTAAGCATGTTCGATATACTCCCTCGCCTGGGCATCCGCCTCGTCGGAGATACGCACGGAATCTGTTCTTAAATAGGTAATCAGGCCTACCGTTCCCTGTCCCTTGATATCCACGCCCTCATACAACTGCTGGGCAATACGCATCGTCTTGGAAATGGGAAAATTCAGCGCCTTGGAGGCTTCCTGCTGCAGGGTACTGGTGGTAAAGGGCAGCGGCGCCTTCTTCACCCGCTCTCCCTTCTTCACCTCTAACACCTGAAACTTTTCTTTTTCGATCTCCGCCATGACGGCATCCATTTCCTCTTTCTTAGAGATGGTCAGCTTACCCTTGTCGTCTCCATGGAACTTTGCCATCAGAGTTTTTTTCTCACCCTTAATGTTAAGTTCTGCGTCAAGAGTCCAGTATTCCTCCGGGATAAAGGCATTGATTTCCTCTTCCCTGTCACAGATGATGCGCAGCGCCACCGACTGCACCCTTCCGGCGCTTAAGCCTCTTTTGACCTTCGCCCAGAGCACCGGGCTGATTTCATAGCCCACCATGCGGTCTAGGATACGTCTGGTCTGCTGTGCGTCCACTAAGTTCATATCAATGCTTCTGGGCTGCTTTAAGGATGCCTTCACCGCATTCTGGGTAATCTCGTTGAAAGTGATCCTCTGCACGTCCTTATCTTCTAACTTCAATGCCTGGGACAAATGCCAGGAAATCGCCTCGCCCTCGCGGTCAGGGTCGGTTGCGAGGTAAACTCTGTCTGCTTTCTTTACCTCTCTGCGCAGCTTGGCAAGAATATCTCCCTTTCCCCGAATAGTAATATATTTCGGCTCAAAATCATGCTCCACATCAATCCCCATCTGGCTCTTCGGCAAATCTCTCACATGCCCGTTTGATGCCACGACTTCGTAATTTTTCCCCAAAAATTTTTTAATTGTCTTTACCTTTGCAGGCGACTCCACGATTACAAGGTACTTTGCCATCCATTCATCTCCTTTTATGTGAAAACTTATTCAATCGTTTTGATGTAATAATTCTTTACTGTCTCCGTAATGAATCCTTTTTGTACCATACCGGCCAGGATTCCTGCCATCTGCGGCAGTCCCAACCCCGTTTCTTCCAAAAGTTCCTCTACGCCTTTCGGTTGTAAACTTAAACAACTATACACCAAGCTTTCATCTTTTGCAAGTAATAATTCTCTTAAATTTTCCTGTTTTCCGCCGAAATCCATACACAATTCCAATTCTGTCAAAAATTCTTCCACATCAGAAATGATCCCTGCCCCCTGGCGAATCAATGCGTTGCAGCCGGCGCTTAAGGGGTCATAAAGCCGCCCCGGAACCGCATAAATATCTTTCCCCTGCTCTAAGGCATAATCTGCCGTAATGAGGGAGCCGCTCCTGCCTTTCGCTTCCACCACCACAACCACGTCGGAAAGACCGGAAATGATGCGGTTTCTCGCTGGAAAAAGCTGCGGCAGGGGTTTTGTGCCCGGCGGATACTCAGAAATAATTCCGCCGCAGTTTAAAATATTGTCATAAAGCTTTCCCTGGCAGCGGGGATAGCAGATGTCCACGCCGCAGCCTAAGACGGCATAGGTCCTCCCTGCGCCTTTGAGGGCCCCCCAGTGGCTTTCCCCGTCAATTCCCTGTGCCATGCCGCTTATCACCGCCGCTTTGCACTCTGCTAACCGTTTCCCGATTTTCTCCGCCACCGTACTGCCGTAGGCGGAGCACCGCCTCGCTCCCACCACTGCCACCGCCTTCTGCCGGGGCTCCGGCAGCTTTCCTTTCACGTAAAGGCTGTAGGGCGCATCCGGTATCTGCCGTAATTTTTCGGGAAATTCCGGTTCTTCCCTGGAAAGGAAGGTAATACCCTGCTCCCCTAAGCGGTAAAAGGGCGTCTCATAATCCCTTTTCCTGCTCTCTATCACCGCCTTTACCTGCTTTTCCGTGATGCCGGGCAGCAGCAAAAGCTGTTTTTCCGGCAGACGGTAAAGCTCTTCGGCGCTGCCCACTGTTCCCAACATACGGTTTCTGGAACGTATTCCGATGCCCGGTATATTCGATAACCAATAAGAATAATTCATGCACGCCCTCCTTCCCTGTTTTCCCAGTATTTTCTGTCCACGCTGCGGTAGCACACCGCTTCGTTTAAATGGCGGTCTAAAATAACCTCACTGCCCTCCATATCCGCAAGGGTGCGTGCCACCTTTAAGATTTTATGATAGGAACGCGCCGTAAGCTCTAATCTGCGGTATATCTGCTCCATATATTTTTCCTGCACTGCGGTGAGAGGACAAAACTCTTCCATTCGCCCCGCCGGTATCTGGCTGTTATAGGAAAAATCCTCTCCCCGGTAGCGCTCTTTTTGTATCTGCTGTGCCGCCTCCACCCGTTTTCGGATCACCGCCGAGGACTCTTCCTTTCCTTTTTTCTTTAATTCCCCAAAGGAAAGGCCTGCCGTCTCCGCACAGATATCAATGCGGTCAAGGAGGGGCCTGCTGATTTTTCCGAGATAGTGCCCGATGCTGTTTTTCGTACAGGTACATTTCTGCATATCGGGATAATAGCCGCATTTGCAGGGATTCATGGCTGCCACCAGCATAAAATCTGCCGGGTATTCAAAATTTCCGTTCAGCCGCACCAGGCTGATTTTCTTTTCCTCCATGGGCTGCCTTAAAATTTCCAGGGTGCTTTTCTGAAACTCCGGCAATTCGTCTAAAAACAGAACTCCTTTGTGAGCTAAGGATATCTCTCCCGGCTTTGGAATGCTGCCGCCTCCTGCTAACCCCTGCAAAGTAACGGTGTGATGGGGTGCCCGGAAGGGTCTCACCCTCATGAGGCTCTCCCCTTTCGGGAAAAGACCGCTGACGCTGTAAATTTTCGAAAGTTCCATCGCCTCCCCCTCATCTAAGGGCGGAAGAATAGACGGAATCCGGGAGGCAAGCATGGTTTTTCCCGCTCCCGGCGGTCCAATCAAAAGCAGGTTGTGCATTCCCGACACCGCCACCTCGCAGGCACGTTTTCCCAACCTCTGCCCATAGACCTCCCCGAAATCCGGCTGTTTTTGTATCCGTCCCGTTTCTTCTATATTATATATCGCTGAGGCTTTCGGATATTCGTCCCCATTTAAAATTTTTACTGCCTGAGCGATACTGCCTGTCCCGCAAATTTCCATGCCGCAGACAAGCCCCGCTTCTTTTTCATTTTCTTTCGGAACCAGACAACGGCGAAATCCCCGCTCCCTCGCCTCCCAGACCATTGGTAAAATCCCGTTGACGGGCTTGATGTCCCCGTTTAACCCCACCTCCCCAAGGATAAGGGTTTCCTTTAAGGCAGCCTCCTTCACTTCCCCCAACGCCGCCAATACGGCGACTGCCACCGGCAAATCGAAGCCGGAACCGGATTTTCTGATATTTGCCGGAGTAAAATTCACGGTAATCCGCTTCGGCGGCAGGCGGAAACCGCTGTTTTTTAATGCCGTCCGCACCCGCTCCTTTGACTCTTTCACCTCCGAAGCTAAAAATCCTACCATTTCAAACATGGGCATCCCGTCACTGACATCCGCTTCCACAAAAACGGGAATGCTGCAAATCCCATGGACAATGGCTGTTGTAACACTGCTGTACAATCTTTCTTCCTCCTGTATTCTGTTTTCGTCCACAAAATCGGAAAAATCACAGCGGAACCGCTGCTTTTGATTCGGAAAGGCACCACCCCGTGACGCAATTCCTGCCATGAAAAAAGAGAAAGCGCCCTGCCGCCGGAAACTGGCGGCAGAAACTACTGGGTAAATTATAGCATTCCTGTCGTACATTTAAAAGAGCCAATTACAAATTTTTCCGCAGTTTTTCTAAGGCACGTTTCTCAATCCGGGAAACATAAGAGCGGGAAATGGCAAGATTTTCGGAAATCTCCCGCTGGGTCATGGGTTTGTTTCCGAAAAGCCCGTAGCGTTTTACAATGATAAACTGTTCCCTGCTGCTTAACACTTTCGGCACTAAATGGAGGATTCTGGCAATCTGCTGCCGCTGCTCTAAATTCTCCACCACGTCCACCTCTTCGCCCTCCACCACATCTACAATCTGTATCTGGTTTCCCTCCTTATCCGTGCCAATGGGTTCGTACAGTGACACCTCCTTAGAGGTCTTTTTCTTTGCACGAAAGTACATCAGAAGCTCATTGTCGATACAGCGGGCTGCATAGGTAGCAAGCCTGCTTCCATAGTCCTCTTTATAGGTGGCAATGGCTTTGATAAGTCCTATCGTACCAATGGAAATCAAATCTTCCATATCCTCTTCCGAATTCTGGTATTTCTTCGCAACATGCGCCACTAACCGCATATTGCGCAATGTCAGTTCATTTTTTGCCGCAGGATCGCCCTCCCTGATTCTTTTCAGGCAGTCGCTCTCCTGTTCCGGCGTTAGGGGAGATAAAAAAGTTTTCAAAACGCACCTTAAAAACTTTATTGATACATTCTATGTTTAGGCCAGGTTTTCCGTGCTTTTCCCCTTTTATTTTCCTGTTTTTTCTATCTCCCGGGAAAATTTCAGAAATTTAGGACAGCCCCTGATTGGCGACTTCCTCTACAATCCGGAAAACAGAATCATAAAACGGCAGGCGCTTCACGCCTACCGCTTACAGTTTACCTATCCCGTCACCGGGGTATTTATAGATTTGAAAGCTCTTCCTGCAGCGGATATGGCAGCCGTTTTTCCAGACTTTTCCGCATTTTAATCAGGATATTCTTCTCATAGGGCACCTGCCCCTTTAACACCTTATATTTTAAGAATGCGTTGACGGTTTCCTCTCCCTTCACAGCAAGATACACCAGCAGCAGCTCTAACATGGCCTTGGTGTCCTCATGGAGAATGTATTTTCCCCGCCCCTTTAAATAGTATTTCAGGGCACTGTCGTCCCGGTACGCCTCTTTCTGGTAGTTCTTCGACGCAGAAACCCGGTCCACATACATCTCCGCCACATAGGGCAGGGGCATTTTCATCCCGCAGATGGCGCTGTGCTCCGTTCCCTGTTTTCCCACACCATAGTCAATCCAGTACTCCATATGGTGCTTATTTCTCCCCTTGTGGTGCAGCCATGCAGAGGAATAGCCCACCTCCTCCCGTTCTGCATTGTTGGGGCTCATATTTCCCTGATAATATTTACAGCCCACCAAAAACTCCGTAGGGGTATATTTTGACAAGTCATGAAGAAGCCCCTGCCGGTACAATCCGATTTTAAAGCATCCCTCCATCACCAGCTTTTTGTGATGGTTAATCGTACGCAAATGTTCTAACGCTTTCATTTTTATTCCTTCTTTACTTTCCAATTAATACTGCGATGGACTGTCCCTCCACCGCCAGAAGATGCTGGTTTTCTAACTTTTCTTCCTCTGTAAAATACGCATCTTCCCTTGCGGTATTTACTGCCCAATACCATTTTTTCTTCTCCGGCAGCTTCGGTAATGCCAAATTTATGCGCCCACTGTGGAAATTATAGCCGATATAGATAAAATCATCGGCGGTGCCGTCCTCACGCTTCACATAGCTACCGCAGTACATCACGCCCACCGCCTGCCTGTCCATGGGGACAGCGGTAATCCAGGCATTTTCTCCATGGTAGGACAAATCCGGGAAGCCTTTGCGGGCATAGTCACTCTGCTGCATAGGCACATCCGAGGCAATCACTGGGTGCTGTCTTCGAAACTTCGCCAAATTTCCCACAAGGGAAACCAGAAAACCGTAGGTTTCCCGGTTCTTCCAGTTCATCCAGCCCAAGCGGTTATCCTGACAGTAAGTATTGTTATTCCCCTCCTGGGAGTTGGCAAATTCGTCCCCGCCGTAAATCAGGGGCACTCCCTGAGCGGTAAAAAGCATGGTGAAGGCATTCCGAAGCTGCCTGCGGCGCATTTTTTCCACATATTTCTTTCTGGTATAGCCCTCTACGCCGCAATTATTGCTGTAATTCCAGTTATTTCCGTCATAGTTTTCCTCGCCGTTCGCCTCATTGTGCTTCTCACAGTAACGGAACACATCCCCTAAGGTAAATCCGTTATGGTTTGCCAGATAGTTTACAAAGCCCTGTACCTCGTGCTGTTTTCTCTGCTGACACAAAAACTCTTTTAAGTCACCCTCCATATGGTTTAATATTTTCCTCGCCGGATACAGATACTCGTCGCTGTAAATATAAAGACGATGGTAAGGTTTCTTTTTCTCTAACAGCACCGGGGCAAAATCGGTATAATAAAGCTTGGTCCTGCTTAAAAGCAAATCCTGAGCGATTGCCGTCACCGGAATGGATGTACCCAGCAGGTGAAAGCCGTCCACATGATACTCCCTCACCCAGTAGCGCAACGCATCTAAGATGATGTTCTGATTGACTTTTTCATCAAAAAACATCTCCATCACACACTCCATGCCGTTTTTATGCAGCTCCCGTATCAGGGTTTTCCACTCGATATCCGCCTGGGGAATAGAGCTATAGGAGACCTTCGGAGCAAAATAATTGCCTGACACGTAACCCCAGCAGTTTATCTTCCCTGTAGGTTTCTTATCCACGGGCTGAATCATATCCTCTTCCCTGCTCTCCCAGCGGAGATACTCAGGCAGCTCCACCTGTTTTGGCATGATAATCTCTTCAAACTCATACACCGGCATAAACTCAATGGTAGTAATCCCTAAACTTTTCAGATAAGGTATTTTTTCCTGCACCGCCCGGAAGGTACCTTTTACCCTGCCCCTAAGACCGGCATCCATGGAAAAATTCCGCACATGGAGCTTATACATCACCATCTTGTTTCTGGGAAGCTCCGGCTGTCTGTCCTCCTGCCAGTCAAATTCCCTCGGGATATCTCCGCCGCAGACGGCATAATCCTTTGCCTCCCGCCCGGTATCATTCCACTTTTCCCGTCCCACGATACTCTTTGCGTAATCGTCGATCTTTATTTTTCCGTTAATCTCATAATTATATTTTAATTGCCCCTTTGGCAGTCCGCAAATGCAGACAGACCGGACAGAGCCCCTGCAATATGCCTCCGGTACTTTAACTTTGGCAATTATCTCCTGGTTTTTCCCATAAAAAAGAATGCTGCAATCATCCTCTTTTTCTCCTTCAAAGGTGAAAATTGCCGCATCGCCTTTTCTGACTAAACCAAATTTTTCGTAGTTTCCCTCTTTTATCTTATAGTCCATACCGTTCAGCCACCTTTTTTGCTAGTCGTTTTCTCTTTTTCTTTAATTATACCCTAAGTCCCCCACTTTTGTATAGTTTTTTAGCAAGATGTTTCCATTTTTCCCTGTTCAATCCCATTTTTCTATGTTATGATAAAGCCAGAATACAAAAAAGGAGACGATTTCATGGCAGAAAACAACCGGAAAAATGATGATTCTGATATTTTAGTAACCTTAGACCTTGACGACGGCACACAGGTAGAGTGCGAAATCCTCACTATTTTCACCGTAGACGAGCAGGATTACATCGCACTGCTGCCCTTAGACGATAAAGGAGAGCCAAACGAGGACGGGGAGGTATTTATCTACCGCTACCATGAGGACGAGGACGGCAATCCTTCCTTAGACAATATCGAAAACGACGAGGAGTACGAAGCTGTGGCGGACCGTTTTGACGAGCTGTTAGATGAGGCGGAATTTGAGGATATGGAGGACTAGTACAGCATTGCATTAATTTCGAAGTAATATGCGCCTGCATCATTGACGCTTGTGGGACTGCGCTTCTTTGATAAAACGCGAGATTTCTGCATCTTTATTGTTCAGTTTTTTTACTGCAAAAAGATGCAGATTTTTTTTCGCCCGGGTCATACCCACATAGAACATCCGGCGCTCCTCCTCAATTTCCGGCTCTAACACCGCCTTTTTGTAGGGCATTACCCCCTCATTGACGTCTATCAGATAAACATTTTCGTATTCTAAGCCTTTTGCGCTGTGGAGGGTGGCAAGGGCAACACTCTCCCGGTTTTCATTCTGCACGCGGTACATTTCCTGCAGTTCTTTCGTATAGGAATCAATGTGGGCAAACCAGCTGTCATAGTCTTTGTGGTCTTTCGCACTTGCCTGCAGTTCTTCTATCACGTCATACAAATCCTCTGCTTTGATTCTCCGGTAGTCTGCGTATTCCGCCAAAAATTCATCGTAACCGATGGCTTTCCTGATATAGTTGATTGCCGCATAGGGGCCAAGCCGCTCTAACACTTTAATGTCATGTTGTAACTGACTGATTCTCTTTGCCACCCAGGGCTGCTCCTCGTAATACCATTCCCAGACATCAAAGGCAACGGTGGGTTCATCTAAGGAATCCCTGCTGATATAACGCTTCGGACGGTTCATAATCTGTAAAAAATCCCTCCGTTCCCGGCTTCCCATAGCAATACGGATATAGGCAAATAAGTCCTTGGCAATCCAGTGCTCGTAAAGATTTGGGATGCTGTCCTTCGTCCGGAAGGGAATATTATACGCTAACAGCTGCTCCATCAAAAGCCTTGGCTGAAGATTCGTGCGAAACAGTATGGCAAAATCTTCATAGTGCGCCCCATGCTCCACTGCCTCCTGGATATCCCAGATAATTCTGGCATTTTCCTCCCTCTGTCCCTCAAACAGCAGAAACTCCACCGCTGCGCCGTTGCCGCCGCCTGCCTTTATCTGTTTTTCAAAACGTTCCCTGTTATAGCTGATGACATTCCCCGCCGCCCCCACAATCTGCTCTGTGGAGCGGTAATTGGTGTCAAGCAGCATCGGCTCCGCTCCTTTAAAATCTTCTTTAAAATGCAGCATAATCTCCGGCTTCGCGCCCCGGAAACGATAGATGGACTGGTCGTCATCCCCCACGGCAAAAAGGTTCCGCCGCTCCCCCGCTAACATTTTTATAATGTCATACTGAATTTTATTGATGTCCTGGAACTCGTCTATCAATATGTACTGATATTTATTCTGCCACGCCGCTAAAATATCCTTCCGCTCTGTAAACAGCTCTTTGGTATACACTAGCATATCATCAAAGTCTAAGAGCTTATGGCGGTACAGGTATTCCTGATACTCGTTGAAAATCCGGCGGAATACCGTCTCTGCACAGTTTTTGGAGTAATAGTTTGCAATGGCAATCCCGGCATTTTTCACCATGCCGATTTCTCCTAACAGCGAGGTGATAAATTCATTTTCGTCCTCATAATCTAAACGGCATTTGGCAATGATTTCCCGGATGCACTGGTATCTTGCCTCTTCCTTGATGATATTTTCTGCACTGTAGTGGTAGGCGTGTTTTAATATCATAAAAAAGACCGCATGAAAGGTCCCGAAGGTCACCGGGCAGTCTTTTCCTATTCTGCGCCGGAAACGCTGCTTCATTTCCATGGCGGCCGCCTTGGTGAAGGTGATCACTAAAATATTGGAAGGGGAAATCTGACATTCTTCTATAAGAAAGCGGGTCCGCTCTGTAATCACCAGAGTTTTCCCGCTCCCGGGGCCGGCTAAGACTAACATGGGCCCCGTTTTGTGCCGGATGGCACGCTCCTGGGATGGGTTTAAGTTCATAGTTACCTCTTGTTTTATGCCTCTAACAGCTTGATTCCTTTTTTGATACGGGCAATGCTCTCTTCTTTCCCCAGCACCTCCATCAGCTCCGTCGCTCCTCCCGGTGTCATCTGCTTGCCGGAAACCGCAGTACGGATGGGCCACATCACATAACCGTTTTTCACGCCTTTTTCTTCCACATATTTTAAGAGTGCAGCATAAAGGGCATCATTGCTGAAATCCTCCTGCGCCTCAAGCAGCGGCAGTACATCCTTCAATACCTGAAGGGAGGTTTCTGCGTTGGTTTTCATTTTCTTATGGGTGTACATGGCAATATCGTATTCCGGTAAGGTTTCAAAGAAATCAATGTGCTCCGCGATATCCGGAAACACCTCGATACGGGTCTTTACCATGGTGGCAATTTTCCTTAAATCCAACTCTTTTTTGATGGTTTCCTTTAAATAAGGCTCTGCCATCTCGTAGAAGGCATCAAAATCCATGGCTTTGATGTATTCGCCGTTCATCCATTTTAATTTGGTATAGTCAAAGACTGCCGGAGATTTGCTGATTCTGTGGTAATCAAATTCTTTGATTAATTCATCTAACGTGAAAATCTCCCGGTTGTCCTCCGGACTCCAGCCTAAAAGCGCAATGTAGTTTACCACTGCCTCGGTTAAAAAGCCCTGCTCAATTAAATCCTCGAAGGAGGAATGTCCGCTCCTCTTCGAGAGCTTCTTATGGTTTTCGTCTGTAATCAGCGGTAAATGAATGTATACCGGAGACTGCCAGCCAAAGGCATCGTAAAGTCTCTGGTATTTCGGGGAGGAAGAAAGATACTCGTTTCCTCGCACCACGTGAGTGATGTTCATGGTATGGTCGTCCACTACGTTGGCAAAATTATAGGTGGGGTAGCCGTCGGATTTAATGAGAATCATATCGTCTAATTCGGCATTTTCTACGGTAATATCACCGTAAAGCTCGTCATGGAAAGTGGTGGTTCCTTCGTTCGGAATATTCTGGCGAATGACGAAAGGCTTGCCTGCGGCGAGGTTGGCTTCCACTTCTTCTTTGCTCAAATGGAGGCAGTGCTTGTCATAGAGCATGATTTCCTTGCCCTCCACCACCTCTGTTTTGAGACTTTCTAAGCGTTCTTTATCGCAGAAACAGTAATATGCTTCGCCTCTTTCCACCAGTTCTTTGGCGTATTTCATGTAGATTCCCGTTTTCATACGCTCACTCTGGATATAAGGACCGTAACCGCCGTCTTTGTCGGGGCCTTCGTCGTGCTTTAATCCGGTTTTTTCCATGGTGCGGTAGATGATATCCACTGCCCCCTCTACGAAACGCTCCTGGTCGGTATCCTCAATACGGAGCATAAAATCTCCGCCGTCATGCTTTGCGATTAAAAATTCATATAAGGCAGAGCGCAGGTTTCCTACGTGCATTCTTCCGGTAGGACTTGGTGCATATCTGGTTCTTATTTTGCTCATTTCTATTCTCCTCTTACGATTATTTTTTCGATATTGTGCTTTTTACTGCGAAAAAGCGTGTCGAATCATTATATAACAAATTTGGGGGGATGGCAAGGTTCGATGGGGAAAGTATCACCCGTTTCTGGATATTCATAAAATTTCGAAAATGCCCTGCATTCGATTTCTGTATCCATCTCAAAGCCAAGGGATTTATAGAATCGGATAGTCCTATCTTTGTTATCCGTAAACAGATGTATTTGATAAACATTCTTATACTCGTTCAACATACATTGAAGCAATGCTGTACCAATTCCTTTGTGCTGAAATTGCGGGAAAATCAAAATATCCTGAATAAATATAACGGACTATCCATCACCTACTACTCTTATGATGCCAATTAACTTCTCGCCAATATGCGCACTATATATTTTCAGTGAATGTGCGTAAGCATTCCGCAGCATCTGTGGGTTCTCTGTATAATTAAGCCACCCGACACTGTAAACTACGTTGAAAGCACTTTTCCTTCCTTGTAACAGGCTGCTATATAATCTCTTGGCTGATAATACAAATCAGAATTAAAATTCAAAATTTTCTCTGCCAGCCAGGATTCATAGACCTCTCTTATTCCGTTTACCACATTTGTGTCTTCATAACAATCTTCAATTAATCGGGCGAATACCTCTCCAATATCCCAATAGTCCGGAATTGAATATCGGCAATTTGAAAGATTGTCATAACTTCCAGCCATAACGTTATCTTTCTGTATAAAATCGTCTGCGACCTTTTCTATCGGCTCACAATGAAATACATCCGCATAATTATAAATACGCTGTAAATCATTATCCATATATTTCACAACATCATACCTGTGGTTTGTGGTTTTTCTTGCAATATACTCTATCAGGCTGCATACATAAAATAGGTTGTTATTATTCTTCATGTACCTGCACTCCCTTTAAAAATCTTAGTGTAGTTAATGCTCTGGCTGTGTGAAAACTAATCTGATGTGTCGGATACTTAAATTTCGCCAGTTCCCAAAAAGCTGCTCGTGAAAATTTTCCGTCAATAAATCCCTGCACATAATTATAAATGGTGTCATCTGCCATGGGACCTTCCACAATATCATAATCATGCGCCTTCCCGGTGCGGCAAGCTACTATAAAATCCAACCATTCTTCTGTCATATTTTCGAATGTGAGAATTTTTAACTTCTACTATTTGAGAACTCCCATGATAAACAGTTCTTTTCATACCTATTTTCCTCTAATATAATGAACTCTTTCCTCTTATCTTCCTTCTTTCCAGCAAAGCATTGATGCGTATTAAGTGATATCTCTGTATCATGACGCAATAAAGATTATGCAGCAAAACAAGCAGTGCAATCAACTGAATCCAAATCCGGTCACCCAAAAACAGACAGGGAAAACAAACCAAAACACCGACCATATGTATTTTCCCGTTTTTTATCAACTGATTTTTCAAATAAACGATTCCCTCATAAGAATAATCCTTAAGAAAATAATTATCCGTCTCCTGCCTGCCGCGCCACTTATCAAACCTTTTCTTTACCTTTATGATAAATTTACAATATAATTCTACTCCTAACATGCGGTATAATTTTTGTTCCATTTTCAATCACCTCATTTTTTTCTGTCTCCCATTATACAATATAGAGAAAAAATAAGCTATTAAAAATTTTTTTTCGGCACCAAGGCTTCCCGAAACAGCCAGGTTTCCTGGCATTGAAAAAGAGCCCGCTTTTGCGAGCTCTTTCTCAAACCTTTTATTTTTTTAGATGATCCCAACATTATTACAGTTTTGTAAAAATCGCCGTCTCCTTCTTTAAATCCGCCGCAATCTCAAAGTTTTCATCCATACGGCTGGAAATGTTATCCATATCTCCCACCAATATCTGAATGCTGTCCGCCGCATTGCCGACGCCGTTTGCACCCTCTTCAATGGCATGGGCAATGGTATTGATGGAACTCTGGATTTCCACCATGGTACCCTTTAAGGAATCCGTCTTTTCCTCAAACTCATTCATAACGCTCTCAATATAAGATGCCTTATTCTTATATTCACTTCCGGATTCCACAAAGGATTCAAATTCCGGCAGAATGGAATCGTTCATGTATTTTACCAGACCGTTTGCATTGTCTGCAAGGTTATGTACTGCCTGAGTTACCACGCTGTTAATCTGCTGGATACGGTTTGCCGCCTCCTGGCTGGCAGAAGCAAGCTGACTGATTTCCGTTGCCACGACGGCAAAACCTCTTCCGGCTTCCCCGGCCCTCGCTGCCTCAATGGAAGCGTTTAACGCCAGCAGGTTAGTCTGACTTGCAATATTTAAAATATCATCTGTCAGGCTGTTGACCTGATTAACGCTGTTGCTGTCCTCGATGGCTTTGTTCAATACGGAAAGAATTTCATTTACCTTAATTCCGGTGGACTCCATATTGGAGCGTGCCGCTGCCTCCATGGCATCCGCGTGCTCTTTCATCTCTTTTGTATAGTTGTTGATTTCACTGGTTCTCTCCGCAATAAGGTTTACCTCTCCCGCTACAGATTCCGTATTAGAATTAATCAGCGCTGCATTATCGGACATTTCCTGCATGGTGGCGGAAAGCTCTTCTGTCAGGGCGGACACGTCTGATACACTGTTGTTGGAGGTCATGACGCTATCCCGCACCTCGTTGACCACTTCTTCCATTCTTCTGGAATTATTAATGATAATTTTGAAAATATCCTGCAGCTTGCCCATGAATACGTTGATACCGCTGCCCACTGCCGCTACCTCCCGGTTGGAAAGGATGGTAACACGTCTTGTCAGGTCGCCCTCGCGTTTATCAATATCGTCGATAATCTCGGTAATCTCCCTCTGGGTCTTAGAAAGAGGCGCAATTACCATTTTTAACACGGTGAATACCGCGACCAGCAGCGAAATGATACTGACAATAATCGTAAATATACTAATCATTAAAGAAGAATTGTATACCTCTGACAATTGTATTTTCGCATTGTCTGCATTCGTATTTATAACCGTCTCTATCGCCGCAATATTTTCCTCCATTCCATTGACATAATCTGAAATAGCTCCGTTTGCCAGCGCATAGGCTGCATCTTTATCGCTGTTGGCACTGTAAGCAAGCACATTTGCCATCTCATATTTCAAGCCTTCAAAATTGGTAAGAATCGCCTCATAATTACTGCGTTCTTCTTCCGTCACATATTTCTCGAACTCCGCCAGATTGCCGTCTAACACATCCTGCTGTGCCCTCACGTCAGCCACCAGCTGAATCATGCTGTCCAAATTCGTTGCCACGATATGGGATAACCCCAAATTATGAATGGTCAATGTTTCTTTCTGTATCTCTCCCAAATCAGAAATGCAGGTCATATATCCGTCCGCAATCTGCGTTGCATTGCCGTTGACACTCCTAATATTATTCACTGCTAAAAAGCAGGAAACAATGGACACGATTCCCAAAATAAACACCGGAATCAGAATAATCATTTTTGTACTGAAACGTCCCTGTTTTTTCATCTCTCCTATGTTCCTCCTTTCTCTTACTGGGCTGCTGAGGCTGATATGCCTTCCGCTAAAGTATCCATAATTTCCTGTAAATCCTGATTCGTCGGATTCCCGGCCGCCATAGTATTACCAAAGTTGCTGCAAGGAGTCCAGTAAGCATTTCCCACTCTCTGAAGTTTTCCATATTCGGACTGCGCAAGGACTGCCTGTATCGCCGGGGATTGATTCACCGCATCGGAAGCTGCCGCATTAATATTGGAAGGTCCCTGCCCGCGTTCTTCAAAACGGAGGGTCTGGTTCTCCTCGTTGGTCAGCCAATCCGCCAGTTTTGCCGCCCATTCCGGATACTTGGAATAAGCGTTGACACCTAACATCTTATAGCCTTTGAAAGAAGCCATCTGGACCTGCTGACCTGCCACCGTGTAGGTAGGAAGCTTAACTGCCCTGTAATTATCTCCCCAGACCTCTCTGACAGATACATCGTTCCATACACCACTGATGCCTGCCGCCACAGTACCGGCTTTTATTTGTTCAATAAAACTCGCATCCGCCTGTGCCACAAATGCCGGGTTAGTGGTAATATTAAGGATCGCCTGTGCCACATCCACACCTTTGATATCGCCCTCTGTAGAATTCCAGTTACAATAATTTGTCACACCGTCATCATTAATCCCAAACTCTAGCCCTGTATTTCCAAAGAAGGAATAGAGATACCAGCCGGAATTCAGCTCCATAGAAAGGGTTTTCCCTGCCGCCCCTAATGCCGCTAACATGCCGTCCATGGTCTGAACATCTTCCTCTGTAAGAACAGACTTATCGTAGTATAAAAAGTACCCGTTGTCCGCCGTCATCGGATACGCATACAAGGTATCATTAATGGTCGCCGCAGTTACGGCATCCTCTAAATTAGCGCTTTTTACCTCATCTGCATTTGGCACAGGATAAAGTGCCCCTGCCGCTACCATGGCAGAAAGCTGGTCATCCGCAAAAGGAAAGATATCTGCTCCGTTATGGATATCCCCCAGCAAATTGTCCTTGGTACTGGCGTCTGACCCCTCCGCCAGGGTAATCTCAAACTCCGCTTGTCCTGCATATTTTTGTTTAAAACCATCTATCATCTTATTCAGAGTATCAAAGTTATCCGGCTCGGACCATATCGTCAGTTGTACTACTCCACTGTCCGTATTCCCCTGATTTCCCATGGCCGCCATTTCTGTAGAAGGCTCACTTCCCGGCACTACCGCTTCCATCCCGTCATCCTCACTCCCGACTGCCGCCTGCTGATTGCCGCAGCCGATAAAAGCAGAACAAAATACTGTTGTAAGCAGCAATCCTGCCATGATTCTCTTCTTCATTCCGAATCCTCCTTTGTCACTTGACTATGTCATTTTACCTATATTTTACATTAATTTTACATTAATCGCAATATTTATACGAAAAATACCTAAAAAACGTATAAAAACACATCAAATATGCCATTTAATTGTGTTTCCGCTCCTTCGGACAATTTGCACATGCACCACCGGAGCAGCCCACACAGCCACCCTTCTTTTTCTTTTTTATCAAATAGATAACGGTTCCCAAAAACCACACCGCAAGAAAGGTTAATACCGCAATATCCACAATTCCCATTTTTCCCTCCCGTAATAAAATGTACAACCTGCCGGCCTAAGACCCCTTTAGCCCCTGAAACCTATCCCTATCGAGCAGGGAAGAATTTTTCCCTGCTCACTGCGCGGCCCGTGCGCCACTTCAGTGGCATGTTTCCTTTGCACGGGCCTGTGCATACAAAAGCAAGTGCCGGCTGTGCCGGCACCTGCAAAAAAAATGTTATGAAATAAAAATTCCTCCGATACTGTATACCAGCCATGCCGCAAGCCATGCCACCACACACTGCAGCAACACAATCATAGCCGCTTTCACACCGCTCCCCATTTCCCGCTTCACTGCTGCGATTGCCGCCACACATGGGGTATAAAGTAATGTAAACACCAGGAAGCTGGCGGCGGAAAGTCCGCTGAACATGGTTCCAAGCACCTGACTTAAGTCCGCCATTGCCGTTCCCGTCAGCACACTCAGGCTGCTGACCACCGCCTCCTTGGCGGTAAATCCGGTGATAAGCGCCGTAGATACCCTCCAGTCAGAAAACCCAAGGGGCGCAAAAACCGGCGCAATCCACTGTCCCACCAGCGCCAGAAGGCTGTCAGCGCTGTCACTCACCACATTTAACCGAGTATCAAAGGTCTGTAAAAGCCAGATGATAATCGTTGCCACAAAAATAACGGTAAAGGCTCTCTGGATAAAATCCTTTGCCTTCTCCCACATCAGCTGCCCCACGCTCTTTGCAGAAGGGAAACGGTAATTCGGCAGCTCCATCACAAAGGGAATGGGATTTCCCCGGAATGCCGTCTGGTTTAACACCACCGCACACAAAATTCCCACTAAAATTCCCGTCACATAGAGCGCTATCATCACAAGTGCCTCTCTTCCCGGGAAAAAAGCTGCCGCAAATACGGAATAAATAGGTATTTTCGCAGAACAGCTCATAAATGGGGTGAGCATAATGGTCATTTTCCTGTCACGCTCGGAAGAAAGAGTTCTCGTCGCCATCACCGCCGGAACCGTACAGCCAAAGCCAACCAGCATCGGCACAAAGCTCCTGCCGGACAAGCCGATTTTCCTCAGGGGTTTATCCATCACGAAGGCTACCCGCGCCATGTAACCGGAATCCTCCAAAATAGACAAGAAGAAAAACAACACCACGATAATAGGAAGAAAGCTTAATACACTTCCCACCCCCGCAAATACACCGTCAATCAAAAGGCTCTTTACCACCGGATTGATACCGTATGCCGTAAGCCCCCTGTCGCAGGCTGCGGTAAAAGCGTCGATTCCCATGGCTAAAATATCACTTAACGCCGCCCCTATCACATTGAAGGTAAGGAAAAATATCAAGAGCATAATCATTAGAAACATCGGAATGGCAAGATATTTGTTGGTAAGCACATTGTCAATCTTCACGCTTCGGATATGTTCCCTGCTCTCCTGACATTTCTTCACGGTTTTTGCACAGACCTTCTCAATAAACTGATATCGCATGTCCGCTAGCGCCGCATTCCTGTCAAGCCCTCTGTCTTTCTCCATTTCCGCAATACTGTGTTCCATCATTTCCAGCTCGTTTTCGGATAATTCCAGCCGCTCAATAATGTCCGTATCATTTTCCACAATCTTCGTCGCCGCAAACCGGGGAGACATTCCCACATTTGCCGCATGGTCCTCCACCTGATGGGAAACCGCATGGATACAGCGGTGTACCGGACCATGCTCACAGAAATCCGTCACTTTCGGATACTGCTTCTTTTTTGCCACCGTGAGGGCAGCCGTAATCAGATCTTCGATCCCCTCATCCTTTGCCGCACTGATGGGCACCACCGGAATTCCCAGCTCCTCCGACATCTTCTTAAAATCAATGGAGCCTCCGTTTCCCCGCACCTCATCCATCATATTTAACGCCAGCACCATAGGAATGTGCATCTCCAAAAGCTGCAGCGTCAGATAAAGATTTCTCTCAATATTCGTAGCGTCCACAATATTGATAATTCCATCCGGCTTTTCATTTAAAATAAAATCTCTGGTGACAATTTCCTCATTGGTATAAGGTCTGATAGAATAAATTCCGGGCAAATCCACCACTGAGCAGTTTTTTACGGAACGTATCTCCCCCACCTTCTGATCCACCGTCACCCCGGGAAAATTTCCCACATGCTGGTTCGCTCCGGTAAGCTGGTTAAACAGCGTCGTTTTTCCACAATTCTGGTTTCCTGCCAATGCAAATATCATAACGCTCCTCCCGCCTCTTTCACCCCGTCTATCTCAATTTTTTTCGCATCCTCCACACGTATCGTCAACTCATACCCCCGCAGTCTTATCTCTATAGGGTCCCCCATCGGCGCAATCTTTTGCACTGTCACCGCCGTCCCCGGAATCAGCCCCATATCAAGCAGCCTGCACCTAAGCGCCCCTTCTCCGCCCACTGCAGTAATCATCGCCGTCTTTCCCACCGGTAAATCCTCTAATGTCATCTCTCGTCCCTCTTTTATTCATAATAGTAAAACTCGTCAATCACCCTCCCCTATCGGGAGTTACTCTCAACTAACAATTAATACTAATACCTAACCCCCATAAAGTCAATCCTTCCCAAACCAATTTCCCATTTTTTCTATTATTTATAAAACTCCCGAATCCGCTCCCCTGCAAAAAAAGCAGCAAACCTTCGTCTGCTGCTTTTTAAAATCTACTACTTTCTCGAATTTTTCAAGAAATCCGGTATCTTAATATCCACCTGCTGCACCGAGCTCTCCGGCTGCCTGGGCTTCTGAATCCCGGAAAACGACGGTGTCTGTGCCTGATGCGGAGTCTGCCCCATAGCCCCAAACCCGGTTGCCGCAGCGGAAACAGGTCTGCTAAATCCGCTTCCTGCTCCCACCGGCCTTGTCACAGTACCTGCATTCTGGTACTGCATCTTCGGCATAATCTTACCGGGCTGTGAAGCCTGATTGCTATTTTCAAGCCCGGTGGCGATAACCGTGATGGTTGCCTCATCCGTCATGGACTCATCATATTTTGCACCGAAGATAATATTTGCATTGTCTCCGGCCAAATCCTGTACATAGCTTGCCGCATCATTGGCATCCATCAATGAAATATCACCGGAAATATTGATGATAACATGGGATGCTCCGTTGATGGTGGTCTCAAGCAGCGGGCTGGCAACGGCAAGCTTCACTGCCTCGATTGCCTTGTCATCTCCCTTGGCTGCACCGATACCGATATGCGCCATACCCTTGTCCTTCATGACCGTACATACATCGGCAAAATCTAAGTTAATCAAGGCTGGCAAGTTAATCAGGTCGGTAATTCCCTGTACTGCCTGCTGTAACACCTCGTCCGCTTTCTTTAAGGCATCCGGCATGGTTGTCCTTCTGTCCACAATCTCAAGCAATTTATCGTTTGGAATCACAATCAGGGTATCTACGCTGTCCTTTAAGCGCTCAATTCCAGAAAGTGCATTTAACATACGCTGTTTTGCCTCGAATTTGAAAGGCTTTGTCACAACGCCTACGGTAAGGGTTCCCTGCTCCTTGGCAATCTTTGCAACAACCGGGGCCGCTCCTGTTCCTGTACCGCCGCCCATACCGCAGGTGACAAATACCATATCGGCTCCCTTTACCGCTGCGGAAAGCTCCTCCATGCTCTCTTCTGCCGCCTTCTCACCAATCTCCGGCTGTGCCCCTGCCCCAAGTCCCTTGGTTAATTTCTCACCAATCTGTATCAGTGTCGGTGCCTTACAAAGGGCTAATGCCTGCTTATCGGTATTAATTCCGATAAATTCAACGCCTCCGATATTCTCATCAATCATTCTATTTACAGCATTATTACCAGCTCCTCCTACACCGATGACGATTATTTTTGCACTGGTATCTGCTTCTGTTGTCATAATTTCCAGCAAGGTAGTTCCTCCTTCATTCTCTCCCTAAATTTCTTCCCGTTCCGCACCGGTCTGCGGCTCATACCTATGTATCATCTATAACTGAAACGAGCATTCTCCTATAATTGTACCTTTTGATACCCATTTTCCCCATTACAAACCATATACTCTATAATATAATTTTTCTTTCAATTAATCAACTAATTTTTTCATTTTTTTTTATAAATCTGACCTGTCAAAAACAATATCTGTTGTATCCGGTGTCCAGGTATCTAAATGTAGTGTCCCTGACAGCCCGGAAAGCTGCGGTAAAATGGCGGATAGCCGGGCGATTTTCTGGGTAAGATAATCATCAGAACCCACCACAACCTCAATGCTCCCATAGATCAGCACCGGATTTTCCGCACTGTCATAATGAATATTTTCCGGTGAAAGGTCATATTTTTTCAATATCTGGGTCAAAGACAGCAGGCGGTTTAAAATCGCTTCGTTTTCTAACGGAAGCTTCTCATACAGCACCACCGTATCACAGGAAATCCCCGTAATCTTCGGTACCCCCTCGATAACGTCCGAAGAAGTTTCCACCACAAACCCGTCTTTATCAAAATAGGCATATTGCCCTAAAGTGTCGATATAAAAGCTGCCTAAAATTCCTTTTTCGTAGACAGAAATCCGCACCGTATGAGGATCATCTAAGGAAATCTCCATGGTGTCCACAAAGGGCACATCCCCCACGTCCAAAAAACGGTATTTCAAATCCACATACAGGGAATTCCAGGAATACTCATCATTTAGTACCATATTCTGTATCTGTTCCGGAGAATAAAGCTCATTCCCCTCCACCACCACATGTTCTACCGTGAACACATTGATGACTATAAATGTTCCGATGGCAATGAGCAGCAACAACACCAGAAATACCAGCAAACCGATTTTTCTGCGTTTTTTTCTTCGTCTCTGTTCTCTAATCATAATCAAGTAACCTCTAATTTAATTCCCCGGGACACGGAAAGCGCCAATCCCATCTCCGCAAGCAGAATGGAAATGGAAGTTCCTCCGTAACTGATAAACGGAAGGGAAACTCCAGTATTTGGTATGGTATTCGTCACAACCGCAATATTTAACAACACCTGAATAGCAATATGTGCCAGAATGCCTACCACAATCAACGCTCCGTATAAATCTGCCGCATTGTTGGCAATCACCACAAGCCGCCAGATAATCAGCAGATACAAAAGGATGAGACAGACTGCCCCAAACAGTCCCAATTCCTCACAGATAACCGAAAAAATCATATCGTTCTGCGCCTCAGGAATAAATCCCAGCTTCTGCATACTTTCTCCTAAGCCTTTTCCGAACAAACCGCCGGAGCCAATGGCATACAGTCCCTGCAGGGTCTGATACCCCTTTTCATGCTCCTCCGGGTTGAGCCAGACATCAATACGCTCCATACGGTAAGGCGCCAGTGCAATAAAAATTACCCCCACCGCCGCTACCGCTGCTGCCATCAGCACGAAGTGGGAATACTTCGGGCTTGCCACAAAAAGCATACAAACTGCAATTCCCAGGATAATAATTGCTGTACTTAAGTTATTATATGCAACCACACCCACCACGGGCATCACAATCACCATAATTTTTACCAGACTTTTAAACTCCCCTACCCGTTTCGGCGTCTTATAAATAACGGTAGCCAGAAACAGAATCACGCCGATTTTCGCCAGCTCGGAAGGTTGAAACCGAAGCGGCCCGATTTCAAGCCATCTTGCCTGTCCCTTCGCCTCCGATCCCACAAAGATAACTGCAGTACAAAGTCCCAAAGCCCCAAGATAGGCAAGGGTGGAAAACCGTATCCATACCTGATACGGGATTCTGGACACTACAATCATCGCCGCTAAGCCCAATGCACTGGCAGACATCTGCCTCCGTACATAATATGCCGCATCATCAAACCGGGTGGAGCCATAATAAGAGCTGGTGCTGTACAGCATAATCAATCCAAAACAAAGCAGGAAAATAATCAAAAACAGCAGGCTGTAGTCAAAATATCGTATGGTCTTTTCCTTTTTCTCTTTTTCCGGTCTCTTTGCCACGTTACAACCTCATTTCCAAGACATTAAAATTATTACAGATTTCTGACATACTCTTTAAAAATACGTCCCCGTTCCTCATAATTTTTGAACATGCCCCAGCTTGCACATGCCGGGGACAAAAGCACTGCCTCCCCGCTCTTCGCATTTTCGTGACAGACGTCGATTGCCTCTTCTAAGCTGTCACAGAGCACCACCTCTGAAAAACCGTGGGCTTTTGCACATTCCGCAATCTTCTCCCTCGTCTGTCCAATCAGCACCAGCTTTTTCACCTTGCCGTCAAAGCTCTCAATCCACTCGTCATACTCCGACTGCTTATCATAACCTCCGCCAATCAGATAGGTCGGCCGGTTCATCGCCTGAATGCCCTTGATTGCCGCATCCGGGTTTGTTCCCTTAGAATCATTGTAATAACGGACGCCGTTTATCTCCGTCACATACTCAATCCGGTGCTCCACCGCCTGGAAAACCTTTAATGTCTCCCTGATTTTTTCCATGGGGACTCCCATACTAAGAGCAATTCCTGTCGCCGCCATGACATTCTCATAGTTGTGGATTCCCAAAATATTCAGCTCATTTACGTCAATGACTTTTTCCGCCCTGCCGCTTACGGCATAATAAATACTTTCCCCTTCTAAATATAGCCCTGTGTCTAACCTTCCGGCGCTGCTGAAAAACAACACCTTACAGCCTGCCTCCTCCCCAAAGGCACGCAAAACAGTATCTTCATAGTTTAAGACGCATACCTCTTCCGGACTCTGGTTCTTTGTAATGCTCTCTTTTGTCCGAATATAGCATTCCATGGTATGATGGCGGTTCAGATGGTCCGGTGTAATATTTAAAATCGCCGAAACTCTGGGATGGAACTCATGAATCGTCTCTAACTGGAAGCTGCTGATTTCCGCCACTGTCACTGTCTCTTCCGTGGTGTCTGCGGCAACGGAGGTATAGGGAATACCGATATTTCCCACCACCCTCACATCTTTAAAATAATTTGACATAATCTCCCCGGTCAGCGCCGTCGTAGTAGTTTTTCCGTTGGTTCCCGTAATGGCGGCAACCGGACCTTTGGCAAAATAGTATGCCAGCTCAATCTCGCCCCAGATGGGAATGTCTTTCTCCCCTATCTGTTCCACCATAGGACTATCCGTAGGCACGCCGGGACTGAGCACTGCCAAATCCACCTGCTCTAAATCTCCGTCCTTTAATGTTCCAAGAATAATCTCCACATCGGAAAATACCGGAGCTTTCTTCTTAAGCGCCTCCACATCCAGCTCTTTGTTTCCATCAAACAGAAGAATCTCATTTCCCTTTTTCTTTAGAAGTTCCGCTGCTGCCACACCGCTGATTCCGGAGCCCACAACCAGAACCTTTTTTCCGGTTAAATCCAACTTCTTATCCAAATTTATCACACCTTTCTAAATTGCAAGCAATGCAATCATACATAAAATTGCTGTGGTAATGGAAAATACAGCCACTACCCTCGTCTCGGACCAGCCGCCCAGTTCAAAATGGTGATGAATAGGCGCCATACGGAAAATACGTTTTCCCCCGGTCTTTTTAAAATAAGTCACCTGAATGATAACGGAAAGCACCTCTACGAGATAAATCAGTCCCACAATCAGAATGAATAAAGGCATCTGCATCATATAGGCAGTGGAAACCACAAAGCCTCCCAGTGCCAAAGAACCTGTGTCCCCCATAAATACACTTGCGGGATACACATTAAACAGCAAAAAGCCCAGCAATGCCCCCACCACGGCGCAGGTAATGGGCGCAATCCCGGCATTGCTGCCCACCGCCACCACAGAGAAGAAGGTCGCCACCATAATCGTCACGCTTGATGCCAGGCCGTCTAATCCATCGGTAAAGTTTGTGCCGTTGACGGTTCCCACCACCGCAATAAACAGCACAGGGATTGCCAGCCAGCCAATATCTAAGTATTTTCCCCCGGAAAACGGAATCAGCATGGTGAGGGACACATCGGAATAGCATACCATGTACACGGCAAACACCGCCGTCACTATAATCTGTAAAATCATCTTCTGCCACGGCAGTAACCCGTCAGAACGCCGCAACACCACCTTTAAATAGTCATCTAAAAAGCCGATGACCCCAAAGCCCACGGTCATAAAGAGAATGGGAACAATCTTCGGGTAATCCCTTACATAAAAGACAGACGTAATCACGATTGCCGCCAATATCATAATACCGCCCATGGTGGGGGTACCGTTTTTCTTCAAATGAGACTCTAACTCTTTCCGCTCTGTCTGTCCCACCTTCAGCCTCCGAAGGAAGGGTATCACGATAGGACCTAACACAGCGCTGATTGCAAATGCAATAATTACCGGAACTACAATTTCATATGCCATAATTAAACACCTCATGTACTTTTTCTGATTCCTCTAGTATACGTTATTTGTTAGGATTTATCAAGGTAAGGCAAAATGTTTTCCATAATTTCTTTTACCATAGGCGCTGCAATCTGCCCTCCGTAATAAATGCCCTGAGGATTATTGATAATGAAAAGAACCAGTACCTGCGGATCATCTGCCGGGGCAAAACCTAAAAAAGAGGAAATATATTTGTGTTCGCTTCTCGGAAGGGTCTGGGAGGTGGCCGTCTTTCCGCCAATGTGATACCCTTCGATTTTCGCCTTCTGCCCGCCTCCGTCGGAAACCACCCGTTCCAACAGATAACGCATGGTCTCGGAGGTTTCCTCCTTGCAGATACCCTCGGTTGTATCGTACTGCAGCGTCTCCACCAGATTCCCGTCATCATCTCTGATTTCCACGCCAAAATGCGGGGTAATGCGGTTACCCCCATTTATAATAGAAGAAACTGTAGTCACCAGCTGCATGGGCGTAATCTGAAAAGACTGTCCGAAGGACACCGTCGCCAATTCCACCGGGCCTACATTCTCCTTTTTGTGCATGATGGTCGCCGCTTCTCCCGGCAAATCCACATTGGTTTTCGACAGCAGCCCAAACTGCTTGAAATATTTATAAAAATTGTCCACCCCAAGCCGTTCTCCCAGCTCAATAAACACCGGGTTGCAGGAATTCATAATTCCTGTCTCAAAGGTCTCTGCACCGTGCCCGGTGGTTTTCGCACAGCGGATTCTCCTGTCCTCCACCATTTTATAACCGGGACAGTAGAAATTATCGGTCAGGGAAACCACCCCCTCCTCTAACGCCGCCGAGGCAGTGATAATTTTAAAGGTGGAACCCGGCTCATAGGTATCGCTGATACACTGGTTTCTCCACATCTGATTCAGAAGGTTCTGCTTTTCCTCCGCCGTCACCTCCCCTGTCAGCTCATAATTTAAGGTAAAGGGGTCATTCAGATTAAACTCCGGGTAATTTACCATTGCCATCAGTTCCCCGTTTTTCGGGTTCATCACAATGACAGATACATAGTCCGCCTCCTTTTTCATATATGCCTTTTCCGCCACCTGTTCGCAATATTTCTGGATGTTATAATCCATGGAAATGTGGAGGTTGTAGCCGTTCACCGGCTCTAGGCGGGTTTCCCCTGCATTTTCAATCTCAATGCCCTTAGCATCCGTCAGGGTCAGTATTTTTCCGCTGGTCCCCTGCAAATATTCGTCGTATTTTACCTCAAGCCCCAGAATCCCCTGGTTATCCCCTCCCGTAAATCCCAACACCTTTGAGGCAAGGTCATCATAAGGGTAATATCTTTTGTAATCTTCGTCCACCTTAATGCCGGAAAGCCCATATGCCCGGATTCTATCCCCCGTTTCCTTATCCACATTGGTTTTCACCCGCTCAATAGAGCTGACCTTTTCCACCCGTTTACGCACCGTCTCCTCCGGCAGCTCCAGCTCCTTCACCAGTGCGTCAATCACCGCCTCCGGGTCATCTATCTGGCTGTGAATCACAGATATGGTACAGACAGATTTATTGGTGGCAAGCACCGTGCCTGTGGCATCAATGATTTTTCCCCTCGCCGCCTTGATGTCCCTCTCCCTCTCATGCAGGTTCTCAGCCTTCTGCCCGTAATATTCGGAACAGAACACCATCAGATACACCAGCCTGCCGATAAGGAACATCACCACAAAGAAAATCGCCACAAACATGACCATGATTTTTTTCCGGTTATATGTCTTGTTCCTGCAAAACGGAATTTCCTGCCGCATAAAAAAACCCCACAAAAGTTTTCATACTATCTTATTCTAACTTTTGTGAGGTTATACCTTATTCGCCTGGTGTATCTGTCGGTGTTTCGTCCGGCGTATCCGGCGTCTGTCCGCCGCTGTTATCCTCCGGTCCCGGATCCATATTGTCTGGCGCTACGTCGCCACTGTTATCCTCCGGTCCCGGATCCATATTGTCTGGCGCTACGTCGCCGCTGTTTTCCGGCAAATCATCGGTGGTATCCGGCACATCAAGGCTTTCTTCAATCGGCGTATTGGCAATATCCGTAGCTGCGGTCTGTCCCGCCTCTTCTCCCTTGATATCCCAGCCGTCGTGAATGCCTGTGGTCTCTTCGTCGCGGTAGATATTCATATAAGGAAGCACTTCCTCTAATATCTCCCGGACAATATTCTGGGCAAAAGTACTATGGAACTGCTCCTCCACATTGGGCTCATCCACAACACAGTAAATCATAAGCTGCGGCTCTTCCACCGGGGCAAAGCCAATAAAGGAAACTAAGTAATTGACGCCGTCACGCCCTGCTTTCTGGGCGGTTCCCGTCTTTCCTCCCATGGAATAACCGTCCACCTTTGCTGTAGTTCCCGTAGCTGATGCGTCTCCTCCCACCGTGGACTGCATATATTTCTTTAAGGTTTCGCTGGTGGATTTCGATACCGTCTCCCGCAGCAGTGTGGGAGCAATATCCTCAATCACATTGCCGTTTTCGTCCGTAATGCGTTTTACCACCCTGGGCTGATAGAGATACCCGCCGTTAATCAGGGAACAATAGGCACTGCCTAACTGTATCATGGTGGTATTGAAGTTCTGTCCAAATACGTTGGTTGCCAAATCCACCGGACCCATATTATTCACATTGTAAATCAGGGTATCGGTTCTCGCCTCTCCCGGCAAATCAATGTTTGTTCTCTGTCCGAATCCGAATATCTGCTGGTATTTACTGAAATTCTCTTTCCCGATTTTATAGGACATCTGCATCATGGCGTCATTGCAGGAATACATCAGTGTCTGCTCTAAAGTTTCCATATTATGCCCCATCCTGTTGACACAGCGAATCTTATGCCCGCCGATTTCCTCATATCCGTCGCAATAATAAGTATCTGTGGTGGCTACCGTCCCTGTCTCAAGCCCTGCCGCCACCGTGAAGGGCTTTGCCGTAGACCCCGGCTCATAGGTATAGGTAACGCAAAAGTTCTGCCAGATTTTATTTAAAATGTCTAATTTTGCGTCCTCGTCCATGGCATCTAACTCTTCTTCCTCATAGTATGCCGACAAATCCCTGGGGTTTGAGGCATCATAATTGGGATAGTTTGCCATGGCAAGCACGTCCCCATTATTGGGGTCCATAATCAAAACACCGATATGGGTTGCCCCCGCATCCTTCTCTCTGTAATTTCCGGTATATGCCTCGTTAAACTCCGCTATTTTTTTTTCTACCACGGACTGGATATGGGCATCTAAGGTAGTGACTAAGGTATTCCCGTTTTTCGCCGCTTTAATGGTCTGCTCGAAATTATTATCCGTATTCAGATAACCATATTCCCTGCCGTCCACTCCGTTTAAAGCTTCGTTGTAATGCTGCTCTAAGCCATTGATACCGAGATTTCCCGATGTGGTAAAGCCTACCACTGCACTGGCCAACTCCCCATAGGGGTACTGTCTCTCATATTCCTTTTCAAACCAGACACCTCTGATATTGGGATTTATCTTTTTATCTTTCTCATCCACTGCCTCCTGCATTTCCACAAAGGGCTGGATTTCCTCATAGGAAGCCTTTTTTTTCAGGACAATATAACGGCTGTCCTTACTGTTCCTTGCATAATCATAAAGCTCTTCGCCGGTAATATCCGGAAAACACCGGGTCAGTGCCTCGATGGTGGGTGCAATATAGTCCTCCTTGCTGGTCATGACATAACAGTCCAGTATCACATTATAGACGGCGATACTGGTGGCAAGCACCGTCCCCTTTGCATCCACGATATCCCCCCTCTGGTAGGGAATGGTCTGACTGTCGTATTCCTGCTGGGAAAGTACGATTTTTTCATACTTTTCACCGCTGGTATGCTCAATATACATCAGCCGCACAATCAGACCCACTAATAAAAGCGCAATACATCCAAACATTATAATCAGTTTTTTCTGCATGCGCTTCGGAAATTTTAACCAAGGTTTTCTTCTTCTTTTTCTCTTCGTTGCCATGAATTACTCCTGTATCTTTACTTACCCGGAATCTCCCCAAACTGGTTCATATAATCATCCTCCCCCACAGAATAATAAATAATCTGGGATTCCTTGGCGTAAGTCATTCCTAACTCTGTCATTGCCCGCTCTCTCACACTGTCTAAATCAATCGAATTGCTGATACGCTTATATGCCTCGTCATTCTCTGCCTTCAAATCGGAAATCTGACTTTCTAAAGTAGCAATATTTTTCATTCTCGCTGTCACGGAGGACTGTACCTTTATGTAGAAACCGGCAAAAACACCGAACACCACCACCGCCATGGTAAGAAATGCCACATAACTTCTGCTCATCCTAAGGGCACGTTCCTGATTGCGCCTTGCAACGCGCTTTCTCCGGCGGAGCTCCTCCTGTTTTTCTCTCTCAATCCGCTCCCTCTGCTGTCTTCTGTAATCGGGAGCAGCTTCCATTCTGCGGACGGTATTGCCATCCACATAATAAGGATTTTCTGTTCTGTCCCTTCCTGCTGTCTGATTTTTCATAATTTTTCCTCTTTTCTATTTTTAGCCTCTGCTCATCTGCCACTTAACACTTTTCAAACACCCGCAATTTTGCACTTTTTGATCTGGAATTTTCCTCTAACTCCCTCTCCGAAGGCAAAATCGGTTTTCTGGTAACCACCCTTCCTTTGGAAACCTTACCGCACACACATACCGGAAAATCACTCGGACAGGTGCATGGATTTTCGTTCCGCTTAAAATTTACTTTTACAATCCGGTCCTCTAAGGAATGAAAGGTAATGATACAAAGCCTTCCTCCAGGATTTAGCAAATCTATCATATCATCTAAGGTATCTTGTAACACTTCTAACTCTCTGTTCAGTTCAATACGGATTGCCTGAAAGGTCCTCTTAGCGGGATGTCCTCCGGTGGCCTGCACCTTCTTTGGGATAGAGGCCCGGATAATCTCCGTCAGTTCTCCCGCCGTCTCTATGGGTTTCTTTGTCCGCTCCGCCACAATATGTTTTGCAATGTTCTTAGCGAATTTATCCTCCCCGTAATCCCGGATAATCCGGTACAATTCCATCTCACTGTATTCATTGACAATATCCTTCGCCGTCCGGGAAACCCTGTCATCCATACGCATGTCTAAGGGTGCATCGGCCTCCCGGTAGGTAAATCCTCTCTCCGGCGTGTCTAACTGAAAGGAGGAAACCCCCAAATCCAGCACAATACCGTCCACTCCCGTGATGCCGATGTTCTGCAATTCTTCCTTCATATTGGCGTAATTACTGCGGATAATAGTGACCCTGTCCTTGTACTCCGACAGGCGTTCGCCGGCGGCCCTGATGGCGTCTGCATCCTGGTCAATCCCAATCAGCCTGCCCTTCCCTGACAGCCGTTTCACCACTTCACCGGCATGTCCTGCACCTCCAAGGGTTCCGTCCACATAAATTCCGTCCGGTCTGATATTCAGTTGTTCTATCGTCTCTCCTAATAAGACGGAATAATGCTTAAACTCCACGCCGGTCTCCTTTAAATGCTAAAACCTAACTCTGCCATATGCTCTGCGATATCGTCCATCTCGTCTTCATCATAAGTATTCTCCAGCCATCTGTCCTTGTCCCAGATTTCCACCCGGCTTAGGACTCCGACTAATACCACATCTTTCTGTAAATCTGCATATTCTCTTAATACCGGCGGAAGCAGGATTCTTCCCTGCTTGTCCAACTCCACCGCTGCTGCGCCTGCGAAGAAAAATCTGGAAAATTTTCTCGCATCTTTGGAGGTCATGGAAATACTGCGGAATTTTTCCTCAATGTTATGCCATTCTTCGTTGGGATACACAAATAAGCATCCGTCTAATCCCTTGGTCACCACAAATTCACTGCCTAACTGCTCCCTGAACTTGGACGGAACGATAAGTCTGCCTTTTGGGTCCACTGTGTGATTGTACTCTCCCATGAACATAACACAAACACCTGCCTTTTCATGGAACAAACGGCTTTGTGCTATTTCTTCCACGAGATTGGGATTTGCTCACCACTTTGAACCATTTCCCACCACTTTCCTCCACTTTTATGACTATCTTACCCCATCTACTATAAAAAAGCAATACAAAACACATGTTTCTGCCGTCAAAACCGTGTGCCAAAAACTGCCAAAAATTTCTTCTTCCCCTACTCGCCGCGCGCCCCATGCGCCGCCTCAGCGGCATACTTCCTCTGCATGGGGCTGTGCATAAAAAAAGAAGCCCGCTTCCGCGAACTTCTTTTTTTCATCTTCTGCTAACAAATATTCACTTTTTCTTTTCTTTCTACATACTCTTCAATCAGTTTATCCAATTCGGTACTTTTTTCATAATAACTCTCGAATTTATCTTTTCGTAAAAGCGCTTCGTCCAGTTCTAATCTGACGGACTCAATTTTTCTCTGAAGTTGTTTCATTCTCTCCATTCGAAGCCTCCTTAATTGATAGCTATTCCTTGAGAAGAAGTCTTTGATAGAAAAATACCTTTATTTACATATTACTACTTTTTTGTCTAAAATGCAATCAAAACAGCCTGCCATCTATCATCATTTTTCGACAACAACCACAATATATTGTGTTTTCTTTTCAAATATGCTTCAAGAAGTGCTCTGCGCGCCTCTCCGCTAACACCTCTAACATCCCCTGCAGCGCCTTGTGGTTTACCTCCACAATATGACGGATATCTTCCTCTACGCCATGCTTCCTGGCAAGATAATCGTCATGCGCCCCCTGGATGTAGTCACAGAGCGCTTCCGCATTGTGAAACGGCTGCTCCTGCCCTTCCTTAGACAACAGCGTAACTTTTTTTGCCTCGCCGCTTTTGATAAAGCTGCGCAAATCTTTCTTTAGCTTCTCTTCATAGGAACAATGCTCTTTTAATCCTCCAGGATATATTTTGTTATGTGGAAAGGTAAAATAATCTGCCAGATAATGGCTAATCTGTCCTAAATCCATATAATATTTCCTGCCTGCTTTCTCTAGCACCTTTTCCCCCTCGGAAAGCCGCTTGATATGCCGCCTAATGGAAGGAAAGGTTCCTGTCATTTCATGCTTTTTATAGAGGAAGGAGGGTTTGATATCCGGCAGGATGCTTCCGATATAAAAAGATAACTTATGCTTTTTTAATTCCTCGTCGCCTAAACTGTCTACCATGTACTTTGCAAGAGATATGTGGGATTTTTTTCTCATGAATTTGCCCTTTTTCTGCGCACCGGGTGCGTCACGGATTTGCATTAGGTGCGCAAATGCAAACCCTGTGTGAAAACTCCGTTTCCACACAAGTACCTTCTGGCATTTTGCTCTGTCTAATCGCATTATACGTCCATATGTTGGAGAATACAAGCCATTTTTCTGTGAAATTTTTAAGAACGGCGCACATACAAAAGGATGCCGTAACAACAGCATCCTTTTATCTCTTTCCTTAACCGCAGCAGCAGAAACTTGAACACTCTGTCTCTTTACAACTGCAGGCATCTTTCCCTGCGATTCCGATATGCTCAGCCGTGCATTTGCAATCTTCGTTAAATTCACATTTACAGGCTTCGCAGGCAACTGCGATGTGTTTTGACGGTCCGCCTACCGCATTTCGCGCCCCGTCTTTCCGCTCTACAAAGCTGCCGCAACAGGTTTCCTCGGTGCTCTCTGCACTTTTTCCTTTTACCTCGATATCCCCTTTACAACAGCATTTGTTATCATTATAGATACAGTTTGTTACGATACAATCTAAGTTCGGCATTTTTCCTTCTCCTTTCCGGTGTACCTTGTACAGATTTTCTCTGTTTCTTTGCCGTATCCGCATTTTTGCTGCGAATACTGCTATTAGTATGCCACCGGATAAGAAAAATATTTTCCCCGAGTGGAGGAAAACGGAGGATTTTATGGAAAAATTTGAAAAAGACGGAGCCGACGCTCCGCCTTTTTTGAACTCTGATCTTCTATTTGTTTTCTTCCTGCGGTACTTCTTTTCTGATTTCCTTGGTACGGATTTCCCTACAGATATCCTCGATAAACTGTGCTAACGGTTTCACACCCTCGTCCCCTGCAAAACGGCTTCTCACCGATACGGTATGGTCCGCTTCCTCCTGCTGTCCTACAACCAGCATATAAGGCAGCTTATCAAGTCTCGCCTCACGGATTTTAAAGCCAATCTTCTCGGAACGGTTATCCATTGTGGCGTCAATGCCGTTGGCCTTTAATTCTTTTAACACCTCACCTGCATATGCCTCGTATTTATCGGAAATCGGCAGGATACGCACCTGCTCCGGGCAAAGCCATGTGGGGAATTTCCCCGCATACTTCTCAATGAGCCATGCAAGGGTTCTCTCGTAGCAGCCCATAGAGGTTCTGTGAATGATGTAAGGCCGCACCTTGTCTCCGTTCTGGTCAATATAATACATGTCAAAATTTTCTGCGATGGCACAGTCTAGCTGAATGGTAATCATGGTGTCCTCTTTGCCGTAAACATTCTTTGCCTGAATATCAATCTTCGGACCGTAGAACGCAGCCTCTCCGTCTGCCTCCGTGAAGTTCACGCCTTTTTCCCTTAAGACCTCACGCAGCGCCTCCTGGGTTTTATTCCAGTAATCGTCATCGCCAAGATATTTTTTCTTATTTTCCGGGTCCCATTTGGAAAGACGGTACGTCACATCTTCCTCCAGACCCAAGGTCTTTAACACATAATATGCCAAGTCAAAGCAGCCCTTTAACTCTTCCTCCGCCTGATCCGGACGGATTACCAGATGCCCCTCGGAAATGGTAAACTGACGCACACGGGTCAGTCCGTGCATTTCACCGGAATCCTCACAGCGGAATAAGGTAGAGGTTTCACCCATACGGTAAGGCAGGTCACGGTAGGATTTCTGGCTGTTTTTGTATACATAATACTGGAACGGGCAGGTCATGGGGCGAAGGGCAAATACCTCTTTATCCACTTCCTCATCCCCCAAAACAAACATGCCCTCCTTGTAGTGGTCCCAGTGACCGGAAATCTTGTAAAGGTCGCTCTTTGCCATCAAAGGCGTCCTGGTGCGGACATAGCCCCACTCATTGTCCTCTAAATCCTCAATCCATCTTTGGAGCTTCATAATCATTTTCGTTCCCTTCGGTGTGAAAAGAGGAAGTCCCTGTCCGATGACATCCACGGTGGTGAATAATCCCATTTCACGCCCAAGTCTGTTATGGTCCCGGCGTTTTGCGTCTTCCATACGCTCTAAGTGAGCCGTCAAATCTTCTTTTTTATTATAGGCCGTACCGTAAATTCTCTGCAAGCGGGCTTTGTCTGAATCCCCTCGCCAGTATGCCATAGACGAAGAGGTCAGTTTAAACGCCTTGATACCCTTAGTAGTCATCAGATGCGGTCCTGCACAGAGATCCACGAATTCGCCCTGGTCATAAAAAGAAATCTCGGAGCCTTCCGGCAAATCCTCAATCAGTTCTACCTTAAAGGGCTCATTTCTCTCCTGCATGAACTTGATCGCCTCTTCCCTCGGCAGGGTAAATCTCTTTAACTCATGGCCTTCTTTGATGATTTTTTTCATCTCGGCCTCTAAGTTATCTAAATCCTCCCTGGAAAAAGGTTCTGCATCGAAATCATAGTAGAAACCTTCCTCAATCGCCGGACCGATGGTGACTTTCGCATTGGGGAACAGACGCTTTACCGCCTGTGCCAGTACGTGGGAGGCAGTGTGGCGAATCACCTTTAAACCCTCCGGGTCGTTTGCCGTCACGATATTCAGCTCACAGTCTTCCTTTAATTCGGTGCGCAGGTCTACGATTTTGCCGTTTACCTCGCCGGCACATGCCACTCTCGCAAGGCCTTCGCTGATATCCTTTGCAATGTCATATACGGATTTTGCTTCGCTGTATTCCTTTACGGAACCGTCTTTTAATGTAATTTTCATTTTTATAAACCTCTTTCTTCCTATCATTTACCGGAAAGAAATCGTTTCCTCCTCCTCCGGCTCATCGAAATCCTCTTCTTCCTCTGCCCAGTTGTGAATATATGTTGTGCCGTTGTTACACCCGTACCGCGCATTTTTTCTCGGAGAACAAAGCATTCCAAGTATCATGCCGATAAGGGTGCCGATAGTGACAATCAAAATACCGTCTAACTTTGTGACGGTGACTGTCTCTGACAGTTTCGACAAAGTTCCTTTCCATTTTTCCATCTTCCCTGCTCCTTTCTGACGGGTTTTCTGTTATCATGTACATCGTCTGCATCATGTCCGTCTTGATTTTATCAGACGAAACAAAAATCCCTGACAAAACAGTACTGTTTTGTCAGGGACGATAAGCGTTTACCGTGGTTCCACCCGGATTCATTTTCCCCGGTGTGACAGCACATTATTATGTTCTGCTGTGCCGCAATATAACTATCGGGAAAATCTCATATTTGATGATAACGGTATCACCGGGCTCTGTTAAAGCCTCTCCGGGGTGGTCTTCCGCCGTTTCCTAACAGGATGCTTGCAGCACTCTTAGAGGCATCCCTCTCTGGGTTATTTCACGGTGTACTCTTCCCGTCAACGATTTTTCTATCTGTAAATCTGATTGTAATACCATTTTTACAATCTGTAAAGTGTTTTTTCCAAAAACTCACGGAAATCAATTTCCGGATGTCCGGTATCTATGCACTGGTCAATCCTGCCTTTTTATCTTCCGCAGCAGTGTTTATATTTTTTGCCGCTGCCGCATGGGCAGGGATCGTTGCGTCCTACTTTTTTGCCGACAACAACGGTGCCGGACTTCTTCTGCTCTAAGTAAAGTTTTCTCCTTGTCTCTTTATCGAAAATCTCGTCCCACTGGGGCAGCTCGTACAGCCAGTCCGCCTTGGCGTCTACCATGTTTTTGTATAATTTTTCTTTATCGAAAGCAAGGCTTACCCTGGTATCCTCTTCCATGGTGTCGATGGGATTTGCCTCCACAAGGCTGTCATTGATTCCGTCTAAGAAACCTGTCATCTCCATTACGGACAATCCGTATTTCTCGGCAAGCTCTTTGACGGTTCCCTCAACCTTTTCCTCCGGGTCAGTCAAAAGCTTTTCATAAACTCCCTTTTCTAAAAGAAAGTATCTCTGCCAAAATCTCTGCAGGTCTCCTTTGTTTGCTTTTTCATTATAGGCAACTGCCTGCCACTGTTCTAATAATGCCATAATCTTTTCCTCGTTTTCCATGTAAATTATAGTTGCAAATACATGCGTTTATTATTATATCAAAGTTTACAGGTTTTTTCAAAATATTTTTTCTGTTTCTTGACGTGAGTGGTAACAGTTCAGCCTTCCGGCTTCCCGCTTGGCAGAATATACGCATTCCCACGGACTTTGCAGTGAATGCAAAGTCTTTGCAGAAAGTATAGCCGGAACTTTAAATTCAGCATATTTACTAATAGTGATCCGGTTTATGGCCTGAACAGTATTAAAAAGACAGAAGGAAAGTATTGACAAGCGTTAACAAGAATTTTTATAATAAAAACGAGGAGGTATCGACATGAGAAAGCATACGAACTAAAATCACATTCTGTCTTATTCTGACTGTTCTGGCGGGATTGGCAGTATCCGGGTCTTTTAGCATTGCTCTTAATTATAACAGTACCATGTCTACTGTGGAGCAGATGATGAGTGAAACTGCGGTTCTTGCGGCGGGGCGTGTCCAGCAGGAATTAACGGCTTATAAAAACGTTGTTATAGAGGTTGGATGCATTCCGCAGTTGTCCGATCCGAATGTTTCGACAAAAGAGAAACAGGCGATCATTGACGGGCGCGCCGCCATGCACAATTTCCAGAGGGGAAACATTATTGGCACAGACGGTATCAGCATTCTTGACGGCAAAGATTATTCCGACCGGGAGTATGTGCGCCAGGCTCTGCAGGGAAATGTTTTTGTATCAGAGCCGTTGATCAGCAAGATCACCGGGAAACTGTCCATTATGGTAGCAGCGCCCCTCTATGCTGAGGGAAATGGAAAATCTATTGTCGGCGTTGTCTATTTTGTGCCGCAGGAAACCTTTTTGAACGACATAGTTTCGGCTATTCAGATCGGTGAGAACAGCCGCGCTTATATGATTAATAAATCAGGCGATACCATTGCGGACATTACGCTTGAGACGATCACGGTGCAGAACATAGAAGCGGAGGCCCAGAGTGATCCCGCGCTGCAGGAGCTGGCAGCCATTCATGCCAAGATGCGGCAAGGGGAAAACGGGTTTGGAAGCTATGTAAACGGCGAGGATAAAATGTTCGCGGCTTATGCGTCCGTGCCGGACACAGACGGCTGGAGCATTGCGGTGACGGCTCCGCAGGTCAATTATCTGGCATCTACGAGAGACGCCATTATCATTGATCTTACGGTGATGGGGATTGCCATTCTGGTATCCGTCGTCATTGCGCTGGCGCTTGCGCGTAATATCGGCAAACCCATGAAGGCGTGCGTCAATCGGATGAAGCTGCTGGTGGAGGGCGATTTGGAGACCCCGATGCCCAAGATTACCAACAGGGATGAGACAGGTGAACTTGCCAGATCTACCGCATCTCTTGTGGAAGGGCTGAGTATTGTAATCAAAGATATTGATTATTTGTTGAATGAGATGGCAAATCAGAATATGAATGTCCATACCTTGCATGAGGACGTGTATGTGGGCAGTTTTCACAATATTCTGCTGTCTATGCGGAATATGAAGTCGGCATTGAACAATGCCATGCTTCAGGTCAACCATTCCGCGAGCGAGGTGTCCGCTGCAAGCAACCAACTGTCTGCAAGCGCACAGACGCTCAGTCAGGGCACGACGGAGCAGGCGAGTTCGGTAGAAGAGTTTGCATCGCGGATCAACACTATTGCCGAGCAGGTGAAGGATACGGCGAGCGGCGCGTTAGATGTGAGAAGCCAGACGCACCAGACTGGCGAGAAAGTGCTTCTGTGCAACCAAAAGATGCAGAATCTGGTGGAAGCCATGGAAAGAATTGAGACAAGCTCCGAAGAGATTGAAAAGATTCTCAAGACAATAGACGACATTGCGTTCCAGACGAATATACTTGCCCTGAACGCGGCGGTGGAGGCGGCAAGAGCCGGAGATGCCGGCAAGGGATTTGCCGTCGTTGCGGAGGAGGTTCGCGATCTGGCCGGGAAATCCGCGCAGGCGGCGCAGAACACCTCGGAACTGATTGGAAACTCTACGGAAGCGGTACATATCGGTACGGAAATTGCACGGAGTACAGCGGATGTTCTGCTGGGTGTTGTGAACAGTATTCAGACGGTGGTGGATGCCATCGATCATATCGCCGCCGTGTCCAACGAGCAGTCCGAGGCGGTGGCACAGGTATCCGAGGGCATTAACCAGATCTCAAGCGTGGTACAGAACAACAGCGCCGTCGCGCAGGAGAGTGCGGCCGCGAGCGAGGAGCTTTCCGCAGAGGCGGCGTGCTTAAAAGAGATGGTGGATCAGTTTACACTGGCAGAGGAATAATTGATAAGAGAGAAAAGACTGTCCGGGCGGTGATCTCTTTTATCTGCGTAAGAGTTGTAAAATATTGTTTCGGGTGTCGAATAAGGTGGGGTGGGATAAAGTTATGAGGCAGATGGCACAAAGCAGGCTCTGTTTTGTGCCATCTGCCAATATCAGTTATCGACGAAACCCTTTTTGGCACCCGAAGCAAAATTATATGTTTAGGAAAGGCAGGTTCGGATAGAAGAAGCTGCTGAAAATTATGTGTTCAGGAAAGGCTAGTTTTATGAAAAAGGTAAAGCAAATTCTTGCGCTTATAGGCGTTGTCGTTTTAATTGGGCTTTATGTGTCCACCATTTTTTGTGCGGTGTCCTCCAGTGAAAATTTTATGAATCTGCTGATGGCTTCTATCTATGCCACGGTAATTATTCCTGTGCTATTGTGGGCGTATTCGTTTATTTATAAGCTGACGAGAAAAGATGAGGGCGAAAAAAAAGGTGACTGACCTCCTGTTTTATGGGGCAGCCACCTTTTTTCTATTCTGTTTCCGTGTTTTCCTGTGGGATTTCCTCGGTCGTTTCTTCGGTCTCCGAACTCTCCTCTTGCGGAATTTCTTCTGTGTTTTCTTCGGTCTCTGTCTCTTCCTCTTCTGCGGTCAGGTCTTCTACGGTCTTGTTAAAGCCCGTTGCCACTGCAGAGCCTACCAGGCAAATTACGTCGCTGTCTGCTTTTTTCAGGTAATACTGGTTTGTAATCTCGTTCTGGTTTCCGATGAGAAGGGTTGTGTCGCCCTCTTCTGTTGTGATTGTGATGGTATTGGATGGTATTTCCAGGCCGAAGTCCGCTAGAGTGTCATATTCTGTTACTGTCTCCTCCGCTGTCACATTGACTGTTTTGCTTAACAGGGTTCCTACCGCATCCTCGTCGATATCCACGGAGGAATCTCCGTCATAGTGCCAATTTTCTCCTTCTTTGGTGAAGGACAGGGTCTGCCCTTCGAGCTGGTAGGAAAATTTTGTGATGTCTGAAACCTCAAAGTCTGTCACGGTGATGGTTTCTGCCTTTTCTTTTTCTTCCTGTCTGTTGTTATAATACCGGATTCCGGCGTAGGCGGCGCACAGAAGCACCACCGCTGCCAGCAAGGTTATAATTTGTATTTTCTGTTTCTTCATGCCTTTTCCGCCTTTCTGCGCATTATGCAGGTCTGTGCCGGCTATGAGCGGTTTTGCAGTGCACAGGCACAAGCCTGCAGGTGAAAACTCCTCTTTTTCTGATTTTTAGCGTTTCCGCCGTACTGCCCAAATCACAATGCCCACGATAATCAGCAGCGCCGGAATGAAAATGCTTGCCGCAAGTCCGCCTAACATGGCGGCAACGGAAGTGACTGTAATGTTGCTGAGGGTGTATTCCTTCACCGGAATTGCAATATTCTGCTCGCCTTCCCCTGCCATTGCGGTGATACAATCGGTAAACATGGAGACGTTGCTGCCGGAAACCATGACATCCGCAGAATCCGTAAAGAGGTCAGGGGAGCCTGCCACAACAAGCTGTGAGGTTTCTTCCCCCACGGTCTTTTCCGCCGCCAGCGCTATGGCAAAGGGGCCCGCCACGTCTCCGTCCTCCATCCGGGAGGTGGTGGCATTTGCCGCATCTACCTTGGAAACCGACTGCTCCGTTGTGGAAAGCAGCGGCGTGTAAGCCACTTCTTCCGATGCCGTATCATAAGAGAAGCCCTCGCTGTAAGGTGCAAAAATATATTTTCCACTGACGGATGAGGTATAGCTGCCACTCTCCACCTCCGGCAGGAGATAATAGGGAATGCCGTTGTAATAGTGGGAAGCGTCATTTTCCATGACAATGCCCTCTACCCGGCTGATTCCGTATTCCGCTAAAATACTTTCAAAATTGGTCAGATTCTTATGCTCATAGCTGGTGACAATCAGTGCTTTTCCGCCCTGCTCTAAGTATTCCGTCACCTTCTTTGCGTCATCCTCGGAAAAATCAGAAGTGGGCGCATTGATAATCACCGCCGCCGCGTCCCCGGGAACGGCGCTCTCCGTCAGCAGTGTCAGCTCTGCCATGGTCATATTTGCCTTTTCTACTGCATCAATGAAACCTCCGGAAAGAGCCGTTTCTCCATGTCCGGTAATCTCATAAAGCTTCGGCAGCTCCGCGCTTTCCCTGGTGACATACTCGATAGCGCTGGTAATCTGTCCTTCCGCATCATACCCCTCTAAGGAGCTGCTGTAGGTGGTATAATCATAGGAATATTGGTAAATATCTCCAAAATCCACCACTCTTGAGCGCTCTGCCCCCACCACAATCAGGCTGTTGGAGCTGGGAGCCGTGTCCGTATACTGCTGGTAAAAGACAGGATTTGTGGCAGGATTTACATATTCTACAGAAATATGCTTTGACAAATCTCCATAACGGGTTAAGGTTTCCGCTAATGTGGTATCCGCCGATTTTTCCGCCGCTAACACATAGATGGTCACATCCTGCTCTAGGGAAGCCACATATTCTTTTGTGGTGTCGGTTATGGAATAGAGCTTTGTGGAAGTGGCATCCACCGCCGTGATATCCGCAGGCAGCTCCCGCACCACAAAATTCACACCCACCGCCGCCGCAAACGCCAGTACAATGGATGCCGCAGAGAATGCTCCTAAGGACAATTTTTTCACGCTGAAGCTGTAACGGCGTTTCTGTATCAGCTGGCAGCTTAAAAACAGGCAAAGCCCAATGACCGAGAGGAAATACACCACTCCCGTGATGTCTAAACAGCCGTTCATAAAGCTTTCCAGCGGCGTATATAAATCATAGGCTCCTAAAATTGTTGTCAGCAGATTTCCGCCAGCAGAAATAAGGTTGGTAATGCCTCCCATCATATACCCCAGGAAAAGGGCTGCAAAGGTCAGCACCGCCGCAATCACCTGGCTTTCCGTCACCACAGACATCAGCATTCCGATGGCAATGCAGGCGCAGCCGTAGAGATAAAAGCCCAAAATCGCCACGTAGCTTTCCCCCATGGGTACCGTTCCCCAGATGGATAGAATCAGCGGCGTAACCGCCACCACCGCCATGGCTGCGGTTAAAATTCCCACCATGGCAAGATATTTCCCCAGCACGATTTTTCCCAGGGAAACCGGGGAGGTCAAAATCAGCTGGTCCGTCTTGCTGTGGCGTTCCTCCGCAAAACTCCGCATGGTAAGTACCGGAACCGCAATCAGCATAATAAATGCTATAGCGGAAAGGGAATAGGAAATGTAAGGGTAACCGGAACGCAGGTTATAGGCATAAAAATACAGCCCGTAAAGTGCTAAGACCGCCGCAATAAACAGCCAGCCCACCACCGTCCGGAAATAACTTTTTATTTCTCTTTTCAAAACTGCAATCATGCTCCCATACCTCCCTTTGCCGTCAGTTCTAAGAATACATCCTCAAGGGATTTTTCCGCCGTCTTCATTTCCAGAATCGGCAGCTGCGCCTCTGCACAGGTATGGAAAATGTCTTCCCTGATATCACAGTCCTTCTTTGCGGAAATAAGCAGGGCAGCCGTTCCTTCTTCCCGCTGCTCTGACAGTTCGCACCGCTCCACTCCCGCAAGGGCAAGCAGCGCTCCCTCCGCTGCTTCCGCCTCCGCCTTTACCAGAAGAGAAATCTGCTGATTTCCCGTCATGCGTTCTAACAGGTTCTCCGTGCTGTCACTTGCCACCAGCTTTCCCTTAGAAATAATGAAAACATGGTCGCAGACAGCGGAAATTTCCGTCAGAATATGGGAACTTAGTATGACGGTGTGGCTCTCCCCTAACTTTTTGATTAAATCCCTGATCTCGATAATCTGCTTTGGGTCAAGCCCCACGGTAGGTTCGTCTAAAATAATGATTTCCGGCTTTCCTAACACCGCCTGGGCAAAGCCCACACGCTGTTTATAGCCCTTGGACAAATTTCGGATGAGGCGCCCGGAAACATCGGTTATCCCTGTCATTTCCATTGCCTCTGCCACCTGTTTTGCCCGTTTCCCTTTTTCTATCTTTTTTAATTCCGCCGCAAAATCCAAGTACTCCTTTACCGTCATATCCATGTAAAGGGGCGGCAGCTCCGGCAGATACCCGACACACTGCTTTGCTTTTTCCGGCTCTAGGGCAACGTCTGCCCCGTTGATTTTTACCGTCCCGGCGGTGGCTGCCAAATAGCCTGTAATAATATTCATGGTGGTGGATTTTCCGGCCCCGTTGGGTCCTAAAAAGCCGTAGATTTTCCCCGGCTCCACCAAAAGCGACAAGTCATCCACTGCCATGTGGCTGCCGTACCGCTTTACAAGATGCTCGATTTCAATCACATTTTTTCCTCCTTTATTCTGTCACATCCTCATGCACTTCCCCATCAGGTATCCATATATATGCAACAGCCGCAGCAAATCTTATCTGCTGCGGCTGATTTTTCCCTGATAAGTATTCTTATTTATACTAAACATGAAATGTGTACAAAAACGGATGAAACTGTGATAATTATGTGAAAGATAAAAACGTATCTATTTCTAAGGGTTTTTCGCCCATCAATTCCCCGCTCCGCTCATCCGGCTGGGAAAAGCCTACGTAAAACCGGAACTGTTTTCCCTCCACAAGGCGCTTTCCTTCCCCGTCAATCACTGTAAATGCGTTCTCCGGAAGTGCCGCCTGAATCTCCTTTTCCTCTCCCGCCAAAAGAGACACTCTTTCAAATGCGCAGAGAGAAGGATTGGGCGTATCGTCAGGGGAATCCGTTTTCTTTACATAAATTTGCAACACCTCTTCTATGTCGGCGCTCCCCTCATTTTTAATATCCGCACAGATACAGTATTTCCCCGAACCCTCCGGTCTTTCCGTAACCTCCGCAGAAAGCACCTTTGCCTTACCATAGGTCAGTCCGAAACCGAAGGGATACTGTGCTTTCCCCTCCATATAACGGTAGGTTCTTCCCTTCATGGAATAGTCCGTAAATTCCGGCAGTTCCTCTAAATTTTCATAAAAAGTCACCGGAAGTTTTCCCGAGGGGGAGACTTCTCCGAACAATACCTTGGCAGCGGCATTTCCGCCCTGTCCGCCGGGATACCACAGCTGCAAAATAGCATCAAAATGCACTGCGGCATAACTTAAATCTAAATCGCTCCCCGCCATCATACAGAGCACAACCGGAGTTCCCGTCTCCGCCACTGCCTCCATCAAAAGCCGCTGGGACTCCGGCAGCAGCAGATCCCTTTTATCCCCGGAGGCATAACTGTTTCCGGTATCTCCCTCTTCTCCCTCTAACGTCTCGTCTAACCCAAGGCACAACAGCACCACATCACTGTGTTCCGCCACAATCTGTGCCTCCGTCAGGCGGTCCTGCTGCATGGCAAGAGATTCCGTGCGGTCTTTAAACAAATCACAGCCAATGGAGGTAAGTACCCGCACCTCATCTCCTAAATAGCGGATAACACCCTCCTGCACCGTCACATATTCCGACGATGTTCCGTGATAATTTCCGATTAAGGCTGCCCGGCTGTCTGCATTTGGCCCGATGATTCCCAGGGTCTTTATTTTTTCTTTTTTCAGCGGGAGAATCCCGTTGTTTTTCAGCAAAACAAAGCTTTCTGCCGCTGCCTTTTCCGAAAGGGCAAGGTGTTCTCTGCATTCCACCGTCTCATAGGGAATGGCATCATACTCGCTGCCGTCAAAAAGCCCTAAGAGATACCGGGTGGTATAAAGCCTCACTGCCGCCTCTGTTATGGTCTCCTCCGTTACCAGCCCCTCCTGACAGGCACTTAAAACATGCAGATAAGTGACGCCGCAGTTTAAGTCACAGCCTGCATTGATTGCCATGGCAGCCGACTCCTTCGGCGTAGACGTTATCATATGGCGCTCATGGAAATCCTGAATCGCCCAGCAATCCGATACCACATGACCCTGAAAGCCCCACTCTTCCCTTAAAATGTCCTTAAGAAGAGTTTTACTTCCACAGCAGGGTTCCCCGTTGGTGCGGTTATAAGCTCCCATCACAGACTCCACTTCCGCCTCTTTTACAAGTGCCTCAAATGCCGGAAGATAAGTTTCCCTCAAATCCTTTTTCGTCACCACGGCATCAAACTCATGGCGCAGTGCCTCCGGTCCGGAATGTACCGCAAAATGCTTCGCACAGGCCGCCGCTTTCATGGTAGCTCCCTCTCCCTGCAGTCCCTTCACATAAGAAACTCCAAGGCGCCCGGTCAGATACGGGTCCTCCCCGTAGGTCTCATGGCCTCTGCCCCACCTTGGATCACGGAAAATATTCACATTGGGAGCCCAGAAGGTCAGTCCTTTGTAAATATCCCTGTCATTCTTCGCGGCATATTCGTTATACTTTGCCCTGCCTTCCGTGGAAACCACATCTCCCACTTCTCTTACTAATTGTGTGTCAAAGGTAGCTGCCAATCCGATGGCCTGGGGAAATACCGTTGCCTGCCCCGCCCGTGCCACACCGTGCAGCGCCTCATTCCACCAGTTGTATGCCGGAATCCCCAGCCTTTTTATAGGCGGTGCGTCATATCTCAATTGGCTTGCCCGCTCCTCCAATGTCATTTTTCCCACCAATTCTTCCGCTTTCCGTCTTGCTTCTTCCCTGTTCATCATTACCTCTCCTTATTTTCTATATTTTCTTCCTACTCTAATCTCCGTTCTAATTCCCTCTGCATTTCTTCAAAAAAAATCTCCGGCTGACAGGCCTTATAGTTTTCCATGTAAGTCTGCCACCTTTCTTCAAAATCTTCTGTCATTACCACCTGGGGCAGATATTCATGCTTTACTTCCTCCATTTTCTTCCAGACGCTCACTGCCTGAGTCTCTGTGGTAAGCACATCCGAATAGGAATACATGGGATACCAGGGTCCCGGTTTCTCATTGGTACCCAGCATATCCACATAATTTTTACATCCGTAAGCCGTCAGGCATTCCCTCACATCCTCCGGCAGTGCACAAAAAAATTCTTCCGGCTGATACTCCGGGGAAAAGGCGTTGATTCCGTCCCCGCAGATTCCTTCAAACCGCGGGAAGTAGGGATAATAACAAAAATGAGTTGCCCGGTACTCTGCATTTCCGGCATTTTCCCGCTGCTCCTTCGTACAATAATAAACACCGTTTTCGTTCACCTCATAATCCACTCCCTCAATGCCCCAGAAACGCAGCTTTGCCACCTCTTCGTCAAGAAGGTCATTAATGAACTGAAATGCGCCCTCCACGTCATCGCACCCCACGGTAACGGAAATTCCGCTGGCCGCACTGATTTCATTCCCCCTCTTAATATGCCACTGGTTTTTTATCCCCTCTTCCATAGTGACGGGCAAGGGGACATATCCGCAGCCCATAGCTGCCATCCGCTCTAAGGAAACATCCACATCATAGAAAAACTGCCACCACTGATCCACCATACCAAGGACTCTGCCGGAGGCTAATTTCTCAAGATATTCCCTGTAAGTCTGGGTAAAAGATTCCGGGTCCAACATACCCTTTTGATATTCCTGATTGAGAATCTGAAAATATTTTTTTGCCGTGGGAGTGACATTGTAATCCTGCACCGTTTTTGTCTGCGGGTCCACCACACAGCTTCCGACGTTAGGATAACCGTCTAAAAACTGCGGCGGATTTTCCAGACAAAAATAACGCCAGTCATCACACAGGAGTGTGAAGGGGATATTGGTTTCCCCTGTCTCCATACGGGGATTCGCTGCCATATAATCCTCTATCAGTGCGAAATATTCTTCTACGGTATGTATCTTCGGATAACCCGCCCATTTTAAAACTCTAGTCTGTATCCAGAAAGCCTCTCCCTCATGTACAAGTTCCGGCGCCTCTCCCTGCACAACGCCAAACTGCGGCATCCAGTAAATATGACCGTCCGGCTGCCGCAATTTATCCCACTCTTCATCTGCCATATAATTTCGGATATTCGGATAATCCTCCCAGTACGCATCAATGGGAACCAGTGCCTCCGCCTCATAGAGCATTGCATTTCCAATCATGAAATCCGGATATTCACCGCTTGCAATATAAGAGCCCGTTGCCTCATCCGCCGTCTGTCCTGTCAGCCAGATTTCCCGGCACTTTGCCCCGGTCAGCTTTGCAATCTCATTTTCTATCACATTTTCTTCATCACGTACCGCACCCGGCACCGAAAAAAAAGCGGTATATTCCCTGATTTTTTCTTCTCTTTCATTTTCCTGCCAGCTTACAGCACAAAGAGCTGCGGCTGCAAGCAATAATATTCCGGCATGTTTTATTTCTTTTTTCATGGCTGCACCTCTTTCTTCTCTTATTATACCGGGTGCAGCCGCCTACAGCAACCTCTCTCCGAAACTATTACAACGAATATTAAGTTACTTAATATTCGCTGTACGATATCCCCTCACAGGAAAAATGGAGGAAATCTGCAAAATGGCTGCTTTCCTTTCTGTTTGCAGAGACATACATTCCCAGTGTACAGCCGGTAAATCCTCCGGTGGCCTCCGTACTAAAGCCCCGCATGTCAACGCCCTGCGCAACGGTGCATGTCTCCTGCTCCTCCACCTGAATATACCAGTCCGTCTCCTGTCCGCGGCTTATCATGATAAGTTCTGCTCTTCCCTCCGCAATACTCTGCTCCGCAACAACCTCCGTTTTTCCCTTCTGACAGGAAATCAGGGAAATCCACGGCTTTTTCTCCCGGTAGGTTTTCACTAGGCGAAGATGATTTTCCTCGTTGCACATTACCGCAATCCCGGCTTCCTCTGTTTCCTCTCCCTCGAAAAATTCCATCAGTGCCGCCAGACGGAATTCATATTCCTGCTGTCTGAGGCAGACATAAGAAGGGCTTTCCCTGTCCGTAAGCGTCTCTTTCCCCGCATAGATCCGGAGGCTTCCCTCCCGCTCCGTAAGCGTATAGCGCTCCGTTTTGGGATTGCGGAGCGCCATAAAGCAATGGGGCAGCTTCTTCCCATAGAAATGCCAGCTCTGTGCCGGAGAAATCTGCCGCTCCGGCTCTCCGGGCAGTTCTACAGCATCTTCCAGCCTGCCAAGCCCCGGATTAATCACCGGCCAGTCCTCTTCCCAGGACACCTTTGCCAGATAGGTGTCTCTGCCTGTGTTTCCGTATCCTTCCCACCTTCTTGCCGCTATCATCACAATGTACCAGTTTCCGTGGCCGTCCTCCACCAAATCGCCATGGCCTGCCGCCACCACGGGATATGCCGCGCCAAGATTGCGGTGGGTAAAAATGGGATTTCTTTTGCAGCCCTCATAAGGCCCCCAAAGCTCCCTGCTCCTGGCTGCGGAGATGGCATGTTCCATGGCAGTTCCGCCCTCAGCGTGTATCAGATAATACCAGCCGTCTTTTTTGTAAAGATGGGGACCTTCCGGCCAGATGGCATGATGTACGGCGCCCTTCCAGATTTTTTTGCTCTCTCCCGTCAGCTTCATCTTTTCCAAATCCAGCTCCTGCAGCCAGATTTCCCAGTCTCCGTTGTAGCGGACACCGGACTGGTTAGGCCGTGTCCCCACATAATAACATTTGCCGTCCTCATCAAAGAAAAGGCTGGGGTCGATGCCCTGCGCCGCCTCTCCCAGATAATAGGGCTCTGACCAGGGACCCTGGGGGTTTTCTGCCGTCACTAGAAAATTCCCTCCGCCGGAGATATTTGTAGTAATCATATAAAAGGTTCCGTTATAATAACGCAGCGTGGGGGCATAGATACCGTCCGAATGGCCGCAGCCCTCAAGGGGCAGCTGCGATTCCCGTTCCAGTACATTTCCAATCTGCTCCCAGTGGGCAAGATCCCGGCTGTGGTAGATGGGGACTCCCGGAAAATAGGCAAAACTGGAATTTACAATATAGTAGTCCTCCCCCACCCTGCAGATGGATGGATCCGGGGAAAATCCCGGAAGAATCGGATTTTTTGCAATATACATGTCATGTGTCCTCCCTTTTATTTATAAATCCGGTAGTTTCCGCTCAGCGCTAAAAATGCAAAAAAATACAGGCAGTTATCGTAGTATCTCCGTTTCCCGGTGCGCAAAGGCGTGTTCCAGAAACGCCGGATACACTCCTTCGCATTTTTGCTCTCAGCTATCAGGCCTGCCTGTGCATTTGTGGCAATCATTGCCACAGGATGCAGCGCCTTTCCCGGAAGAACCGTTCCGTCCACAGCAAAAATGCCATCCCGATCCTCTTCCTCTAAGGTTTCACAGAAAAATCCCAACAGCCGCTCCGCCTCTGCCACTGCCCAGTCATCCGCTCCAAACCATTCATAGTCTAAGGCAATGTTGGCAATGGTCCGGTAGGCGTCACTGTAATACCAGTCGTGCCTGCCGCCCCAGATTTCTTCCCCTCCCACGTAAGGGGTACCGTCAAAATGAGCATACTCTGCCATCAGTCCGGTCACCGGATGACATGCTTTTTTCAGATACGCACGGCTCGCCTCCGCCGCCTTTGCAAAAAACTCTCTGTCCTCCTCCCACGCCCATTTTGCAAACAGTTCATAGAAATGGGGCAAATGGTAGGAGGGGTCTGTAAAATCCACCTCCGTCACAAACCGGATGAGCTTATTTTCCCCGTCCCACATGGCACGGCCCGCCGTTCCCTTTTCCCCTTTATGAATGCAGGTGTGCAGCAGCTCCTTTGCCTCTCGCTCATAATCAAAGATTCCGGTTCCATTTCCCCAGCGGTGGGCGGCAAAAAACAGCGCCATGGCAAAAAATTCTTCTCCGTCCGGGGCGGCGCCATAGGCATTTTTCCTGCCGTCCGTCCGGCAGGACCAGGCAAAATACCCGGCGTTCTCCCCCTCTTCCAGATACATATAGGTTCTCGCCCATTTCCAGAGACGGTCAAATTCTTCTTTCCGGTTCATCTGGACACACATCATCATGCCGTAGGACATTCCCTCGGTGCGGACATCATGATTTCCGGTATCTTCCATGTATCCCATGTCCTCCCCCACCGGATGATAGAGACGTTCTTCCCTGTTTCCGTAAAACAAAGTCTCAAAAATTTCTTTTTTCCGCTTTTCGATTTCTTCGGAAGAATACCCCAATGCGGCAAAGGCATTGCGGTAGTTCCCTGTCTCAAATGCTCCCTGTCTCACTCTTTTACTCCTCCTATGGTAAGTCCTGTCACAAAGTATCTCTGTAAGAAAGGATAAAGGCAGATAATGGGCAGCATGGTAAGTATGGTTGCCGCTGCCCGCACAGAAGTAGGCGTTACCGCTCCCGCAGCATTTTTCATTGCCTCCACGGAATTGCCCTGATTGGTAACGGAGGACAACAATTTCATCAGTTCGTACTGTAAGGTGGTCAGATTTGCACTCATACGGTTATAGAGCATGGCGTCAAACCAGGAGTTCCACTGTCCCACCGCCACAAAAAGCGCTACCGTGGCATAAACCGGTTTACACAGCGGGGAAATGATTTTCCAGAATACCGTCATATAACCTGCCCCGTCTAACTGGGCGGACTCCTCTAAACTATCCGGAATTCCGTTCATATAGGTTCTGATGACCAGCATATTAAATGCGCTTATCATTCCGGGGATTACATAAACCCAGAAGCTGTTGGTCAGTCCCAGCCCCTTGTATACTAAAAAAGTAGGTATCATACCACCGTTTACATACATGGTGACAACCCAGAATAAGGAGAGCTGCTTTTTAAACAGGAAACGCTTTCTGCTGACAATAAATGCCAGAATTGCATTTGCCACCAAAGCAAGCAGCGTTCCGATGACGGTTCGTGCCACCGTGATATAAGCTCCGGTCATCAGGTTTTGTTTCTGTAATACCGTAATATAATTTTTCAGGGTAAATTTTCTCGGTATCAGATAAATACCGCCCCTTAACGCATCTGTTCCGTCATTAAAGGATATTGCCAGCGTATTTAACACCGGGTACAGTGTAATTATTACGAAAGCTACCATAAAAACGGTGTTGCACAGGACAAAAATCTTATCCCACACCGATGTTTTCCTTCTTCTTTTCTTTTCTTTCATGTCGACCTCCATACTAACGTCTGTTCCTGCTTGTTAAAACAGGCGTTCTTCCCCATTCCTTTTTGCAATCTGATTGGCAATGACAATCAGCACAATGCTTACGAGACTCTTAAAGATACCTGCGGCTGTACCGATGGAGAAATCATTCTGGCTGATACCCCATTTCAATACATAGATATCTATCGTCTGTGATACGCTCTGTACCAGGCCGTTTCCTAACAGATACTGGATTTCGAATCCTGCGTTCAGTACATTTCCCACATTCATTAACAGTAAAATAATAATCGTAGGTTTAATGCCCGGCAGCGTCACATACTTGATCCTCGCCCATCTTCCCGCCCCGTCGATATTAGCGGCTTCATAGAGGGAAGGATCAATCGCCGTGATGGCTGACAGGTAGATAATGGCATTCCATCCGGTCTCTTTCCACACATTGGCAAATGCCACAATGGGCCAGAAGAATTTCGGATGTGCAAAGAAGTTCAATGGCTGGTCTAAAATACCAAAATTCATCAGAAGTTCATTGATGATACCGGTGCTTGACAACGCATCATGTAAAATTCCCGTTACAATAATCCAGGATAAAAAGTGAGGCAGATAAGAAATGGTCTGCACCGTTTTCTTTCCCCCCGCCGATTTCACCTCGTTTAACAGGATGGCAAAGACAATCGCCATGATAAAAGTAACTACAAGGTTAATGACGCCCATGGCTAAGGTATTGCGGATAACTTTCAGAAACGTGACATCCGAAAACAGCTGCGCAAATTTCTGCAGCCCTACAAACTGGGAATGGAGCAATCCATCCTTGGGTTTGTAATTCTGAAAAGCCATCAGCCACCCTCCTAAGGGCAGATAATAAAAAATAAATCCATAGACTACAATGATTGCCGACCAGATCAGCAGCACTTTCTGCCTTTTTATTTCTTTCCACGTAATTTTAATTTCAGGCTCTTTTATTTTTTCTTTTCTTTTTATCAAAGCCATAGTTTCCTCCATTCCCCCGGACTGTCATATATTAACACAGGAAAAGCAGGTAAGATGCCCACTGTCCGTACTTCTCCCACGTACACCTTCCTGCCTTTCCTTCTGCGGTTATCTTTTTTCTTTACTCATATTTTGCCGCTTCTTCCATTCTGCGGTCTAATTCTGCCTGCATTTCATCAATAAATGCCTGTGGATTGCAGGAGTCATAAATACCCATGTACTCTTCCCATGCCGCTTCAAAATCCGCTGCCATTACTACTTTCGGAAGATATTCATGTTTCACCTCTCCCATCTTCGTCCATGCCAGACCTCCCTCGGTGTCGGTAGTCATATTGTTAGAGAAAGAATACATCGGATACCATGGACCCGGCGCTTCACTGGTTCCAATCATATCCACATAGGTTTCCGCACCGTAAGCTGTAAAACATTCCTGTACATTTTTGCTTAAGCCGTCATAAAACTCTTTCGGCTGTCCTTCCGGCTTCATGGCATTGATGCCATCCCGGCTAGTTCCTGTATACTGTGGGAAATAAGAATAGGTACAGAGATGGGAAGCCTTATAAGCGGTATCAGATGCCTGCATTCTCATCTCCTCGGTACGGTAATACTCACCATTCTCATCCACTTCATAATCCACGCCTTTTTCACCCCAGCTCCGGAGGTCATGGACTTCCTGTCCCAACAGGTCGTTTACAAACTGAAGTGCGCCTTCCACGTCATCACAGCTGGTAGTAACGGCAAGACCGCTTGCTACGTTTAACGTGCCGCCGGAGTTATGCCACTGGTTTGTCATGCCCTCCTCGATGGTAATCGGAAGCGGTACATAATTGCAGCCTTTCAGATCCAATCCCTGCTGTTTTAACGCATCCTCTGCGGTATAAGCAAAATCCCACCACTGGTCAATCATACCAAGGACACGGCCTGTAGAAAGCTTTGCAATATACTCGTCATAGGTCTGGGTAAAGGACTCCGGATCTATGATACCCTTCTGGTATTCTTCATTTAACTTCTGGAAATAACGTTTTGCCGTATCTGTGGTATTGTAGTCAATGACCTTTAATTCCTCCGGGTCTACGATAACAGAACCGTCATTAGGATAACCGTCAAGGAACTGCGGTGCATTCTCTAAGCAGAAATAGCGCCAGTCCTCACAGAGAATAGTGTACGGAATATTTTCCGTTCCGTCCTCCATCGTCGGGTTTGCCTCGTTATAAGCTTCCAGCAAATCAAAATACTGATCCATGGTATGGATTTCCGGGTAGCCTGCCCACTCTAATACTCTGGTCTGAATCCAGAATGCCTCATCATTGTGAACCGTTGCTTTCTCTTCCCCGTAAATATTTCCGAACTGCTGTATCCAGTAAATATGTCCGTCATCCTGGCGGAGTCTGTCCCACTCTTCTTCCGTCAAAAACTCTTTGATGTTGGGATATTTGTCTATGTAATCATCCAGTGCCACCAATGCTCCCGCCTCATAAAGCTGCGCCATGCCGTCGCCGCCGTCAATAAAGTCCGGATATTCGCCTCCTGCAATTAAGGTTCCCACTGCCTCCTGCGCCTTCTGCCCTGTCAGCCAGGTCTCCTTACATTTTGCTCCGGTAATCTCGGCAATCTTCTGCTGAAGTTCATTGTCATCATTAATCTCTGAACCGGGAACTGCGAAAAATGCGGTAAATTCTTTTATTTCACCGTTGCCCTCTGCGGTTCCTCCTGCCGCCCCGGCTGCCGTCCCGGTATCGCCTGCGGCGTTCCCTCCGGTCTGTGCGTCATTTCCACATCCGGCAAACACCCCCGCCGTCATGGCTGTTACTAACAATAAGGATACTAATTTTTTTGTTTTCACCAATACATCCTCCCTTTCTTGTTTCAAATCACTGTGAATTGATTTGTTAATACTATTTTACCGTTCACGGGCACAGAAACAACCGGAGAAAGAATATATAAAAACAGGGGAAATTATAGAATCACATCTATCCTTTCCCCTGTCTTTTTACTGCTTTGACTTTTTTACTTTCTGCTCTGCTTGCGGAATTTTGCCGGAGTACAGCCCTTTGCCGCAATAAAGCGGTTAATAAAATAGTCCAAATCCTTATAGCCCACCTCCTGGGCAATCTGATAAATCTTTTCATCGGTGCGCAAAAGCCGCTGTGCCGCCTGCTCCATACGGTAATTGTTGAGATAATCCTTAAAAGATACCCCGTATTTTTTCCGGAAAATCTGTCCTAAATAGGCGCTGTTTACAAAATATTTCTGGCTCAGCTCCCGCAGCGTTAAATTTTCTGCATAATGCTCCCTTACCTCCCGCTCGATTTCCGAGAGCACACCTCTGGAAACATTTTTTCTCAGCTGGGCTAAATACTCTGCATATTCACAGGCAAACCTGGCTAAATGCACGCTACTTCCCCTCAGGATTCCCTCCTCAAAGGAGCTTTCACTGATATAGTGCAAAATCTCCTCCTGGTTGACCCCGTTGTCCTGCTCCGTCGCTAAATGGATGAGCTGAAACAGCAGATAGTTGATGTTTAGATTTACCGTGTCTCCTACCACTCCCATCTGCTTCATTTCTTCATAAAGCTGTTCCACGCTCTTCCGTATCTGCATTTTCCCATTCTGCTCGATGGCGGCAATCAATGCGTCAAGACTCTGTTTGCAGAGGACGATTCCCCCCTGATGAACCTGCACTTCCTCCTCATAAAAATAAATGGATTTCCGCACACGGAATGCCTCTAGGGAATTGAGCACGCAGGCAGCGCTGTAGGACTTTGCAATCTGGGAAATATCCGCCACCTTTTTTCCTGCCAAAAAACGCACCGGTTTCTGCAATACGGTCTCCATGTTTTTGCGCATTCCCTCTAAATATTCCTTCTCCCCGCAGCCCGCCTTTGCCGCCATGTAATCACAGTAGAGGAAACCGATGTCATAACGCTTTTCATCCTGGGACACATCAAAAATGCAGTGTCCCTCATCCTCCTTCAGGAAATCCAGGGAGGCCTGGTAGAGGTGGCGCTGCATCTGCCGCAGTTCCCCTTCCTCCCGCTCCTCTAGCTCCATGGAATCCCAAAATTCAATGTCGATATAGCGGATTCCCTCCGATAAGTGCATATGGTTCTTCACATATTCCAAATTCATCCGGTCATATTTTCCAAAGAGCAATGCCATCACATTACGCGCCAGATAAGCCTTTTCAAATTTCTGCTGGTTCTCCTCCTCTCTTCTGGTGTCTGCAGTCATATGATCCACTTTCCTTAGGATTTCTAACAGTTCTTCTTTTTCCACCGGTTTTAGCACATAATCCATACACTGATAGCGAATCGCCTGCTTGGCATACTCGAAATCACTGTATCCGCTTAATATGACAAAATAGGCATCGGAAATCCCCTCCCTGCGTATGGTTTCTAACAATTCTAAGCCCGTCATCACCGGCATACGGATATCCGCAACGATTAAATCCACCTTATTTTCTCTTAAATAAGAGAGCGCCTCCCTGCCGTCCGCCGCCGTCGCCGCAATCTCATATCCCTCTTTGTTCCAGTCAATGAGCACCGATAAGCCCTGCACAATAAATGGTTCGTCATCCACTAACAATACACGCAGCATTTCCTTATGCCTCCTCTTTTTTCCAAAAATAAATGAACTGTCATAAAATTCACACGCAAAGTTTTTGAAGCGAAATCCGTATCTGCACCAGGGTACCCACACCCTTTTCACTCTCCATGTCAAACTGTACCGCATCCTCCGTCACCATCCGAAGGCGCAGGCAGGCATTGAGGATTCCCACACGCCCCTTTTCCTGCAATTTTTTAATGCTTGCCTGCTGCATTTTCTGCCGGATAACTTCTAATTCCTCCTCCGAAAGACCGTCTCCCGTATCCTCCACCTCGATGCACAATTCCTGCCGCTCTTTATAGATGCGCACAAAAATCCACCCCGGCGATGTCTTGCTCTCAATGCCGTGTACGCAGGCATTTTCCACAAAGGTCACCACGGTAAGCTTGGGAATCCTTATCTGTTCACAGTCCGGCTCTACGTCTAACTCATAGGAAAGTCTGTCCCCGAAACGGTATTTCTGCAGCCCCAAATATGCCTCCACAAATTCCATTTCCTTTTTGATTTCCACCGAGTCTGTTCCCCATTCCACATTCTGCCGTTCCATAATGGCAAGCTTTTCCACCATGTCGGCAGTCTCATACTCCTGTTTTAAGATGCTGTGCATCCGGATGCTCTCTAGGGCATTAAAAAGAAAATGAGGATTAATCTGACTGTGAAGCGCTAAAAGCTCCGCATTCTGTCTGGCTATATCCATCTCCTGCTCCCGCAGCCTGTCCTTGTATACCGTCTGTATCAGCTCATTAATTCTCGCCGCCATGCGGTTATAATTCTGCATCAGCCCGCCGATTTCATCTTTTCCCCGGACTGCCGGTATTTCCTTCAGCTGCTCATCCTCCACATTTTCAAAGGCACGGCTTAACTCCTGTATCCGCAGCGTGAAGGAGCGGTTAATCAGCTGCATCAAGAGCCCTGGAAGCACTGCGTTGATGAGTACCAGAAGCAGAATCAGAGGCATATTTTCCCAGATCTGCGCCGCCACACTCATGCCTCCCTTTAATATATATATCTGCAATTCCAGCCCATAGAGACTGGTATTCTTTACATATCCCACCTCATCTGCAGCCTCAAAGGTCTCGAACTCCCTTCCCACGCTGCTGTGTCCGTCATTTGACAGCAAAATCCGATTGTCCTGACAGATATAGACCGGAAAACCGTAATTCATGCTGACGATATCCCTCACCAGGTTGCTGTAATCTATCTCAATTTTCACTACCTTCTCGCAGCTGTCTTTTCCGAAAAATTCCATTCTGCGGATAAATAAAAGTTTGCGCTTTGCATCCACTGCCGGGCTTTTCCAGTCATCATAATAAAAATACAGCAAGGTTTCCTGTCCTGAATTTTCCAGATACTGATACCAGTCCGTGTCCCGCACGGCAGACAGCCTGCCAAATTCCCCGCCGTTTATGATGGTTTCATTATCCGCATAGATGGTAACCTGTGTGTTGTCCGTCCCCATGCTGCTCTCAAAAAGGGAATTTTTCATAAACGTATAGTATGCCGTTACATAATCTAAGTCTGTTTCATACTGCCGGTTTAAAAATTCCTCAATATAGGCATTCATATAAATATTTTTTGCCATGGACGCCGCATATTCCACCGTACTTCCCAGATGATACTGCACTGCACTGGCATCGTTTTCCATGGCGTGCTGCTGCTTTACCTGTTCGGAATGAATCACAATATGCAGGACAATGCTGTCCGTTACGATAAGGGGAATCAGAACGCAGGATATGTAGAGAAGCATCAGCTTTTTCTTTAGTTTGTAATCATCTAACCAACGCTCTATTTTTTGACGCAATGTACACATAGAAAGCTCCTTCCCTGTAACATTCCTAAAGATATGATATCCTTGGGCGACTGCTGCGCACTTTTGCGCATAAAACGCCTGTCAACATTTTACCATAAGAAAAAACAACTGGCTATCCTTTGCCGGAGGATTGCGGCAGTCTGTAGGATTACTGCCGCCGTCCGCTTCTAAAAGCAAAAGCTTTCTGCCTGCCCCATACAGGATTCCTTTAACTGCTGACCTGCAGGATATACAAATAATTTTTCCAAAACCACGCTTCCATCTAAAAAACCCAGTGCAATTTCGTTTATCCCTTCCTTAAGCGCCATCGGCAGCTTCGTCTTATGGATCTGCTCTATGACCCCCTTCGCCCAGGCTTCGCACTCCGGCTCTCCTGCCTGGTAATCCTCCGGCAGAAGCGCTTCCCTGCGCCATTCCTCCCCGCAGGTCTGATTCTTTACCAGCAGTGAGGGGCTGTGTCCCGGCGCAACCGGATTGTTTGGCGCTGTCCAAAGCTCTACTACATACGCTCCCGCCGTTTCCACCATGATGCGGTATAAGGCATAGGGCACTTCCTCTGCCGTTTGCGCCTGATAGGAAAAGGGGGCGCACTTGATGCCGCTGCCGCAGAGCCCGAAATCTTCCAGCGTGATAAGATGCGTTTTTTCCCTATGCCCTGCCGGAAAAGCTGCTGCATAATGTTTTGCCAGAACCGACACTACGCCATTCTGCGGAAAAAAGGTTTTTTCCGGTATCTTCCCCCACTGCCTCCTTTTTCCGTGGACACGAAGTTCCACCGCCGCCTCGCCGTCTGAAATCCAAAGTCTCCGAATTTCTTCCTCCTCCGGCAGCTGTTCCGGTCTGCAGAATAGGGTGAGGATTTCCTGTTCTTCTACTTTAGAGCTGCTCAGCTCCCACTGCAGCCAGTCACACTTCTCCGCCTGGATTTCACATTCAAAGCTGCCCCGCCCGGTGTTTGCGATTTCAATTTCCACTTGAAATTCTAAGCTGCTTTCCTTTCCGGCAGAAGTATAAATCTCACTGAAATCCCGGATTTCCATCGTATCGCAGTTCCCGTAATTTTTCTGCAAAATCCTCTCTCCATCTGCCCTTGACACCGCAAGCCTTGGGCGGGGAAAAGGCTCTACATACATTCTTAAGGGATAACAGCAGCCGTCCTCGTTCCATTTCCGGAAACCGATATGGCTTCCCTTCCTCATGCCTTTCCATTTTCCCGAAAAACGTTCCTCCGCTAACCATATCAGCCTTTCATCCTCCCGGATACACTGCTCCACTTTTTCTGCATACCGATTAGCAGCCGTCCTGCCCCCTCTCGCATAGTGTTCGTTTTTCCCGGCATAAATCTGCATACAAATTAAGTTGAGCCCCATCATCAGATTATCATAAATCATGCTGTAAAATGCCGGGAGTGCCTCCCTAGAAAGCTCCTGTTCCATCTGTACTAACTTTTCCTGCACCGCTTTTACTTCCCCTAACACCCTGTCGGCTTCTCTCTCATGGAAAGGATGATAGGTTCTGCTGTTCATTGTCTCGGGACGCCGCCTGCTAATGAGTGCCGTCCCCTCCACCAAAATCCGGGTGAGGCTTTTTTTCTGTTCTTCTGTAATGAAGCTGCCAAACTGCCGGTGAACCCATAATTCCGTATAATCCCCGGTCTTTCCCGGCGCCCCGCTGCCCCAGGTATCATAATCGTAGGCAAGCTCCATAAAATAAGACAGGGGATATTCATTTCCCTTTAAATCCCCGGCATTTACCATCCATACCTCCCGGATTCCATACTCGTAAGCCAACGTCATCTGCTCCCAGACAGCAGAAAGAGGCGTACTGTTAATCCACTCGTAGGAGACCGGCGCTCCATGATAATCCAGATGAAAATACATCCCGTATCCCCCGGAATGCTTTTCCTTTTGCTCCGGCAGATAACGCATGTGACCGAAATTGTCCTCACAGAACATAAATATCACATCTTCCAGTCCTTCCCAGTCCTTTAATCCGGGAGTTTGTTCCTCTCCGTAAAAATACCGTTCCACTTCCTTATAGACGGCAAGCAGCATCGGCGGCAGTTCTCCCTGATATCTTCCATCTTCCGCAATCAGTTTCTTCTGTTCGGTGATGATATCCTTTAAGACTTCGATATTTTCTCCTAAGCTTTTCGGCCCCTCCATAATACTGTCCCGTTCTCCCCGCATCCCTACGGTAACGATGTTTTCGTATTTGCCGCTCCGCTTCAGTCCGTCCCGCCAATACTGTAACAGCCCCTCCCGGTTGGTGACATAATTCCATTCATTTCCGTAGATACTGTCCCTGCCCCGGTAAATATCCCATTCCTCTCCGGCACGGAGACACGGCTCATGATGGGAATTTCCCATGACCACTCCGTAGACGTCCGCTAATTTAGCGCTCTCCTCTCCGGGACCGTCTAAGGCAAAGGAGGAGGTCCACATGGCGGGCCACAGGTAATTCCCTTTCAGACGTAAAAGCAGTTCAAATACCTTATCGTACATTTCTGCCGTAAAACCGCCATAGTGTTCCTTCGTCCAGGTTCCAAAGCAGGGCCATTCGTCATTAATAAAAAATCCCCGGTATTTTACGGAAGGCTCCCGGGACACCAGCTCCATGGATTTTAAAATTTCCATGGAAGCCCTTTTTGCCGGATGAGCATCTCCCCAAAAATGCAGTGGGCTAACGCCGATGAGCTCCGAGAGATGAAACATCCCGTAGATCGTTCCTCTCTTGTCGCTCCCATAGATAAGAAGGGTCTCTTTTCCCTGTTCTCCTAACAGGCGAAAGGCATAACATTCCCTTTTTCCGGCTATTTCTTCCACAGTAATTTCTCCGGCAGCTTCCAGTTCCTCCAAAAACCCGCTTCTGCCAAGGGTGGCAAAAACGACCCGGCACGCTCCGCCGTCTTTTGCACACTTCTGATTTTTTCCCGCCAATGCTCTTTTCTTTCCCATCTGCAGGGTAAGAAGCTCCGGCAGCACACCGGACACCTGCCTTACATCCTCCGCCACCTTCCCAGCAATCCTTCTGACACCCTCATATGCCTCCTGCTCCAGAAAAAACGGTACACACTGCCCTTCTTTCCATAACCACATATTTGCCATCCTCCTTCTACTGCTAAAAAACGCCATCTATTATTTATAAGCCTCAAACGGCACTACCGGCAGCTCTGCCTCGTTATAAAGATTTGCTTCCAGCGGGCAGTCATTCCAGGCGTAGCAAATTCCTGCCACCTCTTTCTGCTTTGGCAGCCTCACCCGTACCGTTTCGGGAGATGCCAGTACAGCGCCTGCCGCACTCCTGCTGCCATCTGAGAAGATTACCTCAAAGCCCTTTACTTCTGCCTGTTTCCATGCCTCCGGCAGGCTTCCTTTTTTTTCCACGGCATGCAACACGGTAGTTTCCGGCAGGAACCTTACCACCGCTTCCTCTTCTTTCCAGAGAACCTCCCTCACTTCCGCTCCCCGGCAGAGGACCTCCCTGCCGTAGATCAGCTTTTCTGCCGCTAACGCCAGACGTATCCCCACACTTTTCTTATCGGTGGGATGCAGGTCGTTGTACTCACCCAGATCGTATGCCTGCACCATCATGGTATCCGGTACGTTTCCGGTTTTTCTCTGCGCTTCCCTGAGTTCTGCCCAGTCTGTCCCCTCCGTGTGCTCCTTTCCGTCGGAAAAGCCCGCTAACTGCACATAGAGAAAAGGTAAATCCTCTCGTTTCCACAACGCCCTCCAGTCAGCAATCATGGCAGTCAGTTCTTCCTGATAAGTTTCTGTCCGTCCCGTATTAGACTCCCCCTGATAGAAGAAGCAACCCTTCAGGTTCCATCTGCGGAGCGGATACAGCATTCCCTGATAAAGCCCCGCAGATTTATAAATAAAAAAGGTCGTTTCCGGCAGTTCTTCCATCTGCCTTATCACTTCATAATCCCACTCGCCGGATAAATCCATAACCTCCGTTTCCCCGAAGCGCAGTTCATATGCTTTTCCCGGCATAAAACCTCCGCCGTCTCCAAAGACTAACATTTCTATCTCCAGAATGTTTTCTCCACCATGTAATATGCCTGCCGGGACCTGATAAATTCTCGGCGGATAACGGTATGCCGTCTCCCCGACTTTCACCCCGTTGATATAAGTAATGTCGGCATCCACAAGCGCCCCAAGATAAAGCTTTGCCTCCTGTCTTTCCCAGTCTTTCTCCTCTGAAAGCCAGATACTTCGTTTTAACCGCAGCCCTCCATGAAAACCGGAAAGAGACGTGCCCTCAAAAAAGCCCGGAATCCGAATACTCCCCCCGCTATGTACCGCTGCGGCACTCTTTCCTTTCTCCGGTATGCCATCTGGCCCGTCTGTTTCTGCCAAACCCTCCTCTTCTGCCTCCGGATGAAGCGCCTCCTTCCACCAACGTTCTGCCCGTTCTGCCTCCTCTGTTTCTATCTCTTTTGAGTATCCTGTCTGCTTACATTGTTCTAACTCTTCCACATCAAGCCCAAGGCGGCGTATGGTTTCCTCACTGCACCAGGTTTTCACTGGTGTTCCCCCCACAGCTGTCTGTAACAGGCCGATGGGCACCTGTTCTTTTTCATGAAGTTCCTTTGCCGCAAAATAACCTGCCGCACTAAAGAGAAGCAGTTCTTCCCCTTTCGCCTTCCACCAGCTTCCCTGATAAATCTCTTCCCTCTTTTCTCCAAACAGATATTCCTTCGGCACTTCAAACAATCGTATTTCCGGTTCCTCTGTGGTTCTGATTTCTGTTTCAAAACGCTCTAAGGTACGGGCAACGGGCAGCTCCATGTTAGACTGTCCCCCCAGCAAAAAAACATCTCCAAAAAGCACATCCCGTATCACTATGCGGTTCTCCCCGTCCTCTAAGGAAATTTCCCAGGGACCTCCCTTTTTCATAGGCGGCAGCAGGAACTCAAAACTGCCGTCCGCCCCGGTTTCCCCGCCTGCCTGATACTCTCCCATTTTCAGCTGTATAGTTCTTCCCGGTTCTGCATATCCCCAAATACTGTTTTCTGTTTCTCTCTGCAATACCATTCCGTCACCAAGAAGTGCGGATAATCTTATTTTTCCCATGGTTTTTCTCCCTTTTCCTGTTTATGACAATGTGTTTCTCCGTCAATTATTCCCCGAATGCTATGGCAAACCGTTTTTTCAGCCAGGTATCCGCCATTTCCACCCACTTCGCCGCATCTGCATTGATCTGGGAGGAAACTGCGGAGGAAGCCTGTGTTGCCAGACTTAGTCCATGGCCTCCCTCTTCAAAAATATGTACCTCGAAGGGCACTTCCTGTTCCGCCAAGGCATATGCCATGCGAAGACTGTGCTGTACCGGAACCAGTTCATCGGCTGCCGTTGCCCACAAAAATACCGGAGGCATCTCCTTTGTCACCCATCGGGCGGGACTTACCTCTAAAAGCCGCTCCTCCGATACCTTCTTTTCTCCCAGAAAGGAAAGGTTAGAAGCTTCAAACATGGCGGTTGCCCCGGTATCCTGATTGGTATATTCCTTCATATACAGATAATCACTCAGGCAATAGCCTAACATACAGGCAGCAGGACGAAACCGTTCCTTTTCTGTCCCTGCCAAGTCGGTTATCACCGGAAGGTGCCAGTGGGTGGCATACATTGCACAGTTATGTGCCCCTGCCGAGAACCCGCATATAGCAACTTTGTTTTCATCCACCAGCCACTCTTTGGCATGGTTTTTTATCTGCAGCATTGCCAGACCTATCTCCTGCATGGGCGCGGGATACCGGCATTCCTTTCTCGGCACCATGCCCTCAAACCCCCTCTCAAATACCTCCGCTCCATAGGTTGTATACCTTAGCACAAAGGTATGATATCCCATTGCACTAAATGCCATCGCCACCGGTTCTGCCTCCCGGTCGGAACAGCCCAGATAAGCACCACCCGGACAGATTAAAACTGCCGGACGCTTTCTTCCCGCCAGCATTTCCGGCGAATCCGATAGCAGATACGTGGTCAGCGTCACGTCCTCTCTCCCCTCATATAAATAAATAGTCTCATGTATCATTCTATCTTCCTCCTGTATTTCTTATCTTCTTAAATGTCATAAGATATCAGCTTCATTGTATTTGTTTTATCAAACAGAAAAAACAGGGGAAATTACAGAAAAAGCAGGGACAAAATATTGTCCCTGCCTGTTTCTGCCGCTTGTAGCAAATTTTTACCTTTTCTTTTTTATTCCGGCTTTAATAGCTCTTCTAACTTCTCCTTCGCCGCCTCATATCCGGTAAAGGGTATTCCGTGTATTCCGGCAGCCTCCGCTCCGCGGATATTATCCACACGGTCATCTAAGAATACGCATTCCTCCGGCTTTAAATCAAACTTTTCAAGAAGCGTCTGATAAATCTCCGGCTCCGGCTTAATCTGGTGCACCTCAAAGGAAAACATCTGCCCGTCCACATCCTCTAAAAAGGACAGTGCCTTCTCCCTCGTCTGGGCGTAGGTTCTTCTGGCGTAATTGGAAAGGATATATAAGCGGTATCCCCTGTCCTTTAGCTCCTGCATCCAGCCTTTCACATAGTCATACTGCCAGATGGCTGTGCCTACATTATCCCAGAACAGGCGGATTTCCTTTTCATATGCCGGGGCTTTTTCGATGAAAACCTGTAGCTGCTCCTCATCGCTTAAAACACTTCTGTCACTCTCGTTCCAGTCATTGGTTTCAATGGTTGCCTCCGATACGGCTTTTACGGTGTCCTCATCGAAGCCTAACTTGTGCATTGCCACATCCGGCTCCCACTCCACCAAAACTTTTCCCACGTCAAAAATAATATTTTTTATCATGTCATTCCCCTGTTATTTCGTGCGGTAAATAATATCGTCTCTTCCCGGTCCGTTAGATACCATGGTAATCGGATAGCCAATCTGCTCTTCGATAAATTCCACATAGTTCCGGCAGTTCTCCGGTAAATCCTCGTACTTTCTAATGCCGCGGATATCACATTTCCAGCCCGGAAGGGTCTTTAATACCGGTTTTGCCTTCTCTAATTTAGCGGTGGTTGGGAAGTCGGTTGTTACCTCTCCGTCAATCTCATAGCCTACACATACCGGAATTTCATCTAAATAGCCTAATACGTCAAGCACCGTAAATGCCACGTCTGTTGTTCCCTGCAGGCGGCAGCCGTATTTGCTTGCCACGCAGTCAAACCAGCCCATACGTCTTGGGCGTCCGGTGGTTGCTCCGTACTCTCCGCCGTCTCCGCCGCGTCTCCGAAGTTCGTCCGCCTCTTCCCCGAAAATCTCACTGACAAAGGCTCCCGCTCCCACTGCGGAGGAATATGCCTTACATACCGTCACAATCTGCCTGATTTCATAAGGAGGAATGCCTGCTCCGATAGCGCCGTATGCCGCTAAAGTGGAGGATGAGGTTACCATCGGATAAATACCGTGATCCGGATCCTTTAAGGTTCCAAGCTGTCCCTCTAAGAGAATGGTCTTTCCCTCTTTGATGGCTTTATCTAAATAAGAAGAAACGTCACAGACATAGGGTTCCACCATATTGCGGTATTCATGAAGGGTTTCTAACAGTTCCTCGGTGTTAATCAACGGTTTGTGGTACAAATGCTCTAACAGCACGTTTTTCGCCTCTGCCACCCGCACTACCTTTTCTTTTAACAGTTCCTCGTCAAACAGTTCGCTGACCTGGAAACCGATTTTTGCATATTTATCTGAATAAAATGGTGCGATGCCCGATTTGGTGGAGCCAAAGGATTTGCCGCCTAACCGTTCCTCTTCATACTGGTCAAACAAAATATGGTACGGCATCACAATCTGTGCACGGTCTGACACTAAAATTTTCGGTGCAGGCACATTGCGGTCCACGATGGACTGAATCTCCTTGAATAAAACCGGAATGTTTAAGGCAACGCCATTTCCGATAATGCTGGTGGTGTGATTATAAAACACGCCGGAAGGCAGGGTGTGCAGTGCAAATTTACCATAATCATTTACGATGGTATGTCCTGCGTTCGCGCCGCCCTGAAAACGTACGATAATGTCTGCCTCTTTCGCTAACATATCCGTAATCTTACCTTTTCCCTCGTCTCCCCAGTTTGCTCCAACAACTGCTTTTACCATTTTGTATTCCTCCTAGTTTTCCAAAAAGAATTTTCCCTGAAAAGTGCACAAGAAAACGGCAGTTTGTAAAAACCGCCGCATCCCCGTCTTTACTTTCTGATTATACATGATGTTTTTGTATAAGTAAAATTAATATTTATTATACATGGCATAACAATGAATTATGTCTTTTCTTTTACCGAAAGACTGTCTAAAAGCATCGCCGCCGCTGCCGACAAGGGCACCCGTTCATCGGATACAATACAGAAGTGACGCTTCGGTATAGTTTTCTCAAACGCCAGCGGAAACAATACACCGCTTTCCATCTGCTCCTTTGCAAATTCCGACACCACGCTGGCAATGCCTAAGTTCCGGATGGCAAACTGGATGAGCATATCGCTGGTGGCAAGTTCAAACTCCGGGTGCAGGGTGACGCCCTCCTGACCTAAAAACTCCTCCACATAGCGCCTAGTGGAGGTTGTCCCCTCAAGGCACATCACCGGATATTCCTCTAAGGCTTTATAACTTAATTTCTTCCCTTTTAAGTGCTCGAATTTTTTCCCCGCCACAAAAATATCGCTGATTTCCTTTACCGGAATCACTTTCAGATGGCTGCGGCTCTGAATCGGTGTGCTGACAATGCCGAAATCTATTTTCCCGTCGGATAAATGCCTTAAGGTTTCCGGCGTGGGGGCATTCGTCACCGTCACCCGGATTTTCGGATATTTCTCATGGAACTGCTCTAAGTAGGGCAGCAGATAAAACTGTAATGTCATGTCACTTGCCCCGATACAGATTTCCCCTTTTTCTAAATTCAGCATTTCAAGAAGCTTCTTCTCCCCGGAAAGTATGGTCTCGTACCCTCTTCCCACATAAGAAAACAGCACCTCTCCCTCCTTGGTCATACGCACGCCCTTTGATGTCCGCACAAACAGCGCACAGGACAAATCCTCCTCTAAATGCTTCACCGCCTGGCTCACCGCAGGCTGGGAAATGGAGAGCTTTTCCGCCGCTAAGGTGATACTCTTATAATTGGCCACATAATAGAAAATTTTATAATATTCTAAGTTAATATCCATATCTCTTTTCTCTCCATTCCACTGTAAACCCGCCGTTTTTCCTTCACCCTTCACGCTCAAAAAAGTACATGTTTTTATCAAAAAAGTACATTGTTTTTTCTCATTTTATTTCGTATACTAGTACAACGCAATTAACATTTGCTTCTTAAATATTACCAGAATTTGAAAGGAGACGCAACGCAATGACAAAAGATATGACTTCCGGAAATCCACTGAAAATGATACTGCTTTTTTCCATTCCCGTACTGCTTGGGAATCTGTTTCAGCAGTTTTATAATATGGTTGACACCATTATCGTCGGAAGATACTTAGGGGAGGAAGCCCTCGCCGCGGTGGGCTCCACCGGATGCCTGATGTTCCTTGTGCTGGGCTTTGCCAACGGTATCGCCCAGGGCTTCGGCGTTATGGTTTCCCACGCCTTCGGCGCAAAGGATTACCGCCTGTTAAAGCACTATGTAGCCCTTTCCCTGATACTTACCGTTATCGTGTCCGTCCTTCTCACCGTCCCCACCGTGGCAGCCTCAAGGCAGTTTCTTCTGTGGATGAACACGCCGGAAAATATTCTCGGCATGGCGGACAGCTATATTAAGGTGATTTTTGCCGGTATCCTCCTCACCATGGCATATAATGTGGTTTCCGGCATTTTAAGAGGCATCGGCGACAGCAAAACACCCCTTTACTTTTTGATTTTTTCTTCCGCGTTAAATATTATTTTAGATATCTTTTTGATTGTGACGGTAAACTTAGGCACCGCCGGGGCTGCCTACGCCACGGTAATCGCCCAGGGAATCGCTGCGGTACTGTGCTTTCTCTACATGTTCCGCAAATTTGACATTTTAAAGACCTCCCGCAGTGACTATTACTTAGATGCTGCCGGAGTAAAAAATATGCTGTCCATCGGCATTCCCATGGCGTTAAACTATTCCATTACCGCCATCGGCACCATGATTTTGCAAAGCGCCATCAACGTGTTTGGTTCTAGCGTTGTCGCCGCCTTTACCGCTGCCTCCAAGGTAAACAGTATTGCCACCCAGCCTATGCCGACCCTCGGCACTGCCATCGCCACCTACTGCGGGCAGAACTTAGGAGCCGGAAAATATGACCGTATTTTCAAAGGGATGCGGCAGGGCTTTTTCCTCTGTGTGGGAACTGCCGTTGTAGCCGCAGCGTTCAGCCTTTTGGGCGGAGAATTTGTGGTGAGCTGGTTTGTCAGCAACCCTTCGGAGGAAATCTTTACCTATGCCATGGAATATCTTACCGCCGCAAGCTGGTTTTATCTGCCCCTTGCCATGATATTCCTCTACCGGAACGCCCTGCAGGGCTTGAATCAGGGGCTTGTTCCCATGCTCAGCGGCATTGTGGAAATGTTCTGCCGTTTTGGGGCAATCCTGCTGCTTTCCCCTGGACTTGGCTATTTAGGTGTCTGCCTTGCAGACCCCGCCGCCTGGGTGGGAGCCGCCATTCCCCTTGTCATCAACTACCTTGTGTGGAAAAAAAAGGAAACTGCCGCTCTGGCAGTTTCCTAAAAAAAACTTTTTACACTTCCAACTCCGGTATCTTCTTAGAGCACGCCACCGCCAGTGCTCCCGGCCCGATGTGGCAGGATACGCTTAAGGATAACGGATTTAACACAATGTCCATACCCGGGAAAGCGGCCTCCACCTCTTTTTTGAATGCCTCTGCAGCCTCCAAATCTTTGGTATACGCCATTTCCAGATACATATGCTCCCCGCTTGAATCCCGGAAACGCTTCTCAAAATCATTCTTCATCGCATCAATCATCATGCTTTTTGCCTGTTTTACGGTTCTCGCCTTAGCAAAGGCGTCTAACTTTTCCCCCTGAATCTGAAGCACCGGCTTTAATTTTAATAAGGTTCCCAATGCCGCTGCCGCCGGAGTGATTCTACCGCCTTTTTTCAGGTAATACAGGGTATCCACCATAATATAGATGGAAGACTCCATCTTATCCCTCTCTAAAATATTCTTAATCTCCTCTGCGCTTCTGCCCTGCGCCGCTAACGCCATGGCATCTAGCACGGACTGCCGCTGGGTGACGGAAATCCTCTGGTTATTCACCACTTGCACTCTTCCATCGTAATCCAAAGAGAGCATGAGCGCCGTCTCGCAGGATCCGCTGAGTCCTGAGGACATGGGAATATGCACAATCTCATCATAGGTTCCCAGCAGCTCGTCCCAGGTATCCGTTACGCTTCCCACCAGTGGCATGGATGTGGAAATATTTGTATCCTGAGAAAGCATCCGGTAAAACTCTTCCTGTGTCAAATCAATGTCTTCATATAATGTCTTTTCACCTACAAAAAAAGGCATAGGCAAAATCGTAATCCCTAACTCTTTCGCCTCCTTCTGGGTAATACCGCTGTTACTGTCAGATACGACTGCTACTTTACTCATGAAACTCCTAACCTCCTATAATGTTTCTGAACGCTCTTTGATGTTTTTTTGGAAATTAATGATTTCATGCTCATATTCCTCCGTCATATACCGGGAGGTAATCATGAAATCCGCAGACGCACGGTTGTTGGCAATGGGAATGTCATAGACCTGGGCAATCCGAAGAAGCGCCTTTACATCCGGGTCGTGGGGCTGTGCCGTCAGCGGGTCAGAAAAGAAAATAATAAAATCTACCTTTCCTTCCACGATTTTTGCCCCAATCTGCTGGTCGCCGCCTAAAGGACCGCTGTTATAGCCTCTCACAGGAAGGCCTGTCTTATCCGTAATCATCCGGGCCGTGGTTCCCGTACCGCACAAGAAATGATTTTTCAAAATCTCCTTGTTTTCTTCACACCATGCAATCAAATCTGCTTTTTTATTATCATGTGCAATCAGCGCAATATTTTTCTGTCTGCCAATGGTTAATGTAATAAAATTCTCTCCCATGTTTCCTCTCCTTTTCTTTATCTACTCCGCCTATTATATTATGTGCAAAAACAGCACATAATCCACATTCGTCGCTCGTCGAACGTACAAGCACGCTCTTCTCGCTTTCGCTCATTATATCATATTCCTTTTCAATCTTCCACCAAAAAATAGAGCTGTCTGCACAGCCCTATTTTCTTATTCTTTTTTGTTAATTTTTCTCCACCAGCTGTTTCATCTGCTGGGAAATGGAGTAAATCTCTCCCAATACCGTATTCAGCTCTTCTAAGCTGTCCATACTCTCGTCACAAACCTCTAAGCTGTTGTCTGCAGAAGCGGAAACCTCTTCACTGGTAGCGGAAAGATTGGTAATGCTGTCATTAATCCGGATGTTCGCCTCTAAGATACCATCCACCTCAGTGGTAAGACGGGACACCGCGCCATGTAACGTCTCCACCTTGTCCTCTATCAGAGAGAACTTCTCCCTCGTCTCTTCTATCATTTCATTCTGCCGCTCGGAGGATTCTGCGGATTTCTGCATATTATCCGCCGCCTCTTCCGCATTTACCATCAATTTTTCAATGATATCTGTAATCTTTCCGGTAGCTTCCTTTGTCTCTTCCGACAATTTCCTAATTTCATCCGCCACAACGGCAAAGCCTTTTCCTGCCTCCCCTGCACGTGCCGCCTCAATAGAAGCATTCAGCGCCAGCAGGTTAGTCTGGTCAGAAATACTTGTAATGCTGGCAATGATAACCTCCACTTCCTTAATACGGTTATTCAGCTCCTCCGTAGTGGTTCTGGTTGCAAGGTTTATCTGCGCCGTCTCTCCCGCCTGTACCTTTAACTGTGCCACCAGTCCGGCTCCTTCTACCACAGCTTCCTTTGAAATCTCCGAAGCGTCTTTCATGGAGTTTGTTTCCCTCTCCGCATTCTGCAGGCTGCCCTGGATATTGTTGGTCATTCTGGTCTGGGCTTCCACTGCCTCCGCCGTTACCCGCACGCTGCCGGCAATCTCTTTCACCGAATCATGGCTGTTATTCATACTTTCCGTCAGAACCTCTGCCCTCTCCCTCGCCACGTCAAACTTATCCGCTAACTCCTCCGACAAGCCCATAATCTCGGAAGCAATTCTTGCACTGCTGTCCATCTGCTCCTTGATGGCGCCCAAGTCCTCTTCCGCATGTCTCGCCAACACACGTACCACAATATCACATACCACACAGAATAAGATGACAAAACAGCTCTGCATCAAGGCATCCGCCTGAGTGGCAGCTCCTGTCACGAAAGTCTTTACCGTAAGTGACAGATTCAGCACACTCACTATGACGGCACAGCATTTTATTAGCTTTTCCTCCATATACAATACTGCTGCAAGCATAATCGGGTATGCAAACGCATAAAACACAACATGGGAATTGGTAAACACCGTTAGGGCGTACACCGCCAACATACACACTATGCTGATTACCACGAACTGCTGCTCTTTTTTGTACTTAAAATACGCCACTAAAAAGATAACCGTGGCAACTCCGTTTATTACCGTCCGAAGAAGCACCAATGTCATATTCGCCGTGGCATCTGCAAACCCAAGAAGGGTAAAGGCATCTATCGCACCCAGAATAATCGCACCCAAGATAAAAGTAATTTTGTTTTTCTGCAATCTCTGCTTTGTCTTTAGTTCCATAACATTCTCCTGCCTTTCTGGCTATGCTGTCTTTCTTCTCTCCTAAGGCAACTTTACTTTCCCATCCATCAGCATTTTAATAAATGCCGTATCCCTGATAATCCAGGGATCTTTTCCGATTAACGCATTCCGTTCATAAATCTTTTCGGGAGACACCCATTTCACCTCATACCCCTTCGCTATCTCACTGGGTGTAAGCTGTAATGCCTCCTGTCTCTCCCCCGTCTCACAGTAAAAAAACATGGAATGACAGATATATTTTTTCTCAGGATTGAATAAATCTTTTCTTATTTCCCGGATTTCTCCTAATTCTAAAATACTCTCTTCTACCACATGGAGCCCTGTCTCTTCTAAAATCTCCCGCACAAGCGCCTGTGTAAAATCTTCCCCCTTTTCTAATCCTCCGCCCGGAATCTTATATTCGCCGTCCCTGCTGCACTGCATCGCAAGCTTTCCGTCCCTGCAAATAATTCCCCGCACAGAATATTTTTCATACACACTCACCGTATTCTGATAATTTCCTGCATCAAATACCGCCAGAACCTCCATATTGCTTCCTTTCCCTTGTGCATGACTTTTTTCCTACAATGAATTGTAGCACAATACATCTTATTTTACAATAGTTTTGTAAGTTTCACAGAATCAATTTCTATATTTTACAGTCAATTTATTACAAAAGGCGGAAACTTATTTTTATTTCATGAATATTCATTCTTTATTTTTGCAGCTTTTCCAGAAACTGTTTTTTAGAAATCCTTCCGGAAAAATTTTTTAATTTCCCAACACCCTTTCCCCCGAAAAACGACACTCAAAAACGGGAGGTGCTTTCACACCTCCCGTTTTTCGCATTGCAATCTATATCGCAATGCAATCTATATCGCAATGCAATCTATATCGCAATACAATCTATATCGCAATGCAATCTGTATTTATTTTTACATCATACCCATTCCGCCTGCACCGCCTGCCGGCATTGCAGGAGTCTCTTCTTTGATGTTTGCCACAACAGATTCTGTGGTAAGTAAAGTAGACGCTACGGATGTTGCATTCTGTAATGCGGTTCTGGTTACTTTTACAGGGTCAAGGATACCGTTTTCTACCATATCCACATACTCTTCGGTAGCTGCATTAAATCCGGTTCCCTCCGGGGACTCTTTTACCTTGTTGATGATAACAGCGCCCTCTAAGCCTGCATTTGCAGAAATATAGTACAATGGAGACTCTAACGCTTTTAAGACAACCTTTGCACCTGTTTTTTCGTCGCCCTCTAAGGTCTCCGCTAATTTAGCCACTTCCCTGGCTGCATGGATATAAGCGGAACCGCCCCCTGCGATGATACCTTCTTCTACAGCTGCCCTTGTGGCATTTAAAGCATCCTCCATACGGAGTTTTGCTTCCTTCATCTCAGTCTCGGTTGCTGCACCTACACGGATAACGGCAACGCCGCCTGCTAATTTTGCCAGTCTCTCCTGTAATTTCTCTTTGTCAAACTCAGAGGTAGTATCTTCAATCTGTCCTCTAATCTGGTTTACTCTTGCAGAGATAGCTGCTTTATCTCCGGCGCCGTCTACAATCACGGTGTTCTCTTTCTGGACTTTTACGGATTTTGCACGTCCTAACTGGTCCATGGTAACGTCCTTTAACTCTAAGCCTAAATCAGAGCTGATGACCTGACCGCCTGTTAAGATAGCGATATCCTCTAACATTGCTTTTCTTCTGTCGCCGTAGCCCGGAGCCTTGACAGCTACTACATTGAAGGTTCCGCGCAGCTTGTTTACGATTAAGGTGGTGAGTGCTTCACCCTCGATATCCTCAGCGATGATTAACAGTCTTGCACCGCTCTGTACAATCTGCTCTAACAGAGGAAGGAGCTCCTGGATATTGCTGATTTTCTTATCGGTAATTAAGATGTAGGGATCATCTAATACTGCTTCCATTTTGTCCATATCGGTACACATATAAGCAGATACATAACCACGGTCAAACTGCATACCTTCTACTAAGTCAAGCTCGGTCTGCATGGTTTTGGACTCTTCGATGGTGATTACGCCGTCGTTGGAAACCTTTTCCATGGCATCTGCCACCATATTTCCCACTTCCTCATCTCCTGCGGAAATTGCCGCTACCTTGGCAATCTGGTCTTTTCCTTTTACTTTGGAAGACATTGCTAGGATGGATTCCACTGCCTTGTCGGTTGCTTTTTTCATACCGCGTCTTAAGATGATTGGGTTTGCGCCTGCCTCTAAGTTCTTCATTCCCTCCTGAACCATTGCCTGTGCTAAAACAGTTGCGGTGGTGGTACCGTCACCGGCTACGTCATTGGTCTTGGTGGCAACTTCTTTTACCAGCTGTGCTCCCATGTTTTCGAAAGCGTCCTCTAACTCAATTTCCTTTGCGATGGTAACGCCGTCGTTGGTAATTAACGGAGCGCCATAGGATTTATCTAAAACAACGTTTCTTCCTTTGGGTCCTAAGGTTACTCTTACCGTATTTGCTAATTTATCTACGCCTGCGCCTAACGCTGCCCTTGCTTCTGTGCCATATTTGATTTCCTTTGCCATATCTGTCTACCTCTTTCTTTTTTTATGTTTTAAAACTTCCATTGGCGAAAAATACTGCTTTTGGATTTTTCTAAAATATTTCCGTGACGTTTTTTCACAGAAATACGATTTATTCCACAACTGCTAAAATATCGTTCTGTTTTACGATAATGTACTCTTCTCCGTCTAATTTCACTTCGGTTCCTGCATATTTAGAATAAATGACCTTCTGTCCGGCTTTCACCTGCATGGTAACTTCTTTTCCGTCTACCATTCCGCCGGGACCTACGGCGATAACCTCTGCCTCCTGTGGTTTCTCCTGTGCGCTGCTGGTAAGGATGATACCGGATTTTGTGGTTTCCTCTGCCTCACACTGTTTTAATACAACTCTGTCGCTTAATGGTACTAATTTCATGCTGCATTCCTCCTGCTTTCATTATAATCTGTTTTGTTCTTTTGAGTGGTTATTAGCACTCATTAACTTCGAGTGCTAACCGATAGTCATATAATAGATTTTTGTCTTGCAATCTGCAAATAAATATATTCCGGTATTTCAAAATATATTCTTATCAATTCTCTTGTTTTCTCATTTTTTCTCTTTTTTTTATATTTTCTTCCATTTTATACTTTTTTTAGATTTTTAGGAACTGTCAATAAATAACTTTTGAATAGTTCCTTAGGTTTCACTGCCAAGCTTATCTGCCACCACATGGCGCATCCGTTCTTTCACCGTCTTATTTCCCTCACTCCACAAAAGCTTTAATGCCTTGGAAAATATCTTCTGGGTTTCCTCCGGCAGTTTGCTTTTCGCCTTCATCAGCTCCTGCACCGTCTTCCAACGGCTATGGTAAAAGTCATCCACCGTCTTAATCCGGGCTTCCTCCAACATGCCGAACACGGTCTCCACAATCTGCTCCCGCTCCTCCTCCTTCAACTGGTTAAGCCAAGATTTCATGGTTTTATCTAGCAAAACACTCTGCGCCGCCACCTGTTCGGCATAGACAAAGCCGGTGCCTAACACCTCCCAGGACATGGCATCATGCTGCTGGATACCGTTTCCGGTACTGCGCACCACCTTAAATTCCTCCCGATGCTCCAAAAGCATTCCCACAATAGAGGATTCCGGCAAAATCGTGGTGATTTTCGGCAGCATTTTCCGGTATGCCTCACTTTCTGTCATTTCTTTTGACACGCCGGGGCCATCGTTGCTGTATACCTGTACAATCCGTTCCTTTATCTCCTGCCGGCAGTTGACCGCAGCATAAACAGACAGGTTTCCCCCCTTAGAGTGCCCGCCTACCCGCACCACCTTATAGCCGGAATCCGCCATCCGGTTCAGATATTCCACCGCCTTTTGCTGGCCCGGCGTGACGGACAGATATCCCATGTTAAAATCCTCCCGCCAGCCCACTATGGTGCTGTCCGTCCCGCAGAAGGATACGTAAAGGCTGCCGTCCTCTAAGGTGACACAGACCACGGAAAACTGGGATTGTTCCTCATCGCTGATGTCATTTACGTAGCCGGAAAGCTGTATTTCAGAAAAACGCCGGGTCTGCGCCATTTTTTTCATCACAAACGCCGCCATTTTCGTCATGGAAACCCTCGCCATGATTTCCTCTTCCGTATGAGTCTCAAAAAAACGCTCCGATGCCTCTTTTAAGGTGATTTTCTCCCCGCTGTCCGGCTCCGGCACAATGCCTGTAAAGTCCACATACACCAGTTGGGCTAAAATGAGGTTATCCACCTCATTAAACTCCGATGCCTCTAACGATAAGTCCCCTCTCCAATCCAGATAATCCATGATATTTGCCATAGCCTCTCTCCTTTCGCCAATCTGCCTTTTTTCTCTTATTCCCTGTCCCGCTGCTTTTCCATGCCGCCAGCAGCAAAAAATCCGCCGTTTCTCTTTAGGAAATCAGCCCATAATGCAGCAATCCGTTGTAAATGCCGTCTTCCTCAATGTCTGTCGTCACATATTCCGCCGCTTCCTTTGCCTCCTTCGTCCCGTTTCCCATGGCAATGCCGTGCGCCACAAAGGAAAGCATTTCTAAGTCGTTAGCGCTGTCTCCGAAGGCGTAGGTATCTTCCCTCCGGACTCCTGCCAGCCGGCACATCTGCGCAATTCCCGTGGCTTTAGAGTAGCCCTTTTTCCCAATTTCCACAAGCCCCTCCGCCCGGTGTATGATGGCTTCAAAGTTCTCTCCTAACTCCCGGCAGAACCGCTCCATATCCGCCTTTCCGATGACGGCGCTCATTTTATTGACCTCATAGCGTTCTGTCCCGTTTATGGGCCTTACCGCCCCTCCTAAGACCTCCCGCAAATGTATCACATAGGGATCCTCCCTGAATTCCGTCTCGTCCACATAAATATAATCCGGTCCTTCCAGTACCACGGGCATTCCATACTTTTTTAATGTTGCCAGAGCATGGCTTAATTCTTCCTCCGCCAAAAGTCTTTCAAACGCCCGTTTTTCCTGAAATTCGATGTGGGCTCCGCAGGCTGCCACCATACCGTCAAATGCCAATGCCAGCAGTTCGGCGCTCCTGACATTGCAGCGGCTTCTCCCGGTACAGAGAAAAGCGTAATGCCCCTGCTCCTTTAATTTTTTTAACGCCCCCTTCGTACTTTCCGGAATCACCATTTTCTCATTCCAGATAGTGCCGTCTATATCAAAAAACACTGCTTTTTTCATGGTTTCCCTCTCTTTTTATGCTATTGTTTTTCCATTTTATCAGATTTATACAGATTCGGAAAGATGCGACTGCAGAAAAAAGGACGAAGCAGGCGCTCCATCCTTTCAAAATTACTTTTTAATTTTTACTGTTTTTACATTGCTCCAGTTTCCGTAAACCGTTTTTCCGTCTAAAGTACGGTATGCCCGGACGCGTACATAATATGTTTTTCCTTTTTTCAGGGATTTTAACGTAGCACTCGTCTTTTTCGTGGTCACTGTTTTCTTTCCGCTAAAGTTTTTCTTTGTGGCATACTGAATCTGGTATCCCTAATCAGGCAATCGAGTAGGAGGCTAACCATTAGTTGATTAGCCGTCCTCTCACACCACCGTGCATACCGTTCGGTACACGGCGGTTCTTTAGTTTTCACAAACTACCAGATAATAGTCAAGCATGGATGTGTATCCCAGCTTGGTTATTATTTTATTTGTGATTACTAGGTTGAGCACCTGTGCCATTCTCCAGTAACTTTTTCGTGTTCTGTTTCCACTTGCTGACGAGACCTCCCTTGGTACCACATGTTTCTTTCTCTCCACATATCTGCCACATTTACTATAGTTAATTCCGAGTAGTTATTGGACTTTAGTTTGTTCGGCAACCTTATCCTTAACTATAGCCTGATGTGATTTCTGTTCGTCAGACCAGAGATTTGCCTCCACCTTCCTTCAGCTTCCCCTCGCGTTAATCATAATTATTGTTATGAATAGGACACCCTTGGTCTTGGCTATATCCTTCCCACTACTAGGGCAGATTGGGGACTTTCACCCGTTAGAAACGTGCGCCGCAAGGCGCACCAAAAACCGCAGGCAGCCAAAAAGCTGCCTGCGGTTCTATTTATTCTCTGTGCATGGAAAAGCTGTCCATGTCGTAATTGCCAAGGTTCTCATGGATACCACGTCCGTCTGCCGCCGCAATCAAGGTATCACGGTTCTTCTTAGAAGAGAACTGGTCGTCGTATGCACTTGGACCGCCAACACAGCCGCCCTCACATGCCATACCTTCGATGAAATCCTGTGGCAGTCTCGCCGCTTTCATAAGCAGCAATGCTTTCTTACACTCTGCCGCACCATTGGCAACACATACCTTTGCGTCAATGGTTTTCTCAGACTCTTTTAAACTCTGCATTACCGCTGCTGTTACGCCGCCGGAATTTGCAAATCTCTTACCAAAGGTGGATGCCTCCTGATCTGTATTGTCACATGGCTCTAATACCACGTTTTTCGCTTTCATGATGGCACGGATTTCACTGTAGGTTAATACATAGTCTGCATTTCCCTCAATCTTCTGATCTACCACTTCGGATTTCTTTGCCAGACATGGTCCGATAAATACGGTTACCGCATCCGGATCCTTTGCCTTAATCAGACGGGAAACGGCACACATCGGGGAAACCGTCGTGGATACGCACTCTGCTAACTCCGGATAATGGAGACGTACCATATTTACAAATGCAGGACAGCAGGAGGTCACTTTTTTCTTGCCCTCTCCGTATGCCTCTGCCCATTCCTCTGCCTCGTAAGCAGCTGTCATATCACCGCCGAGACCTACGTCATAGAAATCGGTAAAGCCCACCTCTTTCATCGCCTTATCCCAGCTTGCCATGGTGATGTCCGCACCGAACTGTCCCTCGGTGGCAGGCGCTGCCATTGCATAAACTTTCTTGCCGGCTTTGATTGCATTAATTACATCCACAATAAAGGTCTTAGAACCGATAGCTCCGAACGGACAGCTGTGAATACATTTTCCGCAGCGGATGCATTTCTCCCTGTCGATAATGGAGATACCGTTCTCATCGTATGTAATCGCATTTACCGGGCAGCTGAATTTACACGGTCTCTTTAAATGTGCAATCGCATTGTAAGGACAAGCCTGAGCACATTTTCCACACTCCTTACATTTGGACGCATCAATGTGGGAACGGTGTCTGCCTGCCTCAATCGCCCCGAATTTACAGGCATTAATACAAGCTTTACCGATACAGTTCTGGCAGTTCTCCGTTACGGTGTAACTGGAAATCGGACAGTCCTCACAGGCGGAACTGATAACCTGAATGATATTTCCGTCATCTACAGGTCCCGGAGCCTTACCCTCTGCCAGTCTTACCCTCTGGCGGATAATCTCCCTCTCTTTATAAATACAACAGCGAAACTGCGGTGTGGGACCGGGGATTAACTCCACCGCAATGTGGTCTCTCTTGGCATCTAACTCGCCCGCAAATGCCAGCTTTGCCACTTCATACAGCACGTCATGTTTGATTTTAATTACATTTTCATCAGCATACATCGTGTTTTACCTCGCTCACTCTCTTGTTAATTTTTTAACCATCTACAACATTATATCTTATCTGTATGGAATTTCAAGAGGTTTGCTTGTTTTTATTGAGAAACATGCAGGGTTGTTGATAATAGGGAAATCTATCTGTCAGCTTCTTTTTCTGTCTGATAAGAATTCTCTTCTTCCTCACCCTTACAATGATCCATTCTCCAGGCCCAGATGGCTACCGCCACAACGATGATTCCCATAACACCGACTAAAATATCCTGAAACATCATTTTCACCTCCATGCCCTCATCTTAGCATGAAGCGGCGGAATTTTCTTCTTCCCTGCCCAAACCTTAACACAACCTTTACCGGATAGGAAGCGTCCTTAATGAGATTTTTCTCAATTAGTAATTCGAAATTTAGCGAAAACTTTTTCGTGATTTCGTTGACAAACCGGAAAAGTATTGCCATAATTTCTTATATATTCTACATGTTGCATCTATTATTATAGTAGTTTTATTCAAAAGAGGAGTTACAGGAATGAATAAACAATTACAGAAGTTAGCCTATCAGATAGAACATCAATTTCTTTTCACCGTACTGCGCCATGGTCTGGCTATGATGATTCCTTTCATCTTAACAGGAGGTGTGGCCAATGCGCTGATGATTTTTCCGGTTCAGGCCTATCAGAACTTTTTGCTTTCCGAGCATTTTTCCTGGCTTTATTTCATCTTAGACAATATCTATCAGGGCACTTTCGGGCTGTTTTCTTTTGCCATGGTCATCGCCTTAAGCATTAGCTTTGCCATGGAAAAGAACGAGCCCTCTGACAAGACCGCCCTCTACGTCATTGTTTCCCTGGGCGCCTATGGTGCGCAGCTTAACATCGGCAGCTCCCATTTCAGCATGAAAAATGTGGGAGTAACCGGATGTTTTGCCGCTCTTGCGATAACGCTTTTTTCCTGTTTTCTATACTCAAAATTAAAAAATCTTTCTTTCCTGTCGCTTCAAACCTATACCTCCGGCATGGAGAGTATCTGCGCCAACGCCATCGGAACCATTTTCCCTTTGGTGCTTACCGTAGGTATCATCACCCTGTTAAACCAGGGTCTCATCTACTTTTTCGGTGTCTACAGCCTGCATGAGCTGGTCTCCAATGCCGCCTGCAGTATTTTTGAAAATTTAAAGCCGGGCTTTCTCTCCGGTCTCCTTTATACCGTGTTACTCCATGTCTTATGGTTTTTCGGCTTTCATGGAAGCCATATTTTAGAACCGGTGGCGCAGACTACCTTCGCCTTTGACAGCAGCTCCACAGAAATCTTTTCCAAAAGTTTTTTTGATACCTATGTGGTGATGGGTGGCTGCGGTACTACCGTCTGCGTCCTTCTTATACTGCTTTTCTTTTTCCGCAAAGACCAGCTGCACAATCTGGCAAAGACTGCCTCCTTTACCGTTATTTTTAACCTAAATGAAGTACTGAATTTCGGTATTCCGATTATTTTAAACCCCACACTGATGATTCCTTTTCTGCTGACTCCGGTTTTGTGCTACACCATTTCCTATGGCGTTACCGCCCTTGGACTTGTGCCTCCGCTGCAGCAGGAAATCATATGGAGCACTCCGGTCCTCTTCAGCGGCTACCTTGCCACCGGCTCCATCAAAGGCAGCCTGCTGCAGCTTATCTGCATTTGCATGGGCGTGGCAATTTACCTGCCCTTCTTAAAGCTCCATAAGAAAACGCAGGAAATGTATGCCAAAGACCAGTTAGCTCTTCTCGTGAAGGAACTGCAGACCCTTGAGGAAGAAAACGAGATGCCAAATTTTTTGAACCGTATGGACCGTATGGGGCTTATCTCAAGAATGCTGCTCTCGGATTTGAAATCCGCCATCGCAAAAAGAGAGCTGTACCTGCTCTACCAGCCCCAGATGGATCATAAGGGGCACTGTATTGGTGCGGAGGCGCTGCTGCGGTGGAAGCATCCTCTTTACGGCTTTATTTATCCGCCTTTGATTATTTACCTTGCAAAGGAGGGCAAAATCCTTCCCGACTTAGAGCGGCAGCTTCTTGACATGGCAAGCCATGCCATTCGGGAAACGTCACAGCAGTATGACGGAGAGTTTAAGATTTCCGTCAATATTACCTCTAAATCTCTGCTTTGGGATATTGAAGGCTGTATTGATGAATGCCTGAAAAAATACGATATTCCGGCAGAGAAGCTTTGGTTAGAGATTACGGAGCAGGATATTTTAACCAATACCGACCTGGTAATCCGCAAGCTCAGCAATTTAAAGCAGTTGGGACATACTCTGCTGATTGACGATTTTGGGATGGGCCATACCTCTTTGCTTTATTTGCAGTCTAATTATTTTAATGTGGTGAAGCTTGACGGTTCGCTGGTGAAGAAGATGCCAGAAAGCAAGACAAGCCAGAAGATTATTTCTTCTATTGTGGAACTGGGGCAGGAATTGGATATTGATGTGATTGCGGAATATGTGGAAACGGAGGAGCACCGGAGGATGCTGGAGGAATTAGGGTGTCACTGGTATCAGGGGTATTTGTTTAGTAAGCCGGTGGAGTTGGGGGAGTTTATTAAGTACTTGAAGGAGCATCCGGAATGTTAGAAAATGAGACGGCGGAAGGCTGGGGATTCGGGGGCTGGGGAGGCAGATTTTGGAGGCGGCTGTTGTCTTCCTGTGCCAGATACTATAAGTTGAAAATCAGCCTGGGCGGCTGGTTACAGGTTTTGGAGACTATGGTAGAATTATTCATGATACGGGGGATAAATGAAATATAGACATAAGGAGAACGAAGTATGGATATTGCAAAATTTCGGGAATTTAGCCGGAAATGTTCTAACGGGTTGCCGAAGGAAGTTGACAAAATACTGAACGCGGCAAAGGGAGAACCATTCTGCGGGATTGGTTTCATTACCGTGGATGATTTTTATGGTTTCTATATGGCATGGGATTATAGTAAGAATATAGACGAGTATTATGAGTGGAAGATTGAAAATGAGAAGTAGAGGGTATCCATTACCTTGAGCACACGACAAATAAGCCATCTTTCGGTGGCTGCTTTAAAAATTGAATATTGAGAATGTTAAGGTTATGCAGTTGC
>JAETQH010000050.1 GCA_021770785.1 Lachnospiraceae bacterium
CAGGAAAGCTACCTTATAACGGTGGCTTTCTTTTTTTGCGTTACTTTCTCGAAAGTGACGCAAAAGCACTTATTAAAATGATGCAGATGAGGGGAAAATGAGGAAGTTAAGGACAGGCTGAAAATGGCGGCATGGAAAGAAGGATAGATATTACTCCACCCCTCTTTTTTACTGCTGACAATTATTTTACCGCTATTCTTTTTGCCTGACCGGAAGTCATGATGCTGTCGATGTTTATCAGGACCCCCATGATGTCTATGCATCCAAAGCTGGGAAACACCGGCTCCCCAGTCTTAGTATCAAGGTTAAAAAATTTTTGATTGTCCCTGCCTGTGCGGACTGCAAAATATCCATGATCAGTGTCATCAGGCCTGCTGCAGGCATATGTCTGCCCGACAATACGATATTGGAAGCCTTTGTTGTCTGCAGACTTCCGCACGGCATAGTAACAGCCCTCGCATCCGCCGCCAGGAGTCCTTACCTGCTGGTCCGTTACCGAATAGTAATTGTTGTTTTTGCAGATACGGGCATCAAAGCCTTCCGAATCACATGACTGCAGAAAACGGTTTGCACGATCCATGATTTCCTGATGGCTTAACGAATACATATCCGTTTTGAGGTTGGAATACGGAATATTTTTCCGTTCCAGATATAAATGTAATGTATGGCACTGCCGCAGTCCGCATAAAGCTCCTGCCGCACGGATTCCAGCATCAGGCGGATATCTTCATGGGAAAGATTTCCCAAAAAGGAAACGGAGTGGATGTTCCCGTCGCTGCCGAACTCAAACATAAATTTTTGCATGGCCGTCACGGAAGACGGACAGGATGACTGCATAGCTTCTGCCGCCACTGGTGGCTGTAGTATCGTAGTTATATTGTTATTTCCGCTGGGAAAATGTTGAAATCTTTTATCTGTCATTTCTTTTAACCTCCTCGTAAATTATATATTAATTATAACACATGCACTGCAGGCTTCTGCTTCCGCGAAAACACATGATAACAGTATACATGGAGGATTCAGCTTCCGTCTTTCCTGTCTGGTGTCTGAGAAAGGTAGATAAGTCTAATCCAGCAGATTATATCATATTGTTGTAACTTGTCAACAGATAGCGATTAAATTTCAATGATTCTGTTGATACAATTTAACAACAAACAGGAGGTAGCAAAATGAAAGATCTGGAACTGTATTTGAATGAGGTAGGAAAAAGGATCATGGAGCGGCGGAAAAAACTGGGGATGACACAGCAATGTCATTTACTTAACATTTTTTACCATTAAATTAAGCCCATTACTCCATTTTTGAGTAATGAGCTTAATTTATCTAAATATCACTATCGAAAACATATCCAACAATTAATGTTTGTCAAAAATTAAATTCTACATAAAAATTTACAGAAATCCATATATTGTTACTGTTAATAATATGTTCATTGTTTTAGTTCCAAATTTTATGAAAATAGTGGAAATATAGTATACAAAACAGTAAATTTATTTTATTACAATTCCCAATATTGCTTTTATCGCTGATACAAGTGTAGTAAAAAGCTTAAATAATTCATTATTGTTGATTTGTTTACATAAATCCGCAATATCCGGCAACCTCAACGCAGGTATCTTTTTCATGGCAATTTTCAGTTCTTCCTCGTCCAATTTCATATATTTCCGCGCATAGTCTGCTCCCTTTGCACTTATTTTCAATGAATCAAATTCATATTGCATATCATCAAGCTTGTACGAACTGTCTTCAAAAACTATAAATTTTTTGTTATTAAGACTGATTAAGTTTTCATAAAACAGACACTGTTGTTCATCATCGCCGTTCTCGTCCATTCCATCGAATACCTGTGTAAACTGGTCATATAACGAATTTTCTTCTTCTTCGTCCGAAGTGTTACTTCGTTTTACGTATGCATCAATTAAGACTAAATAAGACAGAACCATCTGTTCATCATTTGTTAAATCCTGTTTTTTCATGGCAGACTCCTTTTGTTGTTTATCAGCGGTTCTTTCCGCATTTTTTCATTGGTTACTTTTTGTTGCTTTATTCACACTATACTACATTTTGTTGTGTATCGCAACTTATTGAAGTGCGTTTTCTTATATTCTTTTGTAAGGAGGTATCGCTATGATTAATAATTTAGGTGATAAACTAAAATCTGCACGTATTCAAAATAAATTGTCAAGAAAAGTCGTTGCTGAACGTACTGGTGTTTCTGTCAGCATGATAGGATTATATGAATCCAATGTAAGACAGCCGTCGCTTAATATTTTCATTAAACTGTCAGCAATTTACAAGGTATCCGTTGATTATCTGCTTGGAATTGACAGCAGTACAAGAAATGTCTTATATCTCGACGGACTGACCGATAAACAGATTACGGCATTAAAATTGACTGCCGATTGTTTCCGTAATTCTAATACATAACTGTCTGTTAACGCCATAACCCATTAAACGAATGCGGACAGCCCTTTCGGACTGTCCCTTAGTTATTGTCTCCTACCATTGCTTCCCCGTTAAAGATGTTCCAAATATGTAACTTTCGCACCTGTCTGATTAATATAACTATCACCCGGTTTCATTACCTCACCCGTGTATGGATTTACAGGAGCCTGCACCCCATTTGCATCTGTTGTATTCGGTGTACCAGTCGTCTGTTCTGGTGTCTGTGTCTGCGTCTGGTTCGGCGTACTCGACTTTTGTGCTGTCTCCTGTTTCATCGGATTCTCCGCTACTAAATACTCTCCGCTGATAAACCCTTTATCCCCAGTTTCTACCTCATATTCATACCAATTTGATTCGTTTGATTCCTCTTTTACCTGTCCGGTAAGATGCACTAATTCCCCTTTATTGCATTCACCGAATAACTCATATGCCTTTTCATCCGGTCCCATGTATGTATTGCACCACTCTTTGACATACATTTTCTTGTCTATTGTTTCTACTGTATATCCTGCCTGCTCCGTTTCTTCTGTTTCAGGCGTTGGGTCTGATGCCGCCGTTGGAACTTCATTCTCATCCGTACCGTCCTCATCTGTTGAATATTCTTCAGACACTGTACTTTCCTGCTCTGCCGTACTTTTCTCCTCTGCCGTACTCTCTGCAATTTTTGTGTTTTTCACCATATTTATGACTGCCTTTTCTTCATCACTGTTGCACGCTGTCAGCCCAATCATGATTAAGCCCATTATAACTAATAGTTTCTTTTTCATTTTCTTTTCCTCCACTGCAACTTATTGTATTATGGGTTTCTTTTAGTTGCATTATATCACTGTATGTAGCAGTCTGCAACTATTTGCATTACTGTATTTTCAGGAAACTGATAAACTATATTTTTCCTAATCTATCAGTTTCCTTATACCACCCAATTGTTAAGTTATTCTGTCCGAATCATTTTTATGATCATATCCTGTCTATGACTGCCTTTATCATTTTTTGTATCACGTGCACACTCCGTATGATATGGCTGTCCTCCTCATTGTCGTCTAATGATACCACCAGCAACTGCACAATGTTCAGTACGTCCTCCATATCCTCCCTTATGCTTTCCGGACTGTTTTTTCTTCCATTCCTTTGTCTCCTTCCTCATTTGTTTATTCAATTGTCAATGAGTTCAAATACCATACTGTCAGAATCCTTTATGTATATACGTTGCCCCCTTTCCTATGAAATTTCCAGTATGCATTTGCTCCCTGCCAAAGGGCAGGGGAGAGTGTAACATTTTCTGACATGCTATTCAAATTATAACCTTTAAGGTTATATAATTCAATACCTTTAGCGTGGTTTTGCAGACAATTAATTATGTGTAAACTTTACCTATAAGGTTATATTTTACATGAAAGGTGTTGATTATCATATGGAAGATTATAGGATTAAAATGGGTATGCGTTTGAAAAAGAAACGAAAAATGTTTAACTTAACACAGGAACAAATGGCAGAAAAATTAAATGTATCAATCAAACATTATGGAGGGGTTGAACGTGGGCAGGCAGGTCTTTCCATGGAAAATCTCATAGAAACATGCAGTATACTCGGCACGGATTTGAATTATCTGATCTTGGGGGAATGCGAGGAAAAAGATTATATTCCAGAAAAACTCAAAGAATTGTATTTTTCCTGTCCAAAAGAAAAACGTTCTGTTCTTCTTGAACTGATGGAAATTGCATTGAAATTATAAAGGCATTTGTGATCGGTTTGCGTAAGGACGGTGTATTTTACTGGCAATCTGTTTTGGTAAAAATCTGTTGCGCTTTTTAGTGAAAAAGGATATTATTATAGTAATAAATTTAATATTATAATTACCACTCCGTTTTGCGGTTAAATTTTTTTATTCATAAATTACTGCTTATTGCTCAAAATTCAGCGTGAAATCAATAGTAATATTGGTAATAAAAATTAATTACCTATTTTCTTCGGGTAAAATATTTGGAAAATAGTTACCATTGAAAAGGTTAATAAATCATGGAGGATAGTTACCATTATGCCCAGACAGATATCGGAAAAAAATAAAAGCCCTAACTTAATGAAAATGTCAGATTCAGAACTGTTAACTATAGTTACTGACAGTGAAAATGCAGATTCTTTGAATGCATCAGGGGAACTCTTTTTCAGGCTTTTAAGGCGCATACGTGAACTTGAAAAAGAAGTATTGCTACTAAGCGGACAGGCTGATAAGAAAGCGCGGAAACGCAAAATTTATTATTATGAAGATGTCGAACTGACTGACGAACTTCTTGTTGAATATATCGATACGGAAGCCTTTACGGTCTATGAACTGGAAAAAATTGTAGGCGCAAAGAAAAATGTACTCCGCAACCGCTATAAACAGGCAAAAAAGAAAATACAGGCTCTGAAATGTCAGAATACAGAATAGCAGGAAAACCTTTAAGGGGTTTTCCTGCTGTCTGTATGTTTTTATGCTAGTACACGGTAAACAAATCCCACGAACGATTTTGATTTTATATTGCGCGTGTCCTGCCGGTTTGGACGAATGGGCTCAGTATATCTTGCCATATCCCGTAAAAGTTTTTCTGCATCTGCGTTTTCCGCGCGGAAAAATTTCCTGCACAGATAGACCGCCATTTTGAAATTGACCTTGTACTCATGGATATTTTCATTTTTCTGCTGTATGGCAACCCTGCCTGCAATACGGCTACAGAAATTTGACATTATCATGGAGGCAAATATTTCCTGTTTTACATAGTCGTCCTTTTTTCCATGCAGGTTTACAAGCCCCAGTCCGTATTTAAGCTCCCGAAAGGCAGTTTCGATTCCCCATCTGGAATGATACAATTCCTTGATTTCCGACAGCGTAAAATTTCGTGGAAGGCTTGTGGCAAGCGTTTCATACTCACCCGTGTCCAACATAAACCGCACCACACGGAATTTCATTGTATATGGTGACGGGAAATCCCAGCGTCCTGCCCTTGTCTTGTTGCTGTATGCACGGTTCTTATCACTATGTGTCTGTATAAAGATATATCCGTTTTTCTTATCCTCATTTGTCTGCGTGGTGGTAATAGTGCAGGAGATATCGACATCAAGTTCCTGCATGGGCAGTTTCTTGATATCGCGCATTGCGGAATTGTCCTGTTTTACACGGATTAGGAAATCCGTGTTGGGAGTTTCCATTAAATGTGCAAAAACGTTGTATGACTCATACCCCCTGTCTGCAACAATCAATGTTTTTCCCTTATAATCATACCATGCAAGCATAAAGAGCAGTGCGCCGATCTCGTCCTGTTGCGGCTGTGGCTGTATCACACAATGCTGATACGTCTTATTGAGCACGTCGTACAGCGGGTTTACATGCAACTGGTTATAACCTTTAGGGTTATAATCGCTATAAACAAAACTGCTTGATTCAGGGTTCCTTGCCATATTGACGGCTGTTCCGTCAACGGCAAAAACACGGTATCCCTTGTAAGTCCTGTCATCTTCACTGACCGTGTTAAAACGTTCTAAAACCTCCTCCAAAACCGTATATGAAAGTTTACTGCGCCGTTGGACGAATGCGGACGCCGTGACACTGATCCCTGCTTCATACAGTTCTTTGTTGAGAATTCCTCCCTGCATTGACAGTAACAGTCTGACCATTTTTTCTGCGGTCAGTTTGCGTTTACGTAAAAAATTGCATTCCTGTTCACCGAACTCCCTGTCTGGATTAGCGATCGCTTCTGATATGGCTGAAATTAATTCAGCTTTTATTATGTCGGGTACATTCTTTTCGTTCATTATATCTACGCCTCCCTGTCTGATGATAACTGGAAAGTTATTCCTAAGTTAACAGGTATCTGTTTTTAGACACAAAAAAAGCAAGTTTATATAAAAGACTTTTATATTTTACTTGCTTTTACATTTCCCTGTTTGATTTTCCTAGATTACTTTTAGTTTAATTCTGTTGGCTCTATTTGTCAACACTTTTCCTCTCGCTTTTTAAATTTCTAAACGAAAATGGAATGTTGTAATTACGCTAACTTAATGAATATAAGTGTTAACTAAATGACATTGGATGACACAGGAGGCACTTGCAGAAAAGGGAGAAGTAACAACCCAGTTTGTGTCCTATGCGGAGTCAGGGAAACGAGCGATGCGGCCGGAGAACCTGATGAAGATAGCTTCTGCCCTCGGTGTCAGCACGGACTATATTTTGACTGGTGACATTATAGACAAGGACAAGCTGCTGCTGTCAGAAAAACTTGATAAGCTTACAGCCCGGGAGGTGCGGATTGTCGAGGGCATCATAGATGAATGTATAGCCCTTTACCACAGGAACGAGTAAGCCCTGACGGATATCCCTGTAGTGGCACGGAGCCGGCGGATGCAGAAGGATTCAGTCCATATCCGTCGGAATTCGATAAAATAGAGGTAAATGCAAAAAAATAGCGGGTTTCCTGCAATGGCAGAAAACCCATGTGTGCCTGTATTGTTCTTTTGCCGCTATCCTGAAAAACTGTCGCTGTCATTAGAATGACTGTCATGAAAGCCTGATTCCGGAATGTTATCAAGAACCAAAAAGGAGGGGAAAAATATCCTGATGACACTGATGATATCGGAAATAAGGCATCCGAAGGAACCGAGCACTATAATGCCACTGAAGATATACTGTCCGATCATGCCCGGAAAAATGGCAGCCAGAACATAATAGCTAATACCGATGACCAGCAGTGGGGCAGCCAGTGTAAACAGGATTCCCAAAATCCCGTCTCCAATTGTGACGGAATCCATATCGCTGCTGGTAAAATACCATATATAGTATGTTACGAGTCCGTATACCAGTGCGAAGACTATGACAGTATCCGTGATTCCGTCAGGATCGAATGCAAAAGCGACCAGGCATCCTGATGACCAGCTCGTCAAAAATGTCCTTTACGGGGAGGAGTTTTTCAGGGAATCCGTAGGTCAGGGTTTTGCTGATAAATCCCTTTTTTTCAACAGGCAGTGATTTGCCTGGGGCAATACTGTATTCATAATCAAGAACCGGGTCCCTGTAGAGCAGACGGAGTTTTATGTTTCCTTCGGCAGACGGACCGAGCATGCCGCCCTGATTCACTTTTACCTTGTCAAGCCGGATGACCGCCATGGTGACGGATGAGAACTCAAAAACAGGCATCCGGTCGGATGGCCGGCCGCCATTTTTTTTCATGATATTGTCAAAATCGCCGTCGCTAATGCTGAAAAGCCTGTGTTCCGCATCTATGTACAGTCCGCCGTAAAAGCACGTGGTTTTGAATATTTCCCGCATTTTTTTCGTTTTTTCATAGTATGGCAGGTAATGGTCCCTGTAATGTTCGAGACTGAATTGCGCATTTAGACTGTTGAATCCCGTATATATTTTGTGGAAACATTCGTCACAAAGGTGCTTATTGTCTTTAAGGGTATATGCCAGCAGTCTTCCGGCATCTTTTCCGCAGATGCCGCATTGTTTCTTATCAAAAAATCCCATCCTGTTATCCTCTTTTCTTTCGTCTGTTTTCTGTATTCCCCCGGATTTCTGCAATAAATCTTCATACGCAAGGCGAAGGATTGAGGTGTACTGGACGTACACCGACGACAGCGCAGTGTATAGAGAATTAGACAAGTCAGATGCAAGTTGTTTACCGACAGTTCCTTAATATTTGAAACCTAATGCGGTATACTAATTATGACAGGCAAATAGTGATATGATACTTAAAAATTATATGCTTGGAAACTGAAATAGAGAAGGCAAAATAAAGCTTGAAATCAGATAAACAATGTTTGATGGCTGAGGAAGGAAGTGTCAGGCAGTTGTCGTGCTGCTATGTCTTTTAAATTGTAAATCCGGGGATTCTGTGATACTATGTTTATACAAAGAAAGCTTGCAGGAGGCAGGACAAAAGAATGATGCTGTTGCAGGGGAAGAAAAAGAGGAGCGGGCACTTCATCTGGAGGATACGACATTCATGCTGATGATAGAAGTGCAGTCTTTATGTATAACTTGACATAACGAGACTGATGATGTTTGAGAATCATTTGAATATTATTAACCAGTATGCAGTTTTTACCAGCATATGCAATGAACAAGCGGCAATACACGGCAGGACAATGGAAGCGGTGCAGGGTTGTGACTGAAACATTGGAAATAAGGGTTTAATATGAAAAAGGAGCTGTGATGTTGATATGAAAATCTATGATATGAAAGTAAATCATCTGACCAATCCCCTTGGATTCCGGATGACGAGAACCGTGTTTTCGTGGAAAGTAAGAGAAGCCGCCGGAAAGCGGCAGACGCAGGCGAGGATCCGCATCGCCTCGGATCAGGCCATGACAGATATTCTGGCAGACACCGGCTGGGACGCGGAGGCGGACAGTCTGGGATATCAGGTGGAGTCTGTACTGGATCCGGTTACGAGATATTATTGGACAATCTCTGTGCAGAGTGATGCGGGAGAGAAAGCTGTCAGCGAAGTCCAGTGGTTTGAGACCGGTAAGGGACAGCAGCCGTGGGTTGGAAAGTGGATCACCTGTGACAGCACAGAAAAACGCCACCCCTATTTTGAAAAAGAGATCCACCCTGTCAGAGAAGTGAAACGGGCGAGATTATACATCTGCGGGCTGGGGCTGTATGAGGCATACTATAACGGAGCGCGCATCGGCAGGGAATATCTGACGCCGTACAGCAATGACTATAATGAGTGGGTGCAGTATCAGACCTACGATGTGACCGAGCAGCTCAGGCAGGGCGGAACCCTGTCCGTCCTGCTCGGCAACGGCTGGTACAAAGAACGGTTTGGTTTCACGACAAAGCCGGGGGAGGGCGGTTTTTACGGCAGCGAGTGGAAACTGATCGCGGAATTGCAGCTATGGTATGCAGACGGGACGGCGGAGATTGTCGGGACGGATGAGAGCTGGCGTGTCACAAGAAGCAATATCACCTTTTCGAATCTGTATGACGGTGAGGTGCAGGACGATACGCTGCCGGAACTTCCCGCAGAGACCGCGCGTCTGACAGAGGCGCCAGGAGGGGAGCTGACGGAGCGCATGAGTCTGCCAGTTACCGTGCATGAGACGTTTGACGCGGTGGAGCTGATCCGCACGCCGGCGGGTGAGACTGTGTTTGATCTGGGGCAGGAGTTTGCCGGCCTGTTCTCCCTGCATGTGCATGAGCCAAGAGGAACCCGGATCCGGGTGCAGACAGGCGAGATCCTCCAGAACGGCAATTTCTACAATGAAAATCTGAGGAGTGCGAAATCGGAATATGTCTATATCTCGGACGGGGAGGAACATCTGCTGATCCCTCATTTTACATACTATGGATACCGTTATGCAAAGGTGGAGGGCGTGTCGGATCTGAAAAAGGAAGATTTTAAGGGGCTTACGCTCTACAGTGATATCCAGCCTGTCGGAAGGATCGAGACAGGCCATAAGCTTGTGAACCGCCTGATCCAGAATGTGTGCTGGGGACTCAAGAGTAATTTTATCGATGTGCCGACAGACTGTCCGCAGCGGGATGAGCGCATGGGATGGACGGGCGACGCGCAGGTATTTTCCCCGACCGCGACGTACCTTGAGGATACCTATGCATTTTATGCAAAATATCTGTATGACATGGCAAAGGAACAGTCCGTGCGCGACGGCAAGGTGCCTGACGTGATCCCGTCTGCGGGCGTGGAGAGCACCGCCTGTGTGTGGGGCGATGCCGCCTGTATCATTCCATGGAATCTTTATCTGTTTTATGGAGATCAGAGTATACTTGAGGATCAGTTTGACAGTATGAGAAGCTGGGTTGACTATGTCCGCAGGGTTGACGGGAACAATCACGGGTGGCGCCATGTGTTCCATTATGGGGACTGGCTGGCGCTGGATCATCCCGTGCAGGGCGCCGAGCAGGTTATGGGCGGAACCGACGAAGAGTTTATCGCAAACCTGTATTACGCAGTCAGCGCCTCCCTGGTGGCAAAGGCTGCAAAAGTGCTTGGGCTGGAAAAGGAATACGGGGAATACCAGAAATTATCCAGCGAACAGTTTGACATTGTAAAGAAAGAATACTATAGTGTCACAGGACGGTGCTGTATCAAGACACAGACAGCCCTTCTGCTGACATTAAAATATCATCTGTCAGACAACGAGGAGCTGACAAAGACGCAATTGCGAAAGCTGTTTGACGAAAATGATGGTAAACTGAAAACCGGCTTTGTGGGAACGCCGCTGATGTGTAATATCCTGACGGAGCATGGCATGGACGATATCGCATACGGGCTGCTGTTAAACGAGGAATATCCGGGCTGGCTCTCGGAGGTGAAGCTGGGGGCGACCACAGTCTGGGAGCGGTGAAACAGCCTGTTAGCGGACGGCACGATCTCCGGCATCGGCATGAACAGCATGAACCACTATGCTTATGGTTCCATACTGGAGTGGATGTTCCGCCACGCGGCGGGCATCAACACGACAGACGCGGCACCGGGACTGCGCAGGATTGTGTTTGAGCCGCTTTTGAAGTGGGAACTGCGATTCGTAAGCGCATCCTATGATTCTCCCTGCGGCCTTTACAGATGCGCATGGCATCTGACGGATCCTGCACATGTGGAACTGGAGGTGGAAGTTCCGTTTGGCGGCAGTGCGCAACTGCGGCTGCCCCTGGCACCCGCGTCAGTGATGGATGACGGGACAAATCCCCTGTTTTCCAATATTCAGGACGGAAACTGTCTCTTATCTGCCGGAACCTACAAAGTATGCTATGAACTGACAGAACCGCTGTGAAAAAATACAGACTGGGCGGCAGCATGGCTCCGTAAACTTCCTGGAAACAGTCAGCGTACAGAATTTATGGAAAAGGAACTTATATCATACGATGAAAGAAAATACAGAAACTCACAAACTGATGGATCTTTGTGAAAAACTGCCGGAAGTGAACCAGACATACATACTAAATCTGAGTAAAAGCACTGCAACGAAAATAATCTATGCATATGAGCTGATCCGGTTTAATGACTACCTAAGGGAAAAGAAAGGAAAAACGATCATAAATTATCAGACCTATTCCGAGATAACATATGATGACATCCAGGAATATTTCCGTGCCAACATCAATAAAGGAAATGAATATGGCACGGTCCAGCGCGCCCGGACGGCATTGAATGGCTGGTTTAACACACTGAATGATATACATGCGGTCAGCGGCAACCCCGTCTGTTCGGGAAAGACATTAGAGCGGCTTTTCTGGGAAACGACTGGAAAGGAGCCCGGGGATAAAGAGAAGAAGGAGACTGTTCCGGATATGACAGGCTTTTTAGATGTCGTCGCAAACGGGACCGGACTCTCCGCTTTCCAGAAAAAGCACCATGAAAAGCACCGTCTCAGGGATATGGCGATCGTTGCACTGATCCTTGATACGGGGATCAAAGTATCCGAACTGAACGCATTAAATACTGAGGACTATGACAGGAATTTTTCCCAGCTCTATGTCCAGAAAAGAGAAGTAAAAATAAACACAGGCACAAAGGAAAAACTCGATCAGTATATTGACCAGGGCAGAACCGCTCCTGCGGAAACAGACAGCAGGCAGTCTCCGTTATTTGTCACTTCCGCCGGAAAACGTCTTGCAGTCAGATCGATACAGAGCATCTTAAAAAAATACTCTGCGGCCGGAAATAGTCCGCAGGTGCTCTCAGCGGAAAAACTGCGGGAGATATCTGCGGAAAGATATTATCAGGAAACGGGAGATGTGCAGGGACTCAAAGAGCGGCTTGGGGTAAAAAGCATGACAGCTATTGAAAAATATATCTCACAGGGCGGAAACTAAGGAACCGTCGGTGAGAAAGCTGCAGGGGATATATGAGAGGATGCATCCATACATTGCAGGAGGTGTAGGTATGAATAAGAAACCTGTGGTAAATATAGGTGTACAACGATTTGACAAGCTTAGAAAACAAGGTTCGTTTTATGTCGACAAGACGGACTTTATCAGGGAATGGTGGGAGACTGGTTCGGAGGTGACGCTGATCACGCGTCCGCGCCGTTTTGGAAAAACACTGAACATGAGTATGCTTGAATGCTTTTTTTCCAGAAAATACCAAAACCAGGCAGACCTGTTCGATGGACTGTCGATTTTCGGAAATGATTCAGATAAGGAAAAGTACCGAGCTCTGCAGGGCAGATTTCCAGTGATATTTCTGACTTTTGCAAATATCAAGGCGGACAAATACACAGAGATGAAAAATAAGATTGTAGAGGTCATTGCCAGTCTCTATAATGAGAACGATTATCTTCTTGATGGGGACTGCCTGAATACGAATGAAAAAGAATATTATAAAAAAATAAAAATCGGAATGCCCGGTGACATTGCTGTGGGAGCAGTTCACCAGATGGCATGTTTCATGCAGCACTATTATAAGGAAAATGTAATTATCATCCTTGACGAATACGATACACCAATGCAGGAGGCATGGCTTTCCGGATACTGGAATAGCGCCGTCCGTTTCTTCAGCAGTTTTTTCAATGCAACATTTAAAACGAATCCATATCTTGAGCGCGGCATGATCACGGGAATTACGCGGATTGCCAAGGAAAGTATTTTTACAGGAATGAATAATCTTGATGTGATAACAACCACATCTGATGAGTATGCAACCGCTTTCGGTTTTACAGAGAAAGAAGTTTTTGACGCACTTGATGACATGGAACTTGGAAGCGAAAAAGAAGATGTAAAAAAATGGTATGATGGTTTTACATTTGGACGCCACACAGATATCTATAATCCATGGTCGATCTCATCATTTATCAGAAAAAATGGAAAATACGAAAATTACTGGGCGGATACAAGCTCAAACGGGCTTGTAAACTCTCTGATGCAGACCGGAGTTCCGGGCATCAAGCAGACGATGGAGGAACTCCTGCAGGGAAAAAGTTTTGAGGCAGAGCTTGACGAAAAGATAGTCTTTGACCAGCTTGACGGCAGTGTCAGTGCAGTGTGGAGTCTGTTGCTGGCAACCGGATACCTGAAAGTACTGGATCTGAAATATGTGGGGGAACGCAAAAGGAAAGTGTACACCCTGACACTGACGAACATGGAGGCAGAGAGCATCTTTGAAAATATGGTAAAAGGGTAGTTTGGCGGCAGCACTGAAACATATTATAACGAATTTATCAATGCACTCCTGCATGATAATGTCCGCAAGATGAACACTTTTATGAATAAAGTAGCCCTGAATACCTTCAGTTCGTTTGACAGCGGAAATAAGCCGTCGGAGCAGACAGAACCGGAGCGTTTTTATCATGGCTTTGTGCTTGGCATGGTTGTAAACATGGCAGATACGTATATCGTGAGGTCAAACCGCGAGAGCGGATACGGCCGCTACGATGTCATGCTGGAACCTGTTGATAAAAATGGGAAGGCGTTCATATTCGAGTTCAAGGTACTTGATCCGGACGAGGACGAGAAGACACTTGAAGACACGCTCGCGGCAGCACACCGCCAGATTGCGGAGAAAAGATATGAGACGGAGCTTATATCACGCGGATTTGCGCCGGAGAAAATACGCAGATACGGATTTGCATTCCGAGGAAGGGAATGTCGGATAGGATAATGTCGGAAAGTATACAAAGGACTCTCAAGACACATTGATTTCCATGCTGGAAAAGTTGCTTTCCCAAACAAGTTTGGATCAAAAGAAACAAATACTTACAGAAAAATGTGGAATGATAAAGACAACTGAGCTGGAAGGAAAGTTACAGACAATGTGCAATTTATCAGAAAATATTAAGGTATTAGGTATTGAGGAAGGAATTAGATGGATGTTACGAAAGAGCGTCTTAATGCTATCAAAAGGATGATCAACGCTGATTTGCAAAGGAACAGATTAAAATTCAACTTCTGATAATACAAGTGTTTTTTAATATATTTCAAAGAACGTCTACAGTGATTGTTGTAGACGTTTTTTTAATGAGAAAATTAGTAGATTTTATTAAGATTATTTAGTCAGAATCGAAAAACACATAAAATTAATCCATTAATTTGTTGATTAATTAACAAATAAGGTCATTGGTCAATTCTGTCCCTTGTTCGTTTATACAAAAAATGCTAAAATAATACAAAATATTTTAGTATATAAATACAAAAACAATATACAAAAAACGTATTTTGTTATACTCCAGATATGGCAATAGGAAAAAACAACCGATAATTAGAAATTATCTTTAGCATTGAAAACTGTATATGCTTAAACGGTGTAATAACTTTATTATGTAAGATATTAAAGCAATTCTGTTTATCTGTATTATAGTATTGGCAGAGAAATATGACAATGTAGAAAATATATTTTTTATTTTCCATATGATGTTATTGGAAAAATTTAGCCTAATTTTCCTATGACATGTCATTTCTATGCTTACTTCTGTACTTGTATGAGAGCTTTCAAAATATTGATTTTAACTACTTTCAGTTAATTTTGTTCTCAAGATTTTTTATAATTGTATAAATAGTTTTAAATGTTGTGTATATAAAAAGCGATATATGAATATTAGAGGGAGAAACCTATGGATAATCAAGTTGGTATTGTAAAAGTTAACGGACAGCAATTAACAATTGGGGGTAATAATGAAACCGTACATGCAATAAAAACATTAGCAAATTTTGGTCTCATTACTTTTGCGCGACAAATGAGATTTAAAAGTTCTGAATATCTTGTTATTTTTTTTAAACCAACCACTGAAATGCGAAGTATGTATAATTTAGGGAATGAATTACTTACTGTATGTTGTTCAGATGGAATGAATGATTTTAAAAGCCGAACAAAAGATTTTATTGACTTTATGCTGGTCACAAATACTGAATTTAAGAATCGCCTTGATAAAGTTACATGCTTTATAATAGATGGGGATATTAACATAGTCGAAAAGGTAAAAATAGATAGAACTGAAAATCCAGATGCGCGTCTTATTGTACCATTTAATATTAATGAATTAAATGCTAATTTTTCTATAAACCTATTTAGTAATAGACTGAGAGAATTTCTATATGAAAAAGATTTATTTGGTATTGCTATACCATTGAGAAACGATACTTTATTTTTTGGTAAAGACAGGACGAATATTATTTCGGAATTATATGCCAGATATAAGCAAGGTGAAGAGGGAGGTCTATTCGGACTCAGACGAATAGGTAAGACATCCATATTAAATTTGCTTAAATTGAGGATAGCACAGGCAGACGGGGTTGCTGTGTATTTTGATTGTTCAAGCAGTCATCATTTTCATTGGAATGAATTTTTAAAACATATTGTGACTACAATCGTAGATGAATATTCTGTTGAAAAAAACGAAAATGGAAATATAATTTTTGATACAAAGTATGAGATTGATACTACAAAAGAAAGGTATAATACAGGAAATGCGGTACAAAGTTTTATAAGTGATATTAAAGAAATATATACTTTGCTTAAAAATAGAAGAATATTGGTAATTTTAGATGAAATAGAAAGTATAAGTTATACAACATCGCCTTCTAAATGGTGGAGTGAGGAAAATGATGCTTTGTATTTTTGGCAAGCAATAAGAACGCTTATTCAGATGCATGGTGATTATTTTTCGTTTATTATAGCTGGGGTAAACCCCATGTGTGTTGAAATACAATCGATAAATGGTTATGACAATCCTATTTTTGGTATGTTTAACCCGATATATACCTCTCTTTTTGAATATGAAGATATTAAAAATATGATTTCAAGTATTGGAGGAAGATTAGGAATTTCTTTTGAAGATACCGTTTTCGCAAAAATGATGGAAGATTATGGCGGGCACCCGTTTTTGATCAGACAGGTGTGCAGTAAAATAAATAATGAATTAAATGATAAAAGAATTGAGCGTCCAACAGTAATTTCAAGATATAACTATATGTCAAAATATGATGAGTATAGACAAGGCATGACAAGTATTATAGAACAAATATTAAGTGTTATAGAAAATTATTATCCGAAAGAATTTGAACTGTTAAAACGATTGGCACTAGATGGAAGAAATGCATTCAAAAAAGAAATAGCATTAGGAGAAAAAGGCATACAGCATTTAATAGGATATTGCTTAATAGAAAAAGCGGATGGAGAATATTTTATTAGAATAAAGTCAATAGAGGAATACATAAAGAGTAAGTTTATTTATGATGCCACACTAAATGAACAGAAAGACAAACGTGCAAGAATTAATGTAAGAAGGGATAATATAGAAGAAAAATTAAGAAGTATCATTTTGCATTCGTTACAAGTAAAATATGGAAAAAAAGCTAAGGAACAATTAATATCTATAGCAGAAAAAACAACAACAGATACAACACAAAAAACGAAATTGTTAAATGCATCATCCCTAAAAAAAGCAATAGAAGAATTATATTTTTCACAAATTAAAGCAATTATGGATAAGGACTGGAAAAATTATGCTGTGATATTCCCTGATAAAAGTAAGTTTGAGGCATATATGGATATTTTGAGTAGATCAAGAACCGTAGGAGCACATGTAAGAAGTATCACTCAAGATGAAGAAATTTTATATGGAATAGCCTTTGAGTATTTTGAAAACATCTTGGAGGAATATTGATGAATTTAAAACAAATAAAAATAGTGCATCAATGAAAAATGAGAGTATGAAATAAAGTGCATTTTTTATTATAACTCCTATCAAAATAACACACAAAGCACTTACTCATGTATAATGAACTTGCACACGAATCCATACAAAAGAGAGTGATCGAGTAGTGTAAAATAGTTCGTGTCTTAGGAGAAATACTTCTTTTTTAGCAAGAATTAAGATATTATTATGCGCAAAATGCAGGAGTTTTTCGAATTAATGTCTGTATAATGGGGTTGGTCTAAAAGTTTCGCCTTAAGACCAATCCCATAACTTCATGTTTAGAAAAATAGAGCATAAGGACGTAAAATGAACATGATGAGAAATTACAGAAAATAGCTCATTTATACATAACCTTAAGATGGGATAAGAAATAAAGAAAAAAGATAACTTTTAGGGAGTACACTTTAGACTGCTTTAGCAGCATATTGAACCTACCAGTTTTAACCGGTAGTGGTTAAGTTTTGGAAAACAACACTGCATTCTCCCGAAGTTGTTTTCTGCCCTTTAACTGTTTGAAAAACGGGACTTTGGCGAGTAGTTACGGACTAAACGTCAGTATACTGATGCGGGGTATGTATAAGCAATTATTCGTTAAAGTTTAACGTATAAGCATTCCACTTTCTATCATATATTTGAGGGAAAAGATGAAATTCACTAATAAATTTTTCCATTGACATAAAAATTGGATTTCCATATAATAATAGCAGAAAAGCGTGCTTTTCTAGCGGGCTGACACTCAAATCTGATATACTTGTCAATTTTTTATTGATTGTTGGCGGGCAACACTAAAACCCGAAATTCTTACCAGTGTATAGCTGGTCGTTGGCAGACAACATTAAAATTAGCCATAAAGAGGGAGTATGTAGCACAGTAGTGTTATTGCTCTCTCTTTAAATTTGTTTATGGGGGGATTGAAATGTGCAGTTAAATTATCCAAAGAAATTAATTTTATACTTCAATTGGAAAATTATGTATATAAAAAAAGATGAAAATGATCTTTTTATGTGAATATACAAAACAGTTGTTTGGATTATTTGCCAGATGTGGAGTTAATGAATAAAATGTTTCTTCATTTCAATTCTTTCATTCCTTTAAAAATTGGTGGATAGAGAACCGGAAACATGTTATAATAAAATCGTTTCAAACCATTTGATTGACAGTGAGGTATTGAATTATGACATTGCAACAGGAAGCATACCGCAGAATAGATGAAATGACAGATGACGGCATCAGGATATTGATTGACATGATAGATAAAATGAAAATAGTATCTATTACCGGATTTAAAGATGTAAACGAAAATACATCGACCATATCAGAAAATGTTCCAATGACGAAAGCTGAAAAAAAACAGCGCTTTATGCAGTCGGCCGGAAAAATCCAGATTGATGCTGAAGCAGTCAGTCAACTGAGGGAGAGGAGCATGATTTGATGATTCTTGCAGATACCAATATTTTTATTAATTTTTGGAATAATCCCACAGAAGACCTTAAAAATGTATTTATTAATGAAGACATAGCTGTTTGTGGTGTTGTGCGGGCAGAGCTTCTTCATGGAGCGGTATCAGCAAAGGATTTCGCAAATATTACAACAATGCTTGAGGCATTTGATGAATTCAATCTGGAGATTCCTGACTGGCAGACTTTGGGAGATAATTTATACAAACTTCGAAAAAAAGGAATTTCCATACCTTTTTCAGATGCCATTATAGCAACAATTGCTCTTAAGCATGGTATTCCAGTCTGGACAGGTGACAGACACTTTCTGCTAATACAAAGTGTGCTAACAGGATTAAATATTTATCAGACTCCTGACAGGTTATGAATAAATCTGTCATGTAATGTTTTCAGGAACGGAAGGAAATATGAGATGGGAAGACTAAAAGAACTGAGAAAATATGTAGATGGCGAACTTAACAGGATGGATGATGTGGACAAGAGGAATTCGGCAATCGCACACCTTTACGGAGTTTCCCTCGCTGCCACGATGATTGCTAAGAAAAGGGGGCTTGATCCGGAGATTGCTTCAATGGCGGCGATGCTGCACGACCTTCATGCCTATAAGACTGGTTCTTATGACGAACATGAGCATAAAGGTGCAGATCTTGCGAGGGAGATATTGGGTAAGCTTAAACTGACGGATGATACAGAAACGGAGCTGATCTGTTCAGCTATATATCATCATGGTGACAAGCTGGCTACGGACGGTCCGATGGATGAGGTCTTGAAAGATGCGGATGTCATCCATCATTGCATGAACGATCTGTCAAAAGCGGTAAAGGAGAAGGAACAGGCACGATTCGGGAAACTATGCGCCGAGTTTGGTATATAATGCGGCAGGGCAATGTATTGTGCGTTAATATAAAAGCCCTATCCAAAAGGGAAATATCCTATTCCTGCGTCAATTCAGGAATATCTTGAAAAAACAGCGGTTAAAGGTGATTCCCACATAAAAATCCAACTGACGGACATAGGTGTCAAACGCTGTGAAAGTGAATGTCTGCTTGCAAGCGGACTAAAGACATTTTCAACAGGCGGCGGGATGATCGACATGCAAATAAACCATGATGCTTTAGAATGGGTTGCTGATTATATACTGCCGTTTGGAAATAATGCCACGGTGTCAGAGGCGTTAATAAAGCTGATGCCGCAAAAAACGCACTATTTTTGCGGCAAATTTCTATACGATTCCGCACAAAGACTCATATCCATCTTCCCCGCTCTTTTGCCCGAAACTGCGGAGGCAGCACAGGTTTTTCCAGCTTCTGTGCGTCACCGTAAAAATAATTGACCAGACGGTATTCCCCCGGCTCCAGCGTGTAGAGGACAGTGGGGATCACTGTGATGCCGTACATCAGATTCGTGTTGGGAAAAGGTATCACCGAAACGGTCTCCCCCATTTGGTCCTGATTGACCGCGCCCGCGTTTCCCCATGGGAAATCACAGCAGACCTCATGCGCTCCTGTCCGGATCATAGACGCGTCAGAGCGTGTCAGCCCCTGCTCCAGCCGCACCGCGAACCCTCCGTCAGCCAGTCTCACAGGTATCTGCGTCTTCACATAATGGACGCGGAAATGCCCCCTGTCCATAGGAATGATCTGGCTCTCCACCCTGACGCCCGGCATTAGCTCATAAAGGGTTCTCGTGAACGCCGGCGTCACCTCGTACCGCTCTGTACTGTCCCGCATTCTCCAGAGATCGTCCTCTGTCCCCGCGGCGGCAAGCGTATTGTCGAAAGCGCCGTCCTCCAGTTGTGTTCCCCGGGACACGCTGAAACCGAACTGGTTTGAATAGACAAACTTCTGGTATTTCGCCGCCGTGTTCCCCATGTTGGCAGAGTGCTGTCCAGTGGGGTACAGCAGCGTGTGTCCGCTCTCCTCATGTACTGCGATCATATTCGGATGCGCCAACAGTCTTTTTGCGCAGAGCTGCGGCTGCTGCTCCTGCGCTTTCCAGAAGGGATGCTCCTCTGGGAGCGCCAGCATCAGGAATGTCTTGAAAGCCCAGTAGGGCGATCCGGGAGCATTGTACCGCTCACTCATGAAAAGGTTCGGGTACTGATATCCTATCGTCAGAATACCCCCGCAGTCAAAGATCGGATTGCCCTGCCAATAGCGCAGATTACCCAGCAGCAAATGCTTTAGCTCTCCCAGGGGCACATCCGCGCCGACATACACCATCGCAGCAAAGACCGCGCTGTGCGCAAAGCGGTAGGCCAGGCTGCGCCCATAGGGAACCTCGCGCCCGTCAGCGTCAAACCAGTAGATAAAATCCCTGTAAAAAAGCACCGCCCTGCGCAGCAGCTCCCCGCAGTATTCCGGCTCCGCATCCCTCCTGTGAACCGCATAGATCAATCCATAATAGTGCATGGCAAAGGGAATGTAGTAATCCTTCTGCCCCGGGTGTCCGTCAAAATACCAGCCATCCCCCTCGTAGCAGTGCTCGATCACTCCCAGGTCATCCTTGAGGGCAGCTTCATCGCAGGGCAGCCCTAGCTTCTGAAACAGTACATTGACCAGCACGCGGAAAAAACGCCAGTTATTGTCGTACAGTCTGTGGTGGTTGATCTGGTTCAGCCAGTTATATACATTCTGCCTCTGCACATCCGTCAGGGGATTCCAGAATACGTCCGGCGCCAGCAAAACCGCGTTGGCGATGGCCGCCGTCTCCACCATCTTCTGGTCATAATCCCACAGATCCAGCCAGTACTCCGCATGTGACGGATCGGTTCCATGGATCAGACCGTTTCGGGCGAGGATCTTCCACGCCTCGATCTCCTGCTGCGCCGCCTGCGGCAGATGGGTGTTCCCACCGGCAAACAGCGGTCCCAGCCCCCATAATATACGGGAATAACCCTCCATCCGAATGGAAGTCTCCCCATAGTGTGCCGACGTATTTCCTACTTTCAGAAAGGCACCGCCGGCACTGTAGTGCGCCTTTAACGGCCGGATCCAGTCCAGCAACAAAAGAGCCACATCCTCTCTTGTCCTCAGTTCACGCATAATCTCCCTCCTCGTATCTGAGATTCCGGATGCCGTCCAATAGACAGGACACAATCTCACTGGTAATCTTCCTACTCCCAGCAGCACGTCATAATGGAATGCTTACCAGACTTCATCTTATCGCTGTTTAATCCATCCACGCTGAGCACAAACTCCACATCCCTCTCCGAACGGTTGAGCAGTATGAGCACCTTGCCGCCGTCCGTATTCTGAAAAGCGGTCGCCTCAATATCGGGCGAATACTTTGAGACGAGGATCCGCTTCGCGCCGGGGTGGATAAAGCGGCTGAAATGACCAATATAATAATAAGACAGCTTTATATCGATCGTTCCGGCATCCACGTCACACATTACCGGTGCATCACAATAATTTCCGACATGATTGGGACCGCCCTTCTTATCCAGTATCAGGTTCCAGTCGATAAATCCGTTCATACCCGCATTGAAATCCCCAATGATATCATGGGCATACATCTCTGCATGCTGCACCTGCTTATCCGCCGCGATCTTCGAATACTCCACACAGCCCTCTGTAAAGATCAGCTCTTTGTCCGGATATTGTCTGCGCACTTCCGCCAGGGCATCAAAATGCTCTCCTGTGTACCAGTGGAATGCGATGCCGTCTATCGCCTTCTGTGCGCCCTCCACGCCAAAGCTCTCCTGTGCCCGGTCCAGAATCTTCTCTTTGTTGTGGTCCCAGACATTGATCTTCACTTCTTTGTGCTGTGCCCGATCCAGCGCGGGTCTGAGATACTGACAGGCAAACTCCGCCTCCTCCGCGCCGGAAAAGATACAGGAATCCCACGTCTGGACCGCTGCAGGCTCGTTCTGTACCGTCAGGCGCTGTACCGCGATCCCCTCATCATGATAGGCGCTCACATACCGTGCAATCATCTCCGCCCACATCTGATAATACTCCCGTTTCAGCTTCCCGCCATGGTTCATCTCTTTATTGGTCTTCATAAATGCCGGCGGACTCCACGACGATGCCAAAAACTGAATCTTTTCATTTTTGTTCAGCGCTGCCTTTACAAATGGAATGATATATTTCCGGTCACGCTCGATCGAAAAGCTGTCCAGTTCCCTGTCCTGTGAATCTTCCACATACGCATAATTTCCCAGCGCAAAGTCGCAGCTCTGAATATGCAGCCTGCAAAAATTGTAATCATTTCCCGCGCCAAAATACAATGCCAGAAGCTGCTGCTGTTTTTCCGCGCTCATCTGCGCGTAGGTATATGCAGCCGCCTCCGTGAGTGCTCCCCCCATTCCGAGGATCTGCTGATAAGAAACCGCCGGGTGGACGCGCACCTGCTGCATCTCGCCGCCGTCTCCCTCCACAAGATCTACTTCCGTTGTCTGGAACTGCACTTCCTGATTCGATACATAACACTTCATGGCAAAACCTCCTCTTTACCTTTTATACTTCGCCAGTTTCCCGCGTTTTTCTAGTATTCCAGAGCAGCATCACTGACCTAATTTTTCCCTGTTTGCACTCATTTTCTCATTGTATATCTTCACGATCGCATCCCAGTTATTGGATTCCCGGAAAGCCACATGCTCTGCAAGAACCGCGTCAAATGCCGAATCATCCGCCGAGCGGATCAGGCTTGTGAGCGTCGTGTTCCAGTTGGTATTGATCGCGCTGAGCGCCCTCGCCTCCGCAGAACCCTGATCCGGGGAGATATTCTCAATGACAAACTGCGGTTTCAGTTTTCCAGCGCCCCACTCCTGCATCTGCACGGTGGACTCCGTCACATCGGCGCTGTACGCATCATATTTGTCATTTCCAAAAACGATAAACTCGGAAAGTCTGTACACCTTCTTGAACTTGTCGTTGTCATTGTCCTTCATTTCCTTCACTTCCGGCGTCAGCTCATAGAGACCGTCTGCATTGATGGTATAAGTCTCACCCTCCACGCCGTACTTGCACAGCAGTCCGCCGTAATCCGATACCAGATAAGTAAAGATTTCCATCGCCTTGATCGGATCAGAGCAGTCCTTCGAGATATAATTGACCATCCAGCCGGAAAGTCCCGCCTGGGAAAGTGTCGGCGCGTTGCCCACAGTACTCTGCGGTCCGTCGATCGCGATATACTCCGCGTCCGGATTCGCGCTTCTCCACACCTGTAGCGGCCCAGAGCGCTGCGGGGTTCCGCCGATAAAGAGACATGCATACTTTCCAGTCTTCACCTTATCCTCGTGCGCCGTTCCGTCATCGGAAAAATTGTCATCGCTGATCAGCCCTTCCCGATATGCCTGGCTCAATGTCCTGATCCACGCCAGATAATCCTCATCCATATTTCTGTCATACCATGTGCCGTCCGCATTCTCGACTGGCACGCCCAGAAAATTCTGCAGGTCTGCTCCGAGCGAGCCCGTGCTGTCCGTCATGGAATTGGAGCCAAACGGGATCAGGTCCGGATACTGCTGCTTGATCTCTTTCAGCACGGAGATAAACTGCTCCGGTGTCCCCATCTGCGGCTTTCCGAGCGCCTCATAGACATCCTTGCGGATCGTAAATGCCGTCGTTGCCTTTAGCAGTCCGCTGTCGTACACATCCTGTCCGTTGGAATAATCCGGATAGCCGTATGTCTTACCATCGGAAAGTTTGAACCAGTTGAGGGAATCCTTCGATGCCACTTCATAAAAATAGGGATCATACTGATCTGCAAGATCATTGAGTGACCACGCCCAGTTTGCAGCAGACTGCGCCACTGAGGAATTCGCATCAAAAATCGTGATAATATCCGGCTTCTTACCGCCCGCAAAGAAAGTGTTGAGCTTCGTGTCGTCGCCTGTGATAAACTGCACATCCAGGTTCAGATCCGCCTTGATCTTCTTTGTGACGGTATCGTTTCCCCAGTCCGTGTTCCACCAGTCCGCGTTGACATACCAGGTCAGTTCGGTTGTCTCCGTCTTTTTGTCAAGCTGCCATGCGGGTTTTGACGCATCCAGCTCATACCGCTCTGCCGTAAGCTCCGGCAGGCCGCCCTTTGCCGAACCGCCCTTCGCACCAGAACCCCCGCTGTTTCCGCAGCCCGATAACAGCGTCGATGCCGCTGCCGCCGTGACAAGGATTGTTGACAGATACCGTTTTGTTTTCTTCTTCATAACATTTCCTTCCTTTCCTGTCTGTATTCTATATTTGATCCTGCCTTACTCTTTGACTGCCCCGATCATCATACCCGACACAAAATGCTTCTGCAAAAGCGGATAGATGACCAAGATGGGAACGGTCGTTACCACGATCGTGGCAAGCTGGATCCCCCTCGACGTTGTCGTGATCTCCACACTCGTCGGATTCTGCATGGACGCCATCTGCGACTGTACGATGATCTCATAGAGCTTCATCTGCAGCGGGTACAGCTTTTCATTCAATATGTACATCTTTGCCGTCATAAAGTCGTTCCACTGCGACACGCCGTGGAAAAGGGCGATCGTCGCAAGCGCCGGCTTCGACAACGGCAGCGCCAGTGTGAGAAAAATGCGCCAGTATCCGGCTCCGTCGATCTTTGCCGATTCCTCCAGCGACTGCGGAAGCTGGCGGAAAAAGTTCATCAGGATGATCATGTCATAATAACTGAACAGCGCCGGTATGATGTAGACCGCAAAACTGTCGAGCATCCCAAGCGATTTGATCAGCAGATACGTCGGAATCATGCCGCCCGAGAAAAACATCGTGATGACGCCCATCACCGTATATAATTTCCTTCCCCGCAGAAACTCCTTGCTCATGCCATATGCCACCATCGCGCAGAAAAACACATGGCACCCGACACCGATCAGCGTTTTCAGCACCGATATCAGAAAAGCATTCCATATACTGGTATCCGAAAACACTGCCTTGTAATTTGCCGTGGAAAATTCTGCCGGCCAGAAGATACTCTTTCCCGATGCAACCGCCGTCGCGCTGCTGAACGAATTGACCACGACATTCCACAGGGGAAACACGATCAGGCAGGTGATCAATGTCAGCAGCAGTTTGTTCACAAGATCAAATACTTTGTCCCCGCCCAGTCCGATACTCTTTTGTTTCATTACCTCACCCTCCTACAATACCGACTGTTCATTTAATTTGCTTGTCAGCTTATTGGCTGCAACCAGCAATATTACAGATACGATCGAAACGCCAAGTCCCGCTGCGGACGCATAGGAGAAATCTCCCTGCGCGATACCCATGCGGTACACATAGGAATTGATGACCTCTGCACGCGGCTGGTTCTGTGTATTCATCAGCACGAGCGTCTGGTCCAGATTAGACCCCAGCAGCCCGCTCACGGTCAGTATGAAGTTCAGACCGATAATGGTCTTGATTAACGGCAGCGTGATGCTCCAGACCTGTCTGACCCTGCTTGCACCGTCGATCCTCGCGGCTTCATAATACGTCGGGTCAATTCCTGCCATGCTCGCAAGATACAGAATGGTTCCCCATCCCATGCTTTTCCACACATCCGACAAGGAAGCGATCCACCAGTATTTATCGGCATCCAGCAGAATGTTTTTCCCCTCCGTTATGAGTCCGAGAGATTTTAAGATCGCGTTAAACATGCCGTTTGTGGACATCCAGCTAATCAGCATACCGCCCAGCACGATCCATGACAGGAAATGCGGCATATAAGAGATCGTCTGCACGGTCTTCTTAAATATGCCGTCCTTAAGCTCATAGATCATCACCGCGAGAATGATCGGCGTGATAAATCCAAATAGCAGCTTTAAGAAACTAATGCCCAGCGTGTTGTACACACTATCCCAGAAATACTTGTCGGTCAGAATGATTCTAAAGTTCTCCATTCCGACCCACCGTGCCGAGTCAAGCGTATCTACCACCGTGTAGTTCTGAAATGCGATCTTTAACCCATAGATGGGAATGTAGTTAAAGACGATCATGAACACGATCCCTGGAAGTACCATCATCTGCAGGGGCATCTGCCTGATAAAATCCCGCACCCACAGCCTGATGCGCACACTGGCCGGTTCCTTATTTTTTTGTTTCATTTGCGCTCCTCCTCTCTTTCTAATTATCAATCTTATCATCCGGCGGGGGACGCAACAAGCGTGTATATTGTGTTGCGATAGGTCGATATTGCTTTTTAAGAGAATATAAAGTATACTTTATTCAGATACCATGATCGTTTGCTTACCGATAAAGGAGAACGCAGATATGAACACAGGAAACACTGCATTGAAATACGAGAACGACCGCATTACAGACGGACTTGATATCTTCTTCTGGGTGTTTCACGATGAGCGGAGCTTTGTCGCCTCGCACTGGCATCAGGCGGTCGAAATGATGTACATCATGGAGGGCGAGGTCGATGTGACGATCAATGCGCAGGAAACCGTGCTGCTTCCGGGCGATCTATTTCTGATCGACTCCTCGGTGATCCATTCCACGAAGTCCGTCCACGGAAATCACGCTATCCTGATACAGCTTCCGTATGCACTGCTCAAAAAGTATATTCCAGATTTTGACGACCTCAGTTTCTCTTTTGACTGCCATTCGCACAACCCGATCCTGAACACGAAAATTATGCGGCTTGTCGACGTGATCAAGAAAATGCAGATCATCTTTGAGGTTGATCCCAAAGGGGGAATCCTGCGGTTTAACAGCCTGGTATTTGAGATGCTCTATCAACTGTACCACAACTTTTCCACACTGATCCCGGACACTGACCTGAGAAAAGATGAAAAGCATTTCGACCGCCTGAAACTGGTCATGAACTATACCAACGAACATTTCAGCCGTCCACTCTCCCTCGATGAGATCGCGGATGTAGCAGGCTTTCAAAAAGAATATTTCTGTCATTTTTTCAAAAAAAATATGGGAAAGACCTATCTCGAATATCTAAACGAGATTCGTCTCTCCCACATTTATAAGGATCTGGTCTCCACAGACCTGCCATTAAAAATCATTTTGGAAAACAATGGTTTTACCAATTACAAGCTGTTCCGCCAGCTCTTTTACGACAACTTCCACACGACACCCGGAGCGTACCGCAAGGAACACAGCTCATGATCTTACTCCACGGCACCGCATGAGCGAAACTCCATGTAGTCAACCTCCATGCCAGGTTTTGGGAACTGCAGCGTGATCTGGTAGTTCCCGGCTTCCAGGCGCACGCGCAAAAGTTTCTGCCGGATCCATTGCCCGCCTGTGCCGTTGGTCTGGAATGTCGCAAGTTCCCCGCCATTGAGGACTGCCTTGCAGACACACTGTGCCTGGTCAGTCTGCTCGGACATCAGCCGCACGATCACATCATATTCGCCCGCTGCCTTTACCACAAAATGCTTCTCTGCCTCCACTGCGGTATTCCAAACGATCCTGCCGCTGTCATTCAAAGCATTTTCAGCCTGTGCGGGCGTGTCCAGCGCTTTTATCAGCGGGATCCTGACGACACCGTTTCCTCCTCTCGCAAATGCCGGTGTCCTGATCAGGAATCTGCATATATTCATGGCGTTTCGCTGCAGCTCTCCGACCGTAAGCCTTCCCGAATCGAGCGCCTCGAGCGTATCATCACCGTAAGCATTGATCTCCGCACCGTTGTTATTGACTACCATATAGATGTCATTCTGTGCCCTGACCATGTCCGCCGTGCGCTGCCTTGAACTTTCACCGCCCGTGACGACATCATTCATCTCGGCCCACCAGTCTGTCATGACGATCCCTTCGTAGTGCCACTCATTTCTCAATATCGTTGTATTCAGGTCATATGCGGACGCTGTCCAGTAGCCATTAACAGGATTGTAGGCAGACATCACGGACTGTGCGTTGCCCTCCCGCACGGCGATCTCAAACGCTTTCAGGTAGATCTCCCGCAGCGCCCTCTGGGAGACAACCGCATTGACAAAACGGCGCCCTGTCTCCTGGGAATTGCAGGCAAAGTGCTTGATCGTGGCATGCACACCCTTTTTTCCGATCCCGCGCACTACGGCTGCCGCCATCCTGCCCGACACCAAAGGATCCTCCGAAAAATACTCAAAATTCCTTCCGTTGAGCGGATGCCTGTGAATATTGATGCCTGGTCCGAGCAGCGTGTCAACCTGGTTCTGCACCAGCTCGTCCCCTACACATGCAAACAATTCCTCCAAAAGATCCTCATCCCACGTGCAGGCAAGCAGCGTGCCGATCGGAACCTGCGTGGCATGGGAACCGTTGTCCATGCGGATTCCCGAAGGTCCGTCCGCACAGCACCCTACCGGTATGCCAAAGCCAAGCAGATTGTCAGACACACCGCCAAATGCCGCCGCCGTCCCCGGTGTCACTTTCAGGCTGCACATGCCCTCACCCCGCACAATCGCAGCCAGATCTTCCACGGAAAGCTGTGCGATAAACATATCCATCGTACATTTTCCTGCCGCCACATCCTTTAAGGACAATCCTTTTTTGCCCGAATACGGAATCGTCTCTGGCAGTCTGGAAAAAATCCGGTCCCCGAGATCGATCGTGCGTGTCGGAACCGGTTCGTATGTCACTGCCAGCGCCCCGTCGTCCGCCGCATACGCGCGCATCCGCTCAAATTCCTCTGTCGGCGCCATCGCTTCCTCGCACTGTGCGACCAGGAGTGTCTTTTCAAGCTGCCAGGTGTCAATTCCGTTTACCGGCACCTCCTGCGTATCCCGCACATTTTTCCCCGCGTGGAAACGATATGCACCTGCCTCCAGTACATAGGCGTTCCGGCAGCCGCTTACGCCGCTGTCGTCAAAAGCGGCAAGCCTGTAGGCAGGAATCTCCATACGGATCTCCTCCTCCTCAAGACAGCCTAGCGTTCCCGTCTTTGCAAAACCGATCAGTTCCCGCGCCGGTCTTCCCATACCGCCCTGCGGTGCTTCCACATACAACTGCACGATCTCGCGTCCGCTGTGGCGCGTCCCCGTATTTTTCACTTTGCAGGAAAAAACAAACGTCGTATCGGCACCACTGCCATTCACCCTGACGGCACTGTCAGAGATCGAAAACTCCGTGTAGGAAAGCCCGAAACCAAAAGGATAGAGCACAGCTTCCCTGTCAAAGGATTCAAAATACCGGTATCCGACATAAATGTCTTCCTGATATACATTTTTTGTCTTTCCGCCATGGTTCCTGTCAGCGGGATAATCTGTGATCCTGCGCGCGATCGTATCTGTCAGTCTTCCCTGGAACCCTTCTTTTCCGGTGAGCACATCCGCAATGCCGTTTCCGCCCTCGATGCCGCCCTGCCATGCGTAAACTACTGCCTTGATCTGCGGAGCGTCCTGCACAAAACCCATGTCAATGATATTCGCCACATTCAGCACCACGATCACATCTTTAAAGTGGCTGCACACACAGCCAAGCATTTCTGTCTCTGCCTTTGTCAGATAATAGCTGCCCTCCTCGGCGGCATTGTCCTTGTCCTCGCCCGCGGTCCTTCCGATCACCACGACTGCCTTGTCAGATACAGCAGCGGCCTTAGCGGCAAGCTCCTGCGGCACCGGCATCTCCTGCTGGCACCACGGCTCGCACGCCCAGCCGCCCCCGCCGTTATCAAATGGGTGTTCCGCGATCCATTTTTCATAGCAGGCTGCCAGCTCTTCATCTACCAGGACGCCGGCATCCTTAAGCCCGCCCAGCAGATCCGTCGTGTACCGGACATTCACTGCACCGCCCGATCCGGTCCCGCTTCTGTAGTACTCCTTCTGACATCTTCCAAATACCGCTACCCTGTCATTTGCAGAAAACGGAAGAACCGCGTCCTCATTTTTCAGCAGAACTGCGCCCTGTGCGGCTGCTCTTCTGCACAGGGCTGATATTTTGTCGATTTCCTCATTTGCCATATTTCCTGACCTCGCTTTTCTTTTTTTATTTTTGATTCAGCATAACACAGTAAGAACTTTTTTACAATCCGCAAATAAAACTTTATACAGACTCCTCCCAAGGGGCGCCGCATCTTGATAAATCCCCCATTCCACTGCGGCGGTATCGCAGATGGACATATGTTTGCATATATGATACAATAGTAAAAAATAACCGGATAAAGCGGTCAGGATCTTCATACCATAATAAAAAATGTCATCATAAAGTATTGAAGGGAGGCACAAAAACATGGACAGCAGCCATATCTATATCGCGATCGACCTGAAATCCTTTTACGCCTCCGTCGAGTGCGTCGAGAGGCAGCTTGATCCCATGGACACAAACCTCGTGGTTGCGGACGCATCGAGAACAGACAAGACCATCTGCCTTGCCGTCTCGCCATCCTTAAAATCATATGGCATATCCGGGCGGGCAAGGCTGTTTGAAGTGGTGCAGAAAGTCAGGGAAGTCAACACCCTGCGGAAAAGCAGGGCGCCGGGACGCCAGTTTTCAGGCGAATCCTACCTTGCAGGGGAACTGCAGGCACACCCTGAATTTTCACTTTCCTATATCATCGCCCCGCCCCGCATGGCACACTATATAGAATACAGCACAAAGATTTATGAGATCTATCTTAGATACATCGCACCGGAAGATATTCATGTCTATTCCATCGACGAAGTATTTATGGACGTTACCGCATATCTGAAAACTTATGCCCTCTCCGCCAGGGAACTTGCCGCCAGGATCATACAGGAGGTTCTCGTCCGGACAGACATCACCGCCACGGCGGGCATAGGGACAAACCTGTATCTATGCAAGGTTGCAATGGACATTGTGGCAAAGCATGTCGCCCCCGACAGGAACGGTGTGCGGATCGCGGAGCTGGACGAGATGAAATACAGAAAGCTTTTATGGGATCACCGGCCGATCACAGACTTCTGGCGGATCGGGCACGGGTACGCCAGAAAGCTTGCAGAGCACGGCATGTTTACGATGGGTGATGTGGCAGGATGTTCCGTCAGGGACGAGGACTTGCTTTACAGACTGTTCGGCGTCAATGCAGAGCTTCTGATCGACCATGCATGGGGCTGGGAACCCACAACGATCGATCTGATCAAACAATATAAACCTGAAACAAACAGCCTGTGTTCCGGCCAGGTGCTGCAGTGCCCTTATGATTCCGACAAGGCAAAACTTGTCGTCAGGGAAATGACCGACCTGCTCGTGCTGGACCTGGTGGAGAAACATCTGGTCACGGACCAGTTGGTGCTTACCATCGGATATGACAGGGAAAACCTGACAGACCCGGAAACCGCCAGCCAGTACAAAGGCGAAGTCACCACGGACCGTTACGGGCGCAGAGTCCCAAAACATGCACACGGAACCGCCAGCCTGAAGGAACCGACTTCCTCGACAAGGCAGATCATGGATACGGTTATGGCGCTCTACGACCGCATTGCTGACAAAAATCTGCTGGTACGGCGGATCACTGTGGCTGCAAACCATCTGATCGATGAAACGGCTGTCAGTACAGACAGACAGGAGGAATTCGTCCAGATGGATCTGTTTACCGACTATGAGGCCCTGGAAAAGCAGAAACAGGAAAATGAAGCAAAGATGAAAAAAGAGCGCGCCCTGCAGGAAGCCGTCTTATCCGTAAAAAAGAAATATGGGAAAAATGCCATATTAAAAGGCATGAACCTGGAGGAAGGCGCCACAGGCGCGCAGAGAAACAACCAGATCGGAGGTCATAGGGCATAGTATGGGAAAATATGATGACATCATCCATCTGCCGCACCATGAATCGGCAGGACATCCGAAAATGCCCGCACTGGACAGGGCGGCCCAGTTCCTTCCCTTTGCCGCGCTGACCGGTCACGATGCGGCTGTCAGGGAAACGGCGCGGCTGACAGACAACCGGGCAGAACTGGACGAGATCCGGAAGGAGGAACTGGACCTGCAACTGCAACTGCTTCGGGAACAGCTTGTTCAAAAGCCGCAGGTGAACATTACTTATTTTGTTCCTGATGTGAGAAAAAGCGGGGGCGCCTATTTTACCATAACAGGTACCATACAAAAAATTGAGGAGACCCGGCACCAGGTCATCATGGAAAATGGAACCGTTATTCCAGTAAATGACATTTATGAAATCGAAAGCGCAGTTTTTGATCGCGACGGATATTAGAGCGTGTTTGAAAAATCATTCCCGCCATCTGTACGCCCCACTTTGCGCGATATTTGCACCGAATTCAGTCAACATAGCCCGCTATGCCTCCTTCATTCAGCACAAATCTCCCACAAACTGTGACGCACATCTGACAGAAAGCATTTTTCAAACACGCTCTAGCACCCAATGCCCGCCATCCGCCACTCATGGGCATAATAACTATAGCGCAGGCGGAATGTCCTCTGTGTGCCGTAAAGCGACGCCGTACAGATAAAATTTACTCCCAGCGAACCACGTTCCTGGTCTGTTGAAATAACCTTGTCAATATTGATCGTGACAAGCTCCCCGCTCCTGTCCCGAAAACGGAAACGCATTGGTGTGATCTTTCCGTTTGTATCCGTACACGAGATCATCTGTACCGGCGTTTCTATACACAGGATTGTTTCCATTACCGCGCCCTCCGCAGATCCAAAAATTCTTAACTATATTATGTCAGATCCTGCAGAAATTATAACGCGGACAAAACAAAGGGCATACTCCGAATGCGCATAGGATTACTTTTAATTATTTTTTTCGTGGAGCATCGCAAAATAACCGATCAGGACAGTCCATACATAGGCACAGGTCTTAGGGATCATGAGCATGCCGATCAACGGGATCTGATCAGCCCAGAGCACGACAGGTATATAGAATCCAAAGCTGAGTACGATCGTCAGCCACATATATTTAAAATCACGATCCTTCTGTTCCTTCGCACTTTTATAAAACAGTACGATAATCAGCAATCCTAATAATGCAAAAGGAATGTTGCGGTAGATCCCCCAGGAAAGGGGGGACGATGCGCTCAGCCACTGGTTTTGCGGGAACAGGCTGACCGCGATGCGCGATGCGGACAGCAGATAGACTGCGGCAGTTATTCCGTTCTGTCCGTTGATCTGGTATCTTGTCCGCCAGACATAATAGAGAATGACATAAAAAATCGTCATGGTAATAGACGTTATAAATTTGCCGGCTCCCAGGGCAGCCGTGAAATTCTCCAGACCCGTTGTGCACAGGGCAACTGCCCGCGGCACCAGATGGAAAGAGTCTCCCGCCCCAAGTACAACCGCCATGATCCCAAACAAACGGTACTGCTTATTTTTGCCGCACTTTACGATCATCGTGATGCCGATGAGGATCACGGAGATCAGATACACTGTGTCAAATACTGTTTCAACAATCGCCTGCATAAAATCTTCCTTTCTTTGTTACTGCTGCTTAACTGTCAATAAGGATCGTCTCTGAACTATGTTCATTTTTGTTCAAAAAAATAATGGTCTGTTTTTTAATATGAACACTGTTCAATTTAAATATACATCTAAAAACCTGATCTGTCAACCTAAATTTTATGGATTGCTTTCCTCAATAGAGCACCCTGCGGATCATGCCCGATATTCCGCTGCAGTCATAGCTGCGCTGCAGCAATGAAGAGACGATCAGGGAAAAAATAATCTCTACAAATTTATCCGGGGTAAAATTTGCATCAAAAGTGCCGGAACGGATATTCTGATCGCTCATAAGAACTGTATAAAGCCTTTTCTGCATATGTTCCCATGCCTGCGCCATCAGTTGTTGTCCGCTCAATCTTTCTTTTCCCATAAAGTTCATGGAATGCAGCGTGAAAAATCCGGGATATTTTTCATCGCCTTTTTTCATGCTGTCATAGACCCACTCGACACAGCTTAAAAAACTGTCAAAATCCCTCTTGTTTTCGGGAAAATGAAAGATGTCGCGCCATACGCTCTCCACAGTCGCTGCGATCAGATCCGACTTGGAATTAAAGTAATTATAGATCGATCCGACAGAAACATTGCACGCCGCCGCAACCGTCCTGATGTTGATGGCTGACCACCCCTGTGTTATAATGAGTTCCCGGCTGACATTTAAAATCGCTTCCCGGGAAGTAACGACCGTATTCAAATAATCACCACCCTGCAGACTGAACTATGTTCATGGTATCCTGAATTTAATATAATGTCAATAGATGGCACATGAATTCAGATGAAAGGATCGCCTGTGCCTCTGTGTACTATTCTCTTTGCCGCAGGAAATTATAAATGTTTTCGATCGTCCTATCGGTTTCTGCTATATGCTCTGCAACGTCCGCAATCATATCATGAGCAACATAGAATTCATGCTCCCCTGCCAAATATATCGTGGCATCGGGACGCGGAACCATACCATCAGGACCTGCTCCCGTAATATAGTTCGTTATAATAATGATATCATCTTTTTTATCACCGTTCAGATCACGAAAACCAACCGCACCGACACCATCAAACAATCCAATATAACCTTTTGAACTGTTATTTTCCAAACGATAAGGAAATTCATATAAGATCTGGTCATCTTTAACCAGATAGAACGAAGCGACTTTCCAGTCATCATACTCATCAGGTGATGGCCTGCAGGATACAAATGTAACCTCTCCCCAGTCGTCTAAGCAGACATCAAATGTCTGTTCCGGTATCGCATATTGATTTACTTTTTCCATTAAACGATCCTGATTTGGATTTTCCACTTGCAGATCTGATTGTATATCTTCCTGACTTTCTGAACGGTTTTCATCCGTTTCGTCTGCTTTGTCCGTGCCGGATGTTTCCATAATATCCTCAAATATTATTTCTTCCTGATACGGCTTTTGATTTTTTGCCTGCTGACATCCTGCCAGTCCCAAAATACATAATAGGACCGGCAGGATTTTAATACATTTCATTTTCCTTGTCATCCTGAAACTTCCTTCTCCATCTCTTTCTCAAGCAGCGTATTGAACAAGGTAATATCGTCAACCATCTGCTGTGCCCTGTCATCTCCCATAGTCTGGAGCACATGATGTTCCATCTCCCGTAATGGTGTTATCAATTCACTGCAATAATTAATGCCCTTCTTGGTCAGTATAATCTGTTTTTCCCGGCGGTCCCCACTGCCGGAAGCAAGTTCAACATACCCATCTTCCTTCAAAGAACGGATCACGCTGTTGACTGTCTGTTTTGCCAGCCCGGTGCAGAGACAGATTTTTTTCTGCGTCATTGCCTTCTGCCCTTCCAGGGCATACAGGACAAACAACAGGTAATAATTGATATTTTTTGAAGCTGCCCAGGAGCTGTATAAACCATTTGCCTGCCCCCACGCTCCCCACAATTTCTGTTCATCCGTGGGCATTGTTATCCCTCCTAGTATAGCAAATATTAAGTTGTTGATAGTTTAAATGGTTGCCGCTTCATCGGGATTGATTTCATCCATTTTATACGTCCAATGATAAACGATTGGATCAGCATTGATTTCATCGAAGTAGCGGTATATTCGCTCCGACAATTCGTCTTTTGAATTCACACGAATGCCCTTTAACATCTGCTTTGTCATTTTGCTAAAGAAGCTTTCGATCATGTTTAGCCATGAAGTGTGTGTCGGTGTAAATACAAACACAAAACGCCCCTCTGGTAACGTTGCAAGAAACCGGCGTGTTTCCTTTGATGTATGGGCCGAATGATTGTCCAGAATTAACCGTATGGTGTCACCCTCTGGGTATTTTGCATCGAAAATCTTTAAAAACTCAATAAAATCACAGCTTTTGTGCGTCTGGCTGACCAGCGGGATTACATTACCTGTCAGCAGATCGATTCCTGCAAGCAAAGACAGCGTTCCCAGCCGCACGTACTCGTAATCCCGGCGGACATAACCGTTTTCCTTTATAGGGGTATGGTCAGGATATTTGTTGGCAATAGCCTGGATGCCGGGTTTTTCATCATAGGAAACCGTGTGTGTCAGATGCCCGCTTTCCGGTATGGTGACAGTCCCGTCCTCGCCAAACTGCATCTCAACCTGTTTGTAAACCAGAAGGACATCATGCATCTTATTCTCAAAATCAGGATCTTTCCGTTCAAGGTAATACTTGATCCTGTATGGCTTTATATCCATTTTTTTGAGATATTTTTGGAGCCATGGTTTGGTAACGGTTTTCAAGCGCGGATAACCGGCTTCTTCGGCGTGTACCTGTATGTGCCTGTGGAGTGCGGACAATGTCCATAATTCTGCCGCATAGCCAAGGTCACAGGGCTTTTGGCAGGCTGTACTGACGATCCATGCCTTTGCATCATCGGTAATTTCAACCGGGCGGCCGGAACGTTCATCATCAAATATGGCCATGTCAGTTCCGCTGTTGAGATAACGGTCAACACAACGCCGGACGGTATTCACACTAATGCCCAGGCCGTCTGCAATTGCTTTGTCTGTTTTGGCTTCAGACTTCCATAGTAATATGCGGGCACGGTCGACAACCTGTGACTGGATAGTTCTGGTTTTGATCAATGATTTCAGATAGGCAACGTCTTCTTCTGATATTGTTATACGATAAGGTAATGCCGGCACAATTAACCTCCATAAATTGTATTTATTAAGTCCATTATACCACATATCGAAACTATCAACAACTTAATTTATGTTATACTAGTATAATAATGATATAGCTACAAAAGCTATAGTTAATAAGTTACAAAGTCAAGTCAAATAGATAGCTGAAGGGGAATATTCCTTCCACCATCAGATGCTATCATATAGAAATATTTTATCATGCCTGTGGCTTCCACAAG
>JAETQH010000152.1 GCA_021770785.1 Lachnospiraceae bacterium
GAGTTATACACACTGCCCACAATGCCGGCTGCGGCGGAATCCCACTCTTTCCTTCCTATCTATTTATAAAATCAGAAAAATTTCTTGCAGACAAGACCGTTTTCATGTAAGATAATTTACAAATCCGCAAAAAAATAGGAGCGCCGAAGCACCCCTATCTCCTAAACCCTCTTGCAAAATCCGCAGTGTTGGTTTATAATCATCATAGAAGCCGAAGGATATTTGCACGTCCGACGGTTGTTCAATCGGAAACTTATAAAGCGTAAAAATTACGGATTACAAGGCTATCCTCTATTGCAGTAGAAGATAGCCTTTTCCGTTACTTGCGGTTGTGTTTATTGTCTATGTATGTTAATGCTGCGAAAATGACCAACAGCAGTGTAAGTATCTCAAGTGTGTTCATACCGACCTCCTTTCCGTTTCCAGAAAGGACAACCGCAGACTATCCCTACTCGCTCTAATCTGACTAAGAGGATTATAGCACGTTATGTCGAATAATGCTATAAAAGTTTTGCGTTAATTACTCCGCCGCATCTAATGCGACCTGTGCAAATTCTTCATCGCTCATGGCTTCCAGCTTCCCTGTGACCTGCCCCGCAAGCTCCACCATATCGCTGTCCTGTATGTGGGGGATTACATTCTTTATTTCAGCAATCATGCCCTTTCTGTCCTGTCCCTCAAACACACACATCAAATTGATTTCTTCCACTGTAAATTTATCCATCGCTTATATCTCCCTCTCTGATTTTTTCTCTGTTCCCTTTTCAGGGACTTCCTTATCTGACTTATCCCTCTGCTCGATGACCGCTTTTTTCTCCGCCAGTTTTTCCTTTATGGAAATTCTGCCTGCTTGCTTTTCTTCTTTTGGCTTCTCATTGTTTAGGACGTTATCAATCATGTTATAGTTACATTCTTCCAGTTCCTCAATCTTTGCAAGCGGTTTATATTCTGCCAGCTTATCTAACAGCTCCTTCGCCTTCCTTGCGGTCTGTACGCCCTCACTGTCATCAAGCTCCGTCCCTTTCCCGAAAATATCCGTCATGCCTTCCCGGATACTGTCTGAAATAAGCGCATTGAGGAAATCATTGAGATACCCGGTATTCCCGTTCCTGATGTCCTCTGTGATATTCGCTATCTGCGCTTCCCTGTCCTCCACTGTCTGATTGTACTGAACAGTGTCGTAGTTGTAGGAAAGCTGGTCTATCTCCGCAGCAAGGAAAGCCGCCTGCCACTTACTCTGCCCGAAACAATATCCATCTGCGTGTCCTCATAGCTTTCTGTCCCCTCTGTATGGATATTGATGCCGATGCTTGGGATACCGTTCATCCTCTCCGGTGGTATCCGGTTGAAAATGGCGATTGCTTCCTCCACTCCTGCGATATTCTCATGGTATTCTCCGAAATTATGAAACTCCCCGCACTCCGCCACTGTAAGGGTGACAACCGTCTGTTTTTCCTCCTGTGCCTGCTCTGCGGCTTTCTCCTGCAGGGCGGCTCGTTTTTCCGCAAGATAGGCTTCCACACCCGGAAGGTACTCCCCAAGCGTCCCGGTCTTTCCTTCTGTAATGGGATTGATGTCTACCTTAACGCCGCCGATTGTAAAACCGTCCTCGTTAAAGGCATTGAACAGATCATCCTCGCTTTCCCTTCCCCGGTACTCCACCACCACATCAAGGTCAGAAGCAGCTTCCTCCAAACCTCTGCACCGGCTTCCGGATACTGCTACATCTACAAGCTCTATATTTATCTCATACTCATCAATTTTAGACTGCAAATAAGCGTAGACACTCAGCTCTATATCCTCCTGTGTCTGCCCGTTGATGCCATGAAATAATTCCTCTGTTCTGGCTTTAAAGTCTGCCACCGCCTTACGTTCCTCCGCATCCTTCCGGATACGGTTTTCAATTCCATATTTTGCTTCCTGCTCCGCTTTCTCTGTCAGTTCGTCATAATCAATGGGTATCAGTTCATCATAGGTGTGAATATTTCCCTCCAGCTCACTCCTGTGCATAGGTTCTTTCAAATCCGTCACAATCTCATCAAGTGCCTGTCTGATTGTTATGTCCGGATTGTCATATACGCCCCCGTCCAGTTCCCGGTAGTTCATATCATAAATGGTGTAATCATATCCCTCAGTGGCTTCCTGAATACTGATATAACGGTCTGCCAGACGGAAGGCAAGCTCTGTTTCTTCTCTGCCCATTGTCTGGCTTTTGGTGTCTATGTACGGATTTTCCCACTCCGTAAACGGTACATCTTCCACGATGTGCTTCTGGCTGGCTGTTGGCATGAGATGTTCCATTTTCCCCTGTTCATAGAGGGCATCAAACCTGTCCATATAAAGGGAAATATCGTCAAGACCGCTGCTCTTTAGCTGGTACTCAAACCGCTGTTTCACAAAATCCTTGATTTCCTCCGGTGACATTTCCCGGTGAACCCGTACCTTGTCAAAGCCGACCTCGTGATTTAAAGTCTGCAAATCCTCCATGAAGCGGCTGCTTTCCACCGCTGCCTTGCTGTGCGTAAAATCCAGTGACAGACAGTTTTCATGGTTTCTGACGTGAATCAGGTCAAATTCGCTGCCATTGACGCTAAATCCCAAAGTTGCCCTCGCCATATCCGGCTTGTCCTCTGTTTCCTTTCCCCGGTACTCTGTGAATTTCGCCATTGCTTCCGGAAGGCTCTCAAAACGCTCCAGCCTGCTTTTTTCCGGGCTGTTCTCCGCCCAAGTGGATAAATCCTCAATGACATAATAGGAAACTTTGTCATTGTCCGGCTCTGCCATTGTATTTTCTGCCGCTGTATGTTCTGCCGCTGCTTCTGCCGGGATTTCCGCTGTTTCCTCCCTGACCGCATCTTTTTCTGTACTGATTTCCGCCGATACCGAAAGCTCCTTTGTAAACTCCGGTATCTCCCTGTAACCAACGGAATCCACATAATGGCTTGTGTTTTCCCCGTCCTGATGCAGCACCACCACATCGCTTACGGAAAGGGAATGCCCGGTAAAATCTGCCGGGTGGTCTATGTTGAACTTGGTATAAATATCCTCAAGGCTCATGCCCTCCGTAAGCTCCCCGGTATAGACAAGGGTGTAATTCTCTCTGGAAACCGGGATACCTTCTTTTTCAAGGTAATCCATATCCATAAAGCGAATATTCCTTGTTTCCGCTGAATCTTTAAGCTGATAGATGCCATACCTTCCCTCATTGCCATATAAAAGCTGTGCTTCCCGGTTAGGCTCGCTGTCCTCCAATTCCTGCTTCATGGACTGGTATTCCTTATAAGCGTTCCAGTCCCCTTTTTCCACGCCGAACAGCCCGTCATGCTCCTGCAATGCCGCCCTGTCCTCTACAAGTGTTTCTGAACCGTCTGCGTGGAGCTGGTACACCGACACATCCTCCCTGAACAACTCCGTTGCCCTGTCCTTTGTCAGAGGGAGCATTTCATCCCAAGAATACCCGTATTCGTGCATCTGCGACAATCCCACCATACCGTCCGGGAGAGCGTCAATTTCTTCCTCTGCTACCCTGATTGTTTCCCAAAGCAGAGGTAAATCGTCTTTCTGCTCCGCAAGGGAATGTGCAAGGGAAGTGGTCTTATACATATCATCCAGCTTATACGCATGGTTCATAATCAGATTGCGCTCATCGCTGTCATATACCGACCTGTGAAATTCCATGCGGTTAATGAGCTGCTCCGCCTGTACCGTTGCCGGAAGCTCCGAAGCGGTATGCACTTCCCATTCGCTCATATCCACATCAAAATCATAAAACTGCGGATACCCGTCATTCAAACCGCCGCTTCTCATAATCGGCACAAATTCCAAACCTCTCTCCTGCAGATAATCCAGCACATTTCCATTCCACTCATTTTCTTCCAAAAATGGTATGGCATATAAAACATTTGCCACTTCTGACTGCATATCTACAATTTTTATGGTTTCATATTCCCCGCTGTCCGGTGTGGAGATTCTCACAATCACATCGCCATATTCAATCGGAACATTCGCCCTTTCCCGTTCTTCCTGCAACGCCTTAAAATCCGTTATCTCATGGGTATCCGTATCATAGGCATAGTCTAAATGGTATTCTTCTACTTCCTCGCTCCGTTCATTGGCAAGCAGCGTTACCCATGCCCCGGCTCTTTCAAGGTAGGCTTCCACATTCTGCCTGTCATCGTCTTTCATGGCAGACAGCAGATTAAATATTTCCGTCCTCTCCATGCCTTTAATATTCAAAAGGTCATATTCGGAACGGTCTGTATTCGACACAAGCAGGATAATGTCCTCCTGTGACTGTTCTGCGGCACGTTCCTTTTCAATCTCCAGAAGCTGCGTTTCAATCCCTTTTATCAGTTCCGAGGAAGTCCGGCGTATGGTGTCGAGGGAAGATTTCAGCTCCGGCATCTCTTTTCCACTGCTCCACCCGGCGATATACCCGAAAGAATAATCGGACGTGTCAATCCCGAAATGCTGGCATACGGTATAGGCGATACTCTCGGCTTCCACCTCTTTCGTTTCCCGGTCTTTATAGACTGCTTTCTCCGTATCCTGCTCCGCTTCCCTTGCATGGAGCTTTGCGTGCGCCACTTCATGGACTCCGGTCTTTGCGGTCTGCGCTTCGCTCATGCCCTCTTTAATGGCGATAGG
>JAETQH010000153.1 GCA_021770785.1 Lachnospiraceae bacterium
AGGATAACGGTTATCAGTACGGACATGATTTTCATGCACAAGCTCACAAGGCTTGTTTCCATGACAAGTAAGAGCAGTTCGGGGATTTCCATAGCGTCAAGCCCGCTCTGCATGGACGACAGGGCGGCGGCAACATCAATGTTCGTGCTGCCGCCGATTACCCCCGCCGCGCCGGAAACAACGTGCTGCGCCATATCGAACACCGCCATAGTGATGTCAAAGGTATGCGTCACAAGGTAGACTGCGACGTAAGCCTTGAATACCCACTTAAAAAACATGGAAGTGTCAACGTCGTGCATATTGTTCTTTTCCGTTACCATGCTGATAAGCTCATAGCATAGGACGTAGGTAATGACAAGCCCCGCAATGGGTACGATTACATTCTCGCTAAGCGTGCGTATCATGGAGAAGATACCCGCGTTCCACCCTTGCGGGGTCTGCCCTACCTCTGCGGCGATAGTGCCGACTTTCTCGTTCACCTCCCCGAACATAGTTGACAGATTACCGTTTATGGCTCCTATGAGGATTTCCTTTATCCATTCGTTAATCGCGTCAAGTATGCTCTGCATAAGCCTTTACCTGCGCTTCTTAACCGAACAGGCCGGAAAGCAGCGGTACAAGGGTCATGCCGATAAGGGCGACACCGCCGCCCGCCATGAGCTGCTTCATGCCCTGTGATTTTGCGCCCGGATTGTCGTTGCCGTAGCCCTCCATGAGGTTAATCACGCCCCAGATACCAAGGCCTGCCCCAAGAGCGATAACAAGTGTCTGCAAAACGCCTACTGCCGAATTAAAAAATGCCATAAAGTTCTCCTTTCTTGCCGCGTGTGCGGCTGCCCAAAAAAGGGCATAAAAAACGGCGGTCAGTTTTGGTAACTGCCGCGGTCATAAGCCCGCCGAGGTTCGGCGGGTTCCCCACGCCGCCTAAATGTCTGCGGCGCGGCGGTATTCAGTTGTAAGGGGTGCGGCTTCTGCCGCTGTGTGCTGCGCCGGGAGAGTAGGGGCGCGTATCATGTAGTCTACATTTACGTTTCTGATAGTGATACCTCCTTTAAGGTTTTTGCTCTTATGAATGAAAGAAAAAGGGGATGCGGTTTTCGTCGTAGCGGTCGGCATTGTGGGAATGTGTATAACTGCCTATTCCGTCATGGAAAGGTCTTTTCCCCGTCCTTTTCTTTTACGCTTCCGTATCTTCCGATTTCTCTCTATTCCTTACAAAACCGCACAAGCCGGAATAGGCGGGAATTTGTGAAATTTTTTTCGCCCGCCCTCCACGGACAGCTTGCAGATTTGCCAAACGGGAGAGGGGATTTCTTTCTATCCCCAATGCCAAAAATGGGCGCAAAAAAACAGGAAACCTTTTCTTGATTCCCTGTCGTGGTGTGCCGTTTTATGTAGCGGCGGTTATTCAGTTTTTCGGTATGGCTGTTCATCAAAGCGGAACTTAAACAGGGCAGCAACAAGCCTCTGTGTTATGCTATCCTCGGTATCCCTGTCGATATGCCCGTTTTCAATGGCGGCGATTCAAATGCGCTTGCTGTAATGCCGTAAAACCTCGTCCACGGCTTTCGGCTCGCCGCTGGTCGCCTGGACAATCGTTTCATAGGGTAAAAGGTTCGGATTCTCCATGCGAAAACACCTTCATTTTCCTTTGCAGGAGCCGCAAAGTCCTGCGGATTTGATACCCGGTAGTACTCTGGCAGCGTCTGTACATTTCCCCGATTTCCTGTTGTGTATAATCCCCGAAAAAGTAAAGGAATATGATTTCGCGGACGGTGCATTGTTTACGGTTACTTTTATAATTCATAGGGGCGGCAGCTCATTAGGCTGTCGCCCCTTGATTACCCACCAGCAAAGGTAGGCGAAACTGTTAACGGTGATGTGTACGCCATTCATCTTGACCGTTGGCTGGCTTTCTATATCCTTTATCCATTATTAGAGTCAAGCGGCGTAACGATTGGCTTCCCGTCCTTATCTACCAAAACAGTCATCCCACACCCTGCCGTCATGGAAGATGATGCTAATAAATAATTAACACCTGTTTTGGTATCGACGATAATCTTTCGGACATTTGTTGTTCCTTGTGAATAACTTTCTACAAAGCGTTCTTTAGACATACTTTAATGCTCCTTTCCTGAACAGGCTATGTATATAATTTCTCCTGTTCGTTTTCAAAGCAAGTATAATATATTTATTTCTAAATGTCAACTATTTCATACATGAAATATAAAAAACTTCTCCCACAACGAGCCTAAGTAGTCATGGGAGAGTTAGGTTTACTCCATTTTACTTAAAATCAATATAGCACTAATTTCGACTAGGATTACAGTATCGTACAACCATTGAATTATATTTCCGGCAAAAAGGTAATGTACTTCATAGGTAACTGCAACATATCCCACAATTTTTGCGATAAGATTTACCACCAATATAAAGTAGATAAAAGAAACAATACTTGCTTTTCCAATAATTTTCCACCCACGCTCATCTCGATTTTTCTTTCGGGCAAACATAATAAGTAGCATAAGGGTAAGTGGCAGTCCCGCCCAGGCACCAACAACAAAAAGAGTTCTCCTATTGAACAAATTCCAGATTAATTCATAAAATGCCTGCATTGCTATTCCTCCTTGAAATCGAATAAATCTTCAATAGCCACATCAAAAACCTTAGCAATACTGTATGCCAGCAACATAGACGGATTATAGCGGTTTCTTTCAAGCTGCATAATCGTTTGGCGGGATACACCAACTAAATCGGCAAGCTCTTGCTGTGTCATTCTCTTTGTGGCACGGTAAACATGGATTTTGCTTTCAAACTTGTATCTGTCTTTACTCGCCATTGGTACGCCGCCTTTCTTGATTTTTCTGTTACATAGATATGAGCATAACATATTTCTTGCATTTTGTAAAATAAAATAGATATAAGTATGAAAGGGATTCCGCAGTAGTCGGCATTGTGGGAATGTGTATAACTGCCTTGCTCATGGAGTTGTGGGAAACGCTGTTTGCAGGACGTGGGAAAGCTGCCCTTTGCTTTTCCATGTGCTGTGAACGGCGTTTCCCATGACGGAATAGGCAGTTATGCACATTTCCATAATGCAAAGGTCTTTTCCCTGTGCCTTTTCTTTTACGTTTCCGTATCTTCCGGCAAGTCTGCCGCGTCAATCTCGTAATAGTCAAAGACTTCATCGGGCTTGACAACGGCGGGGCGGCGGCGCAAGTGCTTCTCCATGTCAAAGGCGTTCTTCGGGTCTGCGTCGGACAGGTACTTGTATTTCGGGTGCTTCGTTATGTCGAATTTGTCCGAAAAGAACGGGCGTACCCCGCGTAGCTGCAAGATACATTTCCCTCCGTCCATGACCGCGATTTCGTCCTGTGTCATAAGCTCCTTACCCAATTTCTGATAGTTCAGCCCATGCGAAAGCTCCCGCCCCCTGGTTTCGGACGTGTTGAAGCTGTCGATTGTTTCCTTGCCTAAAATCTCCGATATTTCTTTGAGGGTCGTTTTCTCCTTGCCGCCCAAGAAAAGCGTGGTGTCGCAGTTGCCGACTATGGTATCGGCGTTGTCCTTGTAGATTGCCTTTAGCTGTGACTGGCTCTGCAAGATGATTGACGCGGAGATTTC
>JAETQH010000154.1 GCA_021770785.1 Lachnospiraceae bacterium
ATAATCGCTCATGCAAAACCCTTCGGGCAAATCACAGCGGTCTATGACCATCTCTCTTATCGTTTCGATTGATAAAGGGAATTTACCATTCAGCCAATCCAATTCATCAGCATGAGCATAAAAATCCGGGAAATACTTATGCCCACCAATATGGTCCCAGTGAATATGTGTAGCTACTGCCGTAATTGGCTTATCAGTAAGCTTCAGCACTTCCTCATAGATATTGGAAATGCCAAGCCCCGTATCAATAAGCAAGCTTCGAGTATTTCCATTCAACAGATAACAATGCGTTTCCTCCCAATGGCGGTATTCGCTGATAATATATGTATTTGCGTCAATTTTATCTATTGTAAACCAGTTATCCATTACTCCATACTCCTTAAAATCTCAATAAATTTATAGCTTCTCTAACTCTGCCAAAGAATTTTGAATATCCTTATAGACCAACGACTGCATACTGTCTGCATAAATAGATATATCCGCTTTTTGCAGTGCAGAAACAATATCACACTTTAATTCCGGCTTATTCTTTGCAATCATAGGCAGTAATTTTATACACTGTCTTGCCGTTATCGGCTTAACATCTTCTATATGCTTCAAATATTCGTCTACGATTTCATCAATTTTATTATCTTTATCCCATTTAGCGTTGTAAGCAATCAGCGTAAGCCCTCTTGTCCGAATGTAGGAATTATCATTGTCAATCATATCGGCTAACTTTTCCATATAACAATATACCCTGTCCGATTTCTCACATTCCTTTTGCAGTGCCTGTAATGCTTTATATGCCGTATTATTATTTTTATCAAATAACAGCGTAAAACTATCCTCAACATTTATTTCCATACCGTTTCATCTCCCATATCTTAAATCATGCTTTCGATTATAGCACTTTCTCTCTGTATCTACCACCATAAAATACAGGGCATAGCAACCGCCACACCCCATATCTTTTATCGTTCCAACGACTTCTCAATCTTTTGTTTCTGTCCTTTCAAGTCATTCTGCTTCTCATTCAGATTATTCCGTTCTTTGCAGAGTTCTTTCATACGCTCCAACTGCGCCCTCACTCCCTCCCAGCAATCCGGCTCTATCTTTTTATATTCCCCGGTCAGATTACGGATCACATTATTGTTTTCCTTTATCTGCTCCGACACACATATCCAGTCAATCCTCTCTTTCCTACCGGCTCACTTCAAAGGCACGTTTCGGGCGTTTATTTGCCCTCTCCGCCTGTTCTAACGCCTTTGACCGCTCTACTATCAACTGTACCTGTTCCCTTCCTAAATGATGCTCCAAACGCTCCAAATCAGACGCTTTTTCCTGCAATCGGTCTATGGTATCGTTCTGCTCCATGACCTTATCCGTCAAACGGCTAATCTGCTTCTGTTGCCCGTCCACTTTGGCGGTCAGCTTCCTACCCTGCTCCGTAAGCTGTACGCATTTGATGAAATAGGTCATGGCTAATTAGAGGTAATCAAAAGAGGAAAGGAAAAGCACAATCCAGACAGAACCGGCGATACCGTCAAGAAATATTTGTGAGTTAGCAAGAATCCTGATATAATGGGTATAAACGCCCATCCGGGGCAGAAAGGCAGGGAGAAAAATGCACATCAGCTACAAACCGCTCTGGCATACACTGATAGAGCGAAACATGAGGAAAGAGGATTTAAGGCTTGCCGCTGGCCTGACCACAAATATGATAGCCAACATGGGAAAAGAAGGGAAACATATCAGCATGGACACACTTGCCCGTATTTGCGAAACGCTGGATTGTGGCATTATGGATGTGATTGAGCTGGCTAGTGATGAGCCTTCCACCACAGGAGGGAACGATAATGGAAAAACTGAAAGAAAGAATCACAGAGAACGGCATTGATTATATTCTGGTAGGTGATTACTATATCCCGGACTTGAAGCTGCCGGAGGAGAACCGCCCCATCGGACGCTATGGGAGGCTGCACCGGGAATATCTAAAACAAGAGCATCCGGCACGGTACAGTTCCCTTATCCTGACAGGGAAATTATGGACGTATCTTGCCGACCTGAACGAGCAGGCGGAGGAACGGCTTGACATAATCATAGAGCAGATGAAAGCCGCCGAGGGAGTGACCGAGGAACTGAAAGCACGGAACCAGCTTGAATGGGTAGGCCGGATGAACAATATCCGCAACCGGGCAGAGGAAATCATAAAAAGCGAATTGATTTATATTTGATTGGATATGCAAAGGCCAGCCGATTACCGGCTGGTCTTTCTAATCTTCCCTGCGCTCCAATACCGCCCGAATCATGGCAGCGGCGATTTCCTGCTGGCTGGGTGAAGTGCTTTCCCACAACGCTGCCAGTTCCCGTATTTCACTGACCTCATTATCTTCCAACGCATCCCGCAGCAGATAATCCGGGGAGATTTTCAGTGCGTTGCAGATATTGATGAATACAGGCAGGCTGGGAACCTTTGTCCCGCCTTCAATCTGCCGGAGATAGGTTGCGTTTATATTACATAATTCTGAAAGCCTGTCCGCCGTGAATCCCCGGTCTTTCCTCACCATGTTGATACGTTTGCCCAATCCTTTTGTTTCCATATTGCCCACCCATTTCATAAGCTATTAGCATTTATTTTGTTCACTTTTAGACTACATCACTCATAGGGATTGCAATAGCTTCTAAAAGACTATATAATATTAGCTAATAGACTATAAATTATGAAAGGGGAACAACAGAATGGAACTGAACTATTTTAGGGACAAACTTTTTGATTTACTGAACGACAGTGAAGGGATGGGGATTGCCGACCTGAACGCAGACGAGCGGAACAGCCTGCTCACCGTCAGGACAGAGGACGGGGATGTGTTTGAAGTCGTATGCCGACAGGCTACGGGAAAGGAGGACGGATGGACGACCGCAAACTGACCGTTTATAACGGGCGAGGGGCTTTCAAAAAATCGCCGCCGCAGATTCTTTTACAAGGGAACTGGCTGGAAAAGGCTGGTTTTTCTGCCGGGGATAAAATCACCGTGAAGTGCCAACAAGGGCAGCTTACCATTACAAAGGACGAAATAAGGGCAGATTCAGGAAAATAATGTTTATCATAGTAAAATGAATTTTTTGTAAAATCTATTTCTTCTGGGAAATGATTGCGGTATAATGGAACCATTGACAAATCGGTATTTGATAAAGGAGCATGATAAATATGTTATGGTGTATTTGTGGAGGAATTATATTCTTTGCATTAGGTATTTTTATTTTTTTGAAGCCAGACTTGATATGGAAAATAACAGAAGAATGGAAATCTTATAGTGCAGATGAACCCTCTGATTTATATATAAAAAGCACAAAATTTGGAGGTGCTTTATTTACTGTATTTGGAATCATAATAGCAATACTCCCGTTTGTTTTAGAATAACAACTTCAAATTTGTAAAACGCTTTTGGTTCTATTGGATTGATGAAATTGCTACCTTACGATATAACGTTGCCTATTATGTTTGTGTTTATGGGATTAGTTATGTTATCAAATGCGAAAGAATGTTATGATAAGGGTTCTAAAAGGGATGCTGTCATTTTTGGCGGAGTAGCAATTTTTGTTTATGCAGTCACAGCAGTTAATCTGATTAGCAGACT
>JAETQH010000155.1 GCA_021770785.1 Lachnospiraceae bacterium
CTGAAGGCATCTAAGCGTGAAGCCCCCCTCAAGATGAGATATCCCATCGCGAAAGCGAGTAAGACCCCTTGAAGACGACGAGGTAGATAGGTTAGAGGTGGAAGTGCAGTAATGTATGGAGCTGACTAATACTAATCGGTCGAGGGCTTATCCAAAAGGTTAAGGGAAGAAAAGGTTTGTAAACAATCGGAATTCAATATGTGGTTTTGAGGGTACGTAAAAGTACTTGAAATTTAATATCATCTGTGATATATTTATGTACACGGTGATGACGGGGTGTGGCTCAGCTTGGCTAGAGCGCCTGGTTTGGGACCAGGAGGTCGCAGGTTCGAATCCTGTCACCCCGACTTTGAAAATATAATGATAACATTTATGCGCGAGTGGCTCAGGGGTGGAGCACCACCTTGCCAAGGTGGGGGCCGCGGGTTCGAATCCCGTCTCGCGCTTTTTTGTTGTTTAACCGGAGCTTTGTGATTTTATGATACAGGGTGCTCCGGTTTTTTTGTGTTTTTATATTTTCTATCCAGAAGTATAATTTAAGTTGATTTTAGGTTCTTGTCCCCGGAAAAGCAAAGTATATTGGAAGTATAAGACTGAGGGAGGGCAACTGATATGAGAATAAGGGATAAGAGCGCCGCCGGTAGGAAAAAATACCGGATGATGGTAATTGCGGTGCTGCTGGCCACTGTAGCTTTGAGTATGAGCGCGTTTGCAGGCCAGTGGAGGCAGGACGATACCGGCTGGTGGTATCAGAATGAGGATGGCACGTATGTAAAAAGCGAATGGTCCTGGATAGACGGAAGATGCTACTATTTTAATGAGGATGGCTACTGTCTCCAAAACACTCAAACACCGGATGGGTACAGCGTTGACGGTCAGGGGGCCTGGATTGAGGGCGGAGTGGTACAGATGCAGCAGGAGGTTCAGGCGCAGATGCAGCAGGGGGGGCAGGCGCAGATGCAGGAACAGGTGGAAGTGCCCCAACAGGAGCCGACAGGTGTGCAGGAGCAGAGTCAGGACAGCGGCGCAATAAAACAGATTGGCAATGTACTTCTCACAGTTCCCGAAGATTTTGTATTTCATTCCTCTGATGAGAGGGGAATATATATGACCAGTGTGGACGGCAGCAGCCTTATCTGCATCATGTCAGAATCCCTTGCGGACTTTGGCGGATATGCAGACCTGGTATACACCTACCAGGAAAGTGTACTGGATGCAGCTGTGGAAGCAGAGTTGGGGACACCCCAGACCAAGACAACCAGGCAGCTTTCAAACGGACTCTGGTACAGTTATCACTATATGGATGCATCTTCCCTGGGCATCCCCGGATTTTTGAAGGTTTATGCCAGAATCAATGGAGACAGACTGCAGATGGTTATGTTCGGCGGTTCTATATCGTCCCTGGATACGGAGGAAATAATGAACAGCTTGACCTTTTTGTGACAGGAAGCCTTGACAGGGAGAAGGGATTATTGTATGATGCAAGTATACACTTGCGTTTTGGGGAGGGTGATATGGACCAGACAGGACAGAATATTATAGATGCAGCCATGGAACTTGTAGTGGAGAGAGGATATACAGCCACCACTACAAAGGATATCGCAAAACGTGCCGGGGTGAACGAGTGTACTATCTTCAGAAAATTTAAGGGGAAGAAGGAAATTGTGCTTCAGGCCATGGGACAGAAAAGATGGCATCCGGATTTGGAACCGGATGATTTTATGATTGAGACTGGTAATCTGACTGAGGACCTGTGCCAATTTGCCCGTATTTACATGAAAAAGGTCACGCCGGAATTTGTTAAGCTCTCCCTGGGACTGCGTACACCAGAGCTGGCGGAGGATACAAGGGAAGGGATTTTAGCCATTCCCCAGGTCTTTAAAACCGGTGTTACGGCATATTTCAGGAAAATGTATGAGAAGGGAAAGCTCATATCGGATGATTATGAGAGTATGGCCATGATGTTTTTGTCGTTGAATTTTGGATTTGTATTTTTTAAGGCCTCTTTTGGCAGCGGCCTGACTGAGATGGAAGCAGATGAGTATATTATTAAAATGGCAGATGCATTTGTCCATGGGGTGGCCAAGTAAATACATAAATATATGGTACCATGCGGTGCCATTTATTTTTAACAGTTATGCAAGCGTACACTTGCGTAGAAAGGAGAAGATATGAGCTGTTACTTTATTATTTCTGTTTTTCTGGAGCCAGGAAAGGACCGGGCAGATTACGACGATTACATAAAACTGGTCAAGCCTATTGTGGAGGAACACGGAGGAAAATATGTGGTGAGGAGCGAAGGGATTGAATATATAGGGAAAGACTGGCATCCGGACCGCTTCATTATGATATGGTTTCCGGACAGGGAGAGCATAGACCGGTGTTTTTCCTCAGAGAAATACAGAAAAATCATGAGTAAAAGGGAAAATACAGTGGACAGCCAGGCCATTATTGTTACGGAAGGGGAGAGGTATGGGGATAACAGTGATAAGAGAGAGAGGAGAATGGGATGAAGATAAATGACAGAGTTCATCAGCTGCGCGTTCAGTTTAATATTACACCTGAAATCACGAGATATGTCTATGTGTATATCATAACAGGAAAGGAAGGATGTTACCTGGTTGACGCAGGGGTAAAAGGATGTGATAAAAAAATTGAGGAATATATACATAAAATTGGAAAAAACAGAGAAAATATAAATGCTGTACTGTTGACCCATTCCCATCCGGACCATATTGGTGCCCTAAAAACCATAAAGGAAATGTATTCCTGCTGCGTATATGCCAGCAGGGGAGAGCGGGATTGGATTGAGGATATAGACCTTCAATATGAGAAACGGCCCATACCTGGCTATTATAGTCTGGTGGATGGTTCTGTTACGGTGGACCGTATCTTGTCTGACGGGGATCTGCTGTGCCTGGAACCGGGGATTACCATTCAGGTAATAGGTGTACCCGGCCACTCCAGAGAATCATTGTGCTTTTATTACAGGGAACAGAAAATCCTTTTTACCGGAGATTCCATACCGGAGCCATCAGATGCTTTGATTTATGAAGATTCCCATGCCAGTGAGGAAACCTTAAAACGTCTGGAACTATTGGAGGAGGTTGATATGTATTGTCCTGCATGGGATAAGGTTTATGACAGAAGAACGGGGATAGCCATGATTCATGAGGGACTTTCAAGGATATCTAAGCTCAGGAGATGTACAGAAGGATACAGAGGCCGTATGGGGGAAGAAAGCACTCACAGGCTATTTGAGTTGATATGTGAGGAAAGCAATATGGCTGAATATAAAAAGAATCCCTTGTTTATGCGTTCTGTCATGTCGGATTTAAGCCGGTTAAACCAGGGAAATCTTAGGGATTGAAACAGGTTGAATATAGAAAAATGCAAAAAATGAAAAAAGTTGAAAAAACCTGTTGACATTTGTTGAAGCATCTGGTAAGATATCTCTTGCGCTGCGGTGAGTACCAAAAGCGCAAGAGAGTAAGAAATAAAAAAGTTAAAAAAGTTGTTGACAAACACAAGCGACTGTGATAAGATATAAAAGT
>JAETQH010000156.1 GCA_021770785.1 Lachnospiraceae bacterium
ATATTCATCATTTTTACAACCAGATTTTTCCAAAAACCTTTGATTTCCTGCAGTTTCCGGAGTTCTCACTCAGTTGTTGACTGATTGAGTGATACTTCTCACAGGAAGTTCACGTTAACATAACTTTCCGTATTTGTCGAATCCTTTTTAATATTTCAACTCTGCAATTTGCTTCAGATAATGTTTTAGCGCATCTGTTGCGGAATAATCGTCTCTACTGAAATGCACCCTGACCACATAGCCCTCATTCAAGTGCGTTGACAGGTCTCCCATCTTACCTGCTGCCAATTCTTTCAACTTCTTCTCTACGGGATGAGTTTTGTCAATAGTGACCGTATCAATATCTAATAAATCTCCCTTTTTCACTTCCATGATATCTGTTTTTGGGATATCTTCACGCTGAGTATCTCTTATATCCTGTAATTTCCCCATAGAACTGCTATATTCCTCCATTTCTTCCATTCTATGCAAAATATGGATTGTCCTATGACCCGAAATCCCTCCATAGAATCGCTGGCAGCGCCGGATGCCTCACCCAAATCACCGCCAGTACTTATACATCATTTATTTCATTCCCAGTCTCTCATATCTTCCCCTGCTTTCGTAATCGCAACACTGGCTAACAAGAACATAACAGCAAGGGTGCCTGCTACAGCGCCCACAACGATCAACACGCTTCTCATTCTTCTTCCCGCTCCTTATCCATAAAATAACTGTCTGCTTTCTTCCTTATAATAAAGTCTGCCACATCCATGAGCCTGTCCGTGACCGGCATGGTCGGCAGGGTATTTAGAATTTCTGCCCGGTATCTGCCGCGCAGGGATGCCCTGCTGTCTAAGATAGAAAATACCGTCGTGTCCTGTTCCCTGCGGATGCCACGCCCGAACCACTGCCTCAGTTTAATCAGCATTTCCGGGATAATGATGTCCCTGCGGTATAAATCAAAATCCTCATATTGATTTCTCTGATATTCCATGACCGGATTCGGTACAGGAAACGGCAGTTTTACTACAATCAGGCTGGAAAGGATATCCCCTGCAAGGTCAATCCCCTCTCCAGCACTGTCGCTGGCAAACAATACTCCGTTTCCGCTTCTTCTAAAGCTGCTTATTACATCCAGTCTGCCTCTGCCCATAAGAAACAGCGGATAATCAGAAAGCTGCTCCTTCAGACCATAGAACACCCTCTCCATGAGCCAATAGGATGTAAAGAGGATCAGGGTATGCCCATGGGTGGCAGACACCATCTGCAATATTTCCTCCATGACCGCCTGTATGTATCTGTCATCCCGGATATTAGGAAACGGCATACGCTCCGGTATATAGAGCAGGCCGTTACTTTGAAAATCAAAGGGTGAGGGCTTGCTTGTTTCCATGATTCTTGATAAAGCTGCAAAGGAAAGCCCTGTCATTTTCTTAAAGTGACCAAAATCGCCCCGGACTGACATTGTTCCAGATGTAACAATGACCGGTATCGGTCTGCTCCAGATGTCACGGAATAAAATCTGTTCCAGTTCCATAGGAACCGCACACAGAGCAAGTCTGCCGTTCTCCCTCTTTTCCATCCAGCAGATGGAATTTCCGCTGTTTAGAAATACGGTCAGCTTGTCCGCCAGCTCCTGACAACGCTTTTTCAGATTTTGCAGACGCATTTTCTGTCCACTGTTTTCCTGATAAGATAAAGGAAGCTGTTCTAAAGCCTCTGCCATGTGCCTCATATAAATTTTTTCCATGGAACCTACCACTATTTCAATCCTGCTTCCCTCTCTGGTGTGACTTCCTGCCAAATCTCCCGCCAGTCTGTCAAATATCTGTCTGTTATATTCCGCAAGCTGACTCCGTAACACAGTAAGTTCATCTATGACTACGGTTCTTCTGTTTACTTCACTCAAAGTTACAATGAGTTCCGCATCCTGCTCGTCCCAGACTGTGCTGTACATCTGTCTTGCAGCATCTATCAGCTTGTGGGACTCATCAAGCACCATTGCCCCATATCCCGGAAAGAGAGGTTTTCTGCCCTGTTTCTGTCCAATCAGGTCGGCAAGGATATAATTGTGGTTCGTAATCTGAAAATCAAAACTGTCCGTCATGCACTTTTTCTTAAAGTTCATAAATCTGCATAAAAGCGAATAAGGACATGACTTATTACAGCGAAACACGTTGATTCTTCCTTTTACATAGGGTGTCAGCACGGTATCATCCAGATCAATCCTGTCAAATTCCCGCTGTCCAAGCCTTGCCAGTTCCAGTATGAGATTGGTATCCGCTTCTCTCTGCAAATTTTTTATGGATGTCTCATATATTTTCAATCTGGAGTCACATACATAATGCTGTTTTCCTTTCCGCACTACAAAGGATAAAGGCTTGTCAATTACATGATGTTCTAAAAGGATGCCGGATATCTGCGGTATGTATTCCTCTGTCAATGCTTTCTGCAAGGCTATAGTGGATGTGGATATGACTGCCGGAGCCTTCTTATCTGAATAAATGTTATATACCGTCAGTGCAAGGATATATGCATGTGTTTTCCCTGTCCCCACTTCTGCCTCACATAAAGCCAGCTTGTTTTCCTGCAATGCCCGGAGCATCTCAAGAGAAAGCTCTTTCTGTTTTGCCCGCAGATTCATTCCATGTTGCGGTAAAATCTCATCAAATATAAAAATCAATAATTCTTCTGCATTCTTTGCCATCGTTACGCCTCCTAAAATTTCTTAGTGCCATAAAGCAGCACAGGAATAGGCTGGAAGGTATCGGTTTGGCTTTTTACTAACAAAAATGAACTTCCATCCAGCCCATGATCTCTACTGCTAAAAAAAGTGCATCAGCCATCCTGCCGGTAAGCAGGCATCATAAAAGCCGCCCACATTCTTTCTCAAACGTGGGTGTGCATTTTCCCGTCACTTATGCGGGCCATCATTGGAAGTATCATTATCTCCGACCGGTATCATCGCATCCTGCCCCACCACGGACAGTAAAGCCACAGATAGTTCTCGCTTGGGATATTCCCGCATGGCGTACCCTGACTTGTGCTTTCCGGCTCTCCGGCCGGTCGGATGTGTGCCTGATGCACAGATATGAAATTGTCAATGTACGGTAAAGGGGAATTTTTTTGAATAAAAGAAAACCCCTTCACCTAATTCGCCGCTAGGTAAAGGGGTCTGCCGAAAAAATTTTTCATTTTATTTTAATTTGGTAACGATAATAAAAAGTTATCCGTTGGATGTGTTGAATGAGAGTGGTATGGATGATTAGGAATTATCCTTTGAATTTGTTTGGGAAAGAGCAGCATATTATGAGTAATGAATATTCAATAGAGGATTATTTTTCAGAGCACATTGATAGCTTTACAATATATGTAGTTGAACAAAAATTTGCTGTTAATCAAGGACGAGAATATTTTAAACATTTTGCGACAAAGGAACACTTCATCAATAATAATACTTGAGAGTTAAAAGTTCTCTCATCTAAATCAATATATTTTAGCGAGTCTTTGGCTCGCTTTTTTCAATTATTTTTCAAATAGTAGTTGACATGTGAAAGAAAATGTGCGGC
>JAETQH010000051.1 GCA_021770785.1 Lachnospiraceae bacterium
TCTGCCATGCCCTGCTAAATGTAGGAAGTGCTGATCACTACCATAGCAGCAGGGATGTTCGGAAACTGAGGCTGTTGGCCGTTTGAGGCTACCAACCCATTTTTAAACTAACACTAATTCTTTTTCTTGAAAGATACTTCTGTCATTCTGTCTTTTTCTCAATTCCAGCTCAATTTCCCCTCAATGTCTTTTACCTCCAACTTTCGTATGCTTATCTCACAGCAAAGCAGTACCACACCGGTACAACCTGCTGAATCAATCAATACGAAAATCCCTGACTGGCAGGACTATATGGAACGCTTATCCGGTTATATGGCTTCTACCGGAAAGCAATACCAGAACCATGCAGCTACCATCATCCGTTGGGCAAGACAGGATCATCCTGTTTCCCGGCAACGAAATTACGAAAGCGAGGAATACGAAACATTATGACAACATTTACAGAAAAACCAACAGCTACCACACCAAACAGAGAGCTTCAGTCTGATGAATATTTTAACGAAACAGGCGGCTTGATCTACTGTTCCAAATGCAATACGCCAAGACAATGCCAAAATCTTTTTTTGCAGGCTGCATTGCCAATGCCCTTCTGGAAAAAGGCGTCCCTGTACTGATGACCAACTTTTCCCGGATTCTGAATACCCTTACCGGAATGCATTTTGAAGACAGGAACCAGTTCATCAACAGCTTAAACCGCTACAGTCTTCTGATCATTGATGACCTCGGAATTGAACGGAACTCTGACTTTGCACTGGAACAGGTTTTCAATGTGATTGACAGTCGTTACCGCAGTAAAAAGCCCCTGATCATAACAACCAATCTCACTTTATCAGAGCTGAATAACGCCGCTAATATCGCACACAAGCGAATTTATGATCGGATTCTGGAGAGATGTGTGCCCATCCGTATCAATCACCGGAATATCCGTCAGGACAATGCAACAGCTAATTTTAAAAAAACGAAAAAAATCCTGTTGGATAATCACACTTCCAACCAGAGTTGAAACAAAGCAGCATCGCACAATAACTATTTTTCACTGACAGTAGTACTACTTTCTTTTCTTATTTATCACCAGAGACATGCTGCTGTCAGTTATTTAAAACTATAGTACTAAACCACAAGATTTTAAAACTAAAACGCCCGGATACGGGCATAAAAAGGAGGTGCCAGATATGGCAAATAAAAGAATTATGACACCAGAAGAAAAAGCACTTTTACAGGCAAAGCACAGACTGGAAGAATCCGAAGCAAGAAACCGTAAAAAGGAACGTAATGCCAGAACACGCAGGTTGATTCAAGAGGGGGCAATCCTGGAAAATGTTTCTCCTCACATCAAAGAAATGGATTTAGATACCCTGAAACGGGAGCTGATGCTCCGGCTAAGAGGAATGTAAATACACAAGTTCTACTCCCGAAGGGCGCACTTACTCACCACCCGATCAATCGGGCGGTGGTATCCCCTACGGGGCTCGTGCGCTCTGCCGAGGGCTATCCGCTGTTGCAGGCAACATCGAAAGGAGGTGCCAGATATGGCAATTTATCATATGCAAGCCAAGGTCGTCAGCCGTGGTTCCGGGCGGTCTGCTGTCGCTGCATCTGCTTATATGAGCTGTAGCCGCATGTACAATGATTACGATGGCATCCAGCATGACTACACCCGAAAACATGGACTGATCTATCAGGAAGTAATGCTTCCCCCTATGGCTCCGCCTGAATGGAAAAACCGGGAGCAACTCTGGAATGCTGTAGAAGCTGCTGAAAAAACAAAAGACAGCCGACTGGCAAGAGAATTTGTTGTCGCACTCCCCATTGAGTTGGATAAAGACAGCAATCTTTCTCTTCTTCAGAATTTTATCCAAAAGAATTTTGTAGATATGGGAATGTGTGCCGATTTCGCCATTCACGATACAGATGGTCACAATCCCCATGCACACATTCTACTTACTGTCCGTCCATTAAACGAAAACGGAACATGGCAATACAAAACAGAAAAAGAATACCTTTGTGTAAAAGACGGGGAAGAAAAGGGATTTACTGCTTCTGAATTTAAGGATGCTCAGAAAGAGGGCTGGGAAAAACAGTATCGTTATAAAGCTGGGAGAAAGAAAGTATATCTAACTCCCTCGGCAGCACAGGAGAAAGGTTATGAACGTATCGACAAACATCCAAAAAGCACCCGGTATGGCAGACAAAACCCGATTTCCGAACAATGGAACAGTGAGGAACAGCTCTGCCTCTGGAGAGCAAACTGGGCAGATGCCGCAAATAAAATGCTTGCCCTTAATCAGATAAATGCCACTATTGATCACCGCAGTTTTGCAGCTCAGGGAATCACTGAACAGCCAACCATCCACGAAGGCTACATTGCCCAGAATATGGAAAAAAAAGGCATGATAGCAGACCGGTGTGAAATCAACCGTCAGATTCGTGCGGATAACAGAATACTACGGGAATTAAAAGCACAGATAAAAAAATTGGTTCAAACTGTCGAAAAATCTATTCCGGTAATTGCAGAAACATTAGAAGCAATCCGCAATCATATGATTTTTACACAATATCATTTACTTCATAATGAGATGCAAAAAGAAGTAATCCATGACTGGATGCAGCATTTTCGTCCTATCCTGAATCAATATGATACCATTAAGAAAAAGCTCAAAGCAAAAGTTGCTGAAAAGAAAAAACTACATGTGCAAAAAATAAAACCAGTATTCTGAATCCTTTCCAGCATATCAAGTTAAATCAGCAGCTTACAACCATAACAGAAGAAATTGAGGAACTGAAATCTGCCAAAGAACAGCTGCTGTTTCAGGCTGAATGCTCCACAGAGAAAGATATGGCGAGCCTTTCCAGAAAATACGACCAGATGGATAAGAATCTGAATATTCTCGATTCTCAGGATATGACTCTCAAAGGGCAGCTTGAAAAAGATGCTGTAGCTTTCCAAGAGGAAAAATCCCTGTCTAAACCGGAGCAATACACAGAATTACTAGATACCAGAATCCAAATCCGACCTACTTTCCGAGATAAACTGATTGAACAGCTCAAAGATACTTTTGGTAAATCTTATGACTATCACTATCGTGATATCGCAGCCCATGAGGTGGATAATCTCAATATGGAAGATCCCTATAGCTTCTCTCATCGTACCTGGGAACTTGAATATCAGAGGAAACAGGAATTGCAAAAAAAACATCCTGTTCAATCCAGGCAAAAATCGCACAACACAGAACTATAATGTTTAAACTACTAATATAAAAAATATCCCGTTTTCTCAAAACAGTTATATTGCTTCATCCCAATAATTCACAAACTGCTAACCACCGAGCAAAAGTGAGGCACAAAGTGCGTAAGCATAATTTGATTTCTTTCCGCTTACGCACTCTCTTTTTATCTTGAGCAAAAAATTCCCACTTTGTAAAGCCAACAAATGGGGTTTGGGGAGTCTCCCAAAGTGCGTTTGGATATCCAAACGCTATGCTTGCAAAACCAGTTCCACTAATTTCCCTCGATACTCCCTTCTTCTAAAATCAATGATAATTATAACATTGCCAATTTTGTAAAGTAATAGTCAACTTGAAATATAGACGACAAACAATAAAACCATGATACTGTTATAAAAATCAGTCGCATGGTTTCTTTATATTTCATTATAGATTTTCTCTATCTATCATATTTTCTATTGTTTCTGAGAAACAACACTCTTTCAAATCAATACATTTATCCATTTTCACAAGATTTGTATATTTCTCGTCTGTATAATGTTTTGATATGACAGCAAACACTTTATATGTAGGCTGTGCTGTTACATCTCTGATATCCTTTTTCAGCAATGTATTCGGCACATTTAATTTCGTATTTTTATCTTTGACAAAACCAATACAACCACAGATATTTCCGGCAGCTTTTTCAGTAAACAATTTCGGTCCTCGGTCTGTAAATTCTCCTATCATTGTTACATTTTTCTTAATAAGCATCATCCGTTCCAATATATCTAACTTCTGTCCCGTAGAGCCATCTTTTGCAAAAGAAAAATCATTTTCCGTTAATCGTTTATCCAAGCATTTTTGATAAAAATGAATTGCGGAAGCTGTTTCTTTTTTATTCAATCGAACCCCTGTAAGATGCAGAAAATTGTATCTGTGGAAAGCGACTTCATATCCCTGTACAGATGACAAAATTTTTCCCTTATCCTGTAATTGTTTTTTTACCTCTTTCGGCAAACCATATAGAAACAAAATCTTCTGATCCTCCAGATGTTCTTTATATAATTGTGCCGCTTTTGTCATAATCTGTATCGCACGTCTTTTGTCCATAACCTAATCCTTATCCCTTAAGATTTAGAGAAGGGAATGTTCACGCCGCAGCACTAAACATTCCCTTCTCATGGTTGATTTTTCCGTTGTCTGCCAACCTCCAGCACCTTCGTCTGGAAAATATCAGGTTTTTCCGTTGCCTGCCAACCTCCGACACCTTCGTTCGGAAAACGTATCAGATTTTAGGTGTCAACCCACCGCTGATGCACAGCTTTTCTAATTACATTCTACACGAACTATGTGGAAAATGCAATTACAATTTTATCTTATGATACCCTGCTACATTTTATACATTATTTACCTCACATTTTACCATTGATAGATTATCTCTTTATCTACAATCTCCCTCGCACACGCTTGTATATTGTTCATTCTTCCTACCCATTCCAGAGCATTTTCCACCTTTAGCTGTTCTGTAATGCCTTGTGCCTGTTTCATTTGTTCTACAATCCTTTCAAAGCGTTCCTGTGCCTGTTCTTCTATATCAGCCAAATAATCATTCAGCCTGCCGCTTGTAAGCATATTCAGATATAACGCTCTGCGGTATTCCTTCAAATACCGCAAATATCTTTGTCCACATACACCGACAACTCTTTGTTTTTCTTCCTTCGGTAAGGTAAGGGCAGGGATAAGATAATCCCCATGTCTGATGTAAGTACCGCCCATCTCTTCAAAAATTGTTTCTTTCATTGTCTGTTCTACCTTTCTTATCGTTCTCTATTCTAAAATTTTCTTTGCCGACTGTTCAACCCTTTCAGTAACAACAATTCTTCAATTTTCTGTTCACATTGCCCCATCCGAAGAAGTATGATAGAATAATTCTATTAAATTGAATCGGAGGTGCCACATGGCTATCAGTTCCAACAATATTCAGGTCTATACTACTTTGTCCAAAGAACTGGTTGCTGAGATTGATAAGGATGCGAAAGCGAACTATCGAACACGTTCCCAGCAGATTAACATGATCCTGACCGAGTATTATAAGATCCAAATGACAACCAAACATGAATCCGAGTAAAACACTGAATTGCCTGAAAACACAGGAAATATCAGTGTTTTCTTATGTTTTCCCTTAATTATAAGGTTCATGGGAACCATGATTATGGGAATTTCCACCCAGTTGTTTCACACCTCAAAGGCAGGCACGCTGACAATCGTAGGAATGATTCTTGTGGGATTTCTTCTGTTCTGCTTACAGAGCAGGAGTTTAGAAAAAAGAGAAAACGGAGAAAATACGATAGAACCGCTGGCGGAATATACGGCGGAAAGAACAGAATGAGGAAGGAAAAGCAGGGAGAAAGGTTTTGTCGAAGAAAGGGTCTAAAAAAAGGAAAAACAGAATAGAAATAAAAGGAGAAACAACGGGAGTTACATCCTTGTCTATAGAAGAAGAGTTAAAAGAACAGATGGAAGCGCCCATGGTACGGCTGAAATATTCCTTTGCCATGGACGTGATGCAGGCGAAGCTGCGGATGATGAACGCTGACCTGACGGAACAGAAAAGCCGTCAGGTCATTCGCAATATGTCTGCAAGGATAAAAACCACAGACAGTATTATAAAGAAACTAATCCGAAAAGGCAGAGAGGTTAGCTTTGCGGCAACGGTGGGAGAGTTAAACGATATTGCAGGAATCCGTGTCGTGTGCTATTTCTGCGACGACATCTACGAGGTGGCGGAAAAAATCAGGGAGCAGAGGGATTTGTGTGTGATTAAGGAGAAAGACTATGTTAAAAATCCCAAAAAGAGCGGCTACCAGAGTGTCCACCTTATTGTAGGGGTGCCTGTCACGTACCTTGATAAGACGGAGGAAGTGCGGGTAGAAATTCAGATACGCTCCTTCGCCATGGACTACTGGGCGGAACTAGATACCCAGATGTGTTACAAAAAAGATGCGGGGCAGATAGAAAATGTGGAACGAGAGATAAAGGCCTATTCCGATGTAATCGCCAGGGTGGATAACCAGATGTTAGAATTGCGTAGACGAATCGAAAAAATGTAGAGACGCTGCACTGTTGAAAATTTGTAAACAACGGATCGAAAAAATGCAGAGGGACACTGCTGCTGAAAATTTACAAAGTAAAAGAGAAAGACAGGTGAATGAAAATGAACACAGGAAAAAAACAAAAGTACTTAGAAAACCGGGAACTGTCCTGGCTGAAATTCAATGGGAGGGTATTAGAGGAAGCCGCCGATAAATCCGTGCCGCTGTGTGAGCGGATTTCCTTTTTATCCATATTCCTGAGCAACCTGGACGAATTTTTTATGGTGCGGGTAGGCTCGTTGTACGACCAGATGTTAGCGGATAAAAATGCCAGAGATAACAAGACCGGAATGACCAGCAAAGAGCAGTTGGATGAAATTTTTGCTGCTTCAAGAACTTTGTCGGAACAGAAAGATAACGTGTACCGGGAGTGTATGAAGCAACTGGAGAAAGAAGGGATTGAGTGCGTGCGGTTTTCCGATATTCTGCCGGAGGATAAGGCGTATCTGGAAAATTATTTTACGGAATCCTTCTGCCACTGCTCTCGCTACAGGTCATTGGTAAAAAGCAGCCCTTCCCCTTCTTAAAAAACGGGGTAAAGATTGATATGGTTATCCGCGGAATCTGCTGCCTGCGTCCCGGCGTGAAGGGCTATACGGAAAATATCCGCGTCATCAGCATTGTAGGACGCTACTTAGAGCATTCCAGAATCTATATTTTCGGCAGACCGGAGACGGAGAAGTGCAGGGTTTATATTGCCTCTGCGGATTTTATGACAAGAAATACCACAAAACGGGTGGAGATAGCAGTGCTCCTCTTAGATAAAGAGGTCAAAGAGCGGGTATGTGGAATCTTCAATCTGACCCTGCGGGATAATGTGAAGGCAAGGGAACTGCAGAGCAACGGGACTATGCGGCACCGGTATTAGCGGAATCTTTACTTTTATTTTACTCACATTTTACAGAAAGCCGTCTTTATATTTTACATGCAGGGAATAAAGTTGTCCATGTAAACGAGATAGAAAAAGATTGCAGGGCACAAAGCCCCGGTAAGAAGAAAAAGAGAGGATTGTAAAATGAAAAAGAAAGTAATGTGTATGTTATTGACAGGTATGATGGCAGCAAGTGTGTTAGCAGGCTGCGGCAACGGTAACGGCGATTTCGATGCCGGCGAATACATTAACGTAACCTCCCGTGAGGACGGTTCCGGCACCAGAGGCGCATTCATTGAGCTGTTCGGTATTGAGGAAAAAGATGAGTCCGGTGAAAAGGTGGATTACACCACAGAAGAGGCAAACATCACAAACAGTACCGACGTTATGATGACCACAGTTGCCGGAGATGAATATGCCATCGGTTATATCTCCCTCGGTTCCTTAAATGATACCGTAAAGGCTGTTTCCATCGACGGGGCAGAAGCAACAGTAGAGAATATCAAGAGCGGAACTTATACCATCGCAAGACCATTTAACATTGCAACCAAGGGTGAAATCAGCGAGGCGGCACAGGATTTTGTAAACTTTATTTTAAGCGCTGAGGGTCAGACAGTGATTTCGGATAACGGATATATCACCGTAGACGACGCAGCAGAAGCTTTCGCAAGCAACAGTGCTGAGGGCAAGGTAGTAGTAGCCGGTTCTTCTTCCGTAACGCCTGTTATGGAGAAGTTAAAAGAGGCTTATGGCGCAGTAAATGCAGCAGTTGAAATTGAAATCCAGGAGAGTGACTCCACTACAGGTATGACCAATGCCTTAGAGGGCACCTGTGACATCGGTATGGCATCCCGTGAGTTGAAAGACTCCGAGACAGAGGGAGGCTTAACCGGAACAGTTATTGCCATGGACGGTATTGCGGTTGTAATCAACAATGGCAACCCTACAAGCGATTTAAGCAAAGATGATGTCAACGGTATCTTCCGCGGTGAGATTACTACCTGGGATGAAATTGCAAAATAAGAAATTCAGAACATATTCCTAAGAAAGGTGCTGTGGCGCGGGGCGGTAGGCCGGCGTCACAGCCTTTTCCCACATAGTTAAAAGTCAGATTGCCGCAGTGCGGGAATTGGTATCAGGAGATTACTATGAACAGAAAAAAAGAAGTTATCATGGAGGGGGTATTCCTCTTTACCGCAGTGATTTCCATTGTAGCGGTAGCGCTTATCTGTGTATTTTTGTTTGCCAATGGATTTCCGGCAATGAAAAAAATTGGTATCTGGGAGTTTTTATCGGGAAAGACCTGGAGACCGTCTAACAATAAATTCGGAATTTTCCCAATGATTTTAGGCAGTATCTACGTCACGGCCGGGGCATTGGTCATCGGGGTTCCCGTGGGGATTTTCATGGCGGTTTTTATGGCAAGGTTCTGCCCGAAGAAGATTTATAAGGTGTTAAAGCCCATTGTGGATTTACTGGCGGGAATACCCTCCATCGTCTATGGATTTTTCGGATTGGTGGTGATTGTGCCTTTTATCCGGGAACACTTTAAGGGAAACGGGAATAGTATATTAACAGCTTCCATACTTCTTGGCATTATGATACTTCCTACAATTATAGGTGTATCTGAATCCGCCATTCGTGCGGTGGAGGAAAGCTACTATGAGGGAGCGTTGGCATTGGGAGCAACCCATGAGCGCAGCGTGTTCACCGTCATTGTTCCGGCGGCAAAATCCGGCATTATGGCGGCGGTGGTGTTAGGCGTGGGCCGTGCCATCGGTGAGACGATGGCAGTCATGATGGTGGCGGGAAACCAGGCGAGGGTGCCGGACAGTATCTTTAAGGGCATTCGTACCCTGACATCCAATATTGTAATGGAAATGGGGTATGCTACGGATTTGCACCGGGAGGCGCTGATTGCCACCGGAGTGGTGCTGTTTGTATTTATCTTAATTATCAATATTTCATTTTCAATTTTAAAGAGTCAGGGAGAGGAGAAATAGATGGAAACAATCAATCGACAGTCCCTTGGGGATAAGATGAAATCTTACCGGAAGCATCCGGGTTCTTTTCTGCTGTTGCTGCTGGTACTGATAGCGGCGGTATTTACCGTCTGTGTGCTGGTATTCCTTGTGAGTTACATTTTAATTCGGGGGATTCCCTATTTAAAACCAAGTCTTTTTGCCTGGGAATACACCTCAGAAAATGTTTCCATGCTCCCCGCTATGGTAAATACGCTGCTGATGACGGTGCTGGCGCTGGCAATTTCCATTCCCTTCGGTGTAGGAGCGGCAATCTATCTGGTGGAATATGCGAAAAAGGGCAATAAGCTGGTAAAGATTATCCGGGTGACGGCAGAGACTCTCTCCGGTATTCCTTCCATTATCTACGGACTTTTCGGTATGCTGTTTTTCGTTACTGCCCTAAAATGGGGCTATTCCATGTTGGCGGGGGCAATGACGTTAGCAATTATGGTGCTTCCTGTCATTATGAGGACCACGGAGGAGGCGCTTTTGTGCGTGCCGGACTCTTTTCGGGAGGGAAGTTTCGGTTTAGGAGCCGGAAAGCTCCGCACTATCTTTCGGATTGTGCTTCCCTCTGCCATACCGGGAATTTTATCCGGCGTCATTTTGGCGATCGGACGTATTGTGGGTGAGACGGCAGCGTTGATTTATACATCGGGAACGGTGGCAGGCGTGGCGGGAGTGTTAGACTCCGGGCGTACCTTGGCGATACATATGTATTCTCTTTCGAGGGAGGGAATGCACTCAAACGAAGCTTATGCCACAGCGGTGGTGCTTCTTGTCATTGTACTGCTGATTAACGGGGTGTCATCCCTGATTGCAAGAAAATTTCAGGCACCGCAGAAGTAAACGGATGGAGGAAACTATGTCAGAAAAATTTAAAATAACAGGTCTGGATTTGTATTACGGCGATTTTCAGGCGTTAAAAAATATTAATATGTCAATTACTGCCAATGAAATTACGGCGTTTATCGGACCCAGCGGCTGCGGTAAATCTACGTTTTTAAAGAGCTTAAACCGCATGAATGATTTGGTGGAGGGTTGTCGTATTACCGGAAAGGTTCTGTTAGACGGAGAGGATATCTACCGGGGCATGGACGTGAATTTCTTAAGAAAACGGGTGGGAATGGTATTCCAGAAGCCCAACCCGTTTCCCATGAGTATTTACGACAATATCGCCTACGGGCCGAGAACCCACGGAATCCGCTCTAAAGCGAAATTGGACGAGATTGTGGAGAAATCCCTGCGGGATGCGGCAATCTGGGATGAGGTGAAGGATAGGTTAAAAAAGAGCGCTCTTGGCATGTCCGGCGGGCAGCAGCAGCGTCTTTGCATTGCCAGGGCGTTGGCGGTGGAACCGGAGGTGATTCTTATGGATGAGCCCACCTCGGCATTAGACCCGATATCTACTTCTAAGATTGAGGATTTGGTGATTGAACTGAAGAAAAAATATACCATTGTAATGGTAACCCACAATATGCAGCAGGCAGTCCGTGTTTCGGATAAAACCGTATTTTTCCTTTTAGGGGAAGTCATCGAGAGCGGTGAGACGGAAAAATTGTTCTCCGTACCGCAGGATAAGCGGACAGAAGACTATATTACAGGACGGTTTGGTTGAGGAGGAGGGAAAAATGAGAAATCGCTTTGACAGACAGTTATTAGAATTAAATAATGAATTAATCGAGATGGGGGGCCTGATTGAGCAGGCAATCGAGATGGGAATTTCCGCTCTGATTAAGCAGGATGTGGAAAAGGCGGTACAGGCGATGGCATTTGACGAGGAGGTGGACCACCAGGAGAGGGAGATAGAAAGCCTCTGCATGAAACTGCTGTTGCAGCAGCAGCCGGTGGCAAAGGATTTGCGCCTGATTTCCGCAGCTCTTAAAATGATTACTGATATGGAGAGGATCGGGGACCACGCCGCCGATATTTCCGAAATGACGATTTTGATGTCCGGCTCCGAATATGAAGGCAGCCAGATTAGCATTGATTTGATTAAGGATATGGCAAAGGAGACCACCGACATGGTAATTAAGAGCGTTGACGCCTTTGTCAATAAGGATATGGAATTAGCCCGCTGGGTCATTGAACGGGATGATGTGGTGGACGACCTGTTTTCTAACTACCGCAGGGAGCTGATTGAGAAAATCAATGAAAACGTCAAGAACGGAGAACAGGCGACGGATATGTTGATGGTGGCAAAATATTTTGAGCGTATCGGTGACCATGCCACCAACATCGCGGAATGGGTGATTTACTCCATCACCGGGGAGCACGCTGACTAAGCAGCTTCGCTTATTCTAAATAGAGGGGAAACGAAGGGCACCGACAGATTGGAAGGCATCCGAGACATAAGAACTCTTGACAAGTGGGAAAAGATAGGTTACAAAAAATGCAGAAGCAGAAAATGGGACTTATTTGTGTTCTGGTTTAGATTTTAGCAGGAGGATAACGAGATGAAAACTTATCATTGGGCTACCTTAGGATGCGGTGTGATTGCCAACCAGCTGGCAGAGGCAATGGCAAAGGAGGGCAGGACGTTCTACGGTGTTGCCAACAGGACTTACGAGAAGGCGGCTGCCTTTGCGGAAAAATACGGGGTGGAAAAGGTTTATGAGAAAATAGAGGATTTGTTTACCGACGAAAATGTGGATATTATCTACATTTCCACGCCCCATAATACTCATATTCCCTATTTAAAAGAGGCGCTGAGGAACGGGAAGCATGTGCTGTGTGAAAAATCCATCACATTAAATTCGGAAGAATTAGCGGAGGCGTTAAAGCTGGCGGAGGAACACCAGGTGATTTTGGCGGAGGCGATGACCATTTACCATATGCCTCTTTACAAAGAATTAGACAGACGGATAAAGAGCGGCAGCTTAGGTGAACTTAGAATGATTCAGATGAATTTCGGCAGCTACAAGGAATATGACATGGGCAACCGATTCTTTAACCCTTCTTTAGCGGGCGGGGCGCTGTTAGACATCGGTGTATATGCCCTTTCCCTTATCCGGTGGTTTATGTCGGAGGCGCCGGACCAGGTGGTATCCCAGATGAAGCCTGCCCCAAGCGGCGTGGACGAACAGGCAGGAATTCTTCTGATGAACCCTGCCGGGGAAATGGCGACGGTTGCCCTTACTCTTCATGCAAAACAGCCCAAACGGGGCATGATAGCCTTTGATAGGGGGTATGTTGAAATATATGAGTACCCCAGAGCCCAGAAAGCGGTGATTACCTATACGGAGGATAATCATCAGGAAAGCATAGAATGCGGAAACACCGGGGACGCTTTATGGTATGAGGTCTGCGATATGGAGCAGGCGGTATCCGGCATAGCGGATGAAATGCACATAGACTACACCATAGATGTCATGTCGCTTATGACAGAGATAAGAAAAAGCTGGGGCTTGGTGTATCCCGAAGAAAAAGTATTCCATTTAACATGAATTGCAAAATGAAGTAAAATGCGGTATAAATAGAATGTATGTAAAATTTGTGAAAAACAGTATGAATGTATTACAGGAAAAAGGAGATGTGAGATGGATATTTTTGGAATACTGACTCTGATTGGCGGACTAGCCCTGTTTCTTTACGGAATGAATGTGATGGGAGCAGGTCTCGAAAAAATGTCAGGAGGAAAGCTGGAGCGTATTTTAGAGACGCTGACCTCTAACCCTATCAAAGCAGTGTTATTAGGCGCAGGCGTTACGGCGGTGATTCAGTCCTCATCAGCAACTACGGTTATGGTGGTGGGATTTGTAAATTCCGGCATTATGAAGCTGTCCCAGGCAATCGGAATCATCATGGGCGCCAACGTAGGTACTACCATTACCTCATGGCTGTTAAGCTTAACGGGGATTGAAGGCGGAAGCTTCTTTATTCAAATGTTAAAGCCCTCCTCCTTTTCACCGATTCTGGCAATGATTGGTATTATCCTTACCATGTCCTCTAAGAGTGACAATAAGAAAAATGTGGGACAGATTCTTCTGGGATTTTCCGTGTTAATGTACGGTATGCAGGCTATGAGCGGTGCTGTGGAGCCCCTAGCGGACGTCCCGGAATTTACCGGCATGTTGACGATGTTCAATAATCCGGTATTGGGTGTATTGACGGGAGCTATCCTCACGGCGGTGATTCAGAGTTCCTCCGCTTCTGTGGGTATTTTGCAGGCACTGTCTGTCACAGGCGGTTTCACCTATGGTTCCGTACTTCCGATTATCATGGGACAGAACATCGGTACCTGCGTGACCGCCATGATTTCTTCCGTAGGCGCCAGCAAGGGTGCAAAACGTACCGCATTTGTGCATTTATACTTTAATATCATCGGTACGATTATATTTATGTTGGTATTCTACCTTGGAAATGCTTTCTTTCATTTCAGCTTTACCAATGAGACGGTGGGTGTGGCAGGCATTGCGGCAATTCACACCGTGTTTAATATATTTGCAACATTAGTGCTGTTGCCTTTTACCAAGGGCTTAGAGAAATTAGCGTACCTTACCATTCCGGTGTCACCGGAGGAAAAAGAGGTGCAGGACGACGTATTTACGATTCTGGACGACCGTTTCTTAAGCAGCCCGGCATTTGCCATTGAACAGTGCCATTCTCTGGTAAACCAGATGGCGGAGATGACGAAGGCCGGCTTTATGGAGGCGATGACTGTGCTGACAGATTATTCCGAGGAAAAGATTGCGGACGTCATTGCCAAGGAAAACCGGGTAGATACCTATGATGATAAAATCAGTGCGTATCTGACAAAGTTAAGCAGCCAGGATTTGTCTTATAAGGACAGCCTTAAGGTGACTTCCCTCCTGCACTGCCTGACGGATTTTGAGCGTATCTCTGACCACTCCATCAATGTGGTGGAAAACGCACAGCAGATGAACAAGGACGGGGCATCCTTCTCGAAAAAGGCAAAAGAGGAAATGCGGATTTATGGAGAAGCTATTGCCGATATCTTAAACCGTACCACAAAAGCCTTTGTGGAGGGGGATGATGATTTGGCGAGAACCGTAGAGCCGTTAGAGGAAGTCATTGACGAAATTAACAAAGATGTAAAGAAAAACCATATGAAACGTCTCAGAAAAGGAAAATGCACCATTGAGCTGGGACTGGTACTCTCCGACCTTGCCATGAATTATGAGCGTGTGGCAGATCATTGCTCGAATATTGCAGTCTATATGATGCAGCTTTACGACACAGAGCTTGAGGAACACAGCTTCACGGAGCAGATGGACGCAGGGGAGAGTGCAGAGTTTGCAAAACAGCTGGCGGAATTTAAAAAGATGTATGAATTGTAGGAAGAGAGAAAGACAGCGCTCTTCCCCCAGAGATTTGCGCCGGAGAAGTAGAATAAGGGAGAGCTATGGCGACCATTTATATTGTAGAAGATGATGTAAATATCCGCGAGATTGAGCGTTATGCTTTAAAAAACAGCGGTTATGAGGTGGAAGAATTTGAGAGCGGGGCGGAGTTTTTTAAACGACTGGGGAAAAAGCAGCCCTCTCTGATTTTGCTGGATGTTATGCTGCCCAATGAGGACGGACTGGATATTCTCTCCAAAATCCGGGCAGACAGGGAAACAGCCGGGATCCCCATTATTATGGTGACGGCAAAGACCAGTGAATTAGATAAGGTGAAGGGGCTTGACTTAGGAGCGGACGATTATATCACAAAGCCTTTCGGGGTGATGGAGCTGATTTCACGGGTGAAGGCGCTGCTGCGGCGCACCAGGCAGGAGGAGACAGAGAGCCGTCTTTGCTGCGGCGATATTGTTTTAGACAATGACAAGCATGCGGTATATATCGCGGGGGCGCTCTGTGAGCTGACTTTTAAGGAATTTGAATTGCTGAAATATATGATGTTAAACCAGGGCATCGTCTTATCCAGAGATAAGATTATGGATCAGGTATGGGGCTTTGACTATGAGGGGGAGAGCCGTACCGTAGACATGCACATCAAGACCCTGCGCCAGAAATTAGGGGCGTCGGGCAGTCTCATTAAAACCGTTCGTAATGTGGGATATAGAATGGAGTCGTAGATGAAAAATTATTTTCATTTACATGAAAGCGAAACGATACAATGGGGAATACGAATGAAGAAAAAAATAAATGCGAAGTTTATGTTAATTGCGGCAATCGCCATCGTGGTGACTGCCGTATCTTCTATGCTGCTTTTTTACCGGATATTAGAAACACAGATTTTTGATGATCTGAAGGCGAACGCCCATATCATCGCCATGACAAACACAAAGGAATTTACCGGGGATTTGGATTACGATTTAAACCGTGACGGAATCCGGATTACCTTCATCAGGGAGGACGGCAGCGTGCTCTATGACAGCTTAGAGGACGAGAGCATCATGGAAAACCATAAAACCCGCCCGGAAATTGCCGCAGCTTTTGAAAGCGGGGAGGGAAAAGCCATCCGCAGATCAGCAACCTCTGCGGATCATACCTTTTATTATGCCATGCACCTACAGGAGGGAGGCGTAATCCGGATTGCCAGGCAGAGCGACAGCATTTTTAATTTTATCTACACCATGGCAGGACTGATTGTGCTGGTGGGGCTGTTAGTTTTTACCATGTGTGTATTTTATTCCCACCGGCTTACCACACGTCTGGTGACGCCCATTGAGAAAATGGCGGATAACATTACCATGATTGATGAGTCGGAGGTTTATGAGGAAATGCGCCCTTTTATCTCCACCATTAAGCAGCAGCATGTGGATATCCTAAATCATGCCCAGATACGGCAGGAATTTACGGCGAATGTCTCTCATGAATTAAAGACGCCCCTCACCGCCATTTCCGGCTATGCGGAGCTGATTGGCAGCGGTATGACAAACGGGGAGGACACGGTTCATTTTGCCAATGAGATTCACAACAATGCGGAGCGTCTGCAGTCTCTGATTAATGATATTATTAAGCTGTCAGAGCTTGATGACGGGGATTTGAAGCCGGAATTTGAGATGGTGGATTTATATGAGTTAGGAGAGCAGTGTATCGCCTCCATGGCATTGCAGGCACAGAAAAATGAAGTGGCAATGTGTCTTGTGGGGGAGCATGTCCTGATGAACGGCAACAAAACGCTGTTGGAGGAGCTGATTTTTAACCTTTGCAGTAATGCAGTGCGCTATAACAAGCGGGGCGGCAGCGTCACCGTCAGCACCACGACGGAACAGAACCGTCCGGTGCTGACGGTGTCGGATACAGGAATCGGCATTCCGAAGGAGCACCAGGACAGGGTGTTTGAGCGGTTTTACCGGGTGGATAAGAGCCGTTCTAAATCCACGGGAGGCACAGGTCTGGGGCTTGCCATTGTAAAACATATCGTGGCGCAGCACGATGCCCAGATGACCTTGAATAGCGAAGAGGGTGTGGGTACGGAAATAAAGGTGGTTTTTTAGTGAGAAAGTCCGTTTCAAAAAGGGAAAACTGTGTTACAATGATAAGATAACAGATGAAGGAGCGTAACATCATGTTTTCCGTGTCAGATATCAGAGAAGAAGCCTATCCGGCAGCATACCGCAGAGGAAAGGAGCTGTATGAGCAGGGAGGGGTTATGGACTTTTCCTATGAGGTATACTCTGTGGGAGATTTTCCCAGGGCCCAGGTGGCGGCGAAGATCCGGGGCAACTCAGAGCCCTATTACCATGTGGAAGTAGAAGTAGATGAGGAATTTGCAGAAGTCAGCAATAGCAGGTGCGGATGTGAAGCCTTTTATAATTACGAAGGGCTTTGCAAGCACTGCGTTGCTGCTCTTTTTGCGTATGTAAACAGAAGGCAGGCGGCGGAGCTGCTTAAAATCCGGGACGGGAAAAAGGGTGAAGATCAGGAGTGCCTGTCCGGGCAGACAAAGCTTAAGACCAGCAATACCTTAAAGACTATGTTGAATCAGTATTCCATGCGGGCGGGCTCTGTCTATCTGCTTCCGCAGCAGATTTACGGGAAAGTGGATTTAGAGCCGTATTTTAAGATGAATTACGGCTTTGCCACCGTGGAATTTAAAATCGGGGCGGAACAGAAGTATGTGCTGAAAAATATATCGGCATTTCTTTATTCCCTCCAGAATAATGAGAAGGTACGCTACGGTAAGAAATTAGAGTTTTACCACCATATGGAGGCGTTTTCGGAAAATGGAAAGCGTATGATACGGTTTTTACAGTTACAGGAGGCGGACAAGAGGCGCCAGAGTAAGTTTCACGCCTATTACGCCTATACCGGAAGCTATGAGCGCACCATGGAGTTAGACGGGCTGGGGATTGACCGTTTCTTTGAGGCGGTGGGGACGGAGCCTTTTACAGCGGAAATCGGCTACCTTCCGGAGGATTCCTTTCAGATAGCGGAGGAAGAGCGGAAACCAAAGCTCTCCATCCGGCAGGGAGGCTCCGGCATTTTTCTTCTGTTGGAGGATTTGCAGGTGATTCATGGGGAGAAATATGTCTATTTCTATGAGGGCAATCTGATTTACCGCAGCAATCCCGGGCTTAAGGGCAGGGTTTACGAGTTTTTTGAGTTTATGAACCGTCAGACCGGAGGAGAGAGTTACATTGCGGCAGAGGAGCTTCCCATGTTCTGCCGGGATTTGCTGCCTTTAATTAAGGAAAATTTCAAGGTGGAATCCGAGGGCTTTGACGAGAGCCTCTATGTGCCGCCGAAGCCGGAATTTGAGCTGTATCTGGATAAGCCGGATGCCAATACCGTGGGGGCAAAGCTGATGGCGGTCTACGGGGAAGAAAAATATAATGTGCTGGAAAAAATCGCTCCGGGCGAGATGCGGGACGTGGCGGAGGAACTGCGGGCGAAAAGCCTGGTGGAGCCTTATTTCAACGAGTACGCCATGGCGCAGACGGTTTTTGTGTTGTCAAGGGATGAGGATATGCTCTACCAGCTGTTGACGGGGGGCCTGCGGCGGCTTTCGGAATATATGACGCTCTACACCAGCGAGGGCTTCCGCAATATGAAGGTGGTGTCCTCTCCTCCCGTTTCCGTGGGCGTGTCCCTAAAGAGCGATTTGTTAGAGCTCGAAATCCATTCCCCGGAAATGTCGAAGGAAGAGCTGGCATACCTGCTTTCTAAATATGACAGGAAGAAGAAATATATCCGCTTAAAAAACGGAGATTTTCTGGATATGGAGGACGACGGACTACGGGTGCTCGCGGAGGTCAGCGAGGATATGCGTCTCTCTGAGAGTAATCTGAAAAAGGAAAAGATAATTGTGCCGAAATACCGCGCTATGTACTTAGACGCGGCATTAAAGAACAACCATCTGCTTTCTGTGGAGAAGAACCGGGAATTTAAGGGTATGGTGCGGAATATGAAAACCATAGAGGACAGCGATTTTGAGGTCCCGGCGTCTTTAAAGGAGATTATGCGCAATTACCAGAAGAGTGGTTTCCTCTGGTTAAAAACTCTGCGGGAGAACGGATTTGGAGGAATTTTGGCGGACGACATGGGACTGGGTAAAACCTTGCAGGTCATCAGCCTTTTGGTGTCGGAGTATGAGGAAATAAAGGCGGGGGAGAAAGAAGAAAAGCCTTCCCTGATTGTGTGTCCCGCCTCGCTGGTTTATAACTGGCAGAAGGAAATCAGACGCTTTGCACCGGAGCTTTCCACCCTCATTGTGACGGGGATGGCGGCGGAGCGCAAAGACATCATCAAAACCAGTGGGAAGAGCCGGATTTTGATTACCTCCTATGATTTGCTGAAGAGAGATGCGGAGATCTATCAGGATATGGTTTTTGCCATTCAGGTGATTGACGAGGCGCAGTATATTAAGAACCCTTCCACCCAGGCGGCAAAGGGGGTGAAGAAAATAACGGCGTCCTTTAAGTTAGCGCTGACGGGAACCCCCATTGAAAACCGTCTCAGCGAGCTTTGGAGCATTTTTGATTATCTCATGCCGGGGTTTTTGTACAGCTATCAGCGGTTTCGGGAGGAAATCGAGCTGCCCATCGTCACAAATCAGGACGAAAATAAGATGGAGCGTCTGCAGAAGATGATACGCCCCTTTATTTTACGGCGGTTAAAGGGAGATGTGTTAAAAGATTTGCCGGAGAAGTTAGAGGAAAATGTCTTTGCCAAATTAGACGGGGAGCAGATGCAGCTTTACGATGCCAGGGTACAGCGTATGAAAGAGCTGTTAGACGGGCAGAGTGAGCAGGAGTTTAAGGAGCATAAGATACAGATTCTGGCGGAACTCACCAGACTGCGGCAGCTTTGCTGCGACCCGGCGCTGCTTTATGAGGATTATGCCGGGGAGTCTGCCAAGACGGACATGTGCATGGAGCTGATTTTAAATGCGGTAAACGGTGGGCACAAGGTGCTGCTGTTTTCTCAGTTTACCTCCATGTTAGACAGGTTAGGGGAGCGGCTGAAAAAGGAAGATGTCGCTTACTATATGCTGACAGGCTCTGTCAATAAGGAAAAGAGAATGGAGATGGTGGAGAGCTTTGCCACGGACGAAGTTCCGGTGTTCTGTATCAGCCTTAAGGCAGGAGGAACGGGACTGAATTTGACGGCGGCGGATATTGTCATCCACTATGACCCCTGGTGGAATGTGGCGGTGCAGAACCAGGCAACGGACCGGGCGCACCGTATCGGGCAGAAGCATGTGGTGACGGTGTACAAGCTGGTGGCGGAGAGTACCATTGAGGAAAAAATCATTGCCATACAGGAGCGGAAGAAGCAGTTGGCGGAGCAGGTGCTAGAGGGGGAAGGCATGGATACGGCGAGCTTTACGAGGGAGGAGATTATGGAGTTGCTGGGGTAAAAGGCGTTGTAAATTACAATGAGTTATTGTCAGCCTCCAACTAAGGGTGTAAAATAATCACATCAGGCAAACACAAGAGGAGGAGGCCATGAATACAGTTTTTCGTGACATATTCCGTGTCATTCACGAAGGGAAATGGCTCAGTATCGAATACCGCAACAAAGAAGAACGAATCACGAAATATTGGATAGGAATCCGTAATCTCGATGTGCGTAATCGCACATTGGAAGTGGACGGATTCCACCTCGGCTATTACACAGTGGAAACATTTCCGAAAATAAAAATAGATTCTATCTTATCCTCTCGAATTGTAGAGGGTTCCTACTGTCCTGTCAACAGAGCGCTGGTTAAAGACATCTATTTAAATCCCCACAAATACACGTCCTTATTTGAAAATACAGCCAACTTAAAAATATTAAGTTATCTGGAAATGTGCAATCGTTTGGACACGACTCCCTATATATCGGATTTTACACTATTACACTGCCTTGACCGGGAACGGCTGCAGGGGGAACTTTATCAGTTAAATCAGGAACAGTTTCAGGCAATTGTGAAGAACTTTCAATATTATCCGGAGGGAGAAGCGCGTCTGGACGGCGGACTTCATATCAGACAGCTTGCCATAAATGTATTGAGTATTCATACCAATAAAGGGCTGTATGTTCTTGCATACCGCAAACTCAACTTGGATGTAAAGCAGCATGTCTTAAAGCAGGATGCAGAAATTACAGTTTGCACCCAATTTACGCTGGATGGTACGGTGCAGAGTATCCGTCGCTATTTGGATGCAGAAGAGTATGAACTTTTGAGTGAATTTGAGGCAAATCAGGAAAAAATCAAGGACTGTATTACGAAGCATATACCAAAACAGGGCAGCAATGTGGATGATATGCCATATATCATAGGACTGGGAATGGATATTCCGCTTGACTTGCACAAGGAATATGCTTCCATCATCAAAATGTATCAGGAAAATAAGATGCCGATACCGATTAAGGCTTTTTTCGGAGATTTGCTGGAAAGACCGCGAAGAACGGCGGCGCATCCAATCGCACTGATCAATCAGCGCATTAATATGGATCAGCTCCTTGCCATCCACAATGCCATGAAATACCCGGTGGCGTATATTCAGGGGCCACCCGGCACAGGAAAAACAAACACGATTATTAACACAATTGTAACGGCTTTTTTTAATGAGAGAACCGTATTATTTGCGTCTTACAACAATCATCCAATTAACAGCATTTACGAGAAGCTTTCTCGGATAAAGTACAAGGGGAAAACAATTCCATTTCCCATTCTGCGTCTGGGAAACAACCAGAAAATAAAAGAAGCCCTTGTTACGATGCAGCAGATGTATGAGAGCGTGAAGCGGGTGCAGGTGTTTGAAGGAACTTTGGGCCGAAACAAAGATGACCGGAAAAAGCGTGCCAGACGTCTGTCTGAGTTGCTGAAGCGGTATGAGGAACTGCTTGATTTAAAGGAACGTGGCGAAACCATTGACCGTTTGCTGGATTACGAAAAGAAAAACGCCCTTTCCATGCAAATGCTTTCCTTTGAGGCAGATTTGAGTGGCAGACAGCGCAGGATGATTGATAAAAAAATAGAATCAGCAGGGAAGGTATCGGAGACAGATGCAATTTCGCTTCTGGATGATGATATAGAAGAATTGAAAAAATATCTGTATTATACTTCTGCCCGGTATATTCAGAAAATCGGCAATTCCAGAAATTCTGACCTTAAGGCAATCATAGAACTGGAAGATGAGGAAAAGCGCGTGGAGGCTTTTGTCCAGTACCTTGCAAAAAAGGAAAACATTGTAAAATTGCAAAAGATTTTTCCGATTATTGCGACGACCTGTATATCAGCACATCGGCTGGGCGAAGCGGAGCCAATGTTTGACATGGTGATTATGGACGAGGCCAGCCAGTGTAATACAGCGGTGTCGTTAGTGCCGATTGTGCGTGGAGAGAGCCTGATGCTGGTAGGGGACCCGCAACAGTTAAACCCGGTTATTCTGCTGGATGAGGTGACGAACGAAAAACTGAAAAAGCGCTATGGAATATCGGAGGAATATGATTACCGGAAAAACTCCATTTACAAGACCTACCTTGCCTGTGACGCAGTCAGCGATGAGATTTTGCTTCATAATCATTACCGTTGCCATAAAAGTATCATTGAATTTAATAACCGGAAATATTATAATTCTAAACTGAATGTCTGCTCGGAGAGTAATGAGGAGCAGCCGCTTTTGTATGTCGATATGGGGGAGGTGACAACCGCCTATAAAAATACTGCACCGGCAGAAGCAAGAGAAATTGCAAATTATGCGGCACATAACCGTGATAAGAATATTGGAGTTATTACGCCTTTTGTGAATCAGAAAAAGCTGATTGAAGAGGAACTGAAGCGTGCAGGCGTGACGAACGTGACCTGCGGAACCGTGCACGCGTTTCAGGGCGATGAGAAAGATGTAGTTTTATTTTCCACTGCTATCACGAACGAGACACAGGCGGGCACTTATGAATGGTTGAAAAATAACAAGGAGCTTATCAATGTGGCGACCTCCAGAGCGAGGGACAAGCTGATTCTGTTATCCAGCAGCAAAAATTTAGAGCGGTTGCATCAGAATGACGGAGACGATGACTTGTATGAACTTGCCCAGTATGTAAAGTCAAACGGGACTACAACGGTAACGCCAAAACAGGCGAATTCCAGGGCGCTTGGCGTTAAGCCTTTCAGCAGTGTGACAGAGGAAGCTTTTCTCCAGAATCTGAATCATGCATTGGAAAACATATGGATGACCCAGAGCAGATATGCTGTACACAAAGAAGTTCCCATTGCACATGTGTTTTGGGAGAATGAAGCTTACAATGACCTCTTTTACAGCGGCAGATTCGACTTTGTGGTATATGAAAAGCAGGAAAAGAGGGATTCTGTTGAGGAAGTTCCGATTCTGGCAATTGAATTGGACGGAAAAGAGCATTTTGACAACGAGGTAGTGAAGAACAGAGATAAAAAGAAAAATGCAATCTGTAAGGCACATAACCTCCAGATTATCAGGGTGGAGAATTCCTATGCCAGAAGATATAATCATATCAAAGAAATACTGATAAATTACTTCTCCATCATGCATTGACAAAGAAGAAATGAAAACAGATGCCACCAAAAGGAGGCACCTGTTTTTACCAAATCCCCAACACATGCTGCATTCTAAATCATTCGCCCACTGCTTTGTTTGTCAGCATAGTATAAACTAATTTTGGCAGATTAACGCTGCCCATATGTGTCGCATCCTCGCCAAGTCGAAGAACCTTCTTTTGACTTGATGAAATCGGCTTCCATTCCGGTAGGGAATTTGCGGTCCGGGTGCCGGCAGAGGCGTCAGGCGAGCCGATGTTTGGATTGCCGGTCTTTACAAAGTTTGTCAGATAATCGGTCATCTGGTTGCTTAAGGTGTAATCTTTGTCGGTGAAAGGACGCCATCCGTTTGCAAGAGTGCCAAACCAGTACCACAAATCGCTGGAATGCCATGCACCGTTAGTATCGCCGGGCAGTTTGCGGTCAAAGAACCAGGCATAACATGGCAGCTTTCCCTGCGCATTCTGTGTGAGGCACCAGTTTTTTGCCATTTGAAAAAGGAACGGCGGCATGACGTCATGGCTGGTAGTACCAATCAGGTATGGGATGTTGCGTTGTTTGCCGGCAGCTACGGTGTCAATGGCTTTTTCCGAAAGAAGTGTGCCGTCAAGACATGGGGAACAGACCATCGCATATTTGCGGTCGGTGGTTTTCAGGCTTTGCCAGGAAGAAAACAGTTTCTCGATTGGCAATGCACGAAATTCCAGGAGTGTCTTACAACCGGTATCTTCCATGACTTTGTGCCAGAAATCGTAGTAATTTTCTGCGGGGGACGCGTTTAAAAGTTTGTTGATACCGCCGCCGCTGCTCATCACCGCTTTTGAAATAAGGCCGTCCGTGAGCGGGGAGAGACATAGCTGTTGTACGCTCATAGCTCCGGCACTTTGCCCCATAACCGTAACCTGAGACGGGTCACCGCCGAAAGAGGCGATATTATCCTGCACCCACTTTAGCGCTGTCATCTGGTCATAAAGCCCGTAGTTTCCGGTGTGGCCGGCTTCCTCTGCCAATTCCGGCAGGCAGGCAAAACCGATAGGACCGAGGCGGTAATTGATGGTTACCCCGATGACGCCTTTGGTTGGCCAGATGGGACCGTCAAAATGTTTTTCATGTCCGCAGCCGCCGGTAAAACCGCCACCATGAATGTAGACAAGAACAGGAAGCTTGGAATCGGGAGTGGCATCCTCCGGTGTCCAGATATTTAAAAACAGGCAGTCCTCGCTGTAAGTATAGGTTTCGCCACGGCGAAATTCATTATAATAAAACGCTTTTTGGGGAACGTCCTCCTCATTATAAAAAGCTCTTGGCTGATAGCTGCAGGCACCGTATTGTGTGGCAGCATAGATGCCGTCCCAGTGAGTGACCTGCAGCGGATATTTCCAGCGCTCCGCAGTGGCATAGCGGATGCCCTTATAGGCAGTCACGCCATCTGTTCTGCAGCGGGTTCCTTCTATTTCCCCGCAGGGAGTGTGAATAATAGTTGACATGATGACACCTCTATTCTCAAAAAATTCTGTTCTTATAAAACTTATTCTGAGCGTTGCATACAGGTCTATTTGAGCCGATTGTATGCGCTCGGCATCCACGGATGTGCCGCTTCCGCTTCTCGGTTATAATCACTTAGTTTACTCATTTGTTCTACTACATGCGGCATATCCATACGTTTCACCAGTTCTGCAATCATACGCTCCCCTTCATCGGCAAGCTTTTGGCGCGTCGCTTCATCAGGAATAGCGGTCGTGCTCATGTGGTCTCCCGGCTCAGCAAAGCAGTAGCCGATGGATGCGCTTTGATAGGCAAGACCGAAAATGTCATTAAAAGGAGCACAGCTCTGCGGGTTTTGATGTGTAAACGTAGTTGTAAGGGGAATATCGGAAAGACGTCCCATAATCTGATAAGCGCCCACGGTAATTGCATGAAAACTATCCATATTTGTGAAAATGTCTTTGGCATTCTGTAGCATCTGCATACTTAAATCCATATAGAGAATCGGTACGCCTGTCTCGTCAAAAAAGTCGCGAATCATCGGGCTGCAGGTCATATGGGCAGGACCGTGGAAGCTGATGTAAATCTGGCGCGTAAAGCCCTGACGGAGCAGGCTGTGTGCAATTGCAGAAAGGTAGTCGATACCCTGACGGATAGATACCTGTACCGTTCCGCGTCCGCTTGCGGTTGCTCCGGCGTAGAAATACGGGAGTCCGGTCAGAACCAGACCATCACATGCCTCTGCCATGCGAAGCGCGTAAGCCTCGCTGATAACGGTTTCGCTGTCTAAGGGGAAACCGCCGTGCATCTCCACCGTGCCGACGGGGACGATAATGATGTTGTTATGTTGTAAATATTCTTCTATTTCGCTGTTTAACATGCGTGGTAAGATACGTGTACGAAGTTCCATAAAAGCCTCCATTTCAGTGTGTTTTAGTTTGCTGATTTCGCAGCAGCTATTTTTTGACGAATTTCCGGTGTGATGTTCCATACGAAACGAAGCGCTACCCAGCAGAGCAGTGTGAACAGGCAGGGAGCCAGTACAACTAGTACCTTGATTCCTAAAATTGCGCCTGCAGTCTGTGCAGCAGCATTTGGCACGTAGCCGACGATGCCAAGCAGTGCCACCGCAATGGAGGAGCCGATTGCCTGACCGATACGGCGTGTCAGGTTGAAGGTTCCGTAGATGGAGCCCTCGGTACGTTTGCCGGTGAGATATTCGTTGTAATCGATTGCTTCACCGACCATACCCCACTGCATAAGGACGGTGAGACTTCCGAAGCCCTGGGCAAGACCGGACATAACCATATAAAGAATCACATTGTCTGTGAACAATAAAAGTATGAACACAACAATATATAATACAACGCTGATTAACTGGCTTGCGCGGACGGTGCGCTCCAAGCCGAACTTATCTGCTGTCCTTGGCGCAAAAGCAAGAAAAATAAGGCTAAGCGGCATGGTTACAATCATAGCGGCAGACATCAATGCCACGTTTCCTAAAACATCACGGTACATATAAACACCCAGGGTAGTGCCCATGTACTGTGCGGTGCAGTAGAACAGACCCTGTAAGCAGAGAGCGTCGAAGGCGCGGTTCTTCTTAATAACAACGAAGATGTCGCTGAATTTAATGTCACTGGAATCTTTTATATCTTCCGTAATAATGGCATTCTGATTTTCCGTGGTCCATTTACAGCTTAAGAGACAGGCGATAAAACCGATAACGGCACAGGCGGTGATACCGGCAGTATAGCCAAACTGAGGATTTGCTTCAGAGGCTTTAATAATGATTGGAAATATAAACATCGGAATCATGTTGCCGATCATGGAGCCAAAACCACGTGCGGAAGAAAGGCTTGCACGTTCTTTGTCGGTGCCGGACATTGCGGATAACAGAGAGCCATAAGGAATGTTGAACATGGTATAGCATGCTTCATATAACAGATAGGTGACAAATGCAACCACGATTTTTGCAGCGCCGTTGACATAGGTTGGTGCGGTCCACATTAGAACCGCGCAGATTGCAAGTAACGGAGTTGCGCGGAACATCCATGGGCGAAACTTCCCTTTTTCGCTGTGTGTTTTTGCAAATACTTTGTCCATCAGTGCACCCATCATCGGGTCGTTGATAGCATCCCAGATTTTTAAAATAATGTACATGGTTGCAACAGCGCCGGTGGAAAGGCCTGCAACCTCGGTGTAGTATGGGGTTAGGAAGGAGCCTAAGACTGCGAAAGTCATACATCCTCCCAAGTCACCCATTGCATAGCCAAACAGATTTTTTTTGGTCAATGAACTGCCAGTTGATTTGTTTGCCATAGTGAATTCCTCCTCGATTTGTTTTGTTAAAACCATCATAGCAAAGTAGTAGTGCAAATAAAATTGCAATAATATTATAAAACATTGCAAAACCAGCAACAGAATGGTACAATACAAACAAAATAGACAAAGAAAATGGGGAAAAATTGTGAAAATAGACGAATTATATCGTGCTGTAAAGGCGATGGAAGCGCGTGACGGAAAAATAGATGCAAATAAAGTACATGAGCTTCTGGCAGAAATGGGATATGACGAGGACAATTTTTATCAGGAGGTTGCGATGCAGTCTCGTTTTATAGACGCGCAAAGGGATATCAGTTACGGCAGGGAAAAACTGAATCTGCACAGTCATGAATTTTACGAGGTGCTGTATTGCAGGAGCAACAGCGGAATCCAGTATTTGGTTGAAACGGAGCGCTATCGGCTGCAGAGAGGCGATATTGTATTTATACCGCCGGGTATTGGACACAGACCGATTCTTAGCGCCGAGATGGCGGAACCATATGAGCGGGAAGTACTCTGGATGAGTACGGAATTCATCAACGGATTGGAATGTATCTTTGCAGAGAGAGCACCTAAATGGGGGAAGTCACCCATCCTGCTGCGCACTGCGGGAACCAGATGGGAAGTACTAGGAGATTACTTCCATATAGGGGTAAAGGAAGCAGAACAGCGTGCATATGGCTGGCAGACAGCTCTCTGCGGAAATACAATACGGTTTCTTGTAATGTTAGAGCGTGCATTACAGGATGATGGAAGCGTGAAGCTTGACGCAGAAAAGCCGGAGCTTTTGGATGAGGTTGTGAATTATATTGAGGCGAATCTGGCGGAAAAGATTACGCTTTCCAACACGGCAAAGCGTTTCTGGGTCAGTGAGAGTACAATCAGTCAGACCTTCCGTCAGAAGATGGATGTCAGCTTTCATCATTTTATTACGCAGAGACGCTTGATTGTCGCAAAGAGCATGATTTTAGAAGGAACCCCGATGGATGAGGTGAGCGAGCGTGTGGGCTTTGCCGATTATTCTGCTTTTTATCGTGCATTTAAACAGGAGTTTGGCATTTCACCACGGCAATATCGAAAAATGCAGGCATAAATGGAACTGCTTATGTTTCTGCCGTGAAATGTGACTGTAACAGTTCAGCCCTCCTTGTGCCTTGGGGGCCAGATAGCACTTCTTCCTATTCAGACACGCTTGCGCTTGGTATAAAACGTAGCGGTACATAAGGCACCAAAATACGGTGCCTAAGTGCCGACGTTTTATAAACAGTCTGAACCGGAAGAACCGCTA
>JAETQH010000007.1 GCA_021770785.1 Lachnospiraceae bacterium
ATATGGCAGGCTCTGGAGAAGGAACAGGATAAAGCAATACATTTTTCAGCATTCTGCGACATTATGGAGAATGGCAGCTATCCTTATTTATGCCTGCTGTCAGGAAACGACAAAATGATTTTAAGGAATCTGTGCAGGCAATATCCCGATATCTCATTAAACGATGCCGTCCTTATGAAAAAAGAATTCCTATATGATACATCCCTTCAGGATGAGCGCGTTTCCAATCAGGACGCGCTTTTTTTGAAACGTCTGAAACAGAAATTTTACAGCATACTGGATAACCGCCACTACGCCACTCTGCATTACCGTATTAGACAGGGTATGCGTTTGTATGCCATTCCTAACCACAGGCTGGCAGATAACATACCTTTTCTTTTTCAGCAAGAATATCGTCTACAGCTATGGTTTCCACAAATCCTGTTCCATATGGGACTGCAGAACTTAGAGGCATGGAAATACAATCCCTCCCAGTACCTGTCTGATACAGGGGAGCTTCGGTTCTTTTTTTATAACACTTTTGAAAATACGGATTCTTCCCAATCCGTAATCATATTCGAGGATATTGTGCACGACCTTGGCGGACGCGAACGTGTCCGCTTTTTTTTGCGGAAACACCGGAAAGCACTGGACTGCCTGCTCATATTGCTGGTTTCAGACCGAAAGGATGCAGTCCAGTTTATGTCTGAGCTGTCCAATATCCTTCAGAAGCCGGAAAATGCCTGTGTGCATATCTGTTTTTTGGACAAAAAGGCAGACCTGTATCAGACACCTGCCATGCAGAGCGCATATTTTAAAAAAGAAAACCTTTGGCTGCCCGCCATGATTGATTTTGACGACTTTACCGGGCAGTTATCTCTTACAGAAAGGAGTGATCTATATTGAGTAAAACGTCTTTCCTTACAAGTTACTTTCAAAGTATCAGAGAACAGGCCGCGGAAAATTTAAAGGGAAACCGCGCTATGCTGCCCGTTAATGCCGGATACCTGATCTTATTCCTGCATATGCTGCATTTTATTTTCAGATTTCTCGTTTCCCTTTACCGACTTGATTACAGCTTTATCCCCCTGCACCCTGTATACCTTGTATTCTGGATAGTCGCTCCAATACTGCTTTATCTCTATGGCACAAAGTATTCTTTTTATAACTTCCATCAGATAAAGCTGCTCTGCCTGGGAAGCATACTATCCTCCGTTTTCCTGATTTTGCTCTCACTGATTTACTGCGGATTGTCCCGTATTTTTCTCCCGGCAATCCTGCGCCTTCCCGTGGATGAGGCTTTTACAAAAAATATGGTATTACTGCTTGGACGTATAGTAACGCAGCTGCCCCTTATCCCTATCGGCCTCCTCTTATCAAAGGGAGTCTTTTTTGCACTCCGGGATCCTGCGTGCCGCAAAAAAGTACTGGCATATAAGATAACACATTCCATAGAACCGGAATCCCAGAAAAAAAATGAGATTTCGTATAACATGAATATTGTCCGTGACATAAACACCGGAAAAAACATTACTATATATGCAAAAGACCGTTTCCTGCACACGCTGATTGACGGGACCTCCGGTACAGGAAAAACGTCCTCCACAATTCTTCCAGCTATCCGTGACGACTTAAATATGCGGTGCAAAGCAGAGGATATGCAGAAATTCCATGTAAAGCAGCTGGAATCCGCCGGTCTTATCGCATACTCCCCTCCCGCCAATACACGAAGTTTTTCCGTCAACGACTGCATTCCTATTGTAAAACAGCCGGAAAGTATATCACCTGCAGACATTGACCACAAACTTAAGGATATACAGGCGGAGCTGGAAAATATCCGCCTTAATTATCCCATATGCGGACTTACCGTTCTTGCTCCGGACGATTCCTTAACGGACGATGTATGCCGCCTGTGCGATGTGCGCGGCATTCCATACAACCGGATAGATGCAGTCCGCGATACAGACGGAAAGCACAAAAAGAACACTATCGGACTAAACCCGTTTTACATCCCTACCCATATGGAAGATGAGGCAAAAAACCAGATGATCGTAAAGAGAGCCGTCATTTTTTCCGATGTCATGCAGGCAATAACGGACTTAAAGGGAAAAGCAGACTCTTACTTTACCGGTCTGAACCGCCAGATGATTGCCAATCTTGCCATTCTGGTGATGGCAACCGTACCCATATTGCGAAAACGCCAGGCCACGCCTACAGACTTACAGGCAATCATCAATAATTTTAATTTACTTACGGAGTACGTTGATAAACTGGAAGAACTGGACCAGAGCACAAAACAGTACGCCTTTATTATCCAATACATACGTGAAGATCTGCTCGGAAAAGGCAGGGATAAAATGGAGGATCAAAGCCGCGGTACCCGTAACATTATCAATGAGTTCCTGCTGATGCCTGCCAACAGGGAGATTTTCTGTTCGCAGAACAGCATTGATTTTGACCGGGCATTAGCCAATGGCGAAGTTACGGTATGTAACTACAACCTTGCCAGCGGCGACACCGATGCCGTTGCATTCGGACTGTTCTTTCTGCTTTCCTTCAACAATGCAGTGTTATCCCGCCCGGGAACGGAATTTACGCGCGTCCCTCACTTTTTCTATGTAGACGAGCTTCCCGTGCTGATCCATCCTTCACTAGAAAAAAACTTCTCATTATTCCGTAAGTTCCGGGTCGCAATGACTGTTGCAATCCAGACATTGGATCAGATGGAAAAGAACGAAATCACCAAATATTTGAAAGGCGTCATTCTTGGGTGCGCCCATATCATTGTATTCGGGCGGTCTTCCCTTTCTGATATGGAAATTTTCTCTGCTTTGGCAGGCGTGCATGATGTGGCAGAAGTACAGCAGTCAACAACAGAAACTGCCATCACTGACAGTTCTCCGCATTATTCATTTTCCAGCCGGGAAATGATAACACAGAAGAATTTCCTTGAGGAAATTGATATCAGAATGAAGGATTTTCAGGAAGTTACCTTCTTTACAACCAGAAACGGGCGTCCTCTTCCCGCTTTACAGGGAATTGTGGAATTCCTAAAACCCACAGACTGGGAGAACATAAAGAGAAACAACATCGCCTTTTATCCGGTTACTGTCAATACGGACAGCCCTATTCCGGATGATTTGGATATTCCTGATGACATCATACCCTCCCAGGAGCAGGAAACAAACTACAGCTTCCTTCCTGGAACGCCATTAAGCTATTTTCAGAGCGCAGTCAAAAAGCCCATATCGAACAACTCAGGGAATACAGACCAAACACCCCCAAATTCACTGCCTGACGGCAGCGAAAATATTGATGATATTCTATAAAATATAAGGAGGACTTATGAACTATAAAGAAATAGCAGAAACGGAACCTTTTACTGCAAAAACCCCTTTCCATATGAACCCCGGGTGGGAACTTTTGCTCGAAAACAGCAATAAAAACTGCAGCCACTCTGAAATCGAACTTTTGCTGCAAAAGCGGATTATCAATCTTATCGACATTGAAATAATGAAGATTTTGGCCCACTATCCATACACAAACAGCAATAATATAGCATTCCTGCTTAACCACACGCTGCATCAGGGCTATCAGAAACCATCCTACCTAAGCAACCTGAATAAACTAAAAAAAGCCGGAATTATTCTTCGATATGCCTTTACAGACACCGCGAAACAAACAGACGGAGTATTGGCTACTGCCTCTCCGCTCCGTCTGTACTGTTTATCCCAGGCAGCGTATACATATATGGCCTCCATCACCCCGGACTGCCATCAGGCAGCTACTGCATCCATTTCCACTGTCCGCAAGCTGGAGCTTGCATCATTAAACCAGTTCCTGATACGGTTCCAGCAGCAATATAGCACCTATATCGCCTCATTGCAATACTTAAAAAGCACAAAAATCGGCTCTACCCCTTTTACCATTGATGCCGTCCTTTGCTGCAATGCAACACATCCTGTTTTCAAGGGGAATGAGCATATATGGCTTTTTGTGTTCTCCTGCAGGGAGTATGGAAACTGGATAAAAAACAACCTTACCCGGCTTAAAATGCTGCACATCTGGATCCAAAGGCACTCTGATGAATACCTTGCGCCATTCGTTATCTACCTGACAGAAAACCTGTCAATGGCGCTGACGTTATACTCTCACATACAGAACGTGCCACTATTAGAAAGCTTTCCCGTATATTTTTGTCCGGACAGCCTGCTGATCTCTTCCCCTCCTCTCGATTCAATATATTCATGCGAACTAGAAGAGGACGGACATTTAACGGCAATACGGCATTCTATCTCATTTTAAACAATAGCCTCTTTCATAATTTTTGAAAGAGGCTAAATCTTCTTATAATCTTTAAAAACACATGCCTTATACCATAACTTCACTCATAATACTTTGAATTGTATTACAGACTTCCTCAAAAGAAATATCACTGGCATAATCAAAATTATTTTGGTATTTTTTCCAAAGACTCTGCATTTGATGACTAGCTCTGATTTCTTCGATAATATCCATAAAATTCTGCATCACATGACCGCTTCCTCGCTTTTTAGTCGTCCGTTCCAATGCCTGTCTTAAAATATCTTTATCACATTCTGTACCACGCAGAACATAAATAATATGTATATCATAAAAATCTCTTGGGCGCGTATTGGCAATACTGCGTGACAGCACGGTTTCAATCTTTTCTGCCAGAACCGTCTCCAGATTATAAGCCAGAATACTAAGCGTCCGATCATCAAATAGCAGCTTAAATGTATACTCAATTTCTCTAGGAGTAATAATATCTCCCGTCGTAACATCAACCGTAAGAGGTACGCTGATTGGAGAATAGATTGCTTTAAGGGAAACACGTATCCCTGGATAATCATCTGTTTCTCGTATGTCCGAAATATTCTCTATCGAAAATTTTACATCATCTTCTACTTCAACCATACATATCTCTGCAAAAATCGTCCGAATGGATTCATGGGTTAGCGTAAAACCTTTTATTGTCGTATCCAAATCCATAGTTGTCCGTGTATCCAGTCCAACGATTGCGGAAATCAAGAAACCGCCTTTCAATATAAAATTCTTTTTGTATGGGGAAAGGGAAATTCTTTCCAGCAAGCGTTCCAACATATAATTCTGCATGACAAGTTGGGCCGAGATATTTTTCTCAGCCGCCTTTTTCTTAATGAACGCTTTAAGCTGCATCGGATTTTTGGTTATCACAACAATACCTCCATATAACGCAGTATCTTGGGTCCCACACGTAACTGTTCGGCATACTTCATCAGTTTATGAATATTTTTTTCCTTAGAAGCTGCGTATCGCTTCATTGCTTCATTTACAACTTGAATATCGCTGCCACTTCCACGCACAATATCGCACAACGTCCTTTCAAGATCATATATCATGATGGGATTTCCGCTTGGTGATTTTATTTCAATAATTCCAAATGAATAATTATCTGGTATAACGCGTCTGATTATGATACTTTCCTGCTTCAGAGAAGGGGCATTATATCCTTTAGGAAACGTCATTGTATATTTCGCCGGCGTCCTATCTGAATATCCGAGTAAATACAATGATGTATCATGGGAATAAATCCCTCGTCCATATTTACATTGAAGCAGATAAAAGTCATCTTCCCATGTATCACTTCGTATATAGAGCCCCCGCCCATAACGATATAAATCTCCCGTCTCTACAAGCTCTTGCAACACACTTCGATGTACCCCACATTCTGTCACCTGTTTTGCAGTAATTGTTCCGCTTGGGGAATTTTCTAATAATAAATTTATTGTATCCTTAGCCTGCACAGCAATCACTCCTTTGACTTTTCACACATCAAATTATACAAAAATAATGTGTGTTTGTCAATCTCATTAAAACTATAAAACAATATAAGTATGAATACCGTGCACAATCGGCAAATTGCCTATCCCTTCTTTTGACTTTCCTCCAATTTTTGCCTTAATTTCTCTATCTCCTTCTCATATTTCTCCCTAAGAACTTCCTGTTTTTCATCGAACTGCGCTTTTATATCAGCTTTTTCCTTCTCATGCTTTCTTTCAATATCCAGCAATTCCACCTTATGCTGATATTCTGAATCTTTTATCTGACTTTCAAGCTCCTGCACTTTTATATTAAGCTCCTTAATCTGGACATCTCTCTCCTGCATCTGCTTCGGGTATTCCTGATACTCACTTATTTTTGCCTGAAGTTCTGATACATTCTGGCTCAAAATATCATTCAGTCTTTCCTTATCAGACAATATAGAGGCATGCTGATCCGCCTTTTCCTGCATTTCCTGTCTTAGTCTTTCTGTTTCCATCTGTTCATTATGCAGGCTGGTCTCAATCGCCTTTTTCTCTTTTTCCGCCCCATTATACAATTCTTCATATGTCTGCTTATGCTTCCTGGCACCCTCTAAGGCTTCCTGCAGCTCGGTGATCATAGCATCCTTGGAGTCCAGAAGTTTCTGTACATCCACCCTTGCTCTGTCATCCGCTGTCGACAGTGCTTTTAGCACATCGGCAAATTTTGCCGACAAACACCTTTGATATTTTTCAAATACATTCATATCTTCTGAAAACTGCGGATTTGCTTCCTGTATCTTTTCTCTTTCAAAGGCTGCCAACAATGCATTCAGTGCAGCATCCTGATTTGAAAACGCCTTCGCTGCCTCCCGAAACCTATCCGCAGTTTCCTGCTCTATGCGAAACGGCGTTGGAGCCTTTGCTTTTTTCTCAGTACCTGACATGCCTATATCCTCCTAGACTCTTTTTCTTTTATTATACACCATTCTTGCTCTTTTTCAATATGTAATACATTACATAGTTTTTTAGTAAAAAATTTTTTATCTGTATCACAAAAATGTGTAATACATTATAGTGTATTACATTATTTTTTCTTGTATATTCACTGTTTTTTAATTTTTATGCGTAATACATTATATTGATTTTTTGAAATATTTGTTATATAATTTAATCAAAGAAAAGTATTACAAAGGCGGTGATTATATGGCAGCTCCCCAATTCCTATACGCCGAATATTTAAGGCTATTAGAACGTGTAATTCTCAATAAGTCCGGGTTTTACCACTGCAAACCGGAGACCCTATGTGTACTGCGCCAAATTCTATACACAGAATATCCGTATCAAGAAGATGACATAGAGTACCTAATGGACATGACAAACTACTACATACGCAAATCAGGATACATTGGCAGAAAATCACGTTTCCCAATCAGCAAGTATCTTGACGCAATCAGCAAGGATGAGTTCTATATAAGCTCATTTGCAACGCCCGAACAGTTCCCTATGCCGTTACAAAAAAAGGATACCGAAGTCTCATAACTCCGGTATCCTTTTACCAATTCTACTAATTTTTTTATTTTATTTTCCAACCTTTATCAACCACTCTTCAAGCATTCCCCTGAATTCCTCTACACGGTCTGCAGGAATCTCTACAGTCAGCTTCTTAATACCCTGTGCTTCCGCATTAAATACGTTTGCGATAGCATCCCGGTTCATATTCTTTTTTAGTGCATTCACCTTTGCCTCTGTTATCCGATCCTTGAAATTTTCATATATCCACTGCTGGGTGTCTCCATCAAAGTATGTAAACTTTAATATCGCTTTTCTCTTCAGTTTCCCATCATAGTACAGTTCCTGTAATGGTGCATAGACGTTCTCACTGATCGACAGGTTTTCATAAATTGCCGTTTTCTTGATACCCAGCTCCTTTGCAAGCTGATCTATCCTTTCGCCTTTGCTGTACCGCCTTCTTTTGTAAACATCCATTCTCGATTTGATAATTTCTATTTTCACTTTCTGCGGAAGTTTTGAAAAGTCCCGGTAAAGGTTTGTATCATCTATAATTCCTCTAGCCTGTTCCTCACTCAGTTCGTCCGCCGCATATACGATGCAGGCCGGATAGCGATACTTTTCCTCCTCAAACCCCGGTTCCTCACGGCATTCCTGTATGATTTCACAGCTGATATCACGCCTGTTATGTCCGGCCAGTATCATATATTTACCGTCTGATCTTTCCCACAAAATAGGAGGATCCTCGATACCTTTTTCATAAATCGACATCTTTAGTTCAAGATATTTCTCTACCTGGTTATCTTTCAATCTCGGATATTTATTCCATTCTTCCGGAGCATCCACCATTTTATAAACGTCAACATGAGTTAACTTCTTTTTTCCCTTTTCCGCAATCTCACCCAGGCCTATTTTTTCCATCGTCTTTGAAACATCCTGTGTAGCGGATTGTGCATTTGCGGATACCTGCCTTAAGAATGCGGCATTATCTACACTACCTTTTTTGCCAGCCATTTACTTCACCACCTTATCTGATTTTTCCTTAACCTTCTCCAGCAATTCATCTGCAACTTCTATCATCTGTTTGTTTGCTGCACAGCTTCTATTGTAAACCCCTAGCGGATAATGTTCACGCTGCGAATTATCAATATTGGCATCGTTTTTTATGAAACTCTTGAAGGCAAGCCCCGGTGCTATCTCCTCCACCAGCTCGAGGGATTCGGGCAAAGATCTCTTTTTACGCATATCCACTTTATTGTACAGAAACCCCAAAATTTTCAGTTTGGGATTATTCTTGCGCACTTCCTCCACCTGGGCCAAAACCGGTGGAACGGCTTTCACTGCAAAAATAGCAGGTTCCAGAGGAGACAATACAAAATCAGCCTCTGCCAGCGCTGCAACGTTCATAAGCCCCGCCGTTTTATCCATATCTACAAATATAAAATCATAGTAGTTGTCCTTCCGTATGGTTCTCAGACATTTTTCCCATATACGGCCTCTTATGTTTTGATCCAGTACACCAAGCTGCCCTTCCAGTCCTTCGCACTTAGCCGAACCCGGTATAATATCTAAATTCACATACTCGGTATGCCTTATATATCCCGGTTCCATAAAGTCGTCATGCATGGAGAAAGCCTCATAGAAGCTGACATCGGGCTGTTCGAGATAATTGGGATAAAGGACACTCGACATGTCCGATTGGCTGTCAATGTCGATGCCAAGCACGTTATAACCTCTCCGCGAAAGCTCATACGACATATTCATTGCTGTTGTAGATTTTCCCGTCCCTCCCTTATGTGTCCATACAACAATTATAACCGGCGATTCGAACCTCATCATCTTCTTGTCTAATTTTGCTGCCTTTGTGTCATCATAGATATTCTGAAGGCTTTCCGGATCCAACTGCGTCGTATCCATAGCCATCAGGTTCTCCAGCTGCCACTGATTCAGCCCCAATGCCCTATGCCAGTCTTTCATATCCCACTTCTTCTGTTTTAGCAGAGCCTCCATTTTTTCTTTCCAAGTTTTCTCTGACATAATGTCTCCTTCCTGCTGAGTGCTGTATCATTTTCTCCTATGTCGCTTTTTTCTTTCCCATGTCATTTTTTATGATACTAGATTTTTTTCAATTAATCAAGTTTTCTCTAATTATTTTTTCCGCCCGGCGGAAAAATCAATATCCTAATCATAAATTCTCCCCAAAAATTCCGCCCGGCGGAATTTTTCAACCAAAAAAGATATGTTTGTCCCATATCGAAAAAATCTGCACACTTTCATGAATTATTGTACTCATTTTTCCGCCCGGCGGAATTTTAAATAAAAACCATTTATTGCACACGATAAAATAATTGTATTATACTTTCACTATTGACTATTTTATTTTTTAACCAGGGGCATTATCAGGCTTTTGCCTGTTCGTGCCTTTTTCTGCGCACATATGCCGCACGTGAATCACAGGTTGATTCTAATCAGGACAGGCAAATTGCATTGTCCAACGACTGCTTATCGGCAATCGTGAAAGGAGGATGAAATGTCAAATTTTCGAAACGTCTCCAAAAGAGAACCTTGCCCAATCTGCGGAAAACCCGACTGGTGCTCCATTCAGGAAGCAAGTCCGTCCACGCAGCTCTACTACTGCCGAAGAATTCTTTCAGGCATAGACATTATAAGTCCGGTAAACAACAGGGAATACGTCTATATCAAACAAACAACTGACGGTTCCTGTCTGTATAAAGACCGCGAACTATATGATGCCGACCGTGACGAGTGGCTGCTTCAGAACAGCGGATACAATCAGCGGCACCCGCGAAAGGAACGTCCGAAGCAGATTCCTTCGGATCAGTCCAAAAACCGCATGGCTGATGACACTTTATCAGTTCCGGCAAAGCCAAACCATGAACTCGACCTTATATACCGCTCTTTTTTAAAGCATCTGCACTTAAACAAGATGCATGTACGATATCTGGCAAAGGAAGGCTGGCCGATAGAACTGATACAGCGTTCCATGCTGCGCTCCCTTCCGGTAAACAACAGTTCCCATTACAACGCATATGACAGGGAACGTATTGCACTGGAACTGATCCATGAATTCAGCTCCTTAAAAGGCGTACCCGGTTTTTATCAAAAGCAAGACGGAAAATGGACTTTTTCCGGCACATCCGGCATTTTAATTCCGCTATACGATCACAACCACTGCCTATACAGACTCAGGATACGCCTGGATCATCCACAGGTTGATGATTCAGGAAAGGAAAAGAACAAGTACAATAATTTTTCTTCTTACTTTGAAACCAAAACGACAACCGGCGCATTGGCAAACGCATATATAAACGGCTGCCGTTCAGGAAGCCATATCGGATTGTACGACAATCCAGCACATGATGATTACACGGTCTGCTATATTACGGAAGGAGAAAAAAAGGCTATCTATGCCAACCACATTCTCCGCATTCCCGTGATATCAATTCCCGGGGTAAACTCATTTAGCAAATTGTTGGAGCAATCTGAAAACGGTTTTACTGTACTGGATTACCTAAAATCGCGCGGCTGCCGGATACTGATTATTGCATATGATTCTGACAAGTATATTAATCAGTCTGTCCTGATGTATGAAGACAAAATCATAGAATTCCTGTCTTTGCAGGACTTCCATATAGGAGTCGCTTTTTGGAATCCGGGCTTTGGTAAAGGGTTGGACGATATACTTTCAATCAATATCCGTCCGAATTACGAATTGGTCAAGGAAAATACAGGTGTATAGTTTTGCTATATGCCTGTATTATTTTTTAAAAATTCCGCCGGGCGGAATTTTCCATGTGAACCTCTCAATTTTTCCGCCGGGCGGAATTTTTGACTTTTTTCTTGTCATGCCGCCTTTGATTTGTTATACTGTATAAAACATTTTTTATTTATGGTTCTGCAGCACGCAGTCCGTTTACTTAATTCCTAGCAGTAGGTCTTATTCACTATTATGAGGACATCTTTGATGTCCTTTTTTATTTTGCCGTGTATATTCAGCGGCTATCTTTAATAAAAGGAGGATTTAAAATGAAGAAAAAACAAAGTCAGCCAATTACTGACGAAATACTTTATCAAATGGGTGTATACTTTCCACCAGGAATGCCGGCTTCAGAATCATTCTCAGGGAATACTGATTTTCTCAAAGGCAACCGTATAATCAGCCTTAAAAGGGAAAGCACTTATAAAGCTATGCTCCCAAAATTGAACATGCACAGTTTCCTGAACCTGCCTTTCCCTATGGTTGATTATTACTCTGCATCACACTATGACAACATCATTAAGGTCATAGGAAAATTCATTCAGGCAAAACTATGCAAAATTAAGAACGAGGATTCTCTGGCTGTTCAGGGAATCCCTTTTTTATCTAATCTTGCAGGAATATATAAGGATAAATTATCCTTTTCTTTCCCCAATCCTGAAGAACATGGTGGCGCAGAAATTGCAGCGGCAACGCTGAAAACAAGCCATATATTAAGGGTAGAGTTAATAGGATCTGAAAAAATTGAATTCTACGGAGGCATCGGCTCCACTTCAAAAAGGAAAATGGGATTTTATCATATGAGGAGTAACCCGAATTACAACATAGGAATTAGTAATGTCATTGATTTTTTGGCACATATGTCTGTATGTAATTGTCTTTACTCAATTATTTCGGAAGATATCTCCCCATTAATATCAAATATTTTTTCAAAGGAGCTGAATGAGCTTAATGTTGACATCAACGATCACACACTCTCTACTCCATTAATCCGATTTCTTAATGATAAGGAAGCCGTACCGTTGGAGTTCCTGTTCAGAAGAATTAACAGGCAGGACGGACACCTTCCGTCTTATTACTACAGCCCCGATTATACTCTTTACTCTAAGCTGGTTTACCTGTTTTATCAGGTTGCTGATGTATTCCAGGATGTGCAAAATGAATTCCAGCACAGGGAATCCCTTCACAAGAAGATTGCAACAGCATACATCACCAAAAAGAATATACCTATATCTATCCAGAAGGCAATGGATAGCTCCGGCTTCCATAACTATTTTGGGTATGTAGAATTCGATGAAGATGTAGACTTAGATGCAGTCAGAAAAATAGAAGAGGAGTACAAGGCAATCAACAAGCAGTATTTTTCCGGTTCCAGCTTCATGGAAGTAACATTGCGTTTCCGGAAACTTGGGAAACACAAGGCAAGCGGTCTGTACTATCCGAGTATACGCAATCTATGCGTGGACATACAGACCCCGTCTTCGTTCATACACGAACATTTCCATATGCTGGATGAGCAGCTTGGCGATTTATCCCTTGAGGTAGACTTTGATGCCATTGTAAAGGCATATAAGGCAGAATTCTTAAGGGGAATGCAGAATCTTGATCCTGCAGTAACAAAAAAACTGAAAGGTTCCAGCAAGTATAATTTAAAGTATTTTTTCCGCCGGGCGGAAATTTTTGCAAGATGCGGAGAGATATACTTCAACCGGATTCTTAAGGTAAAAAGCTCTTTATTAGAGCCCACCCTTACATATGCCTATCCTGAATCAGAGGAACTGAACAGGCTTATTGAGAAATATTATAAGCAGCTTCTAAACGAGCTGTCGAGCAGCGCTGTCATAAAAAGGGCAGTTTAACAAAAGGAGGAACCTATGCCAAAGAACATCTATATTTCAGGAATATCTGATTTTTTTACCAAGACAATTGAAACGTCTTTTTATGTAAGAAATATTGCTGAAAAACAAACAAGTGAGAGTAAAAAAAGATATTTAGAAGTCTTGCTTCAGGATTCTACCGGCACAATTTTTGGCACAATATGGGAAGAATACATGGAAGCGGAATATGAAAGCTATGTGGGAAAAGTGGTACAGATTAACGGAATGGTAGTTCAGAACCAGGATGCATCTTATCAATTGATAATAACCCATATGGCGCTTTTGGATGAATACCTGTATTCAGATTACGTTAATGGCATATCTGAGAAGGACACAAAAAGCTACTTGGAATTACTCCATAAATACATCGGAGCCGTCAAGTCACAAAATTACCGTAATCTCTTACATCATATCTTTACAAGTATTCCTGATTTTGAAATACTCCCTGCAACCTTGAAAGGGCATCACAACTTTAACGGAGGGCTTTTGGTATACAGTGTGAGCGTCACATGTCTTGCAAAATACATGGCTTATTCACTGGAAAAATACAATTTAAACCCATCTTATTCCTTGCCCTACAACAGCGATCTTGTTATTGCCGGAGGGCTGCTTCACGCAATCGGAACCGTCAACATGTTAAAGCCGTTTCCGGAAATGAAACGCATCCCGGAATCAATCCCGTTGAACCTGCATGAACTTACGATACAGTATCTATGCCGGATGCTCTCGCAAAATAACGGATTTAATCTGACAGAAGAGGAAGAAAGCCTTTTGATGCATACAATCGGCTGCGTATATGAGAGTACCGACAGGAAACCAATGATTCGTGAGGCTATTATTTTAAAAAATGCCATTCAGCTTCAGGGCGATGTTTCCAGGCTTGAATACTTTTTATTCAGCAATCAGGACAAGTGCGGTTCAGTATTTGATCCCGCGCTTAATAATTATATATACATACAAAAGGAGCATACGGATAATGGATAAAACTTTTATAGGAAATGATGAAGCATTCCTTAACCTTAATTCTTATGCCATGTCCCAGAATCCCGGTCCCCTCATATTACTGGGGAAACGGGGGCTTGGTAAGCGGCAGGCAGCAATGGATGTCATTGCACAGCTTATGGGATGTGGCAGTGATGAACTGTATAAAAACCCCGACTTTTTCCTTCTTGACAGGCAACAGGATACCATAAAGGTAGAGGATGTACTTGCTCTCCTTGATAAGAGTTCCCTTGCCGCGTTAAAAGGAAAAAAGTTTTTTTTGGTGTGCAATGCGGAAAACATGAACGTCCAGGCACAAAATAAGCTGTTGAAATTACTGGAAGACAAGAGCCACACAAATGTCCTTATTTTTCTCTGTAACCAGGATGCTTTGCTTGAAACAATAAAAAGCCGCTGCAATATTATTTCATTCGATCCCTTATCCGTAGAAGAGATATCACCATACTTCTTGGAAAAGGGTATCGCTCGGGAAGAATTACTGTTTGCTGCTTATCTGTGTGACTTTTGCCCCCATGCCATTGAAAATATGGGTGATTGCTATCCCGCATTACTGGAAACTTGCAAAAACCTTATGCTGGCCCGGAAAAAAGAAGAATTATTTCAAATACTCCATCTGATCCGGGAGAAAGACCCTGAAAATTTCTACGAAGTACATTCGGCACATTATTGGGTGGCGCTGCAGATGTTTTATTACCTGTTTGAACAGCTGTTGCTGCAAAAACTGATGATTTCAAAGGCGGAAAACAGCATGGACTTTAAGAGCCTTAGCGAGCTTTATTCCTTACCGCATATTTATCAGATCTGTTCCCGACTGTCAGCCCATCAGAAGCAATGGCAAAACAGCAGCTATTCCAAAAACGATTTTTTCGATCTGATACGCTGTATGGTAAAAGAGCCATAGCATCCTGTGTCGGATGAACCACAATAAAAGGAGGAACCTAATGCTATATAATTTATACCGCCCGAAAGACTTTACCGAGGTCAAGGGGCAGGAGGACGTGCTTATTACATTAAAAAAGCAGTCTTTCTCCCAGAAATTCGGCCATGCGTATCTCTTCGCCGGTCATAGAGGCACCGGCAAAACGACAATAGCGCGAATTCTTTCAAAGGCTGTAAACTGTGAACACCCGACAGAAGACGGTCCCTGCGGGCAATGCCCTAACTGCCTTGCATACGGCACAAGCCTTGATGTGCTGGAACTGGATGCCGCCTCGAACAACGGAGTTGACAAAATAAAGGAAATGCTGGCACAGACAAAATACCGTCCCGTCCAGCTTAAGAGAAAAGTATTTATCATAGACGAGGTTCACAACCTGTCAACAGCAGCCTTCGACACGCTGTTAAAACCATTGGAGGAACCCCCGTCGTACTGTGTATTTGTCCTCTGTACAACGGAACTGCATAAAATACCGGTTACAATACGGAGCCGGTGCGAAGAATATGTTTTCCATCCAATCGCGCCGGAACCTATGAGGGAGCGTTTAAAAGAAGTGCTGAAAGAACAGAATGCAGTTTGCGAAGAAGACGCGCTGAACCTCATTATACGGAATGCCAATGGAGGGTTACGTGATGCTTTGGGCATATTGGAGCAGCTCTTGACAAGCACCGATAACAATATCACGACCGAGGCTGCAAAAAAAAGACTAGGTTCATTGGACAGCGACCGCATTTTAACAGCATTGTCTGCAATATCTGCTTATGACACCCAATCCGCCCTCAACTGTCTGGATGAATTGACAGGGCAGGGTAAATCGCCCGCCTTGATAACAGAATCCATATTGTCCGCTTTAATGGATATCATTACCATCAAAACCACCGGACAGCCAGAGTCCGTGCTGCACAGCAAAGACTATGTGCAATCTGCCTTAGAAATTGGCAACGGCATGACCTTTGAACGTCTTTACTGGCTGTGTGAACAGTGCTGCGATTTGCGGGGCTCCATAAGGGGCAGCGCAAATCCCATCATGGATATCAAGCTCGCCCTTATAAAAATGAGCAACCATGAGCTTACAGACAGCGATCCTGCAGTTATGTCAGCAACCATCCGGAAACTGGAGCAGGAACTGGCAGAACTTAAATCTACGGTCAGAAAACTAATGAGCGCCCAACCTGCAGACAATTCCCGTTCACGGGCAGCGCCTCAAGCCGGAGGACAGTTCCACACGGCGGATCAGTATGACGTACCTTTTGAAACATCTTCCGGAATCCAGCGGTTTACAGACGAGGAATTATATTCTGTATATGCTGAAAACTACCGGAAAGAAGGGGATCGGGAAGGAGGGATGCAATCAGACAGACCGGAAGAGCCGGACGGAGAGGAGATTGGAAGCTCCGGCTCCACGCCAGCTTCCGATCTGTTTAAAATACGACCCTAAATATCTCCCTGCAATCTATAAACCAAATATAATAGAGGAATGGTATCTGAAGCATTGCCTTGAACGGCATCTGGATAGCCCTTTGTTTTCCGCGGCGATAAACTGCTGCAGAAAAACAGGGGCTTTTTCTTACGAAACAACGCTTTATCCTGTATTTCTGATACTAAAAAAATACTTATCTGTATACACGGAGCTTTCCATGATACAGGTCATTTACCTTGGCAATTCTGTTACTCTGTATTCCTGACAGAATTGCAAAAACACAAACCAGTACTGCAGGTGCCATAAGTGGCATCTGCCTTTTTAAAAGGAGGAACATATGAATCAAATATCATTTGCACATCTGCATTCCCATACGCCTTACAGTCTGCTGGACGGATCAAACAAAATTTCCGAATACATAAAACGCGTTAAAGAGCTTGGAATGAAAAGCGCAGCCATCACGGATCACGGGGTAATGTATGGAGTTGTGGATTTCTACAAATGCGCAAAGGAAGCCGGGATTCATCCGGTCATCGGGTGCGAAGTATATGTCGCCCAGGATTCCATGTCAAACAAAAACGACCGCGGTTATTATCACCTTGTACTGCTTGCCGAAAATAATGAAGGCTATCAGAGCCTTATCAAGCTGGTATCGCTCGGCTTTACAGACGGTTTTTATTACCGCCCCAGAATCGATTTTAAGGCGCTTTCTGCCCATCATAAGGGTTTAATCGCGCTGAGCGGCTGCCTCGCCGGAGAAGTGCCCAAAAAGCTCTCACAGGGCAATTACAAAGGAGCCTGTGAAACCGCAATGCTCTACCAGTCGCTTTTTGGCAGGGATAATTATTTCTTAGAACTGCAGGACCACGGAATTCCCGAACAAAAGAAAGTCAATCAGCTGCTGGTGCGGATGCATGAAGAGCTGGATATTCCTCTTGTCGCCACAAATGATGTACATTATACAAGGAAAGAGGATGCCGAGGCACACGATGTCCTTTTGTGCATACAGACAAAAAAACTGCTGACAGACAAAGACCGCTTGCGTTACGAAGGAGACCAGTTCTATGTAAAGTCACCTGAAGAAATGTACCAGCTCTTTCCTGAAATGCCGGAAGCTTTGGAAAACACGGAAAAAATAGCGAACCGTTGTCAGGTTGAATTTACTTTTAACCATTATCACTTGCCGCAGTTTGAAACGCCAAAGGGATATGATTCGTGGGAATATTTAAACAAACTGTGCAGAGACGGACTGATGGAGCGCTACCCCGATTGTTATAAAGAACATGAGGACAGACTTTCTTATGAGCTTAACACAATAAAAAAGATGGGATTCGTCGATTATTTCCTGATTACATGGGATTTTATCAATTATGCCAAAGAAAACGGCATACCGGTCGGTCCCGGACGCGGCTCCGCTGCTGGCAGCCTTGTTGCTTACTGTTTGAAAATTACGGAGGTTGATCCCAAGAAATACAACCTGCTTTTTGAACGTTTCCTTAATCCGGAGCGTGTAACGATGCCTGATATTGATATCGACTTCTGCTATGAACGGCGCCACGAAGTTATTGACTATGTTGTGTCAAAATATGGCAAGGATCAGGTTGCACAAATTGTTACCTTCGGTACTCTTGCCGCTAAAGGCGTAATACGGGATGTTGGACGTGTACTCGGGATACCGGCTTCAACGGTTTCCCAGATTAGCCAGCTTATTCCAACGGATGCAAAAACCACGCTTGACAGCGCCCTTACAGATGTGCCGGAACTTAAGAAAAAATATGAAAGCAGCGATGCCATACGGAAGCTGATTGATATCTCAAAATGCCTTGAAGGACTGCCGCGGCATACATCTACGCATGCAGCGGGTGTTGTTATCTGCCCGAAAGAAGTTTCATCTTTCGTACCTGTCTGCCTCTCCAGTGAAGGAGCATTGACAACGCAGTTTGTCATGACCACTTTGGAAGAACTCGGTCTGTTAAAAATGGACTTTCTGGGCCTGCGGACATTGACAGTCATACAAAAGGCAAGGGACGCAATAAAACAGAATTATAATGCCGAGGTTACGTTTGATTACCAGGATCCCTCTGTTTTCCAGTATATCAGCACAGGACAGACAGACGGTATTTTTCAGCTGGAAAGCAGTGGCATGAAAAGCTTTATGCGCCAATTAAAGCCACAAAATCTGGAAGACCTGATTGCCGGAATATCGCTTTACCGTCCGGGACCTATGGATTTTATCCCCAAATATATCAGCGGAAAAGCAGATCCGGCAAGCATCACCTACGAGATTCCTCAATTAAAGGAAATTCTCGACCCTACTTACGGGTGCATCATTTATCAGGAACAGGTAATGCAGATTGTAAGGGCGCTGGCCGGCTATAATTACGGCCGGGCCGACCTGGTAAGGCGCGCAATGTCAAAGAAAAAAAGCAAGGTCATGGAGGATGAAAGGAAGGTATTCCTTTCCGGCAATGAGCATGTTAAAGGCTGCATCAGCAACGGTATCCCGGAAGATGCAGCAAACAGAATTTTTGACCAGATGATTGATTTTGCCAAATACGCCTTCAATAAGTCCCATGCAACGACTTATGCCGTAGTTGCATACCAGACGGCTTACCTGAAATATTATTACCCGGCAGAGTTTCTTGCCGCACTGATGAGTTCCGTAAGGAGTGATACAGGAAAGACTGCAGAGTACCTTCTTTTAAGCCGGCAGCTGTCAATTCCCATAACAAAGCCCGATGTCAATTGCGGAAATTTGGATTTTACGGTTCGGCAAAATGCAATTATTTACTCTCTGGCATCTATCCGTGATGTAGGCGATAACTGCGTTTCAGACCTTTGTGGGGAACGTTCAAAAAAATCGTTCCAGGACATGAAAGATTTTATTTCACGCATGAATTGCTACAGTACCTTCAACAAAAGAACCATAGAGGCATTGATCAAATCCGGGGCTATGGATTGCTTTGGACACACAAGAAAGTATATGATGGAACAGTATCCCGAAATTTTAAACAGGATCAGCTATGAAAAAAAGAATGGAATGGCAGGCCAGACCCCGTTATTCAGCCTGTTTGCAGCAAAAAAAACCGTACAGGAAGAAGAGTTTCCGCTCTTAACACTGCTTGCGGACGAAAAAGAGGTTCTCGGCATTTACCTGAGCGGGCATCCTTTGGATGAACTTTACCTGCAATGGATGTCCGGTGTAACGGCTAAAAGCACCGATTTTCAGCAGACGGAAGAGAGCTGTGTTCTGAAAGACGGGAAAACGGTCACAGTAGGCGGGATAATATCCTCAATAACTGAAAAACAGACTCGTCAGAAAAAGAAAATGGCAATTATTACACTGGAGGATCTGGTTGGCAGTATAGAGGTGGTTGTCTTTCCGCAAAAGTACGATGATTACTGCGAAAAGATGAAAGAAGGGGAAAAAGTTTTTTTTACCGGAACTGTAAAGAATGAGGATGATAAGAATGCAACACTTATCTTTGAAAAAATGACACCGATAAATGCTTCCATTTCCGAAATATGGCTTCAGTTTTCTAATATTCAGGAGTACGAAAAACTTAACCATAAACTGGAGCAGCTTTATCCAAGGTATATCGGTGATGTTCAGATAAAGATTTACCTGAGAAATACAAGGCAGGTGAAATGTCTGGATACAACCCGTCTTTTGGTTAATGAGGAATCATGGAATTCTTTATGCGATTTATTGGGGCAGGAAAATGTAAGACTTAGATAATTTAATAGTATGTACGGGGGTTGGTTGACAGCTCCCGTATTTTTTTGTTGTATTTAATACAAAACGAATATATAATATAGTTGTCTTTGGTTTTCTTTCATCATATGGATAGATAAAAATGGATGGAAGAGGCTGTCATCTTATTCATTCTTTATCATATATTAGAACAGATATTATACAGATATTAAAACAGTAATTGGTAAAAGGATGTTCCAAAACCCCAGTAAAATCAATGAATACCGGAAATATATAGGGAAACGGTTAGAAAAAAGTGGAAGAAAATCCACAACCAGGGGGTTAAAACATCATATTTGTAGATGAATTATTTTTGAAATGGATGAAAACTTAGCAATAAAGGATGAAAAGAAATGTAATGTGGATGAAAACTTTTGAAGAGTGGAAAACTTTTTTCCGGTTAGACAGATAAAAATATGGAAAAATATGGAAAATAATGATGAAAAAACAGAGAAAATATAGAAAAAAGGAAAAAAGGGCACAACAAAAAAGCCCTCTATGAAGCGAAAATATTAAATACGGACATATTGCGGATATAATGGCGGGTCAGGGCTCCAAAAGATTCCACTGGCCTGCGCTTTGCTATGTAGTCATTATATACACACGAGATTGCCTGTTTTACCATGTTCATGTTATACTGGATGCACATGGATGCCAGATCACGGTAATCATCATTAGTCAGGATCAATGACGGGTACCGGTGGAATGAACCAATGGAGAACATGGTTAAAAGAGCCTGCGTGCGTTCAGGATCAGCGTAAGACTCTTTATCATTTGCAAGTTCCAGCACATCATTGAGAGAATCAACATGATTTTTAACTTCCTGCTCGCTTTCCAAAAGCATAGCCTTACGCATATTCTTCTTAGCGTATTCCTGCTTCATACTGAAAGTTACAGAACTGTCTGAGAAAGAATACTGGAAAATGGCATTGCCCTGTTCCAATGCTTTGCGGATTACATTGCGTTTACAATATGATGGGAGAAAACCGCGTAATTTGTCAAATGTAGAGGTAACATCTGTTAAATTTGGATTTGCAGCATCATAAGCAGAGGCGTTATCCACTTCAAGGATCCCCTTTATTGTAAGGCGGAGCGTATTTAGATGATCGACAGCCAGCAGTTCGGAGAGCATATTGCTTGACAGACTGAGATATCCCCGTCCACCCTCGCTTGCCGGCTTATGATAATTTTTATATTCCGGTATGTATACATTGATATGGTTATCAGAAATACCGGAATTGCAAAAGTAGCAATATTCATAGGAACTTAGGATTTCGTTACTGGAACGGATCGTAGCAGGAGTGCAGTCGAGAAGCTCAGCAAGTTCCTTTACACTTACGTTCTTTATGAAACCAAGTGTATCAGGCTGTAGGAAATGATATGTAATAAAAAGCTTGATGGCGTTCACCTTAAGTGTCGGCTGGTAGCCATAACGGTTTTTCTCATTGATATACTTGGTATGTGTAGTGTAAGTACTTTCCCACACAGCCTGGGAGCATGTCCGGCACTGCTCATTCAGCGCATCGCAGACCTCTGTAACTCCTAATGCGGAAAAACGGCACTTTAATTTGCATACTTCACAATTATGGCATCCGGACTTCTCTTCGTTCAGTTTATCTTCAGATTTTTCATAGACTTCTTTATAATTTTTCTGAAGTCCGATTGCTTTTGTAATAACCGCTTTACCAATGCGTGCATAGCTGTTCAGTTCCAAAGTAGCGCTCCTTTCCATATCCATATCAAAATAGATATTGTATTTATCCATATTACAAAACACATAATATGGTATCCTCAAGTTGCATTATAGAATGTTTTGGCAGAAATGTAAATCATGGCGAAAAGGCGAAAAAAAGAGTATCAATTTTTGAAAAAGCATGATATTACAGCAGTTTATGAAGGATATTTAATTGGCGAATAAAAAGGCATCATTTTCCGAAAATAAAGAAATCGAGGGGGTTCCCGAAAGAAATATAGGACAAAAAAATTTTTTTGATCTTTTTTGGTCGAATAAAAAGGTATCAAAAGGTTAAATATTCTCAAATTTAAGGTTTTAACATAAAAAAGGCGAATGAAGAGGTATCAAAAATACAATAAAATGAGACGAAGAGTAATTTTTGGCGTAAAAATTTTTTTATTATCATCTTGTTTCTGAAAAAAACGGCGAAATTACTGGTTTCATTTTATTTTTTTATGTGATTTGGCGAAGAAAACAACATAAAAAACGCTACATGGCGAAAAAAAAAGTATCATATTACGATTTCTAATACAGGAAAATATGTTATAAAGCTATTTGATGAATACAAAAAAATGATGCTTGAGAAAAAGGCGAAAAAAAAGGTATCATTTTCTCTTAAATAATAGACTTCCACTCATTATTAATAAAAAGGCGAAAAAAAAGGTATCATTTTTGCAAGAATTGGATATAAAGTTATATTGTCAGGACATCAGCCTAAACAATTATTGAAAAAAATAGTAAAAAAAGCGAAGAAAAAGGAATCAAAAATTGTCGATTAGGTACTTGTGTAATGAATAATAAATAAAAGGCGAAAAAAGTGGTATCAAAAAAAGTTCTGTATAATAAATATTGCAGTTGACCGAGTGGGTTAATGCGGCGGAGACAATGAAAAGAGCGAAAAAAAAGGTATCATTTTGTAAAAAAAAGTACAAAAATGGAAAAAGAGGTAAAATCGGCGAAATAATTAGCATCAAAAATATGTATTCTGCATTATGCTTTTGCCAAACTCCATATTGACTATAATGGTCGGCATTTTATTGTTAAAAACAGGCGAAGAAAAAGGTATCATTTTGTAGGAAAAGAGCAAAAAAACGAATAAAAAGTAAAAAGGCGAAGAAAAGGGTATCATTTTTAAGAAGTTATGTATAATTGCATAAAATATAATGGTTCAATACCCTTGGAACATCTTTGCCCGGTAGCGAAAATGCTAATGGAATAGAAGATGTTTCATGCTATCATACAGCCACAAGTATGTAACTGAATATATAAGCATGTATACGAAGTTCATTAGAAAGAAAAACAATAAGAGAAAAGCGGGACAGAGAAACTCATGGAAACGTTGAGGACGGCGACCTGATGGGGGCTATCCGGATCTGTGTGGGGTACACGGTGCTGCTGTTTCGTCCTCTTCAAGACCGGAAGCCTCTCGAAATCCATATGGAGCGCTCAATAAAATATTGTTGCAAAATATGCTGTTGAATTTTACATCAAATCAGAGTATACTAAGGGCAGGAAAGGAGAATGTGATTATGCCAAATATCAAACCAATCTCTGATTTGAGGAATTACAGTGATGTACTCCGTGATGTATCTGTGGGCGCACCAGTCTTTCTTACCAAAAACGGACGCGGACGTTATGCAATCATTGACATGCAGGACTATGAAAAAACATGGGCAACCTTAAAACTCATGGGTGAGCTTGCAAAAGGGAAAAAATCAGGAGAGGAAAAGGGATGGCTTTCGCCCTCGGATGTGAGAGCACATTTCCGGGCGAAGGCAAATGAAGAATAGCATCCACTACTCTCCGGAAGCCCAGAACGACATGGACGAGATTTGGGAGTATATTGTCTTTGAATTATGCAATCCGCAATCCGCTGAAAATACCGTAAACAAAATCATGGACGCCGTTGACGAACTGGAGAATTTTACAGAAATTGGCGCTTTGCTGTCCTCTGTGACAGATATAGAAAGTGACTACCGATTTCTCATCAGTGGAAATTACATGGTTTTTTACCGTGTGAACGGGCAGGATGTGTATATTGACCGTGTTCTCTACGGCAGACGGGATTATCTTCGGATTCTCTTTCCTGATCTGCCGCAGAATGACAACGAAGGATAAGACAAAATATGGTAACGATGGAACCGCTGGCTGACGCAGGCGGTTTTTTATTGCTTCGGACCAACCTGGTCTGAAGTAATAAAAGAAGAAAAGATGAAATTGTATTTTACAGAAATGCGTAATCAATTATTGGAAGAAAATTGTAAGGCAATTAATGATATTTATATGAGTAAGACAATTTAATGGGATGAATATACACATAATTTTGCTGTTTCTGTCTATACTTTATGCTAGGATGAAGCATAGACAGAATCCCGTTTCACGCAAAGAAGTGCATGTAATGTATAATGTTGTCACCCGTTAAGATATGGAGCAGAAAATGGTGTCTCTTGTACCTGACAGATATAAGAGAAAAGAGAGTCTATCAATGATAGCTCCCTTTAATAAATACAGATTTATCCCCAAATATCTTCTAATTCCAGTTGCGTACCACTTCCCGTCTCATAATTTTTAGGGATAAGGTCCGATTTCTCATCATCTGTAAGGTTATAAAAATATAGGGTAAAAGCCCCTTTGCTCTGCTGGTATTCATATTTTGCAAGTGCAATTTTTTTTTCTACAAATTCGTCCAGCGTCTGCTTTATCAGTAAAATGTTGTCTGCTTTTTTCCGCTTTTTAAAGAGTATGATCCGTTGAAAATAGGAATAGTCATAACTCTTTACAAGATGCCCGTCCTCATTGGGAATGGAAGATGAGGATAAGGTGATACGCTCTTTTTGCAGGTTGTGATATAACAGCCTGCTTAGGTCAAGTTCCAATGAATTATAACTGCTGGCAGTAACCGCAATCATCTGTTTTTTGGTAACAGCATCAAACAGTATATTACCGAATGTGACAATGGCATATTCTTTGCCGTCTTTTTCCGGAGTCATCACATTGTCAAAGAAATTAAAAGTTAACAAAGCTTCTTCAGGGTTATCTTTACTGTATAAACGAAAAGTAGTTCCTGCCATTGTATGGAGCCTTGTTTTAACGTCCTCATAGCAACGTTTGTTTGGGCGGCTGTTCAGTGCCTTTGCAAGTGTGCCGATTTCGATTGTTATAGCCCTGCTTTCATAAAAATCCAGTTTGATGTTGTTGATCAGCGTTAATAGAATTTGGTTATCTTTGGAGTCAAATACCTTTAATTTTTGCCGATCCTCAATATGCTCAGAGTCTCCGCTTACGAGCATTTGGAACACCGTATTTTCTGCATCAAAGCTAATCAAATCTGCAACATAGGAATCAACTGATTTCTGAAGAGGGACTGAATAGCGGTTTGGCGCAAAAAAAGGAGTATCCAATAAAATTTCAGGTTTTTTTGCGAAATAAGCTTCTATATTTCCATCCCAGTAAACAATGATACTGTCAATCAGGTTAATGATCAGATCTATCTGGAACGAGGACATAATCTGATTTCTGGTCTTGTCGGATATAAGAGGATATTCAATCAAAAGCGACTTATCATTTTCAGCCCATTCATTTATAGCAGTATTATATTTTTTAATGGTCGATTCCACATCTTTGGCGTCGTATATTTTCAGAAAACTGTGGCCTGGAAGGATCTCAAAGTTATGCTGGATGGAATAAAACGGATGTTTTTTATTCGTTATCTCATATTTTTCAATATTTTCCTGCTGCGCTTTTAACCAGCGGCTTTTTTTCTGTCGGCGCATTTTTACCTGTACACCATAGATAGATTTTAATTCTGACTTTCCGGTTTCCTCTTTGACATATTCCCATAACGTATCAGCAATCAGATCATTTAGGTTGCTGTAGATAGGAAATACTTTTAAATGCTCTATTTCAAAGAAATTAACCAGAGCCTCATTAAGGTTGTCTGCAAGAGACGATATCAGCTGTTTAGGGTATGCCATAGGTACCTCCTTAAACCATGTCCAAAGGTTTATATGTTATTATAACGCAGAAAATGAAAAAAGGCAAAAAAAGAGTTGACAAGTTTACGATTTCCGGAACGAATGACTTGCGGAAATAGAATAATAATGATAAAATGATAAAAACTATTTTTATTTTTTAGCTTACTCCATTGGGGAAAGGCATTGATTTAATTCCTGGAAACAGGTTATATTATGAGAAATAAAAGTAGTCAGCCTCTTATGGGGCTTTTTTTTGTGCCAAAAAACAAATCATAAAAGGAGGTAATAATGGAAGAAGTAAAAAAACAGTCAAGATTTACCCGGCTGAAGTATAATGAGGCAAAAATGGGCGCCTATTATACTGATCCGCAGCATTGCAGGTATATAAGCCGTTTCCTGCAGTTTCCGGAGGAAGATGAGGTGTGCTGCCTGGAACCGTCAATCGGGGATGGGAAAGCAATACTTACTGCTACGGGAAAGATCGGGGAGAATGGGAAAAACCTGAAAATCTATGGAGTTGAGCTTAACGATGATACGTATCAGGCAGTAAAGGACACGGAAGGAATTGACCAGTGCCTGAAGGCAGATTTTTTAAATGATACAATCATCAGCCACAACGCGTTTTCCTTTATATTCATGAACCCGCCATACGGGACATCAGAGGAGAAAACACGGTATGAGGTGGATTTTTTAAAGAAAGTAATTCCGTATGCTGCAAAAGAGGCAGTTATGGTGTTTGTTCTGCCACAATATGTAGGAATGGAAGAAGAACTTCTGGATGAGTGGTGCAGTCACTTTGAAACCCGCTTCGTATACCGTTTTCAGGACATTGAATACGAGAAATATAAGCAGATTGTGCTGATAGGGCAAAGAAAATCCACGAATGAGCGGGACAAAGAGGAGGAACAAAGGCTTCGGTCTGTTATTTCCCGTAACAGGGAGATGCCTGTTATCCCGGAAGATTACGACGGCGAACGCCTGGAAGTACCCAAATCTTCTGAAAAAGGCATCGAGGAATTTATGACGAGGATATTCCACGCGGATGAAGCGGTAAAAGCATTAAAAAGAAGTCCGTTACAAAGAATCCTGATGGATGCCATATGCGTTCCGCCATATCTGATTGACAATCTTGCGAGGCCGCCAATCATGCCGTCGGAAGGCCAGATGTATCTGCTTGCGGTTTCCGGTGCAGGGCAGGGATTGGTTGGAAATGAAGAAAATGGCGACCTGCATTTACAGCGCGGTGTATCAAGGATTGCAAAAAGGAGCGAATATGTGCAGGATGACAGCGGAAACATGAAAGAGGTGGAGATTACATTCCCCCAGATCAGTTACAACTTAATAGAATCATCCGGAGCAATCCGGACGCTGCAGTAGTAACGTTTCTCATAAAGGGAAGCGTTTTTTATTTTACAGCGCAGAAAATTAATAAAAGGAGGATATGCTTATATGCGGATTTCAGCAAACGGGGCATTCGCCCATGTAGAATATGTTTTTGCTGCAATCAAAGGTTATAAAAAAATAGCTTTGATATATTCCTGTTTTGAGCGAAGCGAGATAGCATTGAGAGGGTTCACCGCTAATATCAGCATCGGGAATGTAAATCTGTATCCGGAACAGGATTCCGGTGGGGATATAATGATATTTCCTAAGACACAGACTACTAACTACCACACAAAGCTGATGAAAGGGAAGGAACCCGTAAACCATGCGCTCTGCATATCGGATACACTAAATGAAACGTATATTGTTACTTCAAAGGAGTCGCAGGACAAGGATATTTACAACTGGCTGATGAATCACTTTGATCTGCCGCTGCTGACGGATTGGATACCTTATTTAAGGGAAGCAGGGAAAGAGTATATGTCCCGGGTTGAGACAAAAGTATATGGAGATATGCCGGAATGGGCAGAAAACGCATTGGTATATGAAATGTCCATGACAGAGGCCGTCCTGCAGGAACTGGTAACAAACGGATTAAGGAATTGTATGATAAAGATATCAGGCAAGCCGCAGAAGCCGCTGCAGTTTGACAACATGGATGATTATTTTATGAAATACGGAAGCTCTTTGATAGAGAATCTGGAAAAGAAGCTGAATCCATTGGTGGAGCTAAAAGACACGGTGGATGAAATTGCATTTTTGAAAAAGCGCTACTTCCCACAACAGGCGGCTATCGTAAACGGACTTATGGAATGCATGAGGCACAGTTCTTATGCTTTCCTTAACGAAGATATGGGATGCGGCAAGACTTTACAGGGAATGGGTGTTCCGGAAGGATTTTTTGTCAGAATGATCATGGAGGCAAACCATATTTCCGCGGAAGAGGTATACAAGGACAGTTCACTGGTAAAGTACCGGAATATTATTATGTGCCCGTCGCATCTGGTGGAAAAATGGAAAGAAGCGATACAGACAGATATTCCGTACGCTAAAGTGGTAATCATAAAGAGCATTAAGGAACTGTGCCGGCTGCGGAAACAGGGAAAAGCGAGAACCGGAAAGGAATTTTATATACTGAGTAAGGAAACCGGAAAGCTGTCCTATACGTATGTGCCGCTTCCATCACAAATTAAGAAGAAAAACCCCATTGTTAAACGGTGCAGAAACTGCAAGGACCTGCAGCGTATGTCCACGTGGACACAGTGTACCTGTGGGTGCAAAGAGTGGGAGATTGAGGAATGCGGTTTTCAGGAAGTGGGTCTGGTATGTCCGGAATGCAGCCAGCTTCTGTATCCAGCTGATACGGATGCCTGCTGTCCTTCGGATGAAAACCGGCCGCTTCAGCCATCTGATTTTGCCACGCAGACAAGGGCAAACCATGTCTGCAGAAATTGCGGCACTTCTCTCTGGCAGCCCGCCTGCGAACCGGTAAACAGGACATTGTCGTTCAAGCCGGTAAGCATCAGGAAAAAGTCATGGGTTAAAATGACGCATTGGGCGAACAAAGCAAAGAAGAACAAAAAGACCGTCTGGGTGCATGATAAGTGGAAAGAAGAATACATTGCAGAGAACGATCTTGATGAAGATGAAATTACATATCCCAAGATTATGGGCGTACGCAAGTATGCGCCGTCAAGATATATCAAAAAGTACCTGAAAGGTTATTTCGACTTTGCCATTTTTGATGAGGCTCATGAGTACAAAGGCGGAGGGAGCGCCCAGGGGTTCGCAATGCATGACCTTGTAAAAGCAAGCCGCTGGCAGCTGGCACTTACCGGCACGATTGCAGGAGGATATGCAAATCATTTCTTTTATCTGCTTTTCCGTCTGGATCCAAGGAAGATGCGCAGTATGGGTTATACCTATGATGCGGCTGGGGAACGTAAGTTTGTCGAGAGGTACGGAACCATTGCAACGGAGTACGAGGTGGAAAATGGGAAAAACGGCGATTATAACACAATGTCCAGAGGCAGGATGATAGGTTCTCCTAAATGCCGTCCGGGAATCTCCCTGAACATATTTACAGATTTTCTTATGGATAAGGCTGTATTTTTAAATTTATCGGATATGAGCTCTTATCTGCCGCCGCTGAATGAGACGGTTGAGTATGTACCGCTGGAAGATAAGATTTATGGTGTATACTGCGATATCAGAGATAAAATGAAGACAGCAATGATTGAACAGCAGCTTGGCAACTCGATTCTGGGAAGCTTCTTACAGTTTTCTCTTTCCTACACGGATAAGCCGTATGGCAGGTCAGATATTCTGTCGCCGATAGACGGCGGAATCATTACGAAAGTCCCGGATTTGTCCTATTTGATAAAAGACGGGAAACTCTTGAATAAGGAAAGGCGTCTTTGTGAAATTGTTGAGCGGGAGCTGAAGGAAAACAGAAACGTTTTTATTTACTGTGAATATACCGGAAAAGGAGAGGCCCGGGTAACAAAACGTCTGAAGGAAATCATTACCAGGGAATGCGGCCTGCGTGTGAAAGAAGTTGAGATTCTTGAAAGCAGTAATCCGCCTGCGGAAGAAAGGGAGGCCTGGATGCACCAGATGGCAGCAAAAGGCGTCAGGGTGTTTATTACAAATCCACGCTGCGTTAAGACTGGGCTGGATTTTCTTTTTGAGTATAAAAATGAGTTATATAACTATCCCACGATTATTTTTTACCAATACAGCTATGACCTTTTTACCATGTGGCAGGCGAGCAGGCGCCATTACCGCCTGAACCAGATCCTGGAATGCCGGACCATATATCTTTTGTCAGAAAGGACAATCCAGATTGATGCGTTGGAGATGGTGGCAAGCAAGCAGGTGGCCACCAGTGCGATACAGGGGCATTTCTCGTCTGAAGGCCTGTGTGCCATGGCGCAGGGAGTAGATCCTAAGATAAAACTTGCACAGGCAGTCACTGAAAAAACACCGGAGCAGATGAAAGGCTTGAAAGGCATGTTTGATGCTCTGAACCAGTGGCATTCCACTACCGGGGAACGGCAGGAACATAAGCAGATGAAAACCTTTGAGGAATTGACAGGAATAGATATTACAACAAGGGTAAGCCGATCCGGAGGATTATTGTCCGACACGGGAGAGTCCATAGACTTGTTTGACCTGTTTGGGTTAAAAACGAATAGTGAAGATCGGATAAAGGAAGAGGAGGAGTTCGAAATGCCACAGGAAGAGAAAGCTGTTGAGGAAGAAACAATGGAAGAAGATTTACAGGTGAAGCAGGCTGAAGATGCCGGAATAAATTCAAATGCGCTGTTTACTACGTTTTTATTGGATACAGGTTCCATAGGCGAAATATTCAGTAAAAGCGAAAAAAAGAAAAAGAAAGCCGGCAAAGGGATGCCTACATTATTTAGTATGTAACAGAAGTCATTAATGGCAGAAAATATCTGCCCCAAAAAAGGAGGAAAATATATGAAATTTACAGTGGAAAGTTCAAGATTTGCGGAGTGTATGAGAAAAATTCAGCCCGCAGTGGGAGTCACCAAGGAGAAAAAGGAGGTTACGGAAAATTCCGTGCGGCTGACCATGACCAAAAAACAAAAGATTAAGGAAGGTTATATTGGCATGGCAGTCAGCTTCGATGGGAAAAAGCAGTTGTTCAGTGCATTTCTGATTAATGAACTGGAGATGGAAGAAGAGGACTATGATGCATATATTAGCGGTAAAAAGCTGTGTGACATCACAAATGCCCTGAATAACGGCAATGAAGCGCCGCTATCGTTGGAAGTCGGAAAGAACTGTATCATAAAAAAAGGCGGAAATCAGGTTCAGATACCGCTTGGCGAGGAACCGGTTATCATCGCGCCGACAAACGACTGGCTGGTGAGAACAACCATGGATACAAAGAAGTTTCTTGAAATCTTGTTTAAGGCGGGCAGGTTTTATGATTCCGGCGCTGACGGTGTGACAGGTTCGGTCTGCATCCGTTTTGACATGGAGAATGGAAAATTCCAGATGAGCAGCACTGACACTTATAAGCTGGCTTTCTATGGGGACAGTGTAAAATATGAGCTGCCTGATTCTGCAAAGGAGGAAGGTTCAGAACAGAAAAAGGAGTTTCTTTATCAGGTGGATGGAGACCAGTTAAAAATTCTCACAAGGTTTTTGACTGGGAAAAATACGGAGATCTGTGCTTATGAGAAGTACCTGTATTTTAAGAGTGAGGCAGATATCGCTATGTTCATGATTAAAGATGCCGGAGACAACCCATATGCACTCAGCGGGGTAATTTCCATGGCAAATGGGCATAGCAGAGCCAGCAAAATCACGGCTCTTCCAAAGGATGTACTGGAAATCCTTGATGTTTTCGATGTAGCAAACCAGGGAGAGGAACCCTTCGTCTATATTACAAAAAACAAAACCGGAGGTCTCTGCTTCAGTACAAAAGCAAAGACGTATAAAGGCATTGTGCCGTGCAAGGTGGAAGGAAAATTTAAGGATATGATACTTAATTCTAAGTTTTTCCGCATGGTTCTTGATAACTACGACAAGGAAGAAGCCATGAGCATCTTTGTAGGGGACAGCAACGAGGGCATATTGCTTAAAGACGCAGAAGAAACGGAAGATTTCAATATTGCAATCAGAATGGCAGAATAGTTGGTTATTTGGGGAAAGATGTGTGAATTACATCTTTCCCCGTTTTTTTGTATTCAGGCTTCAAAAGAAGATTGCCGGCAGAGCCGCCGGGTGGGAAAAATTTTCCGGCTCAACGGTTAACCATAGAATGGAATTAATGGCTATAGGAATGTAAAAATGTAAAAAAATATTTTACAAACGAGTTGATAATGTGGGAAAATACGAGTATACTATAAACATGGAAAGGGAGGGAAAATACGATATGTCATTTGATGCTTTATTTGAACAGAGAATATTAGTGGGTAAAAAATTAAAGGACTGCATCAGGGATTCAGGCTTCACTAAAATATCGTTCTCTAAAAAAGCGGATATCTCAAGACCTACACTGGATCGCCTGTTAAGCGGCACGGTTGACAACAAGAGTACATTTGACAGACATATACAAAAAATCCTCAATGTATTAAACATGACCGTGGATCAACTGCTCTCCTATCGTCCGGTCGGAGAAGTCAAAAAAATAGGTGCAGTGTATTCCTTAAATGCGCCGCCTGAGTATTCAATGGATGAAAAGGCAAAAAAACAGTATGGTCTGCTTATGGATGTCATAGACCTTTGTGCAATTTATTATTAAGGTGATTGTTATGAGTGAAAAAATAACGGCAGAAAATCTTGATCAGGTAATTCGGAAGAATAAGGAGATAAGCGCGGACATTGAGCAGTGCAGGCAGCTGGTATTCACCCGGTTTAACCGGATGCAGGTAAGTTCACCGCCGCAGCTGGCAATCCAATTACTCAGGACATATGGGCTGATCCAGATGCCAGTCAATAATCCTTATTTTGGCGGTGCTATTTATGTGAAAGAAGGCAGGCGGATTCCGTTTATCAATACAGCACTGCCGCGTGTGAATCAGTATTTTGCGGAATGGCACGAATTATATCATCTTTTATTTGATACAGTGTCATTCGACCATCTTATCGAGCCGGAAAACACTATGGAAGAGAGAAAAGCGGAATATTTTGCTTCCAGGATGTTGTTGGGAAATTTAATGTCGTATTTTTCTGAATTGCCAGAGGATATGGATTTCCGTTCCAAAGTTTATAACTGCATGGCAGTATTCCAGACGCCATACAAGGCTGTTTTGATTGCATTATACGAAACTGCCGCTCAGACGGAGAATAATGCCCTTATGGATAAGGTGAAAACATACTTTGATAATGTCCACCCAGACATGTCAGAATGTTTTGCAGAGCTGGGATTGGACAACACACTGGTTCTGCCTTCGTATGTCGTGGATGTAAGTTCGCTCCAATCCAAGATTAAAGAATGCGAGCAGGAAAGACCGGATATAAGTTACCACAAAGATAATGAGCATTTTTTGGAGAGGGTTATGAAAGAAATCAAGCTAGTTGCAGGTGAGTCGTATGTGTAATATACTTAATATACCTCATTACGACAAGTATAACGGTGAAAAGAGAATTGCGCTGCTGGATAATTCTGCGGTATCATTTATGCTACAGCTTGATAATAAGGGATATAAACCCGACTTAATGTTACAAGGGTATGATGTAATATTTCTGCCAGAGTGGGTTGTTGAAGAAATTCGGGATTCAGAGTCTAGAGTTCAATATATAGAAAGACTGGAGAATACAGGTGTTCCTATCAAGATCATAAAGGAATACTTTTATAGCAATTTGATGGACAAGGAAGAAATTTTCCTATATGAAATAGTAAAAGCAGCTGTATCCAGATTAGGGGATTTAAAAAAATATCTCCGTGAGAATGTAGACAAAGAAGATCCGCTGGATATGGAACCATATGAAGACTGGATACGTGAGATGTATACAAACTGGCCAATGGAAGGGGGATTAACGGTCAGCGGACGGGTAAAAAAGAAAAATGCAGGGGAAATTTCGCTGACTATTTTATCTGAAATATTTTCATGGCATTATCCTGATACGGAGATTTTGACAGTATACACACAGGATTCCGATTCCTATGTTTTTCAAACGTGTGCTGAGGAACTTTTAAAGAAGGCAGATCACCTAAAAAATGTAGCCCCGGTAAGTGTTACATACCGCTCAAATGATTCCATACTTTGCCAGATGTACAGGGATAAGCAGCTGGCAATAGAGGAAATCGGGGATATCCGTAAGGACGCAAGAAATGTGATATATACATTGATGCGTGAAGATAATACAGTCGCGCTTGTGACTAAAGTACTGGATAATGAAGAATTTGTTAAGCTGATACAGAATAAATCTGTACAGATTATCTTTTAAAATTAAACGAAAGAAAGCGGATTATGTACGGTTCATCTCGTCAAATCCATAATAATGTTTTTATGATATGATTAGCGCATCAAGAATACCATTTTTGACGCGCTAATCATGATATAGGTATTATAATAAAACAGATATCAGGTACTCAAAGGTCTGTTGTTCATTTACAAACGAAAGTCTTTTTAATCGGTGCAATACTTATTAAAAAGTTTTATGCGGTGCGAATGCAGTATTTTTTCGCATAATAAAAAGTATGGCAGAGATTATCTCCGTCATTTTGATATAAAATGAGGTAGATAATTTGGAAATGAGGTAGATAGTATGAGGTTATTTGAATACAAGAAAGAGCTGGAGAATGTGAAAGGTATTAAATGTACACATGATTTGCTGGATAGCTTAGTTTATCTTGGTTATAATCTAAAAACGGCTGATAAAAAATCTGAATATCACCATTATCATCTACTTCACCGCCTGCGCTTATGAGATTTTCTTTCCATAAATCATTTGTCAGGCTGGTTACATACAAATCTATTCCTATCTCCCTTGTTGCCACATAGGACATTAAAAAGACTATTCTCGTAGCAATGCTCTGCCTACGGTAACTGCGGGGGATTAGAATGCTTGAAATATGGACGAAATTGCTGAATCCGGATGCAAGATCTTCACGATCCCTTACACAAAACTGCAATATCAGCAGCTCCTTTTTTTCAGTATCTCCAATATAAATTTCATAGCGGACATGTTCACCCTTCTTTTTTACAGTTCCTTTGGCAAGAAATAATTTTTCAAAGCATTCGTTCAGGATGCTAATAAACGCAAGTTCCTTCTTTTTAAAACGTCCCCGATATTCTATCATTTGTGATTCCCCTATGCATTAGTACGTGTACCCTTTTTCATGGACATTTGCGCCGGAAAGCGGCATGGCACAAGCTTGATTATTATAACAAAGAAAATGCCTACAAAAAAACAATAAAAACGTGTAAACATTTTACACAAATATGAGTAAAAATAAGCGATGGTTTTTGTATAATAATACCATTTTTGAGTTTGTTTTACCGAAATTGAAAAAGAAAAATAATAAAAAAAGGGAAAATAGTCAATTGTAGGCAGATGTACCGAATCGGGAAGCCGGTACTATTGACGGAAAAGAATCTTCTGATATGATTAAAAGAAGTAAAAGCACATGTGATTTTTATAATTTGATATGAAAAAGGAGGCTTGCACGCATGTATGACCTGGTGTGCAGGGCCGATACCCTTTTTCTTGCTGCGCAGATCAGAATGGAAGGCATTCTGCTGACAGGGAACGAGTGGGATTTTTTGATGGAAGACCCCGAGGACGGCGTATTTGCCACCCTCATTGACAAAGCGGAAGATATCGGCGCCAGCGGATATCAGCTTTTGATGACCATAGGGGTAATCGGTCTGGTATTCTCGATTATTTTTACGGCAATTTCCCTGCTCATGACATCCAACGCGCAGAAGAAGGAGGAGAAAAAATCACATGCGCTGGTTATATGCGTTGCTGGAATCTGTATTTTCAGCGTATTCAGCATAGTCGGTTTTTTCAAATCAATCGGCTCTGGATTATAGTTAGTCACTTGAGGTGGAGGCAAAAAGCTCCACCTTTCTTTTTTGCGCAAAAATTTGGGAAGGAGGAAGAAGTTGGCATCAACAGGAGTATTCAGGGTACCAAGGGAGTTTAAGGATGAAGATAAATGGTTCCGCTATTTTACCAAGAAACAGGCACTGGTATTGATACTGGTATTACTGGCGGACTACAAGCTTATTATGGCAGCTGCACCCCACGGTATGGTTATTGCGGCTGTCATTGTGTCTATTTTAATTACTCTGGTGGCAGGCGGCATGGTCATGATCGAACTGCCGGTAGATGTGATGTTTCTGACAGGGGGTGGCATTACGCTGGATCAGTGGCTTTTCAGGGTGATGTTAAGGAAATGCCGCCGGGTGTTATATACAAAGCATACACAGGAGGGAAGCTGATGTATGAAAGGAAAAAATAGAAGAAAATGCCATTCAAGGAAAAAGATATGCACAGCGGCGCTTTTTTTATGCGTACTGCTGCTGACGGGGTGCGGGGATGACGGGGAGAGCATTTACAATTTCTCAGGCGTTGAACCAAAGGAGATCGACCCGTGGGTATACCTGCAGGATACCGCACTGTCCTCGAACACACAGATACTTGGTTTCGCCTCATCCGCAAGCCGCCTTGGGATTACCGTAGGGGTTGCGGGCATCGTTTTTTCCATTCTGTATATGGCGATCCGGATTTTTTTTGCCCGGAACGCGAAAGTCAGGGAGGAAATCAAGGAGGAGGCCATGATAAAGGGAATGGTGGCAATTATGATTTTCAGCGTCCCGTTCTGGCTGGGGATTTTTAAGCTGGCAGGAGAGATGCTGATTTAAGGAGGAAGCAATGCAGACTATAGATACATTAGTCCGCTCCGTGCAGATAATCGCAGTAATTATCGTGGTTTTACTGGCAATATTCGGCGCGGTTGGATTTTATTTCATGAAGATACACAGGAGCAGGGTACAGGAGAAACATCTGGATTACAGCCAGTTTAGAAGGCTGGACTCCCTGGAATATGTGAAATTCGACGACGTGGGGGAGTACATGGTTGTTGCAGACGGGAAAAAGCGCTTTATCGGGGCAATTGCCTGCAGTGGGTGCGAGTTCCGCGATGCGGAGGACGAGGAACGCCTGCAGATTATACGGGGATACCTTTCCTTCATCAATGTACTTGATAACCAGAATATACAGTTTTGGCAGATGGCAAGGGATGTCAACCTGGATAAGATGGTAACGGATTACAAGGAGCAGCTCACGAGCCTTCAGGAGAGGCAGTATCTGATGACGCTGGATTATGAAGAAATAAAAAAGGAGTCGGAGCAGGTTCCGGAAGGTGAAGAAGAACGGTACGACCTGTATTATCAGAAACTCAGGCAGATGCAGAGGGAAATCATGTCCCTGGGCTACTGCGTGGCTCAGCTGAAAATCCAGGTGCAGTATCTGGAATCCGTCAGCGGCGAGAAAGCAGATCCGCATTTGGATCAGTTGTATATTTACGACTGGACTTATAACGCCATTGATTTTACACAGGAACTTACGGAGAGAGAGATTTACTCCAAAGCTGAGAAGCAGCTCGAGAACAGGGCGGCGGCGTATATATCCTCACTCCGCAACGCCGGGGTAAAGGCCCGGATGCTGACAGGAGTGGAAATACTGGAACAGATGCGCCGCTATACACATCCGGTCAGCGCAGCAAAGTACCGCGCTGACGAAATTCTGCAGTCCGCATATGACAGCATTGCGGTGACGAGCAGTTCCTTAAGGGAAATGGAAGAAACGGTCAGCCAGAACGCATTAAGGGAAATGGCGGCAGAGTTTGCATTCATGGAAGAGGAGGAGAATCTGTAGATGAATCGGGAAATTATAGCAATTCTGCTCATAGCGGCATCGGGAATCTTATTTTTTGTAATCATGGCGGTTGTAATAGTAAGACTGCTTAAAAACAGGGAAAAGCCGAAACCGGCAGGAGAGGACGAGAAGCTGTTCAGGCGGGTATCTGCGGCGCGGGAGATAGTGGCGCCGGATGGGGTGGATCCGAATCCCCTGTCTTATTTCATTCTGAATGATGCAGGGCATGACGTGTATGTAAGGTGCTTTACCATTGATGCCCTGCCCAAACGGACTGCTTTTGCAACGACATTTCCAGCCCTGTTCAACAGCGGGCGGATGCGGGTCAGCGTTTTCATAGAGCCGCTGCCGGAGAGCCGTGCGGCACATATGCTGGATACGACAATCGTTGAAATCGAAACGAATATTATCAGTGCGGAAAAGAATTACAACCGGAATATGCTCCGCAAGCTGAACGGGAAGCTGCGGGAGACCGAAGGGTGGGCAGAGCGTATAGAAACAGGCGAAAACAGCCTTTACCATGTTTATTTCCTGTTCGTGCTCATGACATCTTCGCTGGAGGAACTCAATTATGAGTCGGATTCTTTCCGTAATCTTGCAAAAGAGAAACAGATTACGGTCAGCGCCTGTTATGGCGTGCAGCCGGAAGCCTTTCTGTCGGGAATGCCTTTAAACCGCAGGGTAAACGCAGGGATAGGACCTGTGAAAACTGCCGGATTAAAGAGACATACGATGGACAAACTCAGCATCTCCAGTATCTTTAACCATACCCAGACAGATTTCATCCATGAAAACGGCGTCGTTTTGGGAAGGAACATGTCCAGCTGGAAGCCTGTGGCGTATGACTGCTATGATACCAGCCATAACGGATATAACGTGGTTTTCTGCGGGATGACGGGTACAGGGAAGTCTGCCACGATGAAGATTCTTGCATCCCGGTACATATCCAAAAACGGATACCGTTTTGTTGCAATTGACAGTCAGGCAAGGGGAAACCGCGGGGAGTATGCGATGATGGCGGACGTGCAGTGCGGCATTAATTACCAGATAAAAGTCGGAAGCGACATTATTTTGAATCCCTTTGAGGTTCGGGAAGAAGAGGAATGGTCGGAAATGGACGGCGATTATATGGTGTTAAAGCTGAAAGATAAAGTGGAAGATGCCAGAAGCAGCCTTATGATCATGGTCCAGGGAAATAAGGGAGCTGCGGATTTTGAACTGACAACCTACCTTGAGCGTGTCATTACGGACATAATAGTGGAACTGTATGAGGAACGGGGAATCATTGACGGCCAGGTGGACAGCCTGTTTGAGGAAGGGCTGCAGGAGAAGGAGATTTTGGGAAGCGGGAAAAGGCGGAAAACGCTGCCCACGATGACGGATTTTTATAAAAAGGCTTTAAAAAAGGAGCGCGATAACGAGATCAGGGAACACAAGAAAGCCTACCGCATTCTGCTCGACAGCCTAAAGGAACGTATCCGGGAACTGTATTACTGTCCAAAGTGTCTGCGCTTCTATACAAGAAAAGAGTATGAGTCGTTAAAGCATATCTGCGGATGCGGGGAAAATGGTCATAAGATACAGGCCATACAGGGGGTAAAAAGCTACTTCGACGGACAGAGTAATGTTGTCATAGACAGGAATGTGAAATTTACCAACATAGACCTGTCGCAGCTTCCGGAAGAGGAGAGGGCGGTTGCCCGGCTGGTGGCGCTCAGCTTTGTAACGGAACATTTTATAAAGAAAAATGCAATTAACCCAAAGAAAATGGAGTATATGGGTGTGATCTGCGACGAGCTGCATGAAAATTTCAAGTCCCTGCCTGCCGTACAGAAGCTTGATTATGTTTCCAGGACGTCAAGAAAAAGGCTGGTGTCGCTGTGGACGGCAACACAGGCATTGAAGGATTACCAGAGGATGCCGGAAACGGAAGCCCTGTTAAAGCAGGCGGCAACAAAATTTGTATTCAAGCAGGACTATCAGGACCGGAGCTGGGTGAAAGAAGCGCTCAACCTTACAAATGGACAGGCAGACCGCATCCTGGAACTTGGCGGGGATCCTTCGGACAAGAGCGAGGACCGGAAAGGGGAAGTCTGCATCGTGGATAACGGAAAGGTATGCTTCTGTAAGGTGGACTACTTAAAAGCGGCGGAAGCGGTATTTGTGGAAACGGATGCCAGGACACTGCAGGCTATGTACGGAGGCGAGGCAGGATGAGGGGACTGAAAAAAGCACTGTGCCTTGCATTGCTGTGCATTCCGCTTTTGCTCTGCCGGGGAATGGTCGTGTACGCATCCCAGTCTGACAGCATAGAGAATGATGTCGATGAAGGGAACAACAACCGCTTTGATACAACATCACCCTGGCTGAAAGGTACGTCAGACGAGTCTATTTATGGGAATCCCATTGATGCAGGGGAAGAACAGCAGGATATTACCGTGGGCAAGCCCGGACGTGTGGAAAAATACATTGCAGAACTGCTAAGGAATATAGGCAGTTCCGTTATTGCACTCCTGCAGGATAACATCGGCGCATCCCTGGACAGTATCGTATACGGGAGGGTAGGAAGCGGGCAGCCCAACAAGGTTAACATCTATGCCTTTGAACTGCGTAAGGGAAATCCTTACGGCGTGACCGCATCAGTATGTTATGCGCTGCTTAGGGGAATGATGTTCATTTTCCTCGGGATTACTTTTGTGTTCCAGCTGGCGAAATCAACATGGACAGGGCAGACCGCAAAAAGCAGGGATGAAATCAGGAGTATGTTTCCGTCCATGGCATTGAAGTTTGCCGCGCTTATCTTAATGCCGTACCTGCTGGACGTGGCGCTGTATGTGAGGGATGTCCTGCTGTACGGCATTAAGGAAGTAACTTCGCAGATGATAACCGGAGGGGCAACATTATCACTGTCGAAGGCTTTTCTGATTAATGCGGAGCGCAGCGGAACTTTTGTTGATGCCGTCATGTACCTGGGAACAGTGGTCTTAACGGTTTATTTCGTGTTTTTATATGTTGCCGTGGCCATAGATATGCTGGTCTGTTTTGTCAGTTTTCCCTTTTTGTGCGTACTTCAGAGCAGGAAGCGGGATCTGCTTGGCGGATGGGTAATGACCGTGTTTTCCAATATCATGACGCCCGTGATAGATGCCGTACTGCTCCTGATTCCATTGCTCACAAGCCTGATGCTGTCGGACACGATAAAAGGCGTGGCGGTTATCCAGCTGGTCATGTGCATGCTTCTTATTCCGGCGAGGATCCGGTTTAAGGCGCTGCTGGGAATCCAGAGCAACGAACGGAACGGCTTTTTGGGAGCGATGGCAATGATGACGCTCACAAGGGCAATCGCATCACGTATCAAACAGGGTGTTGGAAAACTCGCAGATGCTTTTTCTGATGCGAGAAAGAGCCGTATGTATGGCGAAATGGCGGATGTTGACAGGGAAGAAGAGGAGTCCTACTTGTCAGCGGCAGAAGGAAAAAGCAGTCCGAATAACAGACTATCGGAAGATGGAAATAATCTGTCGAGGGTAGATGGCGGACAGGAAAATGGCGTTTCATCTGCGGAAACAGGAAGCGAAAAACCGGAAGATCAGAATAATGCGCCAGTCCTTGACAGGGAACCAGATGATATTGCAGTCCCTCAGACGGCGGATTATGCACAGGAAGGGTTATCGTACGGAAACTTTAAAGAAAGGACGGATTTCCCATCAGATATCTCAGGTGCGGATGATGCCGGTACCGGGACTCCGTCTCAAAATAAAAACGATTTATTGCGGAGCATAGACGGTGCGATGAATCAATCACAGGAAAATCTGGATAAATTGAAGGTAGACCGCGCGGAACTGGTACAGCAGGATAAACAATTGAGGCGCCAGATGTTGAACCACAGGCGCGGCTCGGAAGAATACCGGGAGCTGGAAACGGAAAGAGCGGATATAGAAAGCCAGACAGCCCGGCTGGATAAGAGAATCGCAATGGAGAACGGGCGTCTTAACCAGCTTCGCCAGCAGTCAAGGCAGCTTCATACAGCAATGGGTGTACATGGGACCCCGACAAGCTTTGATGACAGAAGGGCGGAGATTTTACAGAAAAGGGCGACCATCTCCAATTTTGAACAACCTGAATTTAAGGGTGTTCTTAGCAATGCACAGATGCGGGATTTATACAAGAAACGCGCTGTAGCGAATGTGGTAAAGGCAGCTGCCGGGACAGGCGGCGGCGCTGCATTAGGGGCAGTTGCCGGCGGCTCAGCAGTATTTTTAGGTGCTTCGGCGGCAGCACTTTCTTCCGCAGGAGGTATTCAGGCAGGCGGAGGCGCAGGAGAGGCAGCGGTAGATGTATCTATTGAAGCCGGGCGTATTGCGGGAGCGGCTGCCAGGAGTGGGGGAAAAAGAATTTACCAGGCAGCTGATATGGCGGCATCCGCTTATCTCATGAATAAAATCAGACCTGCAGCAATGCAGGCATCTTTCCATATGGATACCGGAACCACGGTGGGCGGTACAGTGGAAGCTCCTACATTAAATAAGGAAGAAACAGAAACAGTAAGCGGCATAAATACCCGGTCCGGTAAGCAGATACAGGCAGATGTTTCCTATGCAGTGCAGGAAATCCTGAGCGTAGAAGGCACGATGAAGAACAGTACGGCGCTGCGGGCGATGCAGCAGGCCAACCTGCGTGCAGAGAAAGAGATAGCAGTCATGCGCGAGGAAGGAAAAGTAGTTCTGACCGAGGAGACAATCCGCACAAAAAGGATAGAAGCCCAGACAGCGGCGATTTCAGAGGCAGTCCTTTTGCAGATGGAAAAGAAAGCCAGATATGACCGCGGATCCGAGGACTATGAAAATGCGGCAAAAATGATTCAGGAACGGGTAAAACAGATTTTAGAGGACAAGAACCGTCCCTTGGTATAACAGGAGGACAGATGAAAAAGGGCAAATTAAAAGTATTGCTGTGCCTGCTTTTATTCTCCCTGCTTCTTTCGGGGTGCGAGGGAGATTATGGGTATTATGGAAAAGCAGACATTCCCCCGCTGGTGGAGCAGTGGAGGGAAGAGGTGGAATTTTATGCGGATATGTACGGGATTGCCGAGTACGTCGATGTGCTGCTTGCAATTATCGCACAGGAGTCCGGCGGTGATGCGGAAAAAACACCGGATATCATGCAGTGTTCGGCAAGTGCGGGACTTCCGGCAAATTCCATAACGGAACCGGTTGAGAGTATCCGGCAGGGGGTGTGGTATTTCAGTTCACTGCTCGCAGCAGGCACGGGCAAAGGCGTGGATATGGATTCCGTAATACAGGCCTACAATTTCGGCGGCGGATACATAGATTACATAGAAGCGGAACGGGACGGACACCACTCGGAAGCAGCTGCAAGGGAATTTTCCAGCAGGATGTGCGCACAGCATGGATACTCCGTATACGGAGACGTGCTGTATGTGGAGCATGTACGGTCGTGGCTGAGCGGCTCCGATGGCATGGGAGAAGGTGATTACGATACCATGCTGGCATGTATGCAGGAATATTTAGGAGTACCGTATTTGTATGGCGGAAGTGGGAAATATGGTATTGATTGTTCTGCACTCACGCAAAAAATCTTTAAGTCAGTGGGCATCACCTTGCCAAGAACGGCGCAATCACAATATGATTTTGTGACGCATATTTCGGACGCGGAAGCAGAACCGGGTGATCTGGTTTTCTTTGAGGGAACTTACGAAAGCGGCACATATATAACCCATGTGGGTATATATGTAGGAAACGGCAGGATGTTCCATGCAAGCTCCGGTAAGGGATATTGCTGTTACTCGTCAATAAACACAGCCTATTACCAAAACCATCTTGTCGGTTTTGGGAGGCCGTAAAGAAACAAGGAGGAAGAAACATGAAATATGGTAATTTCAAAAAAGCGCTGTTTTCAACACTGGTTACAATTCTGGTGGTTCTGCTTTTTCTGACGGGCACGTTTTTACTGGTTACGTCAAGAGATGGCACAGGGGAAGACAAATCGCAGACAGAGGACATGGCAGGACAAGAGGAAGTGCCTTTGGAACAGTCGGCCGGACAGGATCCGGAGCAGTTTTTACAGTCATTTGCAGAGGTTTTGTATACCTACGATACCAGGGAACGCAGGTTTTACGAAGGGACGGAAGCATTTATGACACCACAGGCATATGCGGAACTAGTGCCGTTTTCAGTAGGAGAATCAATGGAAAGCGGAGAGAAAATTCCGGCAGTGATATCTTCACTTCGGGAGGCGAAGTGCTATTATTGCTGCTTTTCAGAGACAGAGGCAGAGGTCATCATGGAGAGCTGTTTTACGCTGAACGGAAGCGGAAACGGGCAGATTATGCAGTATATCAAGCTGAATATCGAAAAGCAGAGCAATGAGTGGAAAATTACAGGTATCAATGTTTTAGATACTCTGGAACAGTGAGGTGGCAAATGAGACAAATAGAGGTGATCTGCGGCATTCCGGAAGACACCACATCAACCGGACTTGTAGAGAGGATTTGCCAGATGGCATTAGAAAGAGAAGTAAAGGTTGTTATACATCCATGCTTAAGCAAGCAGGAAGTGGAATATAAGACGTTTTCTATGGATAATCACGAGAATGTGGTTATTCTTCTACAGGAAAATATGGATATGTCGGCATCTTACCAGTCATGGGAAATTGCGGCACTCAGGGACATTAAAAGAATCCCGGTAGTTGTGTCGGTAGATAGGAAGCACTACGGTACGGATTACATGGCGGTTTTGTATGCTGCGGGGATTACGGACGCGGTTTATGAAGAAGATGCCGATGCGGAGGAATTGACGAAAAGAATCCTGTCAAGGCGCTCCAGAAGGGAATCCAGGGAATATTACGGAATCAGGTCTATGGATGAAGTTGTGTCAGTGCTGGATATTTTGGGAAAAGATACGCTTGAACGGTATGTCTATTATATCAGCGCAGGCATTGATGCCCATAATACACAGATCCGCTATCAGGAAGTCCGGGATAAATTAAGTTATGTTGAAAATTGCTGCCTGGCTGAACACCTTCCGGAAAATATCATACAGGAATTACAGTCAGATGAGGGATTTGCCTTATATCAGAATACTATGCAGAAAATGAAAAAAGGAAGGGAAAAGAAAATGGGTACAGGGAATTTAAAAGTGGGTCTCAGAATGGGGCCTTGAGAGAAAAAGGAGGAAATATTTAGTGAACGAAACACAGACAAAGGGGAATGAAGACCGCATTTCATTTATTATGGAAGAAATAGAAAAGCTTTCGACACATATTAAAACGTACAGTGTAGGTTCTTACCCTGTTTTTTACTTACAGCTTCATAGTATTTTGAAAGTACAGGATATCCTTGAGATGCGTCTGTCCGATGTCTATGAATGTGTACATGGCAATGTGTATGTAAAAGATCAGATTATATGTGATGAAAAGGAAGTGGGACTGAGCGGGGAAGACAGAAAAAATCTGGCATGGTATGCGATGCAGCGCATAAAGGTCAGGAATACGGAAGAGGAACAGATGAAAGAAATGTATCTTTGCGTTAATAAACAGGGGAAACCGCTTCAAAAGCAGGTGTATAGAAAAATGCTGGAACGCTCCAGCAGTGAACTGGATCTGAGCAGGGTATACAATTCCGGGTATCTTCGCAGTCTGTACGGCTATCTTGAAATTGCATACGGTAGAAAAACCATAGAGGATGTTGCAACAGAATATCAGGTGGAGCGGTATTATCTGCTCAACCGCATTTTTAAAGGCATGAGCATTGAATATGACAGCCAGCTCTTAAATGAGGTGGCAAATATTGATGAGGCCGATTTACAGGAGGACAGATGCAGATTACATCAATAATAAAAAAACTGAAGGAATTAGCGCAAAAGAGTCCGGCAGGGGAAGAACTGGCAATGGAGGCGGCAGCAATGCTTTCGCTTCTTATGGCAGGTCAGGACGGCAGATGCACGATTCATCTGCTAAGGGGAGATATAACCGTATTCTTCTATTCCTCCCTTCCGGATGATGAGGCAGGATTCTGGAGATGCCCCCTGCCCGCAGTAGAAGAAAGATGCCGGATTAGGAATGACAGTCGGGCATTCGTGCTGTCAGATATGGGAAAGTATGAAGGATTCCTGATATTGGAAGGATGTCAGGGAGGAAGCGGATTGGCATCAGAAGATACGGAAAATCTGTTATGGATATTTCAATTATTCTGGTGTACGTGTCTTTTGGCAGATGAGTCAGAGAAGAATTTTTTTACCGATCCGGTAACGGAGCTGCCGGGAATAGCCGTATTTAAGCAGGCGGTATCCCGGATAATCGCCTCCAGGCAGGAAGGGTATCTTGTTGTTGCCCGGGTTCCGGTGTATTTGGAAAGACCGTATTCCGAAAACAGCATGGATTGCAGGCTTCAGGAGCTTGCGGGGTATTTTAGGGAAAAGGAAGGCATAACGGCTTACCGTATTGCGGCGGATATGATAGCTGTTCTGACAGATGGCGAAAAGGGGACGGCATTGGATCATATGCAGAAGATTATGCTGTTGCTGCCAGAAACGTCCTTGTTCCTGACATCGCTGGTGCATATGGAAAAAGAAAAGGTTTTAACGAAGATTCAGGAGGAAATGGGTAAGTTAGGGGAAGGCAGTACCGGGATCGAGACTTCCTGCCCAGGTCCAAGACTGCCAATATTCATAAAGGACAGAAACAAGGGGGATGGGAATGGAAAAAATTGACAAACTGCATTGTCTGCGGATTGCTATTGCAGTGTTCTTTGGATGTATGGCTTTCTTTTTCATTCCTCCGTCCATTGCATATGGGGAAGAGGTATACATTCAGGAGGAAACAGGGGAGAGCGAGCAGGAAAACTCCATATATGATGCGTTAAGAGAACGGATACAGGATTCTTGGGAGAGCGGCATGGAAAATTTGGAGGAAGTTAATCCGATAGAAATCAGCGGCAATTTTGCTGAACGGATCCTGCGTACCATAGCGGCGGCTTGTTACAGCAATTTAAAAAGCATAAAAGCAGGGGCACTGCTGATAGGGCTTGTTTCCTTTGTTTTGGGAGCAGCTATTGCACTGTTGGCAACAAAAGACAAGAAAATGCGGAAAACGGCAATCAGCGTCGGTATGATAGCGGTGCCGGTAATCCTTTTGATTATTGTATTTGGTATTTCCTGGTTTATCAGTATTTTCCGGTAACGGATTGATAACCGGTAAAACATATTATTTTAACGGAGGTGCGATCAATGAAAGACCAGTTGTATGAAATTTCAGGAAAATTTTTAGGCGGAAGAAAAGAGAAAGAACATTCTTATGCGCCAGAAAGGACAGATGGGCATCTGGAGCGTTATAAAAAGCTGATGGATACAGGGGAATATATGCAGATGGCTTTTGAAAAGGCAGGAGCAGACGGCACCCTTTCCAAAGTGGACAAGGACATTATTATCTGCATGGCATCAGATGCAATTACGGGGGATCCGTATGATCTGCGGTACAAGTCACAGAAGCTGGCGGACGTATACTATGTAAAAGTGGTCAGGGTGGACGATGAAAGTCGTACCGTCTGGGTAAGCCACAATGAAGCGCGGAAGGATAAACGTCCGGAAATCGAAGAAGAAATCAATAACCGGCTGAAAAAGGATAACGGGAATGCAAACTTGCGTGTAAAGGGCAAGGTAATCCGTATCCAGTCTAAAACGGTAGACGGAGAGAACATAGATACGGGCGTATGGCTGGACTTATGCGGTGTCGGAATCTTAGGGTTTGTGTATATCGGCGACTGGGCAAATACATTTACGTCCGCGTTGAAGGGAACAGTATCTTACGGTGATGTTGTGGAAGTATGCATACATGAAAAAAAGATAAGAAAGCAGAAGAAACAGGACATTATCTATTATGCCTGCTCCAGAAAGGAGCTGGTAGAGGATCCGTGGGAGCAGAAATCGCTGGAAGAAAAGTATCATGTTGGCGACATTGTGCGCATTAAGTGCCTGTCACTGAAAAAGGGGCACTGGTTTGGCGAAATCAATGGCTTGGAAGATATCCAGGTATTTACCGAGTACCCGTCATCAGCAAGAGATTTTCCAATTATTCCGGGCATGGAGTATATGGGAAAGATTTATTACATGAATACAAAGGAACGCTCCTTAAAAGCAAGGGTGTTCCAGGCGCTTACGCTGGAGGGATACGAAAAGCCGGAAAATAATCAGGAGGGAGAGGAAATGTAATGGCTGATACGGAAAAGACAACAGAGAGGGCTGCCCGCGATATAGTAGGTATGATGGGGTATAAGGCACTTTTTGAGTATATGCCGGAAATGGAGATCAGTGTGCCGGATTCGGATAAAAGAAATTCTCTGGATAAAATTGCCTACTATTACCGGAATGAGGAAATTGTACTGTCCGATCTGTATATCGGGTATGTGATAGCACTGTACAAGTATACAATCCCCAAAGTAGTGGCGGAAACGATTCAGGCATTAGGCAGTTTCTGGCCACAGAAGCGCGTGCCGCGCTATATTGACAGGGATGCGCTGCTCAGCAGGATAAAGAAGATGTGCAGTATGGGGATGCTGCGCAGGTTTGTCTACACAAAGGAGGGAAACAATATCGTCTTGTATTCTACAACGCCTGAGTTCTGCAAGGTCATATATCAGGCGCTAAAGCTGAATACGGATGCCAGACACGAAAAAGACATCCTTCCACCCCTTGAAATCGTGGAAAAAGCAGCCTCGTCACTGATTACAAATGAACTGATGAAAAGTCCGCATTTAAAAGAGTTTGATTTTATGCCTTCGTATCAGGATAAGGAAAACGGGAAAATCATCTTTAACAGCAGGATTTTTCACGAAATTGCCGGAAAAAATTATGTGACAATAGTGGAACCGATGTTTACCCGCGTGGACTTGAAAAGGTTTACGGAATCTGAATGGGACAAGCATTTACAGAAAAAAGTATCTGCTTTAAAGGGGTATATGGAGCAGCTCAACAAGGATGGAAATATTGTTCAGGCGGTATTGGTATGTGAGGATTTGGAGGATTTTAAGAAGATTAGCGGTATGGTCTGTACTCTGTTTCCGGAAAGCATGTTGCAGCATATCTACTACAGTTCGGAGGGTGCAATAAAGAGTGCAGCGTATGACCTGCATAGCAGCCTTGTACGTATTACCAGTGTAAAAGATGGGGAAGATGGGAAAAAAGTGCTGGGGACTGTTACCTCCCAGCACACATACCCTTTCTTCTAAGGAGCATATATGGGAAGAAAAGAGAAGATTGCATTAATGGTTGCAGGAGGGATTATCTTCTTTATTGTAATGTGTAAGGGATACGGTATATGGGCAATTGCAGGCGCGGCGGCGCTTGGGTGGTACTGGAAACGTAAATAGAGAGGAGAAGCAAATGAAAAGGAACAAAGAACTTTTTATTGAGATTATAGGACAGATTGCACAGGAAGATTGGCGCAGAAGGCATATTTGTCTGCCGTCTATTGTTATTGCGATTGCTTTGGAAGCAATTGACTGGGAAAAGAATGAGGTTGAAATAAGCCCAAATGAATTATTTTCGCATCAGGAGGGTTTCCATGCAAACTCTCCGGTTTTGCGGCATGTCATAATGGAACATAATGATTACCTTGCCACATGGAAGGATCATTCTCAGGAAGCTCCTAATTGGGAGGAACTTATAGGAGAAAGCAATTACATAAGGGCCGTTCAATCGCTGCAGGATCCTAAGTATCCGTATTGTGAGGCGAGATATGAATATGAGGCAACCTTGGTCGGGATAATTGAAAAATATAAGTTGACAGTATATGATGAATAATACATATGGGAAATTGTAGCAGGAGAATATTATAATTTAAGCGTTCATAGTTACTTCAAGGTGTATGTAGCATAGTAGATTATAAGTCTGTAAGAGGCACTATTTTGGGATGGAATAAGGTATTAAGTTTTCACTTGCTTTTTTTGTGAACGCCCTGAAATATGGGAATAATCAAAGGAAAATAGTAACTTGCTGAAAGATACTGACGGAAAGTTATTATTAGAAAAATATATTTTGTAAAAGGTACGAGAGTGCCAAATAAACTGTGTATTTCCTTAAAACTGCCATCAGGGATTATATCAAATCCTCGAAAGCCTGTAAAGGCTGGAAGGCTTACCTTGACAGGCTTCCGAGGATTTAAGGATGGTTTCTAGGCAGTTTTAAGGGATAGTTTTTCGAAAACAACTTACACACTTAATCTGACACGCCCAAAGGTGTTCCACAAAATTGTTCATTTATAGGTGGAGTGTTTGTTCGCTTATTTGTTACTCACAATTATATTTTTTCCTATACTGTCTTTGTCCTGCTGTTTTTGGTCTTTAAGTGTCAGACAGCAAATTAACTTTCCTATCTCCTGCACAAATACCGCAGATTAAAATCGAATATTCTAAATATCATCTCTACAATCCTGCCACATTCCATGACATTTTCTCATCTTGACGAATTCCCGTTCCTGCTGTATAGTTTTTGGTGTAACTGACCGAACAAAAAAAGGAGAAAGAACCCACCCGCAAAGTTTGTTCTTTCTCCCATACCCATAGCGCATCTGCCATTCGGGACCGATCGTATCCCTGACGTGTGGCTTTCGTGCACCTGATATTATTATGATAAGAGAAAAATTACTGTTTTGCAAGTTAATTCATATAAAATATAAAAGTTCATCACCTCTATGCAATTGTAGTTAATGGGGAACAACTGGCGTATACGTAGAAATTCATGGTGACATTCTGAAAGCTCCTTCTCGATGGTGTTGATCCTTACGTAGAAACGCTCTGCCAAGCCGTTCGTCATGAATACATGTACGATTTGGTTGCGACTCTCAAAAGACAGTCAGCGATAACATCATATTATGGCGAAGCACTTTTGGGATCCTATGTAGCTCGTGTAATGCTGCAAGACAAAATATAAAGACATCAGATTGATCGTCATTTCATTTTAAGCGACAGAAAACATCGGATTTTATTAATAGAAAAACAACATAGCGATACCTACTTGATACCGCTATGTTCTTAGAATTATGAGAGTTTATATATTTTTAGTTATCCTATTTTGAAAGTTAGATTAGTGGATTTGTGTGAATTATTTATGAAACTTGATGTTTTGCAAAAGCTCTACGAGAAATAGCAATACCAATTCCTATAAATATAAGTGCAACAGGTACAGCTAATATTGCATATAATACGCCGTTGCTCATTTGACCTACCGACATAAGCGAAATAAACTGAGCGTGATATAATGGCAAAAGTGCGATAATCCTGAATAACGAACTTGTTTCGGAAACAGGCAGAATAACAGGAAAAAGGTAAATTGCAGCAGAAGCGACTAAGGCTACCATTTGGCTTTTACATACAGCGGATAGAATCAATGTAACGCCTGTGACACTGACAGCGCCGGTAAATGCTAAAAGGATTTGATATTTAAGCAATGTGCCGCAGGTAATATTAAAAGGAATATATCCTTCAACGAAGCCCGCAGGCGCAAAAAGAATACTGCAATCTAACCCGTTACTTCCATAAAGCATAAAAGCATATATAAAGTTAATTGTCGAAATAGTCGCAGTCATAATCAATGCAGCTAAAATACTTCCAATGATTTTCGCTGCTGCGCATTTTGTCCTCCCATATTTGCTTGTCAGAATAATATTATCGACTCCCCCATACTCGCCAGAGAAAACAGGTGCAGTCATAATAATGATAGATAATGATAAAATAATGAATACCCTTACCATATTTTCGCTTGTTTTGAGCCAGCCGTATGTATATCCAATCTTAATCTCTTCACTCCCAAATACATCGGAAACTCTAAGCCCATTCCAGTTACCGTCTAAATCAGAAAAATTACGGAACAAAGCCGATTGCATGGCATTATGGTAAAGATATGCCGCATTCATACCATGTAAATCCTGCGTAGGCTTAAAATCAGTCATCATTTGCTGCACCTTTTCATCAGTTAGCGCCCCCTCATATTTTTCTGCAACAGACTTATCAATTTCAACGGCTGTTCGTCCTGTGCCCTCATTACTTATTCCGTCAAAGGCATACATATTTTGATATGTTGAAAAGCCTAAAAGAACCGATAAAAGTAGTAAAGCAGCAAAAATAACCTGTGTAAGCCGCTTTGAAAATATCTTCCGTAACTCAAATTGAATTAGTTTTTTCATTTCTCTGCATCTCCTTTAAAATAGTATAAATATAAATCTTCCAAATTAGGCCGTATCGGTATTGCATTTTCCATAGGCGGGTGATCTGCAATTATCCGCAATACAGTTTCGCCCCTGTCTGTATTTCGGAGATTGCTCGTGTTAAATGCAGCGGCACATTTCTCTGCATGAGCAGTCGGAACAGTACATTCCCATACTTGCCCATCAATTTCAGAAGTGATTTCTTGTGGTTTCCCAAAATGAATAATTTCACCAGATTTCATCATTATGATTTCTTCTGCAATAAATTCTACATCCGAAACAATATGCGTCGATAAAATTACGATACGGTCTTGCGCAAAGGCACTGATTATGTTACGAAAACGTACGCGCTCTTTTGGATCGAGACCCGCTGTCGGCTCGTCTAAAATCAAAATGTGGGGATTATTAAGCATTGCCTGTGCAATTCCTAAACGCTGCTTCATACCGCCTGAAAAGGTCTTGATTTTGTGCCTACTTTCCTCAGACAGTCCCACCGCTTCAAGTAGCTGCTTTGATTTTTTCTTTGCGTTTTTTTCACTTAACCCCTTTAAGGCAGATATATACAGCAAAAAATCAAGTGCTGTAAATTCAGGATAATACCCAAAATGTTGCGGGAGATAGCCTAAAAGTTCACTGTATTTTTCACCTAACGTCACAATGTTTTTTCCATCTAAAACAATTTTTCCGGAAGTTGGTGTCTGAATGTTGCACAACAGCCGCATGAACGTAGTCTTTCCTGCTCCGTTTGCACCTAACAAGCCATAAACTCCATTTGACAGTGTAATATTCAAATGTTTTACGGCGGTTTTGGAGCCAAATTTTTTGGTCAGATCGATAGTTTTTAGTTTCATATAAACTCCTTTCTCTATAAGGGGAATTACGTGTAATATGCAAAAAAATACTCCCCTTGTGACTTTACGGAGAGTATAAAAGGTAATTATCTACTTTTTATCTACAAATAAAATTCAATATTTTGTTTTGAAAAATGCGGTCACCTTTGCACCATCCGCAATATTCTCAATCTGCAGGTAGCCACCGTGATGTTCACAGAGTAGCTTACATATATAAAGCCCTAATCCAAAGTGTTTAAAATGATCGGATTCCTCTGTGAAATATGGGTTAGCAGCTTTGCACAGAACATCTTTGTTAAAGCCTTTTCCATCGTCAGATACCGAAAGTCGTAAGCCGCCATCACTAAATTCAAAAGTAAGCGTTACCGCAGCACAGGCGTAACGGACAGCATTCGCAATCAGATTATTACATACCTGTGAAACAAATTCTGTGTCAATAGACAGTTCATGTATAAAGGTTTTGTTTTGCCGATATAACTTTTTTCCCTTCTGTATACATACAATTTCTGTGCTTTCATATAAGGAAGATAAAAATGGCTGCAAAAGAACTGTTTTGTATTCCGGTTGTGTATCTTCCAAACGCTGAAGATTACTCATGCTGGCTACATATGTTTCCATCCGAGATATATGCTTTCCCATCGTAACTGCAGTTTCTCTGGTCTGTGTGTTATCGCTTGCCTGTAGCATTTCATCATAACCTTTCAGCACCGTAAGCGGGGTTCGCAGGTCATGAGCAAAAGCAGCGTTAAGCCGTTTGCGATCCTCAACCTGCCGCCACATCTCTAAAAAATTATTTGCAAGTTTAGTCCGCATAATTTCAAAAGAAGTACAGAGCTGCCCTAATTCGTCATTACTATCATATTCGATCAAAAAATCAAGATCATTATTTGCTATTTTTTCAGATGCCGCCCGCAATTCCGCAAGCGGTTTCTTCAGCTTATCCTTATAAAATAATAGTACCGCCCCTATGATACACAAAGCAGAGTAAAGTGGTGTTGCAATAACAGGAATTAACGCTAATAGTGCTATTGTACGTTCGTCCTGTTCTGCTAATGAAACTGGTGTACTGTTAATATAAGCACCGTCCCCTAACTGTTCACCATGTTCATTCGTTAAATAATACTTTTCGCCGGATATTGGGTAAGAATCTCTAATAGTATTTGTCATACTGTTGCATAAGGAAGCTGTCATTACAGAAAGGATAAGTGCAAGCATAACAAATATTACCACATAAAGCATAAGACTTTTCCGGAGAGATAAACCCCGTCCTAGGTGTCTTACTTTATCCATTTATACCCACACCCCCAAACTGTTTCAATATACACTCGGTTTGTGTATACAGCAATTTTCGTACGTATTCTGCGAATATGTTCGGCCACAACATTGCTGTCGCCGTCGCTGTCATAACCCCAGATGCGTTCATATATCCTTTCTTTGTCAAAAACCTGTCCTGGATTTTGGGATAGCAGTTCCACGATGTCAAATTCCTTTTTGGCAAGGCCGAGGCGTTTGTTCGCAAAAAACAGGCATCGCTCCGAATAGTCAATTGTTAATTCACCGGAAAATCTAATCTGCGCTTCAAAGCCCCGCCGTGTTTCCCGACGCAGGTGGGCAGATACTCTGGCTTCAAGCTCCATAAGAGAGAACGGTTTGACTATATAATCGTCACCTCCGGCAGCAAACCCTTTAACCTTATCAGTATCTTCAATTCGTGCAGTCAAAAAAAGAATAGGACAGGATATATGGTCACGAATGCGTTCACAGATCTCCAGCCCAGTTGAGCCGGGCATATTTATATCGAGCAAAATAATGTCTGGCTGTCGTTCTACTTGTTTCAGTGCTTCTGTTCCATTTGTGGCAGATAAAACAAGATAACCCTTACTTTCAAAAAAGCTGCGAAGCATTGACACAATATCTGCTTCATCATCAGCTATCAATATTTTCGTTTTTATTTTTCGCACCTCCAACCTATAGTATAAAACCAAATATAGCAGATATTTTTCAACTATTTATCTACTCTTATACCGTCTTTTCTGCGCGCGTCAACAGGTTTTTCTGCATTCTTTGGTATTAACCACATATAACCAAGTTTTGAAATACCAGGTATGCGGTTATCTTCGCATAGTTTCTGTACACGTCTCTCTGAAATACCCCATTTCTTTGCTGCTTGCGGTGAGGACATATATTCCATAACTCGCTTATCCTTTCATCAAATTTATTTAATGTAATTATATACGGTTATCCGAACAATATCAAGTACCAATTATAAAGCTGATTTTAAAACGTAGAAGTGCTTTTGATTAGATTTAAATCTTGTAAATATTCCATTGCTACAGAGTACTTTGATTGATAACCGTTCATTTTGTAAATGAATTTCAAAGCAAAAGTTGTATTGGTAGGTATTAGGCACTTTTATGGTCACCGATTTGAATAGGATACCATTAAGCAGAATTATTACGTGTTGATTCGAAAAAATTACGAGAAATTAAATGCGTAAACATATAATGCTAAAATATGAAAAAAGGAGGAGAACGGTATGGACAATAAATGCATGAGTTTTTCTGATTCCACTAAATTTATGTTTAATGCAGATTCGGTCATTATATTTAATAGATTAAACGGTCAATGGATAAAAATATCAAGGGAATGTTATGAAATACTTAGAAACTGTATGAGCGAAAAATTAACAGAGGAAGAAATGCTTTCTAGGCTAGCAGATGAAGAAGATCGGGCTTATATAAGGAAGATGCTTGATTTGTTAGATTCTATGGGATGTATGTATAGGAAAACAGTGCAAAAAGTCAACAATGTCAGTTTTGCAATTACACACCGTTGTAACCTAAAATGTATACACTGTATGGTAAATGCACAGTATGGAAATGAACAAACAGATTATTTTGATACAGAAACCATATGCAGGTTGTTGAATAAAATAGTTTCGGTTGAACCTGAAGTTGTTGTTCTGACAGGTGGGGAACCGCTGCTTAGAAAAGATTTCTTGGATATATTATCACACTTAAGAAGCAAGTATAGCGGAAAAATAACATTAATGACAAACGGCACGTTATTTAATTCTCAAAATATTACTCCTATCATTGAAAAAGTAAATAATATAGATATTAGTCTTGATGGCGCTGATGAAGAATCCTGCTCTGTTATAAGGGGCAAAGGTGTATTTGATCGAGTAGTTAATAATATAGATATTTTAAAACAAAAAGGTTTTGAAAATATTTCACTTTCAATGGTGTTGAGTAATAACAATTTACGTTATGCACAACAGTTTTTTGAACTTAACAGAAAACTTCATACATTTCCAATGCTAAGAGCATTGTCCTATGAAGGTAGAGCTAAAGATAATAAAACATTATTGGAGAATTCTTTGACAACAGATAGAATTTGTCAGGGAAGTGACACCAACTCTAATATAGAACAAAAATGCTGCTGTTGTACAGCTGGGTATGATCAAATTACTATAGAAGCAAATGGAGATATTTTTCCATGTAATTTATTTGGATCAGAAGAGTTTAAATTAGGAAACATAACAAAGATAGATAATTTAATGGATATTTTAAACACGAACAAAGGAAGCTTTGTGTGTCGAGCAATAGAAAAATATGAACCTGACAAATTTTTGAAATGTAAAGAATGCAATATTAATTATTTATGCTGGTCCTGCCTCTATCCAATGTATTCTTTGTCAGATGATGAATTTGAAGAGCGGTGTAAGGCAAAGAAACAGTTATTATCAAATGTTTGGGAGGAGTAAGTTTTATGAACTTTTCCGTTTTTTTTACGAATAGATGCAATATGAATTGTAGTTACTGCTATGAGAAAAATAAAAAAGAATGTTCTATGAGCTATGAGATTATAGATAAAACCATTGATTTTATTGTAAGCAAAAAGCATGAAAACCCAACGGAAAAACTGTCAATAGTGACACATGGAGGGGAGCCTTTACTTGAATTTGAAAAAATCAAATACTTCGTCTCAGCGTTGAAAAATCGCATAGAGAACGTGAGTTATATAATTACAACGAATGCAACTCTTTTAAACGATGAAAATATCGATTTCTTAATCAAAAATTATGCTCAGATTTCTATAAGTATTGATGGAAATGAAAAGGCACATAATAGTAATCGAATTTTTCACAATAGAAGAGGGAGCTTCGATATTGTTATACAAAATTCTAAAAAAATACTTGATAGAGCTCCGTTTGATATTTGCGCTAGAATGACAGTTAATCGAAAGAATGTAGAGTATTTGTTTGATGGAGTTAAATGGCTTTTAGATTTTGGATTTGTTTCTATTTCACCAGTTCCGGATCAGTATGATAATAATTGGACAGATAGTGATATGAATGAATTATATAATCAAGGGGTCCAAATTATTGATTATCTAAAAGGGTATAAGGGAGATTGTAAAGTAGACCTTATTGATGATGCACTTGTAAGATGCATGAATTCTGCATGCGATGGGGGAAGGACAAGCTTCACTATTGATACTGATGGTAGCATATATCCTTGTCTGGCAGCGGCTGGAGTAAGCGAATTTGTAATAGGATCTGTCGATAATGGTATTAATCACGAATCAGTTGAGCGCATTTTGGAGTGGGCGCAAGCAAAAAACCAAGCATGTATTGGATGCTCTCGTTATGAGTATTGTGATTGTACTAGGTGTAAGATAATAAATAAAATATACACAGGAGATTTGAATACGCCAATCGTAGCAATATGTAATATAGAAAATGTAAAAATAAGGCTATCGCAATACTATCAAAAGGTGTTTCCTAATGGTCAAAATGCCCTAAATAAAGAGTGAAAGGAGGAAATGCAATATGAAAATCAAGAAAATTGATACATCTATACCATTAAAGGTAGTCGCTCAGGCTTGCACAAATATGTGCGAAGAAACAGTTTGGGCCGGTAAAACCTCTAAAGAGGGAAATGCAGGTGGATGCTGGACAGCAACTGGTTATACGGCTCGCGGCGCATTATTCTAAAATAGCATTTTTTCTGAAAAAATAATATAAAGGAGGGATTCGGCATGAAGATTAAAAAGATCGCAAGTACAGATGTCAACTTAAATGTTCGCGGTCAGGCTTGCGGAGATGACTGTACTGAAACCAAAATCTGGGTTGGCAGAACTGATGGCAACACTTCTGGCTGCGTAATTTACAATACTGTATACACGCCTAAAACTAACACCCACTTATAAGGGTAACTGCTCACCATAATTGACCATAGGGCATATGACATATATGGGAAAGGTACTTATAGCTGCCTTTCCCTTCTTAAATGGAGATTTATATGAATAATGATGTTATTGTATTAATAGATACGGGTTTAGATAAAGAGATATACAGGAATCGCATTGTTGGCGGCATTCATTTCTATATAGAAGACGAAATGATATGTTGCGATAAAAATTATAATGATGATAATGGCCATGGAACTGCGTGCGCAGATGTTATTACTAGAGTATATAAGAATGCTCGTTTTTTTGTTATAAAGATTTTAAATTCAGAAGCGGAAACAAATTATCCGCTCCTAGAGATGGCTATGGAATACTGCATCTCCCTAGAATATAGACTTATTAATCTAAGCTTGGCAATGTTACAAGAGGATAGTGAAAAAAAACTTAGAGAAATATGTCAATGTTTATTGAATAGAGGAAAAGTAATTGTTGCATCTGTCTACAATGGGGAAAAAAAGTCATTTCCCGCACTTTTTAGTACTGTAATAGGTGTTAGAGGGAATCGATTTGAGTTACATCGTGAATATTGGTTTGATAATAATAAAGAAATACAATGTATTGGAGATTTGACACCAATATTTACAAGGTGGGATAGGGAAAAATTTTATCTATTTGGGGGGAATAGCAAAGCATGCGCATACATTGCAGGGTACATTATAAAAACCTGCGCTGATGAAAATATAGAGATTAATTTTAATAATGCTTGCTGTATATTAAAAAAGTATGCTGTTCGGACAGAGTGGAAAGAAATTGAGATCAATTGCAGTAAAGAGCCCCATATATATGAGAATTGTTTGTTTAAAGACGAAATAAATAAAAAGGTTAAAGAGCTTTTATATAGAATAACCGGAAATAAGGAAGTACTTAATATTGGAATATACACAAGTTTATTTGATGAGAATGTATTAAATAGGGATACTTGTAAGAAATTGATAAAACTAATAGAAGAAACATTTAATATAGTTATATCCGAAAATCTTATTGATTATGACAGTATAGGTACGCTTAGCGGAATGACAAATATGATTGAACGTCTTATTTAATATAACGCTATAAATCCGAAAGTGGGCAGGAGGATTAAAATGAAAAAAATCAAATTGCTGATGGAAATATTTAATTTTGTTAAAATAAAAAAACGAATATACATCATTGGACTTTTGCTAATGTTTATTAGTAGTGTTTCCAAGATAATGCTTCCTTTTTTTATATTGAAGATTTTGGATAATGCTATTTCATATAATAACATGAAACTATTGATTCGCTATACAATTGGGATGATTATTTGTACTCTTTTAGGTTCACTTTGTGACTATGTGTACCAAATAATGCTTAATCATTATAATCGAGAGTTGGTGGTTAGCTTGAGAAACGATTGCTTTGATCATTTGGAAAGGATGTCGGGTGACTTCTTGACGAGTTATTCTAGCGGAGATGTTTTTACTTGTTTATATAGAGATGTTGAGGAAATTCCAAATATACTTACAACTTCCTTATTAAATTTTATATCGAATATTATATTAATAATTGGATATGCATATTATTTAGTTACTTTACAGTTTGACTTATTGCTAATCCTAATAGCTTTTCAAATAATGATTTTTGCTATTCAGAAGAAATATAATTCTATAATTGAGAAATCATCAGAACATACGAGAAATGCTATATCATCATTAAATAGTTCAGCACAAGAAATGATAAGTAATTTATTCGCATTTAACGAAGGAGGATTAAAATCTTATTTTAGAAAAAAGCATAATAATTTAGAAAATAATTTTGCAAAATCGTTTATAGAAAATATGACAAATATGATAAAGAATAACCTAATATTATCAGGGGTGAATTTAATATCTATGGCATCTATTTTATGTTATGGAGGAATGAAAGTGATTGCCGGAAGTTTATCCTATGGCGGCTTAGTTACATTCAACATTTATTCTCAAAGATTTATGGGGCCCATTATGAATCTTGTTCGTTTTAACAATGATTTAGTAGCATGCATGGTTTCATGGGAGAGATTACAAAAACTTTTAAATATAGAAAGTACAGTTGTTTCTGGAAATGAAAAGATAGATTTGACTGGTGATATAATATTCGAAAATACAAGATTTAAATATGAAGAAAGTAAAGATTGGATATTAAATGATATGTCTCTAACAATATTTAAAGGGAAAATTCATGCTATTGTTGGAAAGAGTGGATGTGGTAAAACTACTCTTATTCATTTGCTTTATAGACTGTGGGATGTTGAACAAGGGAAAATCAGCATAAATGGAAAAGATATAAAAAGAATCGAAATAGAATATTTAAGAAAACAGATAAGCATAGTTAGTCAAAACATTTTTTTGTTGGATGATAGTATATATAATAATATTGTTTTAGGACAAGCAATTACTCAAGAAGAGCTAGAAGTTGTATTAAAAGAAGCTGAATTAGATGTATTTATTGAAAATTTACCAAACAAACTTAATACAATGGTTGGTGAAAACGGTATAAAGCTTTCTGGTGGAGAAAAACAAAGAATTTCTATAGCAAGAGCTTTAATACGAAAGAGTCCATTACTTGTATTTGATGAAGCGACCTCAATGTTAGACAATGACACAGAGGACAAAATTATTTCAATATTATTAAAGTCGTTTCGGGATAGAACAATAATTCTTATAGCTCATAGGCTATCGACTGTAAAAAATGCTGATATTATTTATGTTATAGACAACGGACATGTGGGAGAGAGTGGAACACATGAAGAACTATTACATATAGGTGGATTATATGCAGAACTTTACAATATTTGATTTTATGTTAGTAACTTGCTTCTCTTCCGAGAATAGTCATCCTTCTTTAAACTTGATATTCATATAGAATAGCTTTTTGACAGACATAGCATGCCAGTATCTTCATTATTTCCACATTTTGTATATTGCGATTTCCGGCGGACACTTTTGCGGAGCAAACGGCCATCTTACATTACCAAACGGTCACCAAAAAAATGCTCGTTGGTGTAACAGACCTAAGCTTAGGTTTGCTTGATTACAATTCATTTTAAAGGGATTTTGGAGTCAATGAGATGCGTTAGCATCGGCATAGCCTTTACCATTGACACCGGAATTTCCTTAAAATACTGGCCGTTCAAAAACACATCTACGGACGCTGGGCTTCGCATAATGCATATTTACAAAACTCATTATAAAATATGTGAACGGAACCATGAGACAGAGCCAATTTATATACGCTCTGTTTTCTTTTTTAGCCACTTCCACTGCAAATTTGTTTATTAGACTTATATTCTTTTTTATCCAGTCTATATCTTGCTTTATAGCCTGAGATTACTCATTAATGCGTATATAAAATACATTATATAGTTGTAATTAATTGATTGATTTTTATGTAAAATAGAAGTCAGAAAGGATGATACACACTATGGAAACCAAAAACCGTATTCGAGAACTCAGGAAGAGCATGAATCTGTCCCAGGAGACCCTCGCCGCCATCCTCGGCACCTCCCAGCAGGCGGTAAGCCGCATGGAGAACGGAGCCTATGACATACCCACAGACCTGCTGGTAAAGATGGCGGATTCATTCAACGTTACCACCGACTACATACTCGGACGCACCGACATCAAGCGTGACTTAAGCGGCCAGGTGCGTATGAATCATGAAATGGACAGGTATTACGATATTGTATTGCGCTACCAGCGCCTGACGGACATTAATAAAAAGACCTTAATGACAATGCTGGAACGGCTGGAGCAGGCGCAGGGCGAACAGGAGAAACTTGTAACAGGGAATTTACACCGGAAGGAAAATGATGTGGATGATGAAGATAGTGGTATGTGACGATGATATGCGTTTTGCGGCGGAACTGGAGGAAATGGTGCGCCGCGAAGCGGCGGATGCGGGGATCAGTGTAGAGACGGAAGCTTATTCTGATGGCGACACTCTGGTTGCAGACATTGAAAAAAGTTACCGTTATGATTTGATTTTTCTTGACATAGAGATGGAGAGGGTAAACGGAATAAATGCTGCGCGGCAGATACGTCGCATTGATCGAGCCGCTCTCCTCATTTACGTGTCCGGCTATGAACAGTATTTAAAGGAGCTGTTTGAGGTGGAGCCGTTTCGGTTTCTTTCAAAGCCCGTGGATGTGATAAAGTTCCGAAAATACTTCCGTGATGCCTGTGCCCGCATAGGAAATACGGAAGCCTATTATCACTTTTCTTTCAATAAGGAGATTCGGAAAGTTGCGGTCAGGGACATCGTATATTTCGAGAGTCGCAACCGAGTAGTACATATATTCATGGCAGATGGCTCCGAGGAGCGTTTTTACGGCAGGCTAAACGCTGTTGAGAAAGAGCTTTCAGAGGGGTGTCAGGAGTTTCTGCGGATACACCAGTCGTTTCTCGTGAATTATGGTTATATAGAGAAGATGAACTTTTCTTTGGTGACGGTGCTCTTCGGGAACGGGAACCGGATTGACCTGAAGATCAGCGAAGACAGAGAGAAGGAGGTGCGATCACGGCTTTGCAAGATGGCAGGAGGGAAGGCGGTGGACGGATGAATCCTATATTTACCTATGTCGGCAGCCTGCTGACATCATGCTTTTACATACTCATTATGCATAAATTAATGAAGGCATTCTTCTCCTGCCCATCGGGAAACCCGCTGCGTTTTGTGGTATGGACCGTTTATTACATCCTGCAGGTGGTTCCCATCATAGGCGTGGTCATATCTCCGCCGGTAATGTTTTCCCTAAATATGTCACTTGTACTCATAATCAGTTCTATATCATACGATGCAGGCATAAAAAGGCACTGCATCTTTTCAGTGCTGGTGTGTGCCGTGTGGATGCTCATGGAGATTTCCGTTGATATCATTCTAAGACTGGCCGGAATGGAGGGGTGGGAATTGCAGACGGCGGGAACCGTCATCTCATTGATGCTCATGTATCTGCTTGCCATAACCGCGGGGCATTACGTGAGGCGGACAGAACAGCGTGACATTCCGTTCCGGTATGCCGTTGCGGTTCTCACTGTTCCCGCTGGAAGCGCCTACCTGATGCACAACATTTTCCTGATAACAGCGCAGCATGAGGAATACACGTCGTTCGCCATCATCTCGGGTATCCTGCTTCTCCTGCTGATCTACATGATATTTGAGGTCTATGACCGCATGGTGGATGATGCAGAGGCTCAGGAGAAGAATCTGCTTTATGAACAGGAGCTTGACCTTTTAAACAGACATGCGCAGGAACGTGAGGCGTACGACATGGAGATGAGGCGGCTACGGCACGATATGAAGCACCATATGTCGAGTCTGTTGGGGATGCTGCAGGGGGATGATACGAAACAGGCAGAGGAATACGTGCGCGGAATGCTTCAGGGAGCCTCAGAATGCCGGGCAGAGGATGTTTCCCGGACCGGAAACGCCATCGTGGACAGCCTTGTAAATCATAAATGTGGCATCGCCAGAGCAGAGGGTATCGTCTTTGATGCCAACGTGTTTCTGCCTGCTGAGCTACCTTTCCTGGGCGGACATCTTACCATAGTGTTCGGGAACTTACTGGATAATGCGCTGGAAGCATGTCGGGAAGTTGGGGAGGGAAAGCGATATGTCACGCTGGACGTCTCGTATGAGAAGGAAGTCCTTATGATTGCCGTTACAAACCCCTACCGCGGGGAACGGAGGAAAAACCGCATGGGGAAATACGTTACAACAAAGAAAGACTGCAGGAGCCACGGACTGGGACTCTCTTCTGTGGAGCAGGCGGCGGAAGCCTACTGCGGGCAGGTAGTTGCAGATGGGCAGGACGGCGTGTTCAGGGTATCGGTGGTGATGTACGGCAGCGAGGGGCAAAAATGACGTGGATACTCGTATTTATTACGAGCAACAAAAAGAAAATGCCAAAAGATATATACTGAAATATAGTAAAAGTAATTTTACTATATTTCGATATATTGATAAGGAGGTATTTCGCATATGAAACCGACAGGCAGAAACATATTGGCAAAACTGATGAAAAATGTAGCAGGAAAATCAGCACAGGCAGCCGCAGAAAGCAGATGTATGTATATTTACCACCAGCCCAAGCAGCCGGCAGGACTGAAGAGGATCAAAAAGTAAATCAGATGATCCCATAGAAATATTACTGGATAGCTCTCTTTTGAATCAATTTGAAATGATGCAAAAGGGGGCTTTTGTAATGTAAAGAAAATCAGCGTGAAATCCTAATAAAAAGCGCGAAATATGTTATAAAATGATTATATATTGATAATAAGGAGCAGTATTGTAATGGAGAAGATGAAGAAGATAAAAAATATGTGTGAACTTGAGAAATATGTGGGGGAAATGGCGCATAAAAAACTGATGTTTTGCAAGGGCTTTTATTTAAGTACAGGGGTTCCCTTTTATGACGATTACTTTGGATGTAAGCCATGTGCTGAATGCAAAGAATGCAAACGGTATTTGTACAGAAGACAATATATGAATCTGTTTTATGCTGTTGCAATTGTTTTTGGCATTTTAATGATGCTCATATTAGGAACTCCGCAGGGTGCTATTCGCTGGAATCTTTTTTTTCATGAGGGAGTACAGGAGGCTCTTTATAGTAATGTTGAAAGAATAGAACAGGAAGATAATTCGAGGGATTTGCACTATTCTGTTGTCGTTAATGGAGAACAGCAGGAGTGGGAAGTGATCTGTTTGCAGACCACCTGTATCGCAAGGCGGCTAAGTGAGTAGAAGGGACTTTAGAGTTTCCGCCGGGCGGAAAATTTACAAAATAAAGTTAACTAGGAGGATATATTTTATGGATTGTAGAAGTGAAGACAGAAGAAAGCAAATTGTTAAGGAGTATAATGTAGTGCCAAAAGCGCACATTAAGTTATTGGCGGGACAAGAAAAAATTAGCGATGCCGGAGGAAAAATTGAAAGAGAATATTATATTTTTGAGGCAACATCCAAAGAAAGCGGAAATCGGGAGATTATTCTGTGTGGTATGGGGCTGCCAGGGATTTTCTTAAGCTGTTGAATCATAAGGGGTTGCCCGTATTCAACCCTTTACATGGAGAAGGCGGTTGCGTCGATGGTGGTCCGCAAGGAGGGGAAGAAGCAGACGGTCATGATAATGGCGATCCGCAAAGAGGGGATGGAGGTAGAGGAGGAAGGAATCCTGAATGGAATCCAATAGCCCGGCAGTTATATTATGCTTGTATGTGGGTAATTATCATCATTGATGCAAATGGTGGTACACCAATTTTTGAAATACAGGAAAGAGTATACAACTTTAGGGATAGAGAGCCTTTCGAAAGTCAAATAAAAGGCGTAAATACGATAATTATGAGAAATTTGCAGGGAAGAACTTTGACAGAAGCAATAGATGAATTACGAGCAGATAATAGAATAAGGGATGGGCTTTGTCAGTTTAATATGCTGGAAGACATTATTAATAATGCAAGAGATAAAGCAGGGAATCCTATACAGTCATACTTTTAAGAAGTTATTTGTGGAAGGAAAAGCAGTTGTAATCATACATAATAGCTTTATAAAGGTATGCTGGCAAAGAAGCTTTTCGTGGCAGTATGCATTTAATAGCAGTTACGCGACTAACCATGTCATATAAAGAATAAGACATTTCTTGGACTTTATCCTAATGGGATTTGTTAAATGATTTATATTAATCTAAGCTTTATAGGCTGTTGCACATTTTTGTGTAGCAGCTTTTCATTATATTTTCACAGTAGGGGTATGCTGAATTGGGAAGATTTTCGTATTTTTAAGTTAGTTTTTTGCTGTATACACCATTATCTGATATAATATCTTTGTTAGTATTCATTTGGAGGGGAAATTATGCCAAGTAGAAATCCTACATACCATGAACAGAGGGAAACAAGCTATACTTTGCAGCTTAGACAGCTCTTAACGGAACTGCCACCATATGCAAGGGATTATTTCCGCGCTGCTGAACAGAAAACCAGTGCGAAAACACGGGTCTCCTATGCTTATGATTTGCTGGTCTTTTTCCGATTCCTGATTGAGAAGAATCCTGAATTATCCAGTAAGGGTATAAATGGGATAACATTGGGGGACATTGACCTGCTGACAAGCGGCGATATTGAGGAATATCAGGAATATTTAAAATATTATGAAGCTGAAAATGGGGAGCAGAAGAATGGGGCGCCCAGTATTGCAAGGAAAATGTCTTCCCTGCGGAGCTTTTTGGATTATTTCTATAAAAAGGAAATGCTGACAAAGAATGTTGCCATGCAGGTTGATATGCCGAAACTGCATGAAAAAGCAATCATCCGCCTTGAACCGGATGAAGTTGCCATTATGCTTGATAATATAGAAAACTATGAAAATCGGCTTACCGGAAAGAAGAAAGATTTTTTCATGAAGACAAAAATCAGGGACATCGCAATTATTACATTGTTCCTCGGTACCGGGATCCGGGTGTCGGAATGTGTAGGTCTTGATATTACCGACATTAATTTCCGCGAAAATAGTATTCGCATCGTCCGTAAGGGCGGAAATGAGTCCATATTGTATTTTGGAGATGAGGTAGAAAAAGCCCTTTTGGATTATATTGAAGGTCCACGAGCTATGATGGCTATGAAAGCTGTTCCTGGAGAAGAAAATACTTTATTTTTCTCTTTGCAAAAGAAACGGATCAGTGTTCATGCGGTAGAAAATCTTGTTGAAAAGTATGCGAAAGAATTTGTACCGCATAAGAAGATTACTCCTCACAAGCTCCGTTCTACTTTTGGTACAAACTTGTATCAGGAAACAGGGGACATTTATTTGGTGGCGGATGTTTTGGGTCATTCTGATGTCGGAACAACGAAGAAGCACTATGCAGCGATTAAAGACCAGAACCGGAGGAAGGCGGCTTTGGCTATTAGGTTGCGGGAAGATAAATAGGCGCTTCTATTGATGGGGTGATAGTATGCAGGATAAAGAAAATATTGAACCATGTGAAATTAAATATGCAGTCCCTTCGTATTATGACATATATAAGTCCGGTGGAAGCACTTTAAAGGATGATCAACGTGGCATGCGGTTAATGTTGGATTATTTTTCAGAGTATTTTACTGAGGAGCAGCTTCAAGCCAATATGCAAAGGTATAATCTTGAAAACATGCTTGCTATAGTAAAGGACTATTTTCTAAAGGAATATGGCTATGTAGCAACTAATATAGAGCTGAACAACCGATATCAAAGGACGATAAACAGCTATATTTACAATGATGAGAAAAATCCGGCAGTAGTACATATAGACGAGTTGCTTGAATCTACCATGATGGCATTTCTTCTCGCTATGTTCAAATGGTCGAAGGACTTTGACAATTTGGAAGTGTATGGAAATTGCTATCTGTATGTGCTGTTTTTGATGAATGACGTAAGCATTCTGGGGGAAATGCAGGGAGAAGATGCTAACAGAGAATTACTGGAAATGGTTGCAGATGATTTGCAGATCTTGCAGCTTGCCGAGGACTGTTATTGGACTGTTCTGGCATTCAGTCTGGCCCATGAGGTTGCACATGCTTACTTAGCCAATATTGGAAAAAAATATACCAGAGAACACCCTGAAAAGGAAGAATTTGATGCAGATGAGATTGCATACCATATTGTCTTGAAAATTATCATGGACAAAGAGGCGAGGGGTATTGTTTTAGAGCCTTATACCTACCTTGCGCCGATGATGTATATGGATTTTTTTGACATGGTTTATTATACGGACCGGATACTATATAAAACATTTTTCTATAATGACACACATCCGGCATTGAAAAAGAGGAAAAGTCGGCTGTTTGCCATTGTAGACAGGGACGAATACATTTTGGATACAAGGGAAGGCAATTATTTATATCGGGGATTCAATGAGGTATATAAAGAATATAAAATTCAGACTGTTTTGAAGATGGAGAAAGGTAAGCTGACAAAAATTCTCCGTACCAAGCAAAGGGAAGAACTGAAAGAAATGATGAAAGGGGAAGAATACAATGACTAGGCAACAGGCGGTGGAATATGATAATAAACTGAGTAAAGAGTTGCAAGACTATGCCAGTGATTGCGGAGAAGATAAGATAGTTGCTATGAACATAGTAGAAAATTTTATAGAGTTTTTGCCGGAAGACGATATGAAAGGTATGATTTTCCTTCGCAATGATCCGGTTTCCTACAAACTTGGCAATGCCCGACTTGACCTGAAGAAAGCGCTTCTGGCAGGACTGGAATTAACCGCTGCCGTCAGCAGACCGGAGAGCATTTTTAATTATATCCAAATGTTGATAGTGTCAGTATTGTTTATCAGGAGTATCACAAGGCAGGAATTGGAGGGGATAGAAGCGCACATAGTCTACATGCTTCATATAAAAGGGGCTTACCAGTCTGACATTGAAGAGGAGCGGTTTATTCATGATCTGCAGGAGTGGTATACGCAACGCGAAAATACTATGTTGGAAAGAGAAAAGATAGTGGGCGCTATCAACCATTTGTATGAAATGAAAGTGGCAGATTTTAAGAATGGGAAAATCTGTTTGAAAGAGAAGGTCTGGGGAAAGCTGGAATAAAGTAGGAGGAACTGTAATGGTAGGGATGAATCCGTTGGAATTTCTGGAAGAAGTGCAACGTGAATATATGGTTAGTACGTTCGGAGAAGTTATAAATTATGATGAAATGTATTTTGACGGAAGACTTTTTGATTTTTTACAGCAGGAATACAATTTTAAGTATGAGGACAGAGATGAACTGATAAAATCACTGCGCGAAATGAGAAGCGAACATGTTATTTCGCGGTATGAAAATCCATACTATTATAAATTTTTTAGGGATATTATCAGTAATATTCATAGGATAAAGGATACATTTATAGATTGTCATGGGCTGAATATGCCGTTGTTTGGGACTGTAGAGTTTGATATGTTTTATGCTCAGATTAGGTGTCCGAACAGTGATATGCCGCCAATTATTCTGTTTTACAGCGGAATTATACAATTTGCCCATAACATTACAAATGTGCTGACAAAGGCATTCCCTATACAGGTATTAGATGAAGAAAAAATTACCTTCGGCATGGAACCTGAAAAAATCAAAGAATGTATCAATAATAACAAATGGATTGAAAAACGGTTCACAGATATAGTCTTAAGCATATTTTTTTATGGGAATGTTGATATGTGTGATGTTTCTCAGCCAGTAAATGATTATCTTTATCGGCAATTCAGTAATGCGTTGGCAGATTCTTTTCTGACTTTTATTGTTGCCCATGAGTGCGCACACTATTATCTGGGACATTTGGGAAAAGATGCAATTAAAGGGATAGTGACTGTTGGAAAAGTACAGTATGAGAATTTAGTCCCTGATTGGGAGCAGGAATTTGATGCTGATTATATAGGAGCGTTGCTGACAATTCCGATACTTATTGAAAGAAAAATTGATATTCAGGTCATTTTGGGCGGGATATACGTTGCCATGTGGATGTTAAGTATTATTGAGAGTTTACGGATTGAGGGTGAATCAGGCAAAGCGACTCATCCACCGGCAAAGGACAGACTTTTGCAGATAAAGAGAAAGTTGCAGAAAACCATGCAGAATGAACTACATGTGTTAGAGGGTTATGATATTCTATTTTCTGATTTATGGGAACGATTTTCCATAATTGCAAAGGATGTCGAAGGCAGAGTTTTAGCTGGACGGCCAGCCGCAGAGGTTACATATGAACAAATAAAAAAGGTTATTTATGACGAAGCAGAAATTTAAGAATTTTTATCTGCTCACATTTTTGTGCGAGCTGCTCCCCAGATGTCGTGGGAACGAGTCCTTTTGACTAAAGCTGCGAAGGATTGTATGAGGGAATACAATAAATTGAGTATCGCAATTCGATTACCAAAAGTATCTGTAACGGTGGGTAACAAGGATTATCCGTAGATATTAGATGAATTGACATGGTGATGAAGTCATTGGTTGTTGACAATCATCCGTATTAATTATTGCGGGTCACATCTAAAAGAAAAGTGTTATATAAGATTACAGAGGGAGAAACAAAAAATAATATGAATGAAGATAATAGAATTTTGTATGATATTGGTAACTATAAATATACAGTTTCTGATGTGAGTAAAATTTATCAAGATTGTAAAGCAGATATCGACAACTGCGATACGAATAACCTTCAATTTTTGTATGATTCTTTTCACGTCAAGCAAAATAATAAGTTTGTGTGGTCCTTAAGCGATATAATTATGAATTTTTCTGAAACTATTGCAGTAATTGCCAAATCCGGAGATATAGAAAATATAAAAAAAGAAGTTAGAAAATGCAGAAGGAAATTCTATTATTGGGGTGATTTACCAAAATATATTTATTTTATTAATGAGAACCTTGATTACTATAACACTAACAGAAAAATAAAGGGAGATATTGAAATTAATAGAGAATATTATGACTGCTGGATAGCATATGCATGCTATAAATTTCTTTTAGATAAAGGAAACCTTGCAGATGATCAGATTGAGGACGATAAATTATATCGCCACAAATTAGATTTGGAATATACCGAGGCATTAAAACATTTTTCTTGCAATTATAAAATCGACTGCAATCTCAGGATAAGTATAGATGACATATTTCAGAATATCTACAGCAGGATATTAAAATATGGACCATTATCTTTTTATAAAAAAATATATAAAGAATTATACAAGGCGTTCGATAAAGAAGAACGGCGGATTCGAATAAATAATGGAGTAAATACAGAACTTCCAACACTTCTGATATATTCTATTAGGGCATTGTCGGATAATAATGCGGAAGCAGAAACAGATGTATATGATGAAGCATATATGCCTAATGAAAATGATTTTCTGCAATTATTGATAGATACAAAATACGCTATCAGGCTGTTAGATGTTGACAATGAGTATGATTTGGGATTTTTGCTTCCGAGTGATGAGAGCGATTATTTAGAACGTATTATGAATTATTCCTCCGTGTATGATATACATCAGTATGTTCCGGAGGGGATGCTATTCCTAATTCAGAGAATCATAGATGCATACAGTGAGCGGCTTGAAGAGTACTATAGCTGTAATAGTAAAAATCTGCGCAATATAATTAGCCGGATTGTAAAAAATGCGCAATGTGATTTTGAGACTGGTATAATTTCTAAAATACCATTTAAGTCTGTAAGTAATGATGAACGCAATATTCTTGATTTGATGACTGCCAATCATTCCCTCAATGGGGAGTACTACATTCCAACTCAGTGGGATAAAGTTTATAGTGATTCTGAGTGGATTATTAAGGAGCAAGATGCATATTATGTTATTCCTCCAATCATATCTATGTTTGGCGTATATGATAAGATTGGCAAGGCGTTAGATTGGATTGATTTTGGACCTCAGATTGAGACCGCAGTGCTTGATTTATTTAAGAATATTAATGGGTTGAGAGAATATAGTGGAAAATATTTATTTGAGAAGCAAGTATATGAGTGCGATGCTATCATAATGGGTACAGAATATGCACTTATTATTGAGTGTAAGAGAAAAGGCATATCTCGAGTCGCACGTGGAGGATCTGATGCAAACATTGTTCAAGATATCGCCGAGACATATTTTTCAAGCCAGGCGCAGGCGTATCGGATGCAACGAGCCATAGAGTCGCTTGGAAAACAGGTGGATTTTTATCCGTCGGAATGTGATATTAGCACAAAAGAATCTCAAAATGCCAAGTATTGCGAATATAAACAAACGGCACTCTTTACGAATGTAAAGCATTTTATCAGAATAAGCTGCACAGGTGGCAGTTTTTGGATTGCCAGTGACGGGGGTATTGCAGATCACATTGAGAGACATATTATGGAATATAATGTTAAAAGAAAGAAAAGTAAAGTATATATAGATGAGTTCTTGTCGGAGCAAGCTGAGTTGTTGAAATTGCAATGCTATGAACACAAAGAAAAATGTATCAGATTAAATAGACTATTCCTGTCGTTTGACAAGTTATATGACATAGTGATGACATTATTGAAATTTAATAAAGATGGAGATGCGCTACTTGATAGCATTTGGAAACTGACAAGAATTAATAGCAAGAAAGGCGATTCTACTAATCATTTGAGGATGTTTTTTAATTTGGACAAGCATTAAGGAGTGTGTAAATTTTTAACTTTACCCCAACTATGGAATAAATGTGTATTTGTTTCATAGTTGATACTCTTATCTTCTCTTTTTATGTATTGGTTTATTGTTTTTTAGAGGGCTGGAAATAGAATATGTTCCGGTCCTCTAAAAATAGGTAATCAGCCCGCATTTCATCAATAGTGCCTTTCAAAAGATTCAAATATTATAAATCATAGATATTTGCAAATGCAAAAATATTTATATTTTAGTTAGAAGTCCTCCGTCCATTTCATGAACTGTATCACAAAGCATATGAATATCTTCTGAATTATGGGACACAATTAGAATTGTTTTTCCTTCATCCTTTAGCTGTAATAACAGTTTCCTAATTTCAGCTACGCCATTTTTATCCAATGCATTCATAGGTTCATCTAAAATCAATATATCTGGATTTTCCATAATTGCTTGTGCTATACCTAAGCGTTGTTTCATTCCCAATGAATACTTCCCTACGTGTTTTTTATCATTAGGATCAAGTCCTACTGTGGATATGGCACTATAAATTTCATTTTTACCAATCGTACCCTTTAGCGATGCTAAGTAATCAAGATTTTTATAGGCGTTTAAAGAAGGGAGAAATCCAGGTGCCTCTATGATAACTCCAATGCTTTCCGGAAAGTCTACATCTTTTCCAATTTCTTTACCGTTTACCCACACATGTCCTGCATCTGGTTGTATTAATCCGCATATTATTTTGATAAGAACTGTTTTGCCTGATCCATTCCTGCCAATAATGCCATGAATTTTTCCCTTTTCAAAAGAAATGTTGATTTGTTTTAATACACTGATCCCTTTAAAAGATTTTGAGATGTCCTTTACAATAATCGCATTTTCCATATTTTCCTCTTTTCTGCCGTATATACTGACACGACTATTTTTGTATTATGCTCGAAGGTTTTTTATAATAAATATAAAAGAACTCATAATTATTACTACTGAAATACCTATAATGAGAAACAAGTACGATATATTTCCGAAAGATGAATTTTCAACTTGCCGTATCATTCCCCAATAGGGTGGCAGGTAAGCAGCTATTTTTGGAAGAAATTCTCCGATGACTACCATAATTCCCTCTACTATTAAATAAAAAACTATTGTTGTATGAATGTTTTTACTTTGAACGCATAATGCCATGGAAACTAGAGATACAAGTAAGGTATGCAAAAAAAACAGAGTTAAAAAAAGTAAAAATCCATTTTTTTTATAATCTCCGGGTGCTGCACATATTTCTGTTACTATTACAAACAGAAACAGATAAAAAAGGTTGGCAATAACAACACCTATAAATCGCTGCATAAACCATTTCATTATATTTTTGGATCTGATCATAGTATAAATTTGTAATACCCTTATTTCTATATCCATGAAAAGAATGCTTGTTGCAACTGGTGGTAAAACACACAAGTTCCATCGTATAATTCCTATAATATCCAATCCTCTACTCTCTTGTGGGGAAAAACCGGAAAGAATATTCATGGCACCCTTGTGGTCAGGGGTAACAGCAAACAGTAGTGTTATGACAGCAATGTACATAGCAATTATTCGTCTATTCAATATCATGTTGATAATTTTTATGTTCATTGCTTGGCTCCCACTGTTATTCTAAAATCATATCTTTGAATTTCCTTAAAGATTAATATCATCAGAGTAATTATCGCAATTCCAAATACCAAGAATGACTGGACAAACGATGGCAGTAATTCTCTGTATTCTCCATGCACATTGTGGTACATGAGCAAACTGTTTCCAAGCAGGGAATATCTTGCATAATAGCTGGATTGAAAAACACTCAGTATCATATAAAAAACTGCATGAAGTAATGTAGTAACAGCATATCCTAGCGTTTTTGGAAGCTTTAGGTTGCAAAAAAAGAGAAAAAGGCTCATGGTAAAGCCATACGCTATATTCAGAGCAATACCAATAAGAACAGCTTGTAAAGGTCTTAACAGCAAAATATGGGAATAAGGGAAATAAGCGCTGTATTCTCCAATATCCATACCCTGGGCCAAGTAATAAAAGGGTTCGCTCCAAAAATTGCCTACATAGGCATTGCCTGACAGGAAAATTATTCCCGTCAACAATATTACTAAATAATAAAGAATGCAAGCGATAAGTAGATATAGGATTTTACCAATTAGCCATTTTCTGCGGGAAACACGCAAAAGTGTATAAGTTTCATTTTCAGAAGAAAAAGGGATGTCTGAAACCAGGAAAACAATATTTAAAAAAACCGCAGATATAGTGTATCTTTCACAGCTAAAATAAACAAATCCTTCTAGTATAGAAAGAGGTTTGCCAATCCCTTGAGAATACTCAAATAGGGGCATAATGCCAACAATCTGTATAGCACATCCCATAAAAAGCGAAATATAAAAACGCGGGGAGGCTAATGCCATCCGCAATTGATGTCTGAATATTTTAAACATCCCATAGCCTCCTTTTGATTAGTACGCTAAATAAAATGCAGATGATACCTAACAATATTATTTCATAAAGTAATGGATATAGTGTAAATGGTATGAAAGAAGTATTTGGCATCAGCATATTAACTGGACTAAAAACCAGTAAAGTTCCCAGTCGGTAAAAAATGAGATGTACGGAAAAATAAAGGGCAAATGGTGCTGCCAGTGCCAAATATTTATTTGGAAAAATAATGGATACCAGCAGGCCTACATTAGACCAAATAGCACCAAATAAAAAAGCAAGCACCATTAGTATAAGGGCAAGGAGTAGCCCTCCCCACGTATATTGCATTTGTGCGTAAACTGTTTCGTCAAATGATGTGGAGATTCCCCATTGACTCATATTTTCTAAAGTGTTCAGTTTCCCATTTGCAAGATAAAACAATCCTGATATAAAGCACGGAAGGAAAATTGCTAAACCTCCCGCTATGGAAGAGCATAAAATGGTTTCTCTGATATACCGGCGTTTTTCTGTACGGCTCAATATAGATTTTATATATCCGCTATTATAATCTTCGCAAAACAGTGTTGCTGCAGGCAGAACTGCCAAAATTGGTGCAAACAGGTCGTAACCACTTAAAGAATGCGAAATTGCAATATCATTTAAAAAAATGTCGCCTATGTCCCGAAAAGTGAGCGAAGTACCGTATGTCGAATTATAGCTGATTAAGTTTGCAACTCTGCTCCATGTAAGGAACCAGATACCAATAAAAACACTTACTATCATAGCTGGTGAAAGAATGCTCGTCTTTAGTCGTTTGATTAATGATTTGCTCACATTGTTTGCCCCCGTTCATCCCAAATTAATTCGCCTGTAAGAGCATCAATAGCGAGTATTTTTTGACGAAAATAATTTCTTTCATCATCGTCATTACCAAGCCAAAATCTCCAAACAGGTGTAATCAAAACTTTTCCCTCTGGTGAATTGATTACAATGTATTCCAAAGTAATTTTAGATACCATTATCTGATTTTCTTCTTCAAAATTTAAAAAATTACCTTGTTCCTGCAGTCTTCTTACAGCTTCGTCCGGCGAAAGAATGCTTTCTGTTAACCCTATTTCTTTCGCAGAAAACAGAGAGCCTTTTACCATTTCAATGCCATTATTATCAAATAAAAAGGTTAAATCATTATACGCTGATACAGGCATACCATCCAACGTATGTTGAAATACAATTTTATAGTATGGTCTTCTTCCATTATTCCCGTAGGCTTGAACATAGTCTGCAACATAGTTGTCAGCACTTGCGATGGAGTTCACTATTTGCTTACATGTGTCAGTTACCTCATCTAAAGAAATATCAATTTTGCTGTCTGAAATAGAAGAAAGCCGATTATCTTCAAATGGATATAAATCATAGTATCTATTTTCCAGTATAAGAATCTGCTCCCCTGAAACAGTGGTTCCACCGTTTGAATAACTAATTTGATATAGGAAGTAATTTCTTATATTAGGATCAATGTCCAGTGTCCAAACATCATTCAGTTCATCATACTCAGCCTTATCTGCTGCATCTAAAAATACCGACCTAAAAAGATTTGCACGTATTTCCTCAGTAATATCTTTTGTTAAATATTCATATTGGCTGACACGATTAATGCCATCTACATCAATATCTGCATCAATAAACAGTTTTGTTCCGTTCGAAACATCTATTACCTGCTCGATTTTCTTATTTTCATAATTAGCAAATATTTCTAAATTTCTTTGAGTAATAGAATTATCGGAAGAACTCTTTGGAATATTTGTAATGATTTCATCAGTATTTTGTTGCAGAACTTCATCAGTGTTTTCGTGATCTGCTGTAGCAACTCTGATGCCATTGCGTTCTTCCACGTTTGGTTTCTGTGCGCAAGAAACTAAAAAACAGGATATTATTATAACAACCATTACCATACGTTTTCGACGCATATTTATCTCTCCATTCATATATCAGTATATTGTTTACTGCTTAGTTCATCTTTGTTATTAAGGATAACAATAAAAAACAAAACTTGCTAATGCAAACTAAATTAAAATGTTATACTGGAATTACTTTAATCATACAAAAAAGATAAGTCCGCTTATATCCACATACTTACAACAAGGGAATGGAAATACTTCCCATCCCCTTGTATGCAGCTTACTTTGAAGCATCCGTACTCCACTGTCCGCTTGTTACTACTCCTCTATTGACATCTCTCTCGTCAATCATTGCTCCCAGATAAAGATAACGGCCAACAGTATCTGAACCGTAATATCTTCCGCCAAAGTTTCCTGTTCCAGAGCGGTTTGTTGTATAGCTTACTAATGAATTGTACCATTCAGATGCATTGTTATCAAGAATGCCATAGGTGATCCCATACTGATTGTTTTTTACACTTTCTACTGTGACCACCCATTCTCTGTTATATAGACGCTTCATTGAAGATGATGATGTCTGAACCAATTCACCATTGCCGAATGTGAAATTGTAACGGAGGACTTCTCTGTCTCCATCATTATAAGCGAATGCCTGCATTGTCATAGTACCAATAATGAATGTTGATGCCAAAACGGCGCACAATAATCTTTTAAACTTTTTCATGTTATTGTTCTCCTTTCAATGTACTAAAGTTTTTGGTTCCTGATAATAAATATACTTATTTATCTTCACCTTCTTTCCAGTATATTTATTAACACTATTTTCGCCAATTTCCTTGAATTTGTAAATAGATATTGGTAATTGTACAACTTTTTATCCTGACGTATGTTGTTGGTACCTTATTTCCGCATTAAAATAAGAGGGTCGAGAACATCACTTATCCTCGACCCTCTTGAAGTAGGTAATCAGCAACTGTTTCATTAACAGTGGTTTACTAAAAGAGCCGGAAAGTATATGCCGGTTCTTTATATAATGAGGTAGTAGGGCAGCTGTATTAACTGCTTCCTTTAATAATCCTGGATATTTATAAATACTTTGAGGGCATTTACATCCCTTACCTCTATGAAAATATACGGTTATTGCATTATCTTGATTAAGTACTATGGAAGTCAGCTTGTTGTTAATCCATCCCTGTGTTTTAATGGAATGCTGATATTGTGCTTTTTCATCAGGTATGCAACACACATGATATTTCCGTATGCACTGATTTAAGGCTTTAAGCGGGCTTAATTATATTATAACAAAATGTATGCCTTCAATTAAAAGTGTTCCAAGTTCGTGTGAATCTTTAGAAATAATTCCACTCATAACAACTTTTCTTCCAACCCATTCAGGATGTTCATTGTAATAATCTTGCCATTTTCCTTTATAGGCGTTTTCAATCAAATTCCATTGTTCTTTACTTATTTCAATCATAATTCTGACACCTTTCTTTTATAAATTTCTGCAAAAAAACCACCCTTTCCGGAGTGGTATTCTGCATACGGGTTGTATTAAGTTAAAATTATAACTTTCAAATCCAGTAAATGGGGATTGTGATGATATTGCCTGTTTTCCCACCATTGATTTCATAATTGAATGCAGACACATTAATCACCGTTTTATCTTCCTTCTCTTTCTACCCTTTCAAAAAATAATTATCCTCACCGGATACCTCTAATAGGCACAGACCATAAATAAATATCTTCTAAAATAATGGTTGATGTCCCTCTGAAATATAATCATCACTTTTATAGTCAATGGCATTTTCTCTATAAATTCCCATACTTTTAGAAAACTCCATTTTACATATGGGACACATAAAATTTTTTTCAATTCTTAATGGTGGCTCTTTCAAAAGCAAAACCAACGATGATTCTCCCTGATGATTTGCATAATAATTATCTAATGTATTCTGTTCTTCTTCTGATAACATTATATCATAATATGCATGTTCTTCACCGCAATTTGGGCAAGATGGATTGACTCGATAGATTTTGCATTTTGTACTCGTTATTTCTTTCATAAATTTCACATGACCACGCTTTCTTTGCCTTGCCTAAAATATTTAATTGACTTTCATGCCAGGCAAAATTTTCAGGCTAAAACAGGTTATCTTTGCTCTTGCGCCCAATCTTCTATTGTTAAACCAGCCACACGGTTAAATTTTCTCGTGTTGTTTGTCACGATAATAAGCCCTCTTGACTTGGTGTGGCTCGCTATCAATGTGTCCATCGGATCAATCGGTGTTCCTTTCTTTTCAAGTTCTGCCTTGATTCTCCCATACTCTTCGGCAGCCCGTTCGTCAAATTGCAAAATTGTGATCAGGGAGAGGAACAGAGACATTGCAATACGGTTTTTCTCTACTGCCATGCTCTTCTCAACGCCATGCATCAATTCTGCATAAGTAATTGCTGAAATGCACAGCTCTTCCGGATCATGCGAAAGAAATTTTTTAATCACAGTATCTGGTTTATGCTTAATAGCATAAATACAGATGTTTGTATCTAACATATACTTCATAGAGCCTCGCGCTCCTGCTCCACAGACTTATCGCGCCCATCATTCATGAAGTCCTCTGAAAAAAGATTCAAGCTGCTTAAAAATCCAGACCATCTGTTTTCTTTTGGCATTAATATGACAATATCTCCGATTTTGTTTATAGCCACTTCCTCATCATTGAAACGATATTCTTTCGGCAGTCTAACTGCCTGGCTTCTGCCATTTTCAAATACTTTTGCTGTCATCATCTTTAAGCACCTCCTTATATTATAGTATATACCACGATATATATCATATCAATGCCATCAGAGTCTGTATTTATTTTTTTACAGTAATAATGTATCACAATAACACTCAGATTGTCTTTATTCTATAAGAGTGCCGCTTCCGTTCCAAGGCATTTCCAGCAAATAACAGATTTCTGATTAACAGTGGGAACATTTTATAGGTCCCACATTCATTGCGGACTTATATTCGATATTCTATATCATGAACATTCATATAAATTATATACTTTCTGCTTGCTGCAGAACAGATATTTTCAGGATTCCCATATAAATAAAGGCTATCTGCGTGTGTGTAATGTACGATCCATGTCGCGGTCTTTTTCCTTTTTTATGTGCTTATCTGGCTTTATGATCCATTCGCTGCGCTTTTTCATTTTCTTTTTTCATGAGCTCCCCCTGTGCGTAAAATCTGTTTTCTCTATTCTAACGCAACAGGAAGGAAACTCTTGTTAATGTATATTTATCAACCTTACAAATATCACAGCTTTTTTACAGTACGCCGCCAGCCTCTTAATGTACATCTCTTGGCAAAACGCTTAGACCTAATACCCACCAGTCAGTTTTTATGATACATTCCCATTTTTATCCCTAAAACTGAAATACTTTATCTTGTTCCGCTCTTATAAGACGAATGATAACGGGTCTGTTCAAATCAATTTTATTATTCACTTCCTCTTTTTTACCTGGCATTTTCCCGTTGGGTATAAAGTATCCGCTTGTAACCTCGCACGTTGACAAATTGCAATCTTTAGACTGTATATAATGTTTCCATTCTTTATAGGAAAATAATTTGCCCTGCATGTCATTTCTGCTGCATTTCAGCGCTTGTGTGAAGTAATACTGATTGCTGTTTACACCAAAAAATCCAATGCAGATATAACTGTCTTCTTTTTCCTGTTTTCTCAACAGTCTTTTGAGTATTGCCTCCGCTTCCGTTTCTTTTCCTGATAACATTAAAAGGGCAACTCCTGAGCGTGTATTGTGATCCAGCCGTATTAATTTATTATTCCAGTAAAAGTTCCACTGCTCCGGCGCCGTCCTCCATCCATAGTTATACGAAAATTTATCATGCTTTCTTGCCATGATGGAATCCTCCGTTTTCTTTAATAAAGGCAAGCAATATCTTCATTTATTGCTTGCCTTACACTTCTTTTTAATTACTGCTTATTAAATTTTTTCCTATTAGTCATTCATTTTTAAAATCGCATTATGATGAACTATAACCGTTATCCGCATCACCTATTTTTTCGTACAGCGGATTAAATCCATCCTCGCTGGTCATTACAAACGCACCAGAATCATTCATTATTATATGATACATAATGTCTCCAAATAAATCAGACTCCATTAAAAAGTACGTAACACCACATATATTTTCCTGCTTAATGGATGACCATGTTCCACTGTATCTCATAAAGCGGACACCTTCTGTTTTTATCAAGTATATTCCTCCCTAACATTTTTTTTGCAATCTCAATTTTTTTCCTCAAAATTTTTCTGAACAATCAAATTTTCCATGTGCATGTTGTAACGTAGCGGAATAAAGTACCCATCTACTGCAGCTTTCCTGCAAATTAATTTCCCAAAATGCGTTTTAGTATTGTTGCCCTATGTTCTTACCAGACGATTTTCAGGTGTGTGTAATCAACTGGTGATTCCTTCAGGCTTTCTACCACCCTGTCATAACGGAAGAACCAGCTCATATTTTTCACATTGATGTGTTCCGCTATCTTCTCAAGCGGCGCACCGTCTTTAATCATCAGTGCCTGACTCAAGATGCGCAGGTTGTTATAGGTAAACGGCCTTACGCCGCAGGCTATGCAGGCTTCATGGAGCCGGTTCTGCAGTGCCCTCGCACTGACTGCCTTTCCTTTTTTGTTCAGGAAAAAATATGGCTGGCTGTCGGTACGCTGCATGGAATACCGGTCAATCAGTTCCACGACATCTTCCGGAAGTTTTACGAAACGGTAAGCGTGTTCCGTCACTTTCAGGCGGATTCCGAAATTACCGTCCGCATCCTGCAGGAGCATATCCCGCCTTAAAGAAACCAGCTCATTCGTGGTAAGCGTTGATCGAAGCACCATGGAACAGGATAGAAAACCTGTCATATCGCCCTCGGACTTAAAATAAGCCAGAACTTTGTCAATACTGTCCAGTTCGGGCAAATCCTCCATACGGAACTGCAGATCCGGAAATATTACATCAATTACGGAAAAGAGGCTAAGGTATCCTTCCTGAATTTCCAAAATATCCGCATTTTCGTCCATATAGCGTGCTACGGCACGCAGAACGCTCAGATTGTAGTCCGTAGATTTCATTACACTGCTTTTTCCGTTGAAGTATGCTTTTATTGTTTCCTGCGTAATGTCAAGGAAATCACACTTCGCATAGTTACATAAAGCATTAAAAACATAGGTGTACTGCTGTTTTGTCCGTTCTTCCTGTATCTTTTCAGAATAATATTTCTTTAAGATAGTGGTAAATTTGGCGCTTAAATAGGGAGAAAACGCAACAGTCTCTGTCTCAGCCATAAAACCCTCCTTTGCCATTCATAGAAAAATCAGGGAAAGTGTAGTCAACTACGCACTATGGGAATGGAGCATCTCTTTCTCATGCCCCTCCGTTCATTTTTGCGCAGCTTCCTTTCTTTCCCTTTTTTCTTATTTATTCATTAACAAATCTCAATGCCTCAGATTGAGACTGGAAATAACGAAACAGGCATGGTATCCCGCTCCGTTATTCCCATAGTGCGTAGTTGTCTGCATAGAATGATATTCCAACTATTCCAGACCTGCCCAGTCGTCATGTAGCTCTGATATGCTGCGTTTCTTATATATAACATTTCCAGAATCATAGCATGGCGCCAGCTGCCTTTTTTCCACACGTTCTTTGAACCGGTTCTGGCATAATTGCTCTGTCGTAACGGCCCGCCCCCAATCTGTGCATATTCCTCCTTTTCCTTATTCCATGCAAACGCGGCGTATTCATATGTACTGCATTTCTCCGTATCTGTATAGCTTGTTAGTGTGATGCCGGACTCAGCTGTCCATCCCATCTCTTCCTCAAAACTGTGTCCTGTCCGGACCAGCTTCTCTTCATCTACATCTAAAACGGCTATAATCCTCATTCCTCTTCCTCCTCATCCTGCACAGGGTACCAGTGGTATTCGCAATCTATATTTTCACATTGTCCGTTCCACATGAGGCTTCCGCACTTAGGGCAGTCTGATACCTCATACGGTCCTCCACCCTGCATCTGCTCACATCCTTTCTCCGGAAGGTTCCATTTTTTTCATTTCAAGGAATTCGCTTAACTTCCCTGGAAGCTGCTTTATCATATCTATCCGCTCCTGTATCTGGGATATGGGATTTCCTTTGCTGTCATAGTCGTCATACATAAGGGAAACCATAAAACTAAGGATTAATTCCTTCAGTTCGTCGCTTTGCTCCTTTACCTGTTTTACGATCTCTACTCCTTCTTTTAACAGTTCTCCCCAAAGGATACAGCAGCTTTCATTATCGGTACCAAACTGCTCCAGCCATTCACGCAGGCTGTGTTCTTCTGCACCTGTCCCGCAGTGGTTTTCTTGTATAAAATACCGTACTTTTTTCCCATCGTATATCCTTCCTAATGGGAAAAGGGCGCACACTGTAGGCTTCGCATCCTGCACAAGACATTTGTTGTGAAACAGGAAAGGACATCTTGCATCCGTCCTTAACCGGACAATAGGAAGTCCGGAATCTTTGCCCACATACATCTCGCAGTATGTAATGAGCAGCTCCTTAAAAGAAATATCAAGATATTTCTGCAGACGCATAATGTCATAAGCAGTAAGCAGGATATCTCCTCTTTCTTTGCAGCAGTGGCCACAGCAGTTGCATCCGAACCGGAATGTTCCCTCTGGTTCAAGGTAATTTAAATTCATGATATCTTTATAATCCATCCTATAAAATGCTCCTCTCAAATAAAATAATAGTTAGGCGTCCTGGATCCGTTCAGATCAAGTGCAAATTCCAGTATATCCGGAACCACATCCCTGATATGCCCGTATTTCTTTTCTTCAGCACAGTAATCCATCTGGCCGCCATCAATTTCTTCACAGAACTGGTCAAACAGGGTATAATCAATGGATGCGTCACAGCCTTCCGCAAAAAAGTCCGGCTCCGCCCCTTGTATCGTCATGATCCGCCCATCCTCCAGCACAATCCATATCGCATCAGACATATATGCCCTCCTTTCTTAGAACATAAAAAAGACAGAATAACTCTGCCTTCTCCAATACGGCTGCAAGCCGGGCTAAATAATATCTTAGTGGAATATCTACGCGGGAACCGCTATTGTTACTTCGCACTTTTCCCGGTCAAAATAATATACATGGTCAGAAAGGTAATCCTCGGGCTCTACAACGTAGTTATTTGCCTCGTTTACCATTTCTGTAAGATAGGAAACATCTGTGTTTGGGTCTGAACGTACGGCGATAATTTCGTGAACGGAACTGGGCAACAGGTATAGATTGCTGTCAAGCTGGTCTGCCAGTTTTTTCAGTACAGATATATTTAACAGCATCGCTGCGCCAAAAAAAAGCGATTGGTTTGCAAGGACTATCATTTCTTTCTCTATTGGCATGACATCCATCCCGTTCTGCGCTATATATACCGATTCTTCCGGGAAAAAATTCAATATTGGTGTTACAAGTGTATTGTCCTTGCGGTATGTATTTTCCAGTGCAGCCTGATAGATATCATTAATGTCCCTGTGCCACATGAGAATCTGCTTCCTGCTTACATAGAAGCCGTTGCAGCCCCATTCTGTACAATCACAATAAAACAGGATTGCAAGGTCCAGGAATTTAATATATGCTTTCCCTTCCATATCTGCCCTGTACTTTTCGTAATTCACTAAACGCAGGAATATTTTTTCCTTTACGCTCTCCCAATTGATGGAAATATTAATTTCATTCATTATGTCTTTATCCTCCTTTTATTAAATTCTGCAAAAGCACTTTTCACAGCGTGAAATCAGCATCCATTTCCTGAATCTCGTCCGGATCAATCCAGTCTGCTTCGCAAAAACAGGCAGGCTCTCCGGTTACAGGATCTGGAACTAAGTCGCCTGCGTCAAGAATGACCTCTTGCGCTTTGTATGCTTCCTTTACACGTTCGATTGCATTTTCCAGACCGTCTGTACCAGCTTCTTTTGTGTCAACGACAACAATTCTTCTTAATATCTCTGTGACTGCTATGCATTGTTTCATTACATATACCTCCTGAATTTTCAAAAAACGCTCAGGGATGGTAAAATCCTTGAGCGTTTCTAAAAATTTATCTGATTTGTTTACTGTTATGTCCTATGAACCGGACTGATCCGTAGCCCTGATTCCTAATTGCAGCCAGTTCACAGTCCAGCTCATCCACACCGACATTTCCTAAAAAATCTCCGCCGGATGTCTGTATCTGATAATATCCCTCACCCGGATATTGGGGATGCGGATAATACCGGCATACAATCTCACGCATATCTGCTTCATGTTCTGCAATAACCATAGACATAGAAATCCTCCTTTTATTCATACCGCAATCTATCGCCTGATAGTTAATGTGGTTCCTGCGAAATCATGCCAAGATAATACATATCCTTTTTTCCGTTCCAGAAATGTGCGGCCAGATCCTCCAGGCGCTTCTTCCCATTTTTTAATGCCGAAAAATCCGCTTTTACATCGTCATTTGCATAACCTGAGTGGTTATTGTGGGAAATCGTAAGGCGGAACCTTTCGCCGCTTTCTACCCATCCGCCTTTTCCGTTGTTCTTTGCAATTGGATATACACCAATAGTCAGTCCGTACAAATCAGGATATTCGGGCGTATTGCGACTGCTCCAATCCTCTAACTGGATCTCTGTTCCATTTGGCATGACTGCCCTTTCAATGATTTCCATGATTGCCTCCCTTCTTCTCTTTATTCAGATTTGGCTTTTTCTGAGGCTGTTACCAGGTAACACATGATGCTGCATTCCGGAAATACTTCAGTATCCATATTTCCTCTGTCCGGTTCCAGTTCGTCAAGATATACCGGATGCCCCTTATAATCTTTCAGCATCGAGTGGCCGACCGTTCTTTCCAGTGCCGCCCTCTGCTGAAAGACTTCCGGGAAGTCTTTCCTTATCCTGTTCCAGTAACCAAAACCTCCTTTCACACACCCCACGCAGTTATTATTGGGATAACCCATTTCATACATCTGGGGCCTGGGAAAAGAAAACAGCTTTTTAAAGAGCCCGTGAACATCTTTCTTTGATAAATTTTTCTCAATCAAAGGAAATTCATGCTCTGCCTGCGGATTTTCTGTCACAGTCCGGTCTGCCCTGTTCCTTTCTTTTAAATCAAAGCCCCACACATAAATAAGCTCACATCCATGATGTTCTGCTTCCCACTGCTTCCTGATTCTCTTTTTGAGCCAGTTCGTACATGGCGCAAACCCGTTCCGGGGATTGCGGAAACCGCCAAATGCCCTGACGCAATCTTCCACGCATGCATACTGGCTTGATTTTAATATTTGAATCTCCTTTCCGATTGCTTTTTCGCAGTCATGGATAAATCTCATACTGTCCTCGTGCTGATCGGAAATATCAATATAAATCCACTCGTCAACATTGCCTGCAAGGTATCCTGCCATGAAGGATGATATTCCTGCCGAGATCCAGCATATTTTTAATTTCTGTTTCATAACACCACGAAACAAATTCCGTTCGTGGATAGGGCGTCTGGCCTCCCATGCTACTTCGATACGGCTTTCGCAGAACAGCTCCCACCATACCTCTTTCACGCCGTTGATCCGCCCTTTTCTTCTCTGTGTTTGACACCCTCACAGGTCAACCCGGTTTACCGGGATTCGTTATTACTCCTTTCCTAAAATGATTTTGTTGTTAAATCCAATATCCTGATACCGACCTGCTTTCATGTAATCTCCCAGGATTTTTCGGGATAGCGGCATACTCAGCCGTTTATTACCGATAAGTAAAATCAGCATTTGTCCATACCTCCTAACAAATTTTTACAGAGCCTGCCGATCATTTGGCAAGTTCCCTGACACATTTTCCCGCGCAATGTAAATCGCGTTCTATGCCAATTAACAGGCGGTTTCTGTAAGCTTTCAGTTCGCTCAGCATAATGCTTCCCCATTCCCATTCATATCCTATGGTGGCATATCCGTACAGCTCCCAGTCATCTTCGTAACGTTCACCGCCTACAACAAGCCATGTCCCGGCTCCACAGGGATTGAAATATTTAACGATTACTTCCGCTTCAAACATATCTTCGGTTTCAGGGAATAAACCTATCTGTTCCAGCTTTTCTTCAATTTCTTTTGTCATAAGTTCCATATAAGTAACTCCTTTTAATCAATAAAGAATAGTATAAGATCCCTGCTTCGTATCAAGCGCAGATTGTATCATATAAATTGACACACACATAATCCGTGTCCAATCTGCGTTCCAGTTCATCATAGCTGCCTGCGGATATCCCATACTTTGCAAACCATTCCAGCATATCGCTCTCATGGAAAAAATAAATTTCCATATCTGTTTCTTCTCTCAGCATCTTTTCGTAAACCGTGCCGCCTGCATCTGCATCCAGCTTCAGCAAGACACGGTACCTGACATCCAAATACACGCCATAAACATCGGTATTGATAAAGATGCGCTCTCCTGGTTCTTCTGCACGAAGGACGAAATCCAGTCCGTAATGCTCGGCAATCTTTTGGTATGCATCATAAAGCGGATTCCATGCTGTCTCCAACTCTAAGCAAATATAAGCGTCCTCAATGTCCATGCAGACAACATCTCCCCGAAAGCAAATACCGTCCGTAGGAATATTCAGCCGTTCCAACAACAAAACCAGCCGTGTGTCGGCATGAATCCCCATTGAAGGGTAACAGTCTAACAAATCCTCTTTCAAACGGGATACGGCATTCCCTGGAGTATCCTCTTTCGGGAATAAAACTACTGTGTCAGAGCATACATTCGCCATATCGCACTGCCTCCTTCCAATGAAAGATTCCTGTAATCTGGTATTCATTTCTCATGAAAATTCCTCCTTTAAAAACAAAAAGGCGGTATGGAATGAACCATATCGCCTTTCATATTATAATATTCCTGATTTCCTGCTTACTTTTACAGTCCCTGCAACATTGCCGGAATATGCATATCACCTTTATATAATGTAATACGAAGGAATGCTCTCCCTGTTTATACTCAGTGCGAACATAATAATGTCAGGAATTGTATCTTCATGGTTATCATAATTCGTTCTTTCCGAATTGTAATCCATCTGCCCGCCATCTTTCTCTTCGCAAATCCCATCATATAAAGTGTAGTCGATTGCACTATCGCAGCCTTCCGTGTAAAAAATCGCATTCCGCAAAGCTGTATTCCAGAACTTCCCCCGTTGCCAGGACAAGCCGTACTGCATTTTCCATAACTTATTCACTCCTTTATGTCAGGTGTGTTTTCGCTGTCCCTTACACACCTTTCACAATGACAGTCCTTCTGGTCGCAGTAACGAGATCCTTCTTTGCCGCTTTCGATATACGGATAGCATACTGGTTTTCCAAACTGCATCAGGGCATCCGTTATGCTTTCGCGGACTTCTGCTAAAATCCGCATATCCCACGGAAACAGTGTTTCCCGTTCTTCATCCGCAATGCCAAGATAGCTGCAGCATACATCATAAGTCGCATTATCTATCAGATCCTGTTGACGCACCATAGCGTCTGTCATTTCCAATTCTTTACTGCTGGTTCTTATCTCGTCCATATTTACCTCCAAATAAAAAACTGCTCATTGACTATGATAGTCACAAGCAGCTTTCCTTCCTTATTATATTATTTAAAACTTAAACTTTGAGATTCCGTAAATCGGAATCGTGATTGTGTTATCAGCTTTTCCGCCGCAGGTATTTCCTTTTGCATACAGCACGTAGTCGGCTTTCTTCTTTTCCAAAGCTTCCGCTGCAGTCTTTCCGCTGTTTTTTCCGGATTTAACTTCGACCGCATATGTCCTTTCCGATGCCAGTTCTTTTACATAAAAGTCAATCTCACCGTTACCCAGGGTTGCAAAAGCGGGGGTTTCCAGTGCGATTTCGCTCGGGTGTGCAATCCGGCGCCTCAGATCAAGGTAAACAAAATTTTCATTTATAATACCGGATACCGTGGCTTTTGGGACGCCTGCCTTTATCAGAAAATAGTTTGCAAGCCCGATGTCTAAGAAAAAGCATCTTGCCTTTGCCTTAAAATCCAAAATGTTGCATTCAGGCAGCTTGCCGGCAAACCCTATGATCCCGGAACTGTAAAGCCAGTCGATTGCCCTGTTTATCGTTGCCTTGGTTATATTGCTGGAGTAATCCTTCACAACAATGCCCTGCAGTTCCTCGCTGAAGCTGTCCGCGTCAAAGCCTTTCTTCTCTTTGGCCAGAATGCGGGCAACACCAGAGAAGATGTTTTCATAAACAGCAGCGTCCAATATGTCCTCGAAGTACCTTCTGCTCTCATTGGTAAAAAGGCGGATGATTTTAAGCAGTTCAGCCTGGCAGTCCTGCAGGGGCGCATTTTTCAGGTATTTCAGGACAACACTCGGATACCCGCCAATCATGCAGTAATCATTATATAATTTCTGCAGCTCCTGATAGGTTTCTGCATCACTTTCTCCGCACAGACTCATCTTCTCATACAGATCGATGCGGTTAAGGGCTGTCAGAAATTCCTCAAATCCAAGCGTGCAGATTTCAAGGTAATCCAAGTCACCGGAAGAATACTTAAATTCCTGTTTCAAAACTCTTCCCAAATAACTCCCTGTAATGATGAAATCGCATTTCAGCGTGCGCGTGAATTCCCGGATGCGGTTGTAAATGTCTGCCGATTCCTGAATTTCGTCAATAATAACAATTGTGTCCTCTGAATCCTCAAAATCAGGCTGATACCTTTTAATCAGTTCATATATTGGATTCTGGTATCTTTTCCCTGATTTCATTTCCTGCCACAATTCCCGGTACTGCACCAAAAAAAGTTCCCCGGAAAGATCCAGCAGATTTATGTATATCTTTTGGCTGTACTGTTCATCTGCAAATCGGTTTACAATATAGGTTTTACCTACCTGCCTTGCACCAGATACTTCCAGCGTGGAATGGTCCGGACGTTTTTTCCAGGCCGTCAGCTCTTCATATGCTTTCCGCTTCAGGTACATCGCAAATCCTCTCCTTTCTGCCTGCACAAAAGTTCATTTACCATATATGATGAATGACCTGTACAGGTCGCCTGCCATATTTATTATTATATCAAAAAAAAAAGCATTTACATAGAGAAAACAAAAGTTTTGTGCAATGCCCTTCAATAAGCAGGAAATACAGCATTCCAACAGGCAATCCTTTGCAGAATGCTGTAGGGCTGAATAACCGCCAGCTCGTAAATCTGCTTGGCTATGGTTTCCGGCTGCATGACAAAATATACTCCGTTGCCCTGCCATGTCCCTTTCGTTCCGTTGATCCCATTGTAAAATTTTATAGGTATGCCGGCCCAGTACCGCAGATTTTCCGTATAATCATCAATCAACACATCTGATGGGCGTATTCCGCCAATCTTTTCCAGCGCGTGCTCCTTTCTGCCCCCACAGGGACAGTATATCTGCCTCTCCTCCGGCAGATGAAGATGCTCTTTTACCCATGCTTTTTTATCCGACTCAGAATGACTGTCCTGAAATACGCAGGATAAAATATACAGCTCAATATCGGGAAGCTGTTCCAATAATCTGAAAGCTGCCACGACGTTTTCCTGTATGGGAATGCTGGAAAAATACCCCTTCTGGGTTAGGTGTTCCTGCGGCACATCCTGCCAGACCGCAAGCACTCCGTCCAGATCAAAAAAAATTCTCTGTTTGTTCATACAAAAACAGGCAGCTTTTACGCTGCCACCTCCTTTTTTCATAGATAAAATTAATATAAGAAAGAGCGTCTTTATTAAGATACGCTTTCCATATTTCATATTTAGTTTTTTAGCCTGCTTTAAATTTGGGGAATTAGAACTACCCAAAGTGTGATCCCTAGTTGAACGGAAGTTCCTCATCAATCCCGTCAGGGATATTCATGAAACCATCACCAGAAGCTGCGGATGCCGGACTGCTATTGTCTGCCTGCCGGCTCCTCTCACTTGCGTTCTTGCTTTCCGCAAACTCACATTCTTCTATTATCACATCGGTTGTATATACAGTCTGGCCCTCCTTGTTGGTGTATTTCCCCGTGGTAATCCTGCCGCTGACTATGATTTTTGTTCCTTTTTGCAAATACCTTTCCGCAAACTCTGCCCGTTTGTCAAAAGCAACGCAGGATATAAAATCTGCTTCCGCTTCACCTTCGCGATGGAATCTCCGGTCTACCGCAAGCGTATATCTGGCGATAGCCATTGCATTCTCCCCTGTAGAATACCGTACTTCGGGATCCCGTGTGAGGCGTCCCATCAAAATTACTTTGTTCATAGTGTTTTCCTCCATTCTGTTATTTGTTTTCCTGATCTTGTGACAGATTAACATGCGGCAGGCTTTCCGCCATTTTCATCTGCTGGTGTTTACACACAGTTTACCCACACAAATCCGTCTTTTGTAGCAACAATCGTCCCCGCTTCAAGCAGCTCATGGAACAGCTCATCGGTTTCCTCGCTATGGATGGTGCTAAATTCCTCGGCACTGTAATAGAAATTGTTTGTGGCATACATATAATCCTTTTCTTCCTGTGCCAGTTCGTCTATGCACTGATTATGCGCTTCACAGATATTTCTCAGTGCTGTTTCATCTCCCACATTTCCAAGTATAAGCCGCGCCATAATATCATTGTCATTCATCCTGCTTTTCCTCCCAGTGCCCGCCATGTAGATGCTGCCTTGGGAAATTCCCCTGCAAATTCCCTGCTTAATATGCCGGACTCTTCATATGTTTCCACATATCCGTACTGCAGCAGGTCCAGATTTATTTCGCTACGATGGTAATCTTCCTGAAAGTGTTTCCATGACTCTTTGGAATTATCGCATCCATACAGCATGTCATCCGCCCTGATGCATGAGCCGATCATTACATAAAGAGTCTCCGGATTGTCTGTCGCGCCCAGAAATCTCATACTGCTGTACTCTTTCCATTCATTGCAGGAAAACAGCATATAATGCGTCTTTTTTTCATTTATTCTTTTACTTCCCGCCCTGCAATTTGACTTCATGGATAATCTCCTCCTTAGTTCCGAACAGTCTGCGCCCTTCCTGCCCATGCACGGAATGATAGAATTTTCCGGCATCACAGGTATGCAGGCTGTATTCTCCCGTTTTTTCTTCCCGGATCAGACACAAATGCTGTCCGCCGTCAACGGGCAGTGATTCCATCAAATCCTCCAGCTTTCCTTTTTGGACAAAGCTTCCAAGTATGAGCGCATCTAATCGTACATCAGGCATATCATGCAGCCAAAGTGAAAACAGATTATCTTCCTTTCGGCAGACTGCCATGACCGGCACATAGCTGACACAGACGAGCTGTTTCAGGAGCCCTGACAGCATATCCTGCTCATTCGGATCCATGCTGTTGACAAACTTTTTCTCCAACAGATCCGTCAGATACAGTGTCTGTGCCGGATTTAACGACACGTCCACATCCGACTTTCTGTAACGCGATCCGTGTCCGTTCAGCATCAGCGAACATTCTGCAGCAATCCGCGCCATCTTGAGGAAGGCATCCGCACTTTCTTCAAGTGTTTTTCCTGTCACAAAGCGCAAATGACGCCTCTGTTTCTGCTCATCATCGTATACCAGTGAAATGTCAAGGTATATTCCCTCGCTTCCGCCGAAATTCGGGATGCATATCGCATAATCATAATCCGGAAGCTCCCAGTCCTCATTCCAGTCGTTCTGGCTTATCAGGAAATACTCGTCTGGCAGCATGTCCTTGCTTGACAGGTGTTCTTTGAGCATTTCAAAGACTTCACCCATTTTCAGCATTCCAATATGCTTCACCCTGCCTTTTTCGTCCTTTTCGCTCCAACGGTCTACTTCAAAACTCTTAATTGTTGCCATATTTCTTTTTTCTCCTTTTCTAAATTGATGTTACCATGCGGCCTTTGCCAGACAGTCAATGACGTAAGATGAAATTTTGTCCGAATAATCCAGTTCCCTGCCGTCTTCAAAGATCATTATGACGGAAAGGATACGGATCGGAAGATATTCTTCCGTTGACGTGTGCGGAAAATAAACGGCACACTCCGAGATTACCGTATCTGCATGACGTGCTGCAAAGAAACCATACGTTAAATCCTTTTTTTCAGGACCATCAGCGTACAGTTTTGGCGCTTCTGCAACAAACTCCTGCAGGCAAAGCGCGACATGTGCCGGCTTTTTATCTGGTATGATTGTGCCGGTGCAGCGCATGGCTTCCATTGATACTTCCTCTGGCATTGACAAGACTATGTTTCCCGTCTCTAATGCATACTGCCCCATGTCTGCTTCCGCATCCGCAGCCTGGACAATCAAACACATCTCTTTTAATGTGCTTCCGTCCGGTTTGTCTGGTTCTTTGGTTATTGATTGCATAAAACATTCCCTCCTTCTTCAAAATTTTGCATATATACGAATTTTTCGCATAAAAAAAGCACCTGAGCTTATAACCCAAGTGCAAGTGCAATCCTGTTATTTAGTTACTATACCTGTTTCCAGGAATTAAAAGAAATCATACCGACTATGCCGGTAACATTGAAAAATTTAATAAACATGAAGATATTATAATATATAACTTCATGCTTGTAAAGATTTTACTTTCAAGAAACACTTTCCAAGCCATTTTCCGGTTTCACAGCATTAACATTTAATCCATTTGAGAAAGAAAAAACATTGTTAATGCTAAAATTCGTTTTCTCGTAAATTTTACCTCCTAGCTTCCGTAAACCGATATTATTATTTCCTAATTATAAAGTCCTCCTGAGCTGAATTTCTATCCAACCCAAGAGGACTATATTTAATTGGCATATATTCACATGTTACTATACCTCATTTAAGACAAGCAGTTTTAGTAACTATATGCTACTTTTAATGTTATCGTTACCGTAGAAGCCGGATAGATGTTTCCGTTATAAGATACACCCTTATTTTTAATCCATATCGTCCATGTTCCACTCGGATTTTCGCCTTCAAATCCAGTTATGGTAACGTTTCCACTTTTGGTCGGTCCTGCGATTGATTTTATTGTTCCCTTTGGACTTTCAACATAAATCGTATATGGATCGGTTCCACTAGCCACATTACAATACAACTCCACCTTAGTTATGGACGGATTGCTTCCCGAAACACTTCCCGATGTAACTGAGCTATATCTTGATTCTCCGCCACTAATTGCATTCAGTTTTACTGTTGTTTTACTGAAATTATTGGTAGCAGCAAGCACAGGTGTTACAAACATTAAGCAAGCCATCATACAAGCCATAACAGCTGCAAAAACTCTTTTTGTTACTCTTTTCATTTTATGACCTCCTAAAATTTGAAATAATAAGTGAAATATATGCCATATAAAACATGCTATATCCTTGTATCCACTGATGCCTGTGTCAGCAAACTGCCAGATTTCTTCAAGTTCGCTTCCACGGATTCCCTTGTAATTCCGTTCAAAGCCCCAGACGGGATCGGCTTCCCGATTTCCCAATTTGAATCTGCCTGCTTCACTGCGGATATAAATGTCTGCCGATACGCCCGCTCATACTGCTCCATAGTATACCCCGCTGCTAATCGATCATCTTTCTTCGTTTTTCTGTACAAATTGTCATATACATCCCTGCGCTTTGTCGTGTCTCCATTTAAAACACCGTTTTCACTCAAGAATTCTTTCTTCGTCAGCTCAAACATCTCGTCCTTGCTACTCTCCGAAATGGAAATGATGCGCTTCTGACGACCTGCATTTTCATCCGTCAGCACAAGTCCGGCAAGTCCGTTTCTGGGGTTGATATAATCACCGTCTTTATCGTAACATTTCATCGAATTTTTAATGCACTGGATATTTGTGAACATTGCACCGTTTCCATTCTGCGTCATTTCTTTTATTGCTGCCTTATATTGAGCGCTGTTCGTATCAATACCAGCAGCCCTTAATTGTGCTTGCACAGAACTACTGTTTAACTGCGATAATTGAAAACTACCTATAACACTTGCGTTTTTTGCGTTTTTTGTTCCCAACATTTGTTGAAATAAAAACCCATAATCTGTGATTTTTGACATAAACCCGTCCTCCTTGATAAAATAATTTGAAATCCTTTTCCATATAATCCCTTTGTACCACAAGAACAATATCATCGCATATACTTTATGCCTTTGCATCGAACACGTTGCGTTCTTCCAGATAATCTGGCAATGCAGCAAGCTCGCTGTTTCCTTTTGCAGAGCGGTATTCACTCCAATAGATTGAATAAAACTGCTTCTTTTTTGCAAGTTCTGCTGGTGTCATTTCATAGCTCCAACCATTCCCGGTATTAGACAAAACCTTTGCACCCTGACATTCAATAACAGCTCCATAGCCGCCTGTTGTTAATATTGGACAGGTAAGCATTCCTCCCCCTGCAAGCGCAAACTGCTTGTCAGCCAGACTGCCATGCCCTTCTGACTGTTCCAAAAAATCAAGCAGTGTCAACTCGCCAATTCCACGGCATTTTGTATTACTGCCATTATTTCTGCTCATAGCGTTTTTTGCAGACTGATACAACCTCTTTCTATCGGGCGCCACATCTGATAAATATCCTGCCCTTAACTGTAGCACTTTCCGATCTATAACATCTCGTTCTGCCGTACTCTTAGCTGTTGCTGCTCTACGAGCAAGCTCTTTTATTTCTGCCACATATTCAGCTTCTGCCTTAGTTGCATTGGATGCCGAAGGAATATATGACCAATTGGGTTCGCCGCTACTACATGATGTAATTAGTTGGTTCTTATTGCTATTTATCATTCCAACTGAAACACCCATATCTTACACCTCTTAATTTTTTACATATTCTACAATCATTTTACCCCCAAATACGGTAAAGCCATCCATTCCTGTATACTGCTGTAATATCCTTCCTTCAATCCTAACAAGAAATTTAACATTTGCAGCCTCGCCCTCAAAAGCTGTTGTTTTGTTTGTTGACGACGGTTTACTGGTCTGTTGGAACGGCACTGTTGCAGATGTATTTGTTGCATAGCTGGTAATAACATAGTTTTTAATTGTAGTGTATTTAGATTGAGTAACTTTTGTACCTGTCGGACAATAAATTGTAATACTCTTAATCGTCGCTCCATCCGGAATCACACCACTGAAGTCCACATTTTGACCAATAGAATAGATAGTCCCTGTTTGACCTGTAGAAGTTGCATAATCCTTGGATAACACTTTTGATGCTGTTGGATCAGCCGCATATACGATCGCCTCTCCATCTATCACATCATTCATATCTATTACAACTACTTCTGTGCCCTCTTTTTCCAATGCTTCCGCAGCATTAACCGTTGCTGCCCCCACAGATGAAAACATTATTGCAAATGCCATCATTGTTGCAGTTGCCATTGCCAGAAAATTCTTTCTTCTCATGGTAAATACCCCCCTTACTAATTGATGCCGAGTTTTAGAGAACCTATTGTGTATTCTTTCCCTTACTTTAATATAGTTACATTGTGATTCGTCAAATTCTCTAAATTTGTTAATAGTAATTTTCAAACGTACAACTTTTTGTTTTGACGTACATATTGGCAAGCTTAGGATTGCTTTATAAATTGCAATTTCCCCAAAATAGTCAAAAGAGTATCCATAGTCAACCCTATTGTATACAATGTAATAAGATATCCAGCCTTTAATCCGAGTGTTACAATATAGACCACAGAAAAAATCACTGATAACATTCTAAGTCTATGCCTAAAATATTCTATTTCTTCTGTATCCAAATTTCTATTGCTATTCTTTACTGGCGACAATATTAGCAATATGATTATGTCAAGAATTGAGATTACTGCGGCACCCTGCCAACTGAAGTTTATCTCTGTTGCCAAAAGAGATAAAAAAATAACGGCGCAGGAAAACAGGTAGCATCCAATTCTTGTTTTAGCATGGAAACCACCTGTATTGCGCCGAAAAGCATACAGAACCGCAAAAATAACTACGAATTCAATAATTTTTTTCATACATAGAGCTATTGCAATATAAGAAATATAATGGAATGCTTTTAGTATGGTCATTTCCAAACCAAACTTATAAACTTCCACATCAGCATAATTTATTGTACTATCCGCAACTAACCCATATGTAATTTTATCAATAAAATTTCTATATTTCTCGCTCACTATTTTTTCTTTCTGTTCTTAAATTTTTTTGCGGAATCCGGTACAACCGGCTGATAGCCAAAAATTGCGCATGCACTATTCATTTCCTTTTGAATATTTTTGTTAATAACAGCAGCAATAATTTTAGATACTTTCTTCATTTATTCTTCTCCTTTATTTTTTTGTGTAAAATTTTACCAAAAATATAGCAATAATCAATAGTTTTTTCAAAATGTACAACTTTTTGTTCCGATGTACAACCTAATATATAAATACAGATAAATACGGACACGAAAATAGGATAAACCTAATTAATCCATCTTATTTCATCTATTCATCAACTCTGTTCAAAACAATATCACATACAAGCAACTGATTGGAATATTTATAAATAATACTACCTAAATAATCTTCTATACATCTCTGTATATTTAATAATCCGACACCATTTCTTTTTGCGCTACTGCTATAAATTTTTCCATTTTTAACTACTACTGGATCTTCTACGCTATTTTCTATTCTAATGGATATCATCTCATTATATTCTTTAACGTATAAACCGATATATTTTTCTTCATTACATTTTTTAGTTGCTTCTAATGCATTATCAATCAAATTGCCAAATAAAGTAGTTATATCTATTGGTTTCATAAAATTTATGTCGACTTCATTTGTTTCTATTTTAAATGAGATTCCACTTCTGTCTGCCACTCTTTTTTTATCTGACAACAAACAATTTAATACCGGGTTGTCTGTATACATAAAGGGAACCAGCGGCTGCAGCATTTTTCGTATCTGATTTGTATAATTTAGAGCCTCTCTTTTAAAATCTTCCTGATATAACCCCTCGATCGTTTTCATATGCTTATCAACGTCATGCAAAATACTCATAGCCTCTTTGTATTTCACACTTTGTATCTCGTAGTTGTCATATTGAATCTTCTCCTGTTGTTCCATCATCTCTAACTGCATCTTATAATAATTCCGCTCATCTGAAAACTTTATAAAGTACAGCAGGTACATATTTGCAAAGATGGTACATCCTACAATAACCATCAATACTAAGGGATTTTCTCTATTAGAAATAACTGCAATAATTAAAACATTGACAACGCTGTACACAAACATTATTAAGTAAAGAATATATTGCGTTTTTGTACGAAGGATACTCTTTTTCCATAATCGACTAAAAACTACATAGTATAAAAACAATAATACAATTTTTGAAAAAGCAGTTTCTATACTTTTTTGAATCTCCGTACTTTGTGGAGTTATCTGTATTATTTCCATAATTACGTCAATCAAGAAAACTCCTAGTGCTTCTGCTACACCTATAACCATGAATAATGCTTCCGACTCAAATATTTGTATAAATCTTCTATCTTTTTCTTCGTAATAAAAAAAGTAGCTAACAAACCCAATCCAGATTACATTTACAAGCATATTAAGTATAGGACTCATAAACATATTTATTGGAGTAACAACAATAATACTTACTATTGGCAACAATATGTATAATAGTTTACTATTATAAGCTCTCAAATATCTGTCATTAAAAAACTGGAACAATAAATTTACAAGAATCACACAAGATATAAATGAGCAAAACAATAAAATAATTCTATCCATACCCTAATAAAATGAATCATGCAGATATTCATTTATCCTTTCCCTAAATTCTTTAACTCTCCTTTGCGACAGCGGAACATTTCCACCAGTATCCAATAGAATGTCATACATTTTAATCCGCATAACTCTCTCCAGATTAACCAGTATTCCACGGCAACACATTTCAAAGCCCAGAGGCCGCATTTTTTCTTCAAGTTTGTTCATTGCCTCGGTATATATGTACTCCGTTGATTTTGTCACAATTTTTATTTCTTTCTGCATTTTTATATATTCAAAATACACAATCTCTTTGACAGGGATTGATAAGATAGATTTTACCACGTCTTTCCCATCAAGACTATACCGAACATTATGGAAATCCATCAAAAGATCCTGCATACCCTCACTGTCCTCGAAAAACTCCTTAATCTGTTCCTCAACAGCCGGAGCCTTTAAGGGTTTTTCCAAAAACGCGAACGCGTGTGTCCGGTTCATTGCCTCCTTACAGTAATTCCCAAAGTTTGTCTGGAAAATAATTTTTGTAGAGCGGTTTTTCCGATGGATATGCTTGCCGATCTCTATTCCACTTTCCTCATTCATCACAATATCCAGAAATATCAGATGAAAAAGCGATGCTGCCTGCATCAAGCTCTCGCCTGATTCATATTCCTGAATATCATAGCTCATAGAATATTTATCCATTACCTCTTGAAGTATGGATTTCAAATGCACAATATCCTTTTTTTCGTCATCGCAGATTGCTATGTTTATCATACTTATTCCCCTATCACAAACCAACGGCATTTTTTACTATTATACATACATATACTACATAATTCTACATTTATTTCAATTATACTATATATGTAACGCAAATGTAAAATTGAATAATGTCCTCGATATATATTATAAAGATCAGGGAGAGCTGTCTCGACTTATGTATTCTTTCTTGATTTTTTTGCAAACATTAATAAGGCGGTTTATTTTACGGCTCATTATGCAGTTTCTTATACTTGAAACAGATGAATTTTTGTAAACTCATTCTATTATTTTACATAAAAACGGAGCTGATGTTCGGTAGCTTTTTCATCTACTTCTGCAACAGCCCCTGCTAATTTTTATTTTGCAATTATAAATCCAAGTATATACCGGTACGTACAGCGAGTCTTCCACTAAATGAATATCCCAGATTTACGAAAACGGCAACTTCAGTAAGAGTTGTAAATGAGTAAACAAAAAGAGGTAATGCCGCAATAAATACTCCAACGACTGACAGCGATTCTGTGACTACACTCCATATAACAGAATGCGCGATTCCTTTCAGTCTTGCAATAAACTCCGCATCATAATCTGAATAAATACCTAATACATTCAATTGCCTTTCTACATATTCTTCGCTACTGATCCGAAATGCCTCTTTGTCCACACCCTCTTCATAGTTTTCCATATAGTAACTGAGTACAACATCTCGAACATCTCCGAATGCGCCCACAATAGACTCCATGTTATATTCACCTTCGCCAGCTGCATAGAGCAATGCAATCTTATCCAGTACCTCCGAATTTATATTGCTTATATTCCCCACTGTTTGTGTATAATCAAAACCTGAATAACAAGCACTACCTAATGATGCAAGTCCTGAAAAAAGCGTATTCAATTTAGCAGAATTTAAAAACGTATTATAAGCAGTAACATCACTTGATGAAATAATATATGGCAGATCGTTTGCAGTAGGTGCCCTTCCTGGTCCATCAACATAGTGTGATAAGTACAAATACGTTAAATACTTGCCAAAATTCTCCCCGCCTATAGAATTCCCTTCATAATAGTTAGTACCATAATATCTTAAGGCCACTCCATATACGTTTTGAATTCGCTGCTTTTGATCCTGATATGATGCAGGCGGATTTCCATCATAATCATACAATGCTAACGGGGTTGTATTGTCAAGTTCAACCATATCATAGAGTAACTGTAAGTCCTGCTCCTCTACATTTCCCGACATAGCAAACATATCCACTATATCATCCATAGTGAAGCCCAACTCCTGTAAATTTTCAATCATTTCTTGTGTTCCACCGAGAAGGTCTGATAGTTGTTGAGCGGTAATACCTGCATCAGCTTTGGCATACACAGCCATCGGATTAATAATGACCATGCATAATGCTAAAGCCATCGAAAGCAACTTTTTTAAACTTCTTTTACTTAATCTCTTCATTTCTTTCCTCCTTTATTCGTTTAATAATGCCTTCCAATAATAGTGAGTATATATTATTTTGAAAAACATCGTCCGCTTCACCTCAATGTCAGCAAACTTTTTACCATCTGCCAGTATATAATAGTTTTGATTTTCACTATCGTAACTAATGGTAAACTCCTTGCTGAAATCGTATTGAACTGCACTGTATACTCCTATATCAACCCACATTTGCTTAAGCTGACGTTGATATTCTATCGTTTCGGGAAATATTACATCAACCAACTCTGCTGGTGTCACACTACTTAAAACTTCATATTTAAAAATTTCTTCCTTATCTGGCAATCCTGTATTTAGCTCATAAAGCTCCTTATCATTTTCGGAAGATACTGATACAAAAATTCTTCCATGGTGTAAATCATATAATCTGCCAATCTGCATAAACATTTCCGGGAAAAACGGTATCAATAGCACTCCGGTAAAGAAAATCATTAAAGAATAATACATGGCATAATGATACCATCTGATATTGGTAATCCATTCTTTTCTTCCGGCATGGTAAAATACAGCCCGTTTAAATATCATGCGAAAAACAAAAAATAAAACTAGTGCAAACGGGAAAAATAATATGTTTTTCATTCTACTTTACTTTGAAATATGTTTCCTGTTGGTCTTAACCTGCAAACGCATATTTCCTATATATCCTTCCTTTTGTAATTATCAATCATTGTAACACACCCTACTTCTTCAAATTTCTCCGGGCGCCAACAGCCTTTCATTTGCTTGGCCTAATATAATAAACACATATAGAACTTGATTCTTCTGCTCGCATTATATTGTTCATACTCCACATATGTCAAGTAATCATACCTGATGTACAATTTTTTATTCCAATGTACAACCCGATATTCTGTTACGCGGTTTCAAAAAGATGGAGGGTGCAGTAAAAATCATCGACAATAGGCGACTCACCAGTTAAAAAATTCTGTTTTTTGGGGCAAAAAAAGGAGCTGATGCTCCGGTAGATCATTCAATCCACCGAAGCATCAGCCCATATGATTTCATACTCTTTTCTTTAAAACAACGCAGGTAACAGTGCCTATAATACCTGCCACCAGTGCCACTATTGCAATCTTTGTTCTTTTCTTCATTACTCATCTTCTCCTTCCGTAATAATGGTAACTTCTTTTGCAACTGTACGTCCTTGTCCGTCTTCGTCCTGAACAAAGGAAACAGTCTGCCCTGCTTTGAGCCTCTTGAAACCTTCCATGTTGATGTTTGAGAAATGAACAAAGCAATCTACACCGTCTTCATCGGAAATAAACCCGTATCCCTTTCTCACATCAAACCATTTCACGGTTCCTTTCATCAAATCTTTCTTGGCCATAATTTTTTCACTCCTTTTCTACCTTATTATAATGTATATCGTGCATGGCAACACGAAAAGGGCATGGCGGACTCGAACCGCCTGTACCTTGCTGCCCACCGCCATCATTTCTTTGGCGCAATATGCCAGTCAGACCACAGGTTCCCACTAATCTGTACCGAATCTGTCAGGTTGGCTGACAGCATCCCGTCTGGCGTCCAGCTATCCATAACGTAGGTGTATACAGTATAGCTTCCGTCCGGCATCCAGATTGGAGAGAAATGCGTCCTTCTCCCATAAGTGGAATACTCATTGCTTTTAAACTGATACTCTGCTTCCATTCCGCTGGTTGTTCTCTCAAGCAGCCGCCAATAAGTCCTATAATAAAACTCCGGGAAATAAGAAACCGCCGTCTGTGACCCAGTGACTGCCGTAGCCTGATTTGTTGTCGTCGTCGTATTGACCGTGATATTGACTCCGTATCCGCTCTTGATCGTAGATCCTGCAACTGTAGGATTTTTATCATCCGGTGACAGTTCCACGGAGGCGCTCATTGAAGCACTGTAATGTTCCAAATCAAACTCCCACCAGCCTTCATCTACCCATTCGCCTTCGTCCACCCAGCTTCCATGATCTGTCGTACATCCATCCGCGCAGGATTCACTATGCGAACCGGAATGCCATTTCCAATCGCTGTGCCATACCCAGTATTCCTGCCACCATGGAACCCATATACTCCAATACGCGCTATCTTTCTCAGGATTATCTGGTATTTCCGCGTTGGACGATGAATATGCATTATTCCTGTCGTTGGCAGTGGGATTGGGAGGATCGTTCCCATCAAGGTCAACAATCCTTGCCTTGATGCTTCCCTGTCCTGGTGCACCGCTCCCACTGGCACTGACTGTTATGGTGATTGTCTGCGGAGTAGATGGCGTCCTCCATCTTACCCATGCAAGCTGCGATGCACCGTCAGGATAATAGACATTTTCTACGGTATAGCTCCTTCCGTCGATTTGAAATGTCACATTAACCGGATGGTCGGGGTCTGACTGCCCGCCAGTGATGGTTACAGCCGTAATTACATCCGTATTAACCCTGTACTCGTAATCTACCGCCTCCAATTCCGGAGGCGTAACCATTTCATTAAAGCGCACGATTCCTATTCCAAGCGAAGAAATAATGCTCTCATTGGAAACACGCTCCATCTTTGAACCCGTCCAAGCCGGAAAACCCAAATCCGGTGTCTCCAAAAAGATTGCAAGCGGCAGATTCTTGTGAGACAATGAAGGCATTTTACTATGCATTAAACCGCCAAGCATCCGATCGTACATGGCCGCTTCCGTTGCGGTCATTGCCGTCCTTGTGCCCTGAAACGTCACATATGCAAGCGGTTCTATCAGCAGCTTATATTCACCGCTTATTAACGTATCAAAATCAAAGCCACAGTAACCGGCAATACCGCGGATTACCTGTTCATCTGTAAAATACCTCTTTATCTGTGCTATATTGCCGCCCCCGGAAGATGTACTAATAATTCTTGGTAATGACTGACCTGGATTAATATAACCATACGTACCTGTATCTGGTGTCAGTGACGCACCGCTCTTATAAGCAATCTTGCATGTTTTTGTGAAATGTTTCACAACATTTCCGGGATTAACATTCGTCAGGTCAACTGATGCAGATACAACAGCTCCATCTGATGCCCGGACTATCGTAACTCTTACGCCTTCATCTCCATTTACCCATTTATTGGTGCTTGTTCCTGCACCAAATCCACCACCTCCTCCGTCCATATTTCCCTCACCTGTGGCAAACACTGTTTCTGTCTCCCATAAGGACAAAAATAAAAGCAACATGAGCAAACATGCCGCTTTTCTTCGGATTTTCATATAAAACCTCGCTTTCTATAAAAAGGGGACGCCGTAAAGCATCCCCCTCGTTTAGTCCATAATCCCAATTGTGTTTCCATTCTCGTAGATATCATCTCCCTGTATGCCAGATGTGCCGCCGCCATTGTAATCTACCCATCCAAATCCTTCAAAATAAATTTTTCCATCCTTTATATCACCATCTTTAGGTGTCGTAGGCGCGTCTTCTTTACTGGATTCTGAAGATGGTGTCTCTGAAGGATTCTCTCTATCCGCAGGGATTTTCTTGTTTTCCGGCTTTTCACTGGAACCGTTCTGCTCTGCTTTCGTTGCCGCCTCTGCCGGCGCTTCACTGGGTTTATTTTCCGCTGTCTTCACCGGATCATTCTGAATGGACTGTGTTGCGTCATCCGTATCGGCGGTTTTTCTTGAATCAATCGGTTCGGTGGAGACTGTAAGTTCCTCCGTTTCCTGTACTTCCACATCTTCATATTCTGTATCTACAACTACATTAACATCATCCTCATCCGCCTTCTGGGTTTCAGCCGCCACTTCAACCGGCTTGTCCGTTATCAGGCACAAGCGTATTCCGCAGAACGCTCCAATCCCTACTGCAATCAATGCTGCCGCTAATGCAATTTTTTTTGTCTTATCATTCCACTTTTTCATAAAATCCCTCCTAGTTTTGTTTTCTGATTTCATTGTAATATACTCTTTTCAATATGTCTAATTTTCAGCAATTTTTTTTTGCTAGAATTTTGGCGTATATGCAGCTTTACTCCTGACGGTAATCTTCATGTCCGGAAGTACTTTCTGGAGAAAAGAAACCGGCACTTCAAGCCTCACTGTGGTTTCTGCCTCAAACGAGCTTGTATCGCCAGATGCCAGTCCTGCATTATGGATATACACCTGTAAACCCGTAATTCGGAACTCTGTTGCTCCATCAGATGATATTTTATAATGATATTCACCATCTTCCTGAAGACCGAGCAATCCGTCCAGCCTTCCATAGATATCCCCGTAGTTCAGGCTCTCCTCGAAAGAACCATCTGTCGGCTGATATCCAGCGGCATATCCTTCGCGCACCGCATGGTATACATCTGCATAATTGTCGTTAATGGTAGATATAATTGCCTCCTGCATTGCATCTTTTACGCCTGCAGACACAATCATGAGTCTCGCGAACTGCATGATGACAAGAACAAGCATCAACAATGCAAGTGTTACTGCCACAGCAAGCGGCATTCCATTTCCTTTCTTATCTAAAACGAGCCTTTTACATTTTTCCATCATTTATGGTACACCTCACTTTTCCCACTTGCCCTTGCTTTCAGATGGACCGGAAATGAACCGAAGCCGCCAAACAGCCCGATATTCCTCTCTAATGTGAGTGTTACCGTTACCTCTTCGTTCAGCTGGATATTCCCTGTTTTTGACCATGATACAGAGGGGTATAGCCCCGTTTTTTCATTTAAGACCCTTTCCCTGTCGCTTGTTTCCGAGCCTACCCGTCCTGCTATTTCCGCTTCCCTCACCAGCTCGTCCGCAAAATTATCAAGCTGAAGTTTCACAATATATACCGGATACACGCGTACGGCAAGCGCAATCACCAGCATTGCACATAGAACCAGGACAACGGTATCTATATAACCTTCTCCTTTCTTGTTTAAAAGGTGTTTTCTATCTTTCTTCATACGCGCCTCCTACATCATGCCGCTCATGGATTTTAAAATCTCATACCCTATGATAATAATATATGTAATCATAAAGCACATCAGCATTGCAAATGAGTATTTTCGTATTTTGGGCGGAATTTTCTGTGCTTTTGTCTTCAGGCGCTGTATCTCTATCTGCTTAAAGTCATGCACAAGCATCTGGAAATATACCGCGCTGTCATCTCCCCTTAATACGCCTATCAGACCACGCACAATATCAGACAACTGCGGCGAATTTAACCTTGCCTCAAAACGTGTCAGTGCAGCCTCATAACTGGAAGATCTCATATCCGCGCACACAATGTCCAGTTCCTGTGCAAACTCCGGCCCTGCATTTTTCTTGTAATTTTCCAGAATGGATAGCACGTCCCTGCTGTTTTTAAGTTCCTGCTCGATGGTGGACGCAAATCTGGAAAGCTCATCTTCTATGGCTTCCCTTTTCTCGCGAAGTTTCTCGTCCGCTTTTCCTATCTCATTGAAATAAACCATGACAGCCGACATAAGCACTATAACAGCTGCCAGCGGAAATATGTACAGGCATGGGACAATTCCTAACAGGACAAACGCCGTCTTTATCATTGCATAGGAAGCATAGACCTCGGGCGATATATTCATGCCTGCCGCTTTTAATGTTGCTGCCATCCGCGCCTTTTTATGCTGGTTCATTGGCAGATATCTTGATAATACCACAGCGCCGTCCATAATCCACATATCCACTGTTTTCGCGGCTTTCTTTTCTGACCGCCCCGCAGCCGACATTACCTTTACTGTCTGCATGGTCGGAATCCGGAATACATCCGCAAGGATCAGGAACAGTCCGGCAGCGAAAAAAAAGCCAAATAAAATCATTAGTATTACCATCGTTCCCTCCTATCTCCGATATTCAATTGGCTTTGTCAGCTGTACCACTTTTGCCGCCGAAAAGAAAATAACTGCGACTGTAATGCTCAACATCACCTGCCCGATCACGGTTGTCATCAACGCGTTATACCAGTCCTGATTTAAAAAATAAAGAAGCGGTATGTTTCCTACTACCAGAATTACCATTGTGATGAACTCCCGGCGAGGTTCATAAACCATATACTCCAGATCTGCGTTTACAAGACGCATATCGGACAACTTGGCCACAATCGGCGTCAATATGGTCTTTAAGCTCCTATCAGTCTGGCACTCCTGCAATGCATCGCACCATTCCTCAAAGGTGTCATTGTGTATTTTTGTCTTCAGTTCATTCAGTGCGCTCCCTATATCCGGATTTACAAGGCGGATGCGCGATGCAAACTCCTGAAATACCGTCTGCACAGGCGGGTTTAAGTAAAATACGCTTTCCTCAACCGCTGTCAGGATATCTTCGTTTCTCAGGTAAGATGTGGTGATGATGGAGAGTGCCGTTTCAAGCTCTGCGGAGACATCTTTCTTGAAAGAGTGCGCAGTAAGCTTGATATACCAGAACGGCAGGAATAAACACCCCGTCGCCAGTACCGGGACAAGAAAAAAGTTTCCCATCAGTATAGCTGCTGATGCTCCCAATGTAAAAAATAAAAGTGCCGCCGTGCAGAGCAGCGGAAACTGCTTCTCTCTCCCGGTCACGCTTAAAATTTCCTGTACTTCAAGGATTTCGCGTTTCAGCAGCGGCATCTTTTTAGAATTAGTTTCTTCCAATATGGCATCCTGTATATTTCGGGGCTTGCCAAGTATTCCCCTGAACAAGTCCGCCGTAAAATCTTCAAGCCGGATATTCCATACAAAAAAGCATCCCATGATCATGCCTATACAGGCGATCAGCTGTAATGTCAGCATTTCTTTCCCTCCTCTCCGGTTATCTTCACCAGTGTTTCCTTTGGCATTCCGTTTTCCAAAAGCCTTCTTTTCAACCCTTCAGAAATTCCGTTTACCTTTTCATGGTTTCCCTTAATTACAAATTTCGTGCCTTCCATACGGTTCTCCCGGATATGATAGTGAAACAGCGTCCGGAAGTTATAGTTCCCATCGGGCAGAATTTCACATTCCATAATCTCCATGATTTTACGCTTCTTGTTCTCAAGCTGCTTTGTGAACACAATAATGGGAAACGCCTCCGTCACCAGGGACATCAGCGTTTCATCTTTAATGTCATATTTTCTTTTACAAAGCGTACACATTCTGCGGTACGTAGACTCACAGCTATTGCTGTGGATTGTAGTAAGCACAGTATGACCGGTACGGGCGGCTTCCTGCGCCGTATATGCTTCATAGCTTCGCATCTCTCCTACACAGATAATTTCCGGATCAAAACGCAGTGCCATATCCAAAAGCAGGTCCTGATCGATGTTCTGCTTTTCATTTTCCGACGATCTGGTAATTGTATGAATAACGCTGTTGCAGACTGCGCCATCGCGCTCCCTGACAAGATCAAGCTCACGGCTTCCGTTTTCTATTGTGAAAATACGCTTACTGTCCGGTATCGTGCCGAGCAGCCATCCGGTTACTGTTGTTTTCCCGGAGCTTGTCGCTCCGGCTACACATACACTGATTCCATAGCGGAGACACTCCGAAAGAAAATCAAGCTCCTCCTCCGTCGCTGTTCCGCCTTTTACAAAGTCATCTTTTGTAAGCGACATCGGGTTTACAATACGTATGGACACCGCCACGCCCACGTCTTCGTCGACCAGTGGTGTCTTTAAAACCGCGATACGGATATTTTTGCTTAAATGCCCCAAAACAGCGGGACTTGCATTGTCCAGCACCATTCCGGAAATATGCAGCATCCTCCTTATCACGTTAATGGCGTGTTCCGGAGATTCAAAATGCTCTTTCAGCTTCTCACAGGTTCCATTAGAGTACTGCACCTCAATGTCACGCCACGAATTGACGTTAATCTCCTCTATTCCGGTACCGAAAATGTATTTTGTGAGGAAAGAAAACTCTGCCATTTCTGTATATATGGCATCAATCAGCTCCTCCTCCGTCATTCCTTTTACCAAAATCCGATAGTCCATGACATATTTGCTGATATATCGCTTTATCTGCTGCTTTACCTCATCGTTGCCCCCATCCAGTATCAGCGTGGAATATTTGCTTGATATATATTCCTGAACATCCTTTAATACTGACTGGAAATCTTTTGTGTCCTCCGGTGAGAAAAACAGTTCGTGTGTTCCTGAAACACTCTGATTCATAGGCCAAGCACCCCTTTCCCGATTGCATCAATTCCTGCTTTAAAATCCCGGCTTTCCTTTTGGGTAAGGTCGCAGAACAAACGTCCTTCCAGCGCCTGCGTTTCCACTTCTGCGCTGTGTGGTATGGTATATGCCACTTTCCCGAAAACCTGCTCCATGTAGTTTGCCGCTTCATTCGGTCTTACATCAGAAACAATTCGTATCTGCTTGTCCGCATCCCACTTCTTGTCCTTTAAAAGCGGCAGCTGTGAAGACAGGTAGCTGATAGACTTTAAATTGCATGTTACTAAGCGCAGCACATAATCTGCCTCAATCAGCGATACAGCTGATAAAATGTCATACGCAATATAGCTTCCACAGTCAATGATGACATAATCCGCCATCATCTTCAGGTTCCTTACTAATTCCTCTGCCTGTACCTGCGTATAGGGCGCATAAGTGAACACGTTTTCCCCTTTCTTCATCCCGATCATCGTCAGATATTTATATTTTTTATGAAAGACGCAGTTTTCCTTTATAATTCCCTGCGTCACATGTGTTGCTGCAAGGATATTCCCCAGCGAATGTTCCTCCACCAGTTCAGACGGATTACAAAGACATGGCAGTGGTGGTGAAACCATATCGCACAACAGAAGAATCACATTTTTCTTCCTGCTCGCAAGATAATGGGCAAGCTTTACGCTGACAGTTGTTTTTCCGGATGAAGGACTTCCCCATACGGCTATTACATTTCCATCCGGCAGTGTTGCTTCCTCTTCCTGGCGAAAAATGGAAGCCGGATTTATATTTAACATTCCTTATTCCTCCTCACTCATTTCTTCAGGATCACTGTTTTCCTGTTCTGCTTCTTCCTCATCCTCCATACTGCCCTCTTCGCTTTCTGCCTCTTCCGCAGCTTTTATCTCATCAAGTATGGTATCCTGGGCAGCAATAAACTTGGCGGCGTTTTCTGTTGTCCCCCTATATACGAGTGACAGATGGATGTCTCCCTCCGCCTCCAGCTGCGCCAGAATCTTTGCCTGCTCCGGCCGCACCAAAAGCGTTACCGTTGAGGGAAGCTCCTTTTCTTCCGTATCCTCCCCGTTTTCCAGATTGGCATCATATCCGGATTTTGCTGTTACTGCGATCACCTCAACATACTGCAGTTCCTGCGGAATGACCGTTTCGCGGCTTCCCAAATAATCCGGCGCTATTACGGAAACTACGTCACCGCTTTTCAGCTTTCCGGACAGTCCCCTTGCAAACTTGTCAATTGTAATGGATATCGCCTGTTTCTCACCGTTAAGATGGTAAAGGTATGTATTTTCTTTTCCGGCGTCTTCCGACAGTTTTGCAGGGAACAGATAATCCCCCATAACCATATCCGCAGTCGCATACATTCCGTTCACTTCATCAATGGAGTGATACACATTTGCAGGCAGGTTATAATTCCCGACTTCCACTTCGGTCAGCATATTCTTTGTCAGCTGCTCACCGGCTTTTATTTCACGGTTTACCCGGACCACTGTTGTTTTCTTCGACAGTCCTACATTGATAAGCGGCGTAATCGCAAAGCAGATAATAAGTGATATGACAATGCAGGTAATGCCCAATATCATTCGATTCTTAAATAATTTCATTGTTTCCTCCAATCTTGTCGTGTAAAAACACTTTACTTTCTATAATTTCAAGGCATCTGCAGCAAATACATGCTGATGATACCTACCGATAAAAACGGAATTAGTGGATATGACTGTTTCCACTGCATCTTCCCCAAAAGCAGACTTCTTCCGAGGTGAAACGCTATCATACCCAAAAGCCCGATTATCATTGCAGATATTCCCGGGATAAGACCAATTACCATACCTGCAGCACCCATGATTTTAATGTCTGCGCCGCCAATCCCTCCCATGCTTATTGCCGCAATGAGAAAAGGAAGGCAACAAAAAACGCCCCACAGATTCTCATAATGTGGAACGCATATTGCCAGCAAAGCTAACATCATACTATAAATATCCGGTATCTGCCGGGTTTTTATATCGTGATAAGATGTTATAATGAGCAGTACAAACAGGACGCTGCCCTTTACTGCCCAGATGATCATAGGTGTCATCAGCCTGCGTAATTGAACATCTCTGTGATACGCTGCTCCAGTGTCGGCATAACGACATCTCCAAAAAGAGCATACAGTCCGGCAAGCAAAAGAGCACCGATAACGACTGCAATTAGGATTTTCACACCAACGTCCACATAATTCTCGCCTGTCTGATCCTGTATCACGTTCTGAATCTTGTTCCTTGCGGACTGACCTTTGTTTTCAATCTTCTTTAAAATCTTTTTCATGGTTATTCCTCCTTAAAATAAATATTTTATACATAAAAAATCGGCAAGCTCATTTGCCTGCCGGTTTTCATGGACTGCAGATATAGTATTTTTTAATAATGCGGGTATAATACTCCCCGCAAACTACCTGTCCCCAGGAATTCTTCTCTCATGGACAGCTCGCATTGGCTATCCCCTCGCAATAATAACAGAGGTAATTATACGAAATATTTTGGGGATTTGCAACTGCTTGATTTAGATATCCAATCCTCTTTCATCATAAACGGTATGTATACATTTTTTTTAATACAACATTTCCTTTATGAATACTTTTGTCCATTAAATCTATTGATTTTATGGACAAGTTCTTCTGTTATTACTTAGTTCTCGCAGGCCATATTCCGCTCATTTCATTCTTCTCGGAACTTAATACGCCGAAATATGCGACGCTATAAGGCTTTACGATTTCGCAAAATAAAAAGCACATATGCGAAATCTCTTTCTTGTATGTGCCTAGCTTTACAAAACTTATTCATCTATTTGTTTTAAATATGTACCCATAGCCATCAATAGGTCTGTTGCATTTCCTTCATCTGAATATGATAAATCCGGAGTTTCTTCCATACAATATGTCCGATACCTGTCCATAACCTCCAGCATATCTTCACCCTTATCATCCTGGCTATCGCAAGCATTTTTCGTTTGCTGAACTTCTTTCTCATTTTGAATAGAAATGGCGGCTTGCCTTTCTTTCACAATCGCCAAAGGAATGCTCCCAACCTCCTCAGACGAATCCAGCTCTAAATCTTCCGTGTCCTGTTTCTCCTTTCTTCCAATCCAAAGTATTCCTCTCTTCTTTTTCTTACTCCCGATATAATATTGATACAGCTCATTCTTTATACTGGCGATAATCCAAGACTGTTTAACACACCGCCAAGGGACTCTAAGGCGTGGAAAAAGGAATATGATGCAAGGACTTCCGTGGAACATTCCAACAAACGTGAGAAAGAATACTATAAATTAGAAAACGGCAGACACCGCTTTACAAAGATGTGGTACTACCGCCTCTACGGCATCATGATGCTCCAACATCTTGATGCCTGGGAAATGCCATCGACTGAGACATTTCGGGAATCATTATTAAGTTTAGTCGCTTAATAATGATATCTTACCCTTACACAGAATATTTTTCAAGGCATAGTACCATCTATGTCCAATGTTTATGTCTATTTTCTCTCACATTTCTTTTCTGACACAATATTCAGTTGTCAAATCTCAAGTGAAACCTCATTCATTGAGATTCCGAGAAGTTATAAATATCGTTTTCTAATATATTGACATATGGGAAACGATAAACAACCTATCCATCCGATATCAAATAGAACGAAACATCGGTATATGGAATTTCAACTCAATCAAAAACTAGCATAGGCATACAAGATATAAATCATTTCCCCATTCATTTAATGAAGTATCAAATGATTGCTCCGGTATCATATACTTATTTATTTTTGTATTGAATCACTATCATCATCTAAATTTATATCTTTCTCATCCAAGTCAATATCTTCTTGACTTTCTGATTTACCTATATAAGTTACTTGTGAATTAGTTTCTTCAATTTTACCCGCATTCTCTGCTACTATATCCTTTAATGCTATTTGTTGCTGATTCGTTTTCCCAATTTCACTTTCCGTTTCCTGGCATCCTGTCAGGCAAGAAATACATAATAATATTGATAAAATAATATTTTTTCATACTCTATTTTCCTTCCAAACATAGAGTGACACATTTGCATTTCATACCTATTTTATGCAATGGCATCAATTGAAGCATCCCTCTGCTTTGAGCAACAAAATCCTTGCACAATTTACCATCTGAGCTCGAATAGCTCTAGCCCTGATCTGTACTTCAAAATATGAACGGTCGTCAGCACCAAGAGTGATAATGGACGTTTTAGTCGTACATTACTCATTATTGTTTGCTATCTCACTTGATATATCATATATAATGTCTAACGTTGAATACTTAAGCATCAATTTCTCGGCACTTTTCTGTATTTTGGTTTTATAGAACTCAATTGTTTCTTCTTCAATCAAATCGTTTATAATATCAACCTTGATGTATCCTAAATTCTTTTCTTCATAGCAGCGTAGCCAAAATACTTTTTCAGAGTCATCTATTACATTTCCATCAAATTCAAAAAAAGGAACACACAAATATTTATTCATGCTGTATTCACTATTTTCTATTTTTATATTTAGCCCTTGTTCAAAAAAGCCAATTATTTCGTATTCAAAATCCTTCCCCAAATAATTAAGTTTTATGCTATCTCCTATTGAATAATAAGATTTATAATCATTGCCAAGAATAATAGGAACTTTTTCATTTCTTTTGTACTGAAAATCAGATTCGCAAAATCCCCTACCCTCTCCTATACAATCAAAAAAATGATTATATGCATTCAGATTTAACTGAAAGCTATTTAATGTTGATATAAAACAGTTTTCTCCATCAATTTCGATTTCTTGATTCTTGATTGGAACCCCATCATAACATTTCAAAAAACTATCGTCCATATTCCAATAAAACTTCGATTGAAGTGGTTGATTGTAAATTTCATAAAATTCAAATTGGTC
>JAETQH010000157.1 GCA_021770785.1 Lachnospiraceae bacterium
TCTACCTTGCCGACAAAAGAGTAATAGATTTCGATTTCCTGTCTGCGGAGCTTCCCCCGGCGTTTCCCGTCAAGGGCTTCCGATTCGTGGATTACGATTTTCTCCACAAACTCCCGCAACAGGGTAGGGGTGAGTTCCTCAAAGCTGGTGTACTTGCGTACTACTTTCATAAACTTTTCAGCGTTTGCCGTGGCTTCCAGCGTTTTAGAAAGTTCGCTCTGCAAAGCGGCGGCTTTCTCTTTCAGTTCCTTTTGCTCGGCTTCGTAGTCTGCCGAAAGTTCCGTGAAACGCTCGTCCGATATGCGCCCAGTCACGCTGTCCTCATACAGCCGCTTGAAGATAGCGGAGAGTTCCGCAATCCGTTTTTCTGCCGCTTCCAGTTCTTTCTTCTTGGCGGCGTTGCGGCGTTTGCTCCCGTCCTCGGTCTGGTCGGTCAACAGCTTCATAAACCGGGCTTCGTGCTTGGCGGCGTAGCTGGTGACTTTCCGTAGGTTCTCGGTCACTCCGGCGGTTAAAAGGTCGGTGCGGATAAAGTGCGCCGTACAGTCTGCCGTGCGCTTCTTGTAGCTGCCGCAGATATAGCAGTCCTGCCGCCGTTTTTCGGTCTGATACCTCTGTTGGTACATGACGCTGCCGCAGTCGGCACAAAAGAGTATGCCGGAGAACAAGCCCACTTCATCATAGCGGTTAGGGCGTTTGCGCTGCTTGCGTAGCTCCTGCACCCGTTCCCATGTGTCCCTGTCGATTATCTGTTCGTGGTGGTTCTCAAAGATTGCCTGTTTGTCCTCGCTGTTGTAGATAATCTTGCTGCACTTGTAGGATTGTGTGGTGGTCTTGAAGTTCACAAGGCAGCCCGTGTATTCCCGGTTTTCAAGAATATGTACCACGGTGTTCGCCGCCCACTTGCACTCATAGCCGGGGTGATAGCGGCGGGTTCTCCCTGTCCGGCGGTATTCCAGTGTTCCCGGCGTGGGGATTTCCTGTTCCGTAAGCATACGGGCTATCTTGGTCGGTCCGTTCCCGGCAAGGCATAAGCTGTATATCTGCTTCACCACGGGGGCGGCTTCTTCGTCAATGATGAAATTTTCGTCCTCGTCCATGAGGTAGCCATACACGGGCTTGCTTGTGACAGGCTTCCCGCTCATGCCTTTTGACCTCTTGACTGCTCTGATTTTCTTGCTCGTATCCCTCACCAGCCATTCATTAAAAATGTTACGCAAGGGGGCAAAATCGTTGTCGCCCTGTGCGCTGTCAACGCCGTCATTGATAGCAATGAAACGGACGTTTTTCTGTGGGAAAATCATTTCTGTGTACATTCCCACTTGAAGATAGTTTCGCCCTAACCGTGACATATCCTTTACGATAACCGTACCCACAAGCCCCGCTTCAATGTCGGCAAGCATGGACTGGAAACCGGGTCTTTGGAAATTCGCCCCGGAATAACCGTCGTCCGTGTACCATTTCAGATTCGTAAACCCGTTCTGCTTGGCGTAGGATTCAAGGATTCTTTTCTGGTTGCTTATGGAATTGGATTCCCCGGAAAGCTCGTCCTCATGGGATAACCTCGGATATAGGGCGGTGATAAGTTGCTGGGTGGTCTGTCTTAACATAGATTCCTCCGTTTCCGACAGCCAGCCCCACTATTCCGTAGGGTTATTATACCATAGGGCGGGGCTGGCTGTACAGTCCTTTTTGCTTCTTTATGTCAAAATAATTATCATTTTTTTATTAAGGCTTATCACTGCTCTTGCGGTAGAAAAATTCATCGTCTTGTGTTAAAATATAAAAAAAGTACATGGGGGTTCGATAATGAAAGGCTTTATCCGAAGTAATCAATATTTTTCTCTTTGTGGTCTAAATTGCCGCTTGTGCCCAATGAATTTATCGGGGCATTGCTCCGGCTGTGGCATAGACAATCAATCCTGCAAAATTGCAAAGTGCAGCATTGAACACGGCAAAGTAGAATACTGCTTTCAGTGTGATAACTTCCCTTGCCCCAAATATGAGCATATAAGTGATTTTGACAGCTTCATAACACATAAAAATCAAATATCCGATATAGAAAAATTCAAACGCATAGGGCTTTCTGCATACAATGCTGAACAGAAAGAAAAACGCCGGATTTTAGATTTTCTCTTGTCAAATTTTAATGACGGACGCAGGAAAACGCTGTTCTCCGTAGCCGTCAATCTTTTAAGCATAGATGAACTTCAAAGCGTAATTCAGCAGCTTGAAGCAGACAAAAGTTTTAATGATATGGGGCTGAAAGAAAAATCTGCACTTGTAGCAAAATGTCTACAAGACATAGCCGAAAAGAAAAATATCACTTTAAAGCTCCGTAAAAAATGAATTGTTGCTTTGATTCCAGCGGTAACGCTCCCCGGCATGACCGCTTTTCTATGTCACGGCTTAGGCGGTAAAAGGCGACTTGTGCCCGGCTGCACTTTCCGCTTCCAGCACTTTCATCATTTTGTCGGCGGCGGTGGCGGTGGTGTCCTGTTTGAAGTAGCCGGAAACCACAAGGACGGTGTTCCCCCGGCGTACCTCGGTGACGCAATCCGGGCGGCGGGCGGTAGTGGCGGTGCTTCTGTTGGGGGTGTCGGTCATAGGCTCTCCTTTCTGTTCAGCAGCGTTTTAAGGCGTTCCATTTTCGCCTGTGCTTTGGCTTTTCTGAAATTCTCCCCGGTAATGCAGACGGGGCAGCACATTTCCGTAAGGCGGTCATAAATGCGGGCGTGGGCGGTGTCCTCCGGGTTCTGCAATTCTTCCAGAGTGAGGTTCGTTGTCACGATTAACGGCTTGCCGCTGCGGTATCGGCTGTCAATCACGTTATAGACTTGCTCTAAGCCGTATTCCGTGCCACGCTCCATGCCGAAATCGTCAAGTATAAGCAAGGGGAAGCGGCAAAGACGGGATATGTATTCGTTCCTGTCTTTGTAGTTGGCGGCAAGGTCATTGAGGATAAGGGCAAAGTTCGTCATGCACACGGAAATCTCTTTCTCCATGAGGGCGTTGGCGATACACCCGGCAAAATAACTTTTCCCCGTGCCCACGCTCCCCCATAAAATCATTCCGTGGTTCTCCGCTTTCACCAGTTCCCAACACTCCACATATTCACGGGCATAGCACATTTGGGGGCATTTCCCGTTGTCGTTCCCGAAAGTCCATTCCCTCATAGCCGGGTCGGTGAAGCCTTTTCTTTTCAGCCGTTCCACTTCCTCCCGGTGCTTCTGTTCCCGGTCGGCGGCTTCCAGCGTTTCCCGGCGTTTCCGCTGGCAGTCACATTCTTTGGGGTGGCGGTCACGTCCGAAAAGCGTCTTTCCCTCTGCAAAATAGGCTTCTTTGGGCTGGCGGCAGCTCCCGCAATACAAAAGCCCGTCCTCGCCCGTGTAGTCCTCCGGCTCTGCTTCCTGTGCCGTGGCAAGCCGGAAAATAGCGTTATCGTAATCACACATAAAAT
>JAETQH010000052.1 GCA_021770785.1 Lachnospiraceae bacterium
TTATCGATGTGAAACCTGACGAGATCGTTCTGAATATCGGTTACAAGTCAGACGGAATCATTACTCGCAATGAGTATACAAACGAAGCAAACGCCGACTTGACAACGATGGTATCTGTAGGCGATACCATGGAAGCAAAGGTTCTGAAAGTCAACGACGGTGAGGGACAGGTGATCCTTACCTACAAACGGCTTGCAGCAGAGAAAGGCAGCAAGAGATTAGAGGAAGCATTTGAAAACAGAGAAGTATTAACCGCAAAGGTTGTACAGGTATTAGACGGCGGTTTGTCCGTTATCGTGGACGAGACAAGAGTCTTTATCCCGGCAAGTCTGGTATCGGATACTTACGAGAAGGATTTAACCAAATACAAAGATCAGGATATTGAGTTTGTTATCAGCGAGTTCAATCCAAAACGCAGAAGAATCATCGGTGACAGAAAACAGTTATTGGTTGAGAAGAAATTAGAGCAGCAGAAAGAGCTGTTTGCAAAAATTAAAGTCGGCGACGTGATGGAAGGTACCGTTAAGAATGTGACAGACTTCGGCGCATTCATTGATTTAGGCGGTGCAGACGGTCTGCTTCATATTTCCGAGATGTCCTGGGGAAGAGTGGAGAGCCCGAAAAAAGTATTTAACGTTGGCGATAATGTACGTGTATTCATTAAGGATATCAACGAGACAAAGATTGCCCTCAGTATGAAATTCCCGGCAGAGAATCCGTGGAACGGCGCTGCCGAGAAATATGCAGTGGGCAACGTGGTAACAGGAAAAGTTGCAAGAATGACAGACTTCGGTGCATTCGTTGAGTTAGCACCGGGTGTAGATGCGCTGCTTCATGTATCCCAGATTTCCAAAGAGCATGTGGAAAAACCCTCTGACGTATTGAAGGCAGGTCAGGAAATTGAAGCAAAGATTGTTGACTTCAACGAGGACGAGAAGAAAATCAGCTTATCTATGAAAGCATTACTTGCTCCGGAAGATGATGCGGATGTTGCAGATGTAGATGTTGAAGCTGTAGCAAGCGAGGAAGAATAAATAGAAAGATGTTCCCTTAGAATGAGGGATAGAAAAATAGGCTTGCACGTTTGGTTGTAAGCCTATTTTGCACACAAATGCCTTTCAGCCAAAGGCTACATTCAGCCAAAGGCTACATTCAGCCAAAGGCTGAAGAGCATTTGGCGCAGCGTGCAAGGCAAGCTTGCCCGAAAAGAGAGACAAATGCAGTGGGAGAGGGATTACTATGTTAGAGACAGATAATTATGAAAAATTTAAAAGGGATATTCTTACGATTGCGAAAATTGATTTGAACGCTTATAAGGAAAAACAGATGCGCCGGAGAATCAATACGCTGATTACGAAGAATAATATTAAGACATATGATGAGTATGTGGCGTTGATTAAAAAGGATAAAGAAAAATTTGAACAGTTTATCAATTTTCTTACTATTAATGTCTCGGAGTTTTATCGGAATCCGGAGCAGTGGAAGATTTTAGAGGGGGAGGTTTTCCCGAAACTGATTCAGAAATTCGGCAAGAATTTAAAAATCTGGAGTGCAGCATGTTCCACCGGAGACGAGCCGTATTCTTTGGTGATGGCGTTATCGAGACAGGTGCCCATTGAAAATATCAAGATTATCGCAACAGATATTGACAAACAGGTGATTGATACGGCACGTATGGGCTTGTATAATGAAAAGAGCATTGCCGCAGTGCCGGATGATTTGAAGAAAAAATATTTTACCAAGGTGGGAAATTCCTATCAGATTTCCAATGAAATCAAAAAACGGGTGGAATTTAAGGAGCATGATTTGTTAAAGGATACATATCCCACCGGATGCCACATGATTGTCTGTAGAAATGTGGTGATTTATTTTACAGAGGAAGCAAAAGACGAAGTTTATAGAAAGTTCCGGAAATCCTTAGTAAAGGACGGTGTTCTTTTTATCGGAAGCACAGAGCAGATTATGAATTACAAAGAAATCGGATACAGCAGAAGCAAATCCTTTTTCTTTGAAAAAGAATAAAACGTGAAAAGAAGTTCTAAATACTTATTCAGATAAGGAGAAGAATATGAGATTAGTAACACGTTCTGATTTTGACGGACTTGCCTGCGGTGTTCTTTTAAAAGAAGCAGGAATTATTGATCATTGGAAATTCGCCCATCCTAAGGATTTGCAGGACGGGCTGGTGGAAGTGACAGAGGATGACTGTCTGGCAAATGTGCCCTACGTGGAGGGCTGCGGCTTGTGGTTTGACCATCATTCCAGTGAACATGAGCGTCTCCGGTTAGAAGGAAAATACAAGGGAGAGAGCCGCATTACCCCCTCCTGCGCCCGCATTATCTATGAATATTACGGCGGTGCAGAAAAATTCCCCGGTTTTGAGGAAATGATGGAAGCCGTAGACAAAGTGGATTCCGGAAACCTTACCATCGACGAAATCCAGAACCCCACCGGATGGATTTTAATCGGCTTTTTGATGGACCCGAGAACAGGATTGGGAAGATGGCGCAGTTTTACGATTTCTAACTATCAACTGATGGAAAAACTTATTGATGCCTGCCGCACCATGACCGCAGAAGAAATTTTAGCCTTACCGGATGTAAAAGAGCGTGTGGAAGTGTACAACGAACAGACAGAAAAATTCATGGAAATGGTAAAAAAATATACCACCACCGAAGGAAATCTCATCATCTCGGATTTAAGAGGTGTTGACCCCATTTACTCCGGCAACCGTTTCCTTATCTACAGCATGTACCCCGAACAGAACATCTCCGCATGGATAGTCAGCGGAAAGGGCGGAGCCGGCTGCAGTGCCGCTGTAGGCTACAGCATTTTAAATAAAACCTCCACCGTAGACGTAGGCAGTCTGATGTTAAAATACAACGGCGGCGGTCACAAAAAAGTAGGAACCTGCCAGTTCAGCGATGAAAACATGGCAGAAGGCTTACCAAAAATGCTGGAAGAATTGAAAACCCTGGCAAACCAGTGAGCATGTCAGAAAAATGAAATAATCCGGTAAAACGGTAATTAGTAGAAACGGCGCAGCCTGAAGGCTACGCCGTTTTGGTATTTTTAGAATCGGCAGTCAGCAGAACTTCAAAAATAACCACTAAGAGTAGAGCGTTACCAAAGGAACGGTTCATATTTTTCTGCTCACCTTTTCCGGCAAACAGGCTGAACAGTGAGGAGTCGCCCGCACTGCAGGTAAGTCCGAATTAGACAGCTTGCTTAAATATCTTGCCGCACTTCTCGTAAGTGAAACCATACCCGGTCTCCTTCCTTAGTTTCCTAAGTAATTCCAAGCCAATTTTTTTCACTTGTCAACCTGATTTTACATTTGCTTTGGAGAAAAAATTGGGATAGCTTAAATCTGTCTGTATATAACCCATCAGAGAAAATGCAGACAATCATGGAAAAAATATCTATCTCCGAAGGACTATTTTTTCGGAAATCAGATATAAATAGATAATGTGCCCGTAAAAGTAAAAAGTGCCAGTACCCCAGGATTCGAGGGACAAAAGGGGGCATCCATAAACGTATATCGGCAGATTGCACCATACAGGCTCTGTTTCTGTGACTATGGGAAGAGATTAGATGTTCTTGGAAATCTGCCCGAAATACAGTAACGCCCAGCCACGGACGGCTGGGCGAGGTACAACGGCGCCATGGAAGGCGCCTTTGTACCGTTTACGTCCCTATTCCAATAACTCTCGCAGCAGATTTCTTAGAACATCTTATCTCTGTACATCGGAACAAAAACAGAGCCTGTATGGTGCAATCTGCCTCATACACTTAATTCCAGCCCCTCTTTTGTCCCTCGAATCCGCAGAATCTGCTCTCCCCCTACTTATGTTCTTTCAAATACCCCAACACATGCTCCACATACTCCTTCTGCATCTCCCTCGACAAAACAAATTCCTCCGACAACTCAAAATAACTCTTCTTATCCTTATACATTGCCCGAAAAGCAGGCCTTATCACCGGCGCATACTGGGGCAGAAAAATAGCCGTTTTTCGCCTATAGCAGGTAGAAGCAGTAGCCTTCACCCGTTCCCCCTTTTCCACCCCGGAGCCCAAAGCTTTTGGCACCGCCATATCTTCTTTCGGCAGATAAAAATAATTCTTGTAATCGGAATAAAAATATTTCAACTCCCCGGTAAAAAGCCTCACCACAAGCCTTGTTTCCCCACCTCTGGCAGTCAGATAAAAATCTTCATGACGGCAGGAGACGGCAGCGGGGAGAACCAGGTCATGTTTCAAAGTAAAAATAAGCTCCTTTTCCACTGTCCCCGCATAGGAAGTAAATTGATTTGCCATAAGGGAGGCAACCGAAAAATTCCCCTCGAAAATTTTTGCATAGGAGAGGACAGGGAGCAGATTTGGCATATCAATAACATCCTCGTAATTATGTTGCTTTAACAGGTGCAGGTCTTTGGGCGAGCGGCTTCTGACATAAGACTGGTAGACTTCGATTAATTCCCCGCCGTTGTAGGTGTCTTCCCTGCCGATACCTAAAAACTGTTCGATGGTTTTCTGTTTTAAATTCGGCAGATGGAGCAGAAATTTCAGCTTGGAAACTACCTTGTAGATATCTAAATATTCGTGAGAAGAAAAGGGCTCGCAAAGTCCGTAGGTGCTGCATTTGGATTTCAGATAAGGAATGTCGAAGCCGATGCCATTGAAGGTGATAACTGTCTGGAAATGCTCTAAATAGGTAAAAAAGGCGGTGAGCACCTCCTGTTCTTCCTCCGGGGAATCGGCAAAAAACTGGTCTACGATAAGGTTATCTCCCTGTCTTGCGGCGCACCCAATCAGATAGAGGCTGGTACGTGCCGGGGAAAAACCGGTGGTTTCGATATCAAAAAACAGAGAAGTCTCTGTGAAGGTTTCATTGATGATGGGATGGGAAAAATCAAACGGTAAGGTTTCCTGCCAATGCTGCATGGTGTAAAGGCTCCTTTTGTATAGTCCGCAGTGCGGTGCGAAACAGCCGCAGGCTCTTTCGCTGATAGGTGTCCTAAAGGACACTTTGCGTTCGCCCTATCAAAACTGTCACAGACAAACCAGCCTGCAAGCAGTCTGTTTGTCTCTGGCAGTTTTGGCACTGCTCATTGCTTACGCACATTATACCATGTTCGACGGAAAAAGACACGAAAAAGAAGTTGAGAATAAAAATACAACAAATTTCGCCGGATGTATGAAATTGTGAAGAGTTTAACAAACAGTTTTGAAAAAAATACAATATTATTGTTCAAATTGAATATAAATATGGTATAATTTAAAGGATAAGTGTTCTATGACTTTTGACATGGAATACAATACAAAAAAGAGAAAGTGGGGCACGAAAAATGGGTTTAAAAACATTTAAAGGCGGCGTCCATCCTTATGAAGGAAAGGAATTAGCGAAAGACCAGCCAATCGTAGAAGTTTTACCCAAGGGCGATCTGGTTTATCCGTTATCCCAGCATATCGGAGCGCCGGCAAGTCCAATAGTAGCTGTGGGCGACCATGTGTTAAAGGGGCAGAAAATCGCAGAAGCGGGCGGTTTTGTGTCATCCCCGATTTACGCATCCGTCTCAGGTACAGTCAAGGCCATTGAACCGCGCCGTGTGGCAGTGGGGGATATGGTAAATTCTATCGTGATTGAAAACGATGGAACATTTGAAGAGGTGGCATATACCGCCTGTGAAGATGTGACAGCACTTACGAATGAGGAGATTATCAATAAGGTAAAAGAAGCCGGAGTTGTAGGTATGGGCGGCGCAGGTTTCCCGACTCATGTGAAGTTATCTCCAAAGGAGCCGGAGAAAATTGAGTACATTATCGCAAACTGCGCGGAGTGTGAGCCGTATCTGACTGCAGATTACCGCAGAATGTTAGAAAATCCGGAAGAACTCATTGCAGGTATGAAGATTATTCTAAAGCTTTTCGGAAATGCAAAGGGTATTTTCGGTATTGAGAACAACAAACCGGATTGTATCGAAAAATTACAGGAACTGGTGAAAGACGAGCCGCGTCTTGAGGTTTGTCCGTTACAGACAAAGTACCCACAGGGCGGCGAGCGTCAGCTGATTTATGCAGTGACCGGAAGAGCCATTAATTCTAAGATGCTTCCGGCAGATGCAGGCTGTATTGTGGACAACGTGGAGACGATTATCTCCGTTTACAATGCAGTAAAGCTTGGAAAACCGGTAATGCACAGGGTTTCCACCATCACAGGAGACGCAGTGGAAAAACCAGGAAACTTCCTTTACAGTATAGGAACGAATTATGCCGAGTTAGTGGATGCGGCAGGCGGTTTTAAAGAGCAGCCGGAGAAGATTATTTCCGGAGGTCCGATGATGGGCTTTTCCATGTTCAGCCTGGATATCCCTACCACAAAAACCTCATCCTCCCTGTTATGTCTGACAAAGGATGAAGTGGCAGCCATCATGCCGACCGCATGTATCAACTGCGGACGCTGCGTGGAGGCGTGCCCGGAACAGCTGATTCCTTCCCGGCTTGCAAAATTTTCCGACAAGGGGCTTTCGGAAGAGTTTGAGAAGTGGAGCGGCTTAGAGTGCGTGGAGTGCGGCAGCTGCAGCTTTGCATGTCCGGCGAAGAGACAGTTGGCACAGTCTATTAAGACCATGAAAAAACAGGTGCTGGCTGCAAAACGGGCGAAGAAATAAATGTACTGTGAAAATGTTACATATTTTACAAACGGTGCGGAACAAAGTTCACAGTAACCGTTTGTGTATACAAAAAGGTTTTAGAAACCAGAAGAGAGAGGTGGATTCCTGTGAGTGATTTATATCATGTTTCATCATCACCACATGTGCGTTCCAAAGATACCACAGGCAGAATCATGCTTTATGTAATACTTGCATTACTGCCCACCAGTTTATTCGGTATTTATAATTTTGGATACAGAGCACTGATTTTAATTTTAGTAACCATCGCCAGCTGTGTGGCGTCCGAGTGGGTGTACAACAAAATCGTACATAAAAAACAGACCCTTACCGATATGAGTGCAGTAGTAACCGGCTTACTGCTGGCGCTGAATTTACCGCCTACCTTACCCTGGTGGGAGGCAGTTCTCGGCGGCGTGTTTGCGATTATCATTGTGAAATGTCTGTTTGGCGGTTTGGGACAGAACTTCATGAACCCGGCATTGGGCGCAAGATGTTTCCTGCTGATTGCCTTTGCCGCTGATATGACGAAGTTTACCGACAATATGTCACAGTACCTGACCGATGGCTATACCAGCGCAACACCACTGGCTGTTTTAAGAGGCGGCGGTGCCGTCAACACCATGGATATGTTAATCGGACGTACCGGAGGTACCATCGGAGAGACTTCTGCCATTGCCATTTTAATCGGAGCGATTTTCCTGATTTTGATGGGTGTGATTGATTTAAGAATCCCGGCTTCCTATATTGTAAGCTTTGCCATCTTCATGCTTTTATTCAGCGGCCACGGATTTGACGGAAACTACATTACTGCTCAGCTTTGCGGCGGCGGATTAATGTTAGGTGCTTTCTTTATGGCGACCGATTATGTGACCTCGCCGATTACACCAAGAGGACAGATTGTTTTCGGTATCTGCTGCGGTATTTTGACAGGACTGTTCCGTTGCTTCGGGGCAAATGCAGAGGGTGTTTCCTTTGCCATCATCTTAAGCAACCTTTTAGTTCCTATTATTGAGAAATATACCGTACCGACAGCTTTTGGCGTGGTAAAAGAGAAAAAAGCTAAGGGGGAGGGCAAATAATATGAATAACAAGATTGTACATGACGCTTTGGTTTTATTTGCTTTCACGGTTGTCCTTGGACTTTTGTTAGGTGTTGTTTACGGCATTACCAAAGAGCCGATTGACAAGGTCAATTATGAAAAAACACAGGCTGCTTATCAGCAGGTATTTGCAGATGCGGCAAGCTTTGAAGCCTATGCAGATTTTGATGCGGAGGCAGCGCAGGCGGTTGTAACGGAAAACGGCTATGCAGATGAAATTGAGGATGTTCAGGTGGCAAAGGATGCTTCCGGTAACGCCATCGGATATGTGCTGACCGTAACCGCAAAGGATGCCAGCCAGTCCACCATTACATTTTCCGTAGGGATTCAGAATGACGGAACCGTCAACGGATATTCCATTACTTCCATCGCAGAGACACCGGGACTTGGTATGAAAGCTACAGAAGAGGCATTTTATAGTCAGTTCGAGGGCAAAAATGTAGAGACTTTCACTGTTGTGAAATCTGCTCCTGCCGCTGACAATGAGATTGAATCTATTTCCGGTTCCACCATTACCTCAAGAGCAATGGCAAACGGTGTAAATGCCTGTCTGGTATATTTCCGTAATGTATTAGCAGGAGGTACAAATTAATGAATAAAAATGTAGAACGTTTATATAACGGTATTATCAAAGAAAATCCTACTTTCGTTCTGATGTTAGGTATGTGTCCGACTCTGGCGGTTACTTCTTCCGCTATGAACGGACTTGGAATGGGACTTTCCACCACGGTGGTACTGGTGCTGTCAAATATGCTGATTTCTGCATTCCGTAAGGTGATTCCCGACGGTGTGCGTATGCCGGCATTTATCGTTATCGTTGCATCCTTAGTTACCATGGTTCAGTTTATCATGCAGGCATATACGCCGAGCCTTTCTGACTCTTTAGGTGTGTATATCCCTCTTATCGTTGTAAACTGTATCATTTTAGGCCGCGCAGAGAGCTATGCTTCTAAAAATCCGATTGTTCCGTCCGTGTTTGACGGTATCGGTATGGGGCTCGGATTTACCTTTGGCCTCACCTGCATAGGTTTGCTTCGTGAACTCTTGGGTGCGGGACAGATTTTCGGTTTCCAGGTGTTATCCTTAAGCTGGTTTACGCCAATCACCATTTTCGTTATGGCTCCGGGAGCATTCCTCGTATTAGCTTGCCTGGTAGCTGTCATGAATATCGTGCGGGCTAAGATGGAAGCAAAGGGCAAGCCTCTTGCAAAACCGTCCGGCTGTCTGACCGGTGACTGCGCAGGCTGCGGACATGCGGCAATCTGCGGCGGAAAAACCCAGACAGAAACAAAAACAGAATAGGGGGATAGGTACAGATGAAAGAATTACTTTTGATTGCAATCGGCTCTGCCATTGTAAATAACGTTGTATTAAGTCAGTTCCTCGGTATCTGTCCGTTCTTAGGTGTATCCAAGAAAACAGAGACAGCAGCCGGAATGGGAGGAGCCGTAGTTTTCGTTATCACGATTTCTTCCTTTGTAACGGCACTGATTTACAAATTTATACTTGCAAATGAAGCATTGATGAACAGGGGAATTAACCTTACTTACCTGCAGACCATCGTATTTATTCTGGTCATTGCGGCGCTGGTTCAGTTCGTAGAGATGTTCTTAAAGAAATCCATGCCGGCACTTTATCAGAGCTTAGGTGTATATCTTCCGCTGATTACCACAAACTGTGCCGTGCTTGGTGTTGCATTAACAAACGTAACCAAGGAATACGGTATTTTACAGAGCGTGGTAAACGGTTTCGCAACGGCGCTTGGTTTCTTGATTGCGATTGTTCTTATGGCAGGTTTACGTGAAAAAATTGAATACAATGATATTCCAAAGCCATTTCAGGGTACGGCAATCGTGCTGATCACGGCGGCGCTTATGTCTATTGCATTTATGGGATTCTCAGGAATGATTTAGGAGGCAGCATGAATGAATAAATTCATTCATGCGAAAGTTTGCATGAAGCAAACTTTTAGTCGAAATTCAATTGGAGGTTAAGTATGAACGTTATAGCAATTTTAGTTGCAGCCCTTGTTGTGGGCGGCGTAGGTATCTTGATTGGATTTTTCCTCGGCATTTCCGGAGAAAAGTTCAAGGTAGAAGTAGACGAGAGAGAAACGGCAATTCTTGGAGAATTGCCGGGAAATAACTGCGGCGGCTGTGGATATGCAGGCTGTTCCGGCTTAGCAGCCGCTATCGTAAAGGGAGAAGCCCCGGTGAACCAGTGTCCGGTGGGCGGCGCTCCGGTAGCAGCAAAAATCGGTGAGATTATGGGTGTTTCCGCAGGGGAAGGCGTAAAGAAAGTCGCTTTCGTTAAATGTGCGGGAACCTGTGAGAAAGCAAACACCGATTACGAGTACACAGGAAATGAAGACTGTGCAGCCATGGCATTCGTGCCAAACGGCGGACCAAAATCCTGTAATTACGGCTGCCTGGGATACGGCTCCTGCGTGAAGGCATGTCCTTTCGATGCAATCCATATCGTGGACGGTATCGCTTTCGTGGATAAAGAGGCATGTAAAGCTTGCGGTAAATGTGTAGCGGCATGTCCGAAGCACTTGATTGAGCTTGTACCTTATGAGGCAAAACACATGGTACAGTGCAGTTCTAAGGATAAGGGAAAAGACGTGATGAAAGCCTGCTCCGTAGGCTGTATCGGCTGTCACCTTTGTGAGAAGAACTGTCCGAAGGATGCTATTCATGTCATTGACAATGTGGCTTACATTGACCAGGAGAAATGCGTGGGCTGCGGTATCTGTGCACAGAAGTGTCCGAAAAAGATTATTTTGTAAAGTATCGGTTATATTACGGTGACCTTACATTCAAGGACTATGGAAACATAGTCCTTGAAATATTTTACGGAAGATTTTTATGACACAGTAAATGATATTTTGGGAGGAAATCATGCAGTATCAAAATACCATTCATGGGAAGTTTTTAAACCGTTCCAACCGCTTTATTGCACAGGTGGAGATAGAGGGAAAAACGGAAACCGTCCACGTCAAAAACACCGGGCGCTGCAGGGAACTTTTATTGCCGGGGGCAGAGGTGGTATTGGAAATTTCCGATAACCCCAACCGGAAAACGAAATATGATTTGATTTCCGCCTATAAAGAAAGCTTAGGCTGGGTCAATATCGACAGCCAGGCCCCCAACAAGGTAGCGAAGGAATGGTTAGAAAAACAGCATTTCACCAAAATCAAACCCGAATATACTTACGGTGCTTCCCGAATCGATTTTTATATGGAAAAGGGCGAAGAAAAATATCTGATGGAGGTAAAAGGCTGCACCCTTGCAATTGACGGCATTGGCTATTTTCCCGACGCCCCTACAGAACGGGGAATCAAACATCTGCGTGAATTGACAAAAGCGGCGGGACAGGGGTATCATTGCTATGCTGCATTTGTGATTCAGATGGAAAATATCCACGAAGTCCGTCCCAATGTAAATACTCATCCGGAATTTGGACTTGCCCTGCAAGAAGCCATGACAGCGGGCGTACAGGTTTTGCATTTAGAATGCAGTGTGACAGAAAATATGCTTTTGATTAAAAACAAAGAAATGCTGCAATGAGACGGATGATTTCTTACCGGCGGTAAAGAATATGAACCATAGATATATTGTAGCAGATAGGAGATTATGATGGAAAATAAGACATTACAGAAATTATATGAAAAATTTGAATTTCGCAATATCCTCCCCGAAGAGGCGGAGCAGGCAGCGGAGGTGGAAGCCATCTGCTTTCCTCCCAATGAGGCATGCACGGAAGAATCCATGAAAAGGCGTATCGCAAAAACGCCGGAGCTGTTTTTAGTGGCAGTGGATAAGCAGACAGGAAAGATAGCCGGATTTTTAAACGGGATTGCCACAGACGAGACCTCTTTCCGGGACGAATTTTTTACAGAGGAAAACTTGCATAATCCGAAGGGAAAAACCATTATGCTCTTAGGTTTAGACGTACTTCCACAGTACCGGAATCAGGGATTAGCACGGGAACTGGTAAATCATTATCTTTGCCGGGAACGTGAAAACGGCAGACACCTTATTTTGCTGACGTGCCTGGAAGCTAAGGTAGAGATGTATCAAAACATGGGCTTTCACGATGAAGGTCTGGCAAATTCTACCTGGGGAGGCGAACAGTGGCATGAAATGAGTTATGTGATTTAAGATACGGAGGAGGAAACAATGTCCAATTTCAAACAACGCTTCATCGGAGACAAAGCCTTTTACAAGATGATCCTGCTCATTGCTTTCCCAATCCTGATCCAAAACGGCATTACCAATTTCGTGAGCCTGTTAGACAACATTATGGTGGGGCAGCTTGGCACTGAGCAGATGTCCGGCGTAGCCATTGTCAATCAGCTCATCAACGTTTTTAATATCTGCATTTTCGGCGCAGTATCCGGTGCGTCTATTTTCAGCGCCCAGTTTTTCGGACAGGGCAATCATGAGGGAGTCCGCAATACCTTCCGCTTTAAACTGGTATGCTGTGTCTTAATCACAGGGATTTGGATTGCCATATTTCTTGCAGGCGGCAGTGAACTTATGATGCTGTTTTTACATGACACCGGGAGCGGCGATGTAGCCATGACCCATGACGCAGGAATGAATTATCTCTACGTCATGCTAATCGGGCTTCTTCCCTATACCTTTACCCAGATATACGCCAGTACTCTGCGTGAGACAGGGGAGACGATTCTCCCCATGATAGCAGGCATTATTGCGGTGTTGGTGAATCTGTGCTTTAATTACCTGCTGATTTTTGGTAGTTTTGGTTTCCCAAACTGGGGGATTGTGGGAGCGGCAGTGGCAACCGTGCTTTCCCGTTTCTGCGAGATGGGAATTGTCATTGTGTGGACCCATATGAACAGGGAGCGGAACATTTTTATTCAGGGTGTTTACCGTCATTTTAAAATTCCGGGCAATCTGGTGGGGCAGATTATCCGGAAGGGAATGCCGCTTCTGGCAAATGAAACCTTATGGTCGGCGGGACAGGCTGTGTTAGTGCAATGTTATTCCCTGCGGGGCTTAAATGCAGTGGCGGCATTAAATATTTCCACAACGGTTTCAAACCTTTTCAATGTGGTGTTTATTGCGTTAGGCAGCGCCATTTCCATCGTGGTGGGGCAGCAGCTAGGCGCCGGGGAGCTGGAAAAGGCGGCGGACACAGACCGGAAGATGATATTCTTTTCCGTGATGAGCTGTTTTGTGGTAGGAGCCGTACTGTTTTTGGTGGCTCCGGCGTTTCCGAAGATTTACAATACCTCGGAGGAAGTGCGCCGTTTGGCGGCAAATCTGATCCGAATAGCATCGATGTTTATGCCCCTGTATGCCTTTTACCATGCGTCCTATTTTACCCTGCGGACCGGGGGGAAGACGGGCATTACCTTTTTGTTTGACAGCTGTTATGTCTGGGTGGTAAACATTCCGGTGGCGTTTGCGCTGAGCCGTTTTACCGGGTTGGATTTGATTGCGATTTATTTTGCATGCCAGAGTGTGGAGGTTGTGAAGGCAGTGGTGGGATTTGTGCTGCTGAAAAAAGGGGTTTGGATTCATAATATGGTGGAGAAGATGTGAGAGCGGGGAGAGTCCCGGGGCAACCGAAGGTTGCGCAGGTGCAACTTTAGCGTGGTGGTTTTCGGTATTCCGGTTTGTTAAAATGAGTAGCAGAAGGAATAGCAGAAAGGAAATTTTCTTATGACATTTTCTGAAAAATTGGTGCAGCTCCGAAAAGAAAAGGGACTGTCCCAGGAGGATTTAGCGGAACTTTGCGGGGTGAGCCGTCAGGCTGTGTCCCGCTGGGAGTTAGGAGTTTCCCATAGTTAAAGATACCACACCAGACATAACAACACCACGCTTATACGGTAACTCATAGTACGGGAGTAGGGTAACCTATTCCCGCTTCTTTTAAGATTGTCATTGAGAACAGACTCAAAGTACAGTATAATATTTCGTGGAATACTGGACATGGAGAAGAACGAAATGATACACATAGCAATTTGTGACGACGAAAAGGATTTTGTCGCACACCTGACAGGTCTATTAAATCAATACGCCGCAGAAACCGGCGTGGAAATAAAGGTAACTGCTTATTACGATGGTATGGAGCTGATCGAAAAGTACGATACCACCATTGATCTGATTTTCCTTGATATTCAAATGCGGCTGGTGAACGGCCTGCGGGCCGCCGAGCGCGTCCGCCAGATGGATGAAAAGGTCGGCATTATCTTTTTGACTACCCTCACACAATACGGTTTAGAGGGATATAAATATCAGGCCACCAATTACATCATTAAGCCGATCAGATATGCCCGCCTAAAAGAAGAAATGAAGCAATGGCTGGAACGACACCGGCAAGATGACAGCCCATTCATTGTTGTGGCAAATGATGCAGGTAAATTCAAGGTGTTTCTAAAGAGCCTGCGGTTTATTGAAACATTTAACCGCAACCTTTTGTTACACACAGATCAGGAAAATATTATCTGCTACAAAAAGATGAAAGAGCTTGAAACAGAGTTGGTGCAACATGGGTTTGTGCGCTGCCATTCCGGGTATCTCGTTAATCTGTTCTATGTGAAGCGGATTGAAAAGCTGGATATTATTTTGACTACTGGTGAAAGGGTTCCCATAAGTCAACCGAAACGAAAGGAATTTATGGAACGGCTGGCAGACTATTGGGGGGACTGGCTATGACACAGACGATATTTTATATCTGTTTGGATTTGATTGGTACAGTGTCAGAAATGTGCCTGCTCTATGCCTGTACGGATATTTTTTGTAAAAGGAATGACCGTGTAATTCTAAGGTTATTTCCATATATATCAACAGCTTTACTTATATGCGCTATGACATGGCTCATACCATTAGGAGCAATAAAGACTTTGGTATTTGCCGTATATTTCGTTGTGGTGCAACGGTTTATCTTAAAAGAATACTGGCATAGGCTGATTATGGCATTTTCTTTGTTTTTCATTTTGCTTATCATAAGTGATTTTGCCTGTTTGGTTGTAACGGATGCGGTCTTAGGACATACCAGCGTTATGGTGGGAAATAATGTTGTGAACGTGTGGCAATACTTTCTGCTAAAATTTATTGTGATTGGAGTTATTATATTTTCTCTTTACAAGGGGTTTCGCAATTTCAGCTATCAGGTGCAGCGCAGGGATGCGGCCATCATATTGTCATACGGTGTCATTACTTACTTAGTGCTGTATTATAGTACAGGAAAGGGCTTCTTTTCAGGTGATGTCAATTACTTTGATTTCACGATTGGTATTAGTGGACTGCTGTTAGGCGTTCTGCTTCTATTACTTTTCCTGTATCAGAAGAACAGTAACTACTTGAAACTACAAAAAAGCATGGCACAGCAGCAGATACGGGAAATGGAACTAAAATACGCATATTATGAAGATAAATTCAAAGACGAGGAACGAGTTAGGGAGATTTACCACGATTTGAAGAACCATCTTCTTATTCTTCAGACACAGCAGGCCCATAATGCAGAATCACAGCAAATGATAGCCTCCTTGCAAGAACAGATTTCAGCCTTTGAAGATTATCAACATACTGGAAATGAGTTTTTGGATATTATTATCCGTGATAAGGCGAAAAAAGCAAAGGAGAAAAACATTGACTTTAGTGCGGTAATCCGCTTTGAAGAAATAGATTTCATTGCGCCATTGGATATTAGTACCATCTTCGGCAATGCGATTGACAATGCGCTGGAAGCCAGTCTGAAATTACCTGCGGATGAACGGGTCGTCACGGTCAAAGCAAACCGCTTCCGGGATATGTTGTCTATCGTTATCAAGAACAACTGCCTTACAACGGAGGATGCTGGACTGACCACTACAAAAGACGATTTGTTTTTACACGGGTTCGGACTGAAAAACATTCGGCAGGCTGTTGAGAAGTATGGAGGACAGCTTGCAATCCATCAGGAACAGGACAGCTTTATCCTGAAAATCATCATACCAATTCCATAAACAAAACGAGTGATACACACCATGCGGAAAACCGTTCGCATGGTGTGTTTTTTAGAATAGGCAACGTCAATGTTAGAATAGGCAACAGAGATTGAATAAGATTTCACGCTTTTTTATACTGACCGTAGGTAAATGAAATTGCCATTTTAAGAAAGCGAGGATACTACGATGAGCATATTGCAAACAACCAATCTATGCAAAACCTACGGTCAAAAGCCGAATATCGTAAAGGCTCTTGATGGTGTGACCATTACTGTTGATAAAGGCGAGTTCGTTGCCATTATCGGAACATCCGGCAGCGGCAAATCTACCCTGCTTCATATGCTGGGCGGACTTGACCGTCCTACTTCCGGCAACGTAAAGGTGGACAATTTTGAACTGGGGAAATTGAATGACGAAAACCTGACTGTGTTTCGCCGCCAGCGTATCGGATTTATTTTCCAGAATTACAACCTGGTTCCTGTATTGAGCGTGTGGGAAAACATTATTTTCCCTATTACGCTGGATGGTAAAACGCCAGATCAGCAGTTTATCATGGAGATCGTCAAGCTGCTTGGCTTGGAAAAGAAATTAGACAATCTCCCCAATAATCTTTCCGGCGGCCAGCAGCAGCGTGTGGCGATTGCCAGAGCATTAGCCAGCAAACCCGCTATTATTCTGGCCGATGAACCTACCGGCAATCTGGACAGCAAGACCAGTGATGAAGTGATCGAGCTTTTGAAAGTCACCAGTAAGAAATTCCATCAGACTATCGTAATGATAACCCATAACCCGGAGATTGCGGAACAGGCTGACCGCACCATCCGTATTGAGGATGGGCGGATTGCCCAGCAGTAAGGAGGGGCCGTATGTTCAACCCAATACAAACACTTTCAAGGCGATTATTTAAGACCAACAAGGGCCGGAACATTGTAGCGGTGCTTGCAATCATTCTGACAACCTTAATGTTTACTACTCTGTTTGTCCTTTCGCAGAGTATGAGCAAAAATTTGGTTGAAATGACGTTTCGCCAGACTGGGTATGACGCCCAAATCTCTTTTAAGTCTATTACAACCGAACAGGTTGATTTGATTGCATCCCATCCAGATGTAGCGGAAATCGGAGAAAGCATTATCCTGGGCTTGGCTGAAAATAAGGAATTGGCAGGCCGACAGGTAGAAATCCGTTGGGGAGATAGCAGCTATGCGGAACATTCCTTTGCAATGCCCGATGTTGGTACTTTGCCCCAGGCAGCGGATGAAATTGCATTGGACACACTTGTTCTTGACCGATTAGGTATTCCGCATGAGCTGGGGCAGACTGTCACGCTGCAATGGCGCAAAGATTTATCAGGGGATGAAGTTTTGACCTCTACGTTCAAGCTATGCGGGTATTGGGAGGGAAATCAATCTGTCTATGCAAGCATGGCCTGGGTCAGCCGGGATTATGCCGGGGAAATGACAAACGGCGTAGATGGCAACGCACAGGGGCAGCTTCTTGGTACGCACATGGCGCAGGTAAACTTGTTCAGAGATAACCAGATTGAAGCTGATATACAAACCATCTTGTTTGATACGGGCTTGACAGGCTTGAAATACAATGTAAATCTGGCATACTCGTCAGAGATAAGCACTACCGCATTACAAGAAAATATCCCTATGTATTTCGGTATGATTTTGGTGTTCCTGGCGGGCTATCTGATTATTTACAATATCTTTCAGATTTCCGTTACAGCCGATATTCAATTTTACGGAAAACTGAAAACGCTTGGTACAACAAAGAAACAGTTAAAACGACTGATCTACGGGCAGGCTAACAGGCTGTGTCTGATTGGTATTCCCATCGGATTAGTTTTCGGTTATCTGCTCGGCGCGGTACTTGTGCCGGTGCTTGTGGGAACAATCAGCACTCGCACCGTTGTTGCGGTAAATCCAGTTATTTTCATTGGGTCTGCACTGTTTGCATGGCTCACAGTCGTTTTCTCTTGTCTGCGCCCGGCTCGTTTGGCGGGTAAGGTATCTCCTATTGAAGCGTTGCGGTACAATGATACCAGCACTTCCATAAAGAAAAAGACAAAGAAAGGACAGTGGGGCGCATCTTTGTCCGGGATGGCCTGGGCGAATTTAGGGCGTAACAGAAAAAGAACGGTTACGGTGATCTGCTCATTGACACTTGGCCTTGTTCTATTAAGCTGCTTCTATGCGAAAAACGCATCCTTTGATATGGAAAAGTATCTGTCCGCATTGACAATAGCAGACTTTGAATTATCAGACGCAACAGACGGGGATTTTATCGGAGGTTATAATCCCTACGGAAACACCCTGAATGATGATTTGATTTCCAGCGTGGAAACTTTAGACGGGTTGGAAAAGACGGGATATTTGTATTCCCATCAGCTTAGTTGGGATATGGACGGGCAGACTGTCCAGAATTTGAAAGATTTTTGTTCATCGGACTTGTTTTCCTATATCGCAGGTTATGCGCCGGATGTGGCGCAGGCAACACAGGATGCAATTACGTCCGAAACGGTTGATACGGTCATGTATGGCCTTGATGGTATTCCGCTGGAAACGATTGTTCAAAAGCAATACCTGCTTGCGGGAACCTATAACGCGGATGAATTTGCAACCGGGAATTATGTCTTGGCGATTGGCCCTGCCGCGGAGAAAGAAGAATTTGAAAACGGTACTGTATTACCGACTGCTTCTGTTGGCGCAACGGTTACAATAGAGGGACGGCAATATACGGTGATGGCGGTTGTTTACCCTGTAAACTCGATTGAATATGGAGCAATGGAAACAGGTGCAGGAACCGGCTTTAATTTAGGTTTCATCTTGCCAGCAGACACTTTCCGGGAATTGTGGCCTGATAATACACTCCGAAAGCTGTTTTTCAATGTCGCTGACGAAGAAATAGAGGCTGCACAAAAAATGCTTGATGACTATGCGGAAAATGTTGACAGTGGGCTGCCAGTTACTTCACGCAAAACAATGATCGAGCAATACAAATCCGAAACACGTTCCTCTGCGGTCATGGGAAATACGATCAGTGTAGTAATCGCCTTGGTCGGCATCCTTAATTTTGTGAATAGCATGGTAACGGCTATCGTGAGCCGCCGAAAAGAATTTGCCATGATACAGAGCATTGGCATGACGAAGCGGCAGCTCCGTAAAATGCTGATTTTGGAGGGACTTGACTATGCAGGCATTACCCTGATTGCGTCCTATGTTATCAGTGTATTAGCCGTTGGAATTGGCGTTCGTGCAATGGTTGCCGAGGGATATTCCACATTCCATTTTACACTTATGCCGCTTGTGATCTGCACACCAATCTTGATTACCTTTGCAATTCTGATTCCGTATATTTGCTTTAAGAACCTGGAGAAGCAAAGTATCGTGGAACGATTAAGAGCAACAGACTAATTTTTGTTTTACAGATAAGCAATTAAGGGGCGACAGACTAAAGTGCTGTCGCCTCGCACTACCAGTCAGAAAGGGGGAGTTCCTATGACCAAATTTGAAGAATATCAAGAGCATATCCAGTACACGCACAATGCTTTTTGCAGGATTGTTATTCGCCATGCGTCTATTGACGCAGCTCGTAAGCTGTATTCAAAGTGGAAACGGGAAATCTCTCTTGAATATCTGTCCGAAGAAAAGTTCATGCCCTTTGCTACCACAGATGAATATTTTGCACAGCCACCGTTAAGCGAGGAATACCCATTTACGGTCTGCGGTCAGACTGTCATGTTGAGCAATCCAGAGCTTGCCGCCGCCCTATCCTCTTTGCCGGAAACAGAGCAGGAAATCATCTTCCTGTACTTCTTTGAACATCTAACACATGCGGAAATCGGCAAGCGGTACGGACGGACACGCAGCACAGCAGGACGACATATATATCTTGACCTGCGCCGACTGCGGGAGAAAATGGAGGTGTTAGCCCATGAGTAGACTTCTCCCCTATGAAACAATCATCCAAGCTACTAATGGGGAGCCGGAAGCGGTCAGCGCCGTCCTTGCCCATTATGCCGGATATATCCGCTATTACTCCCATATCTACGGACATTATAACGTGGATATGGAGGACTATATCAAGACAAAGCTGATCGAAAGCCTGTCCAAGTTCCGACTTGATAAGTAGACAGATAATTATATGTTAGCCAGCCCCACAATAATATTACTCTGCTGATACAGCCAGTCCGTAAATTCTTTCGGGCTGGCTGTCCTTTCTTTGACAGCCCTTTTTCTCTGCAATGCTTCTTTTTTGAACGCTTCAAAAGCGGTCAGCATTTCTTCCAGCCGGTCAGCCGGGAAGCCCGCTGTCCTTTTTGCCTTGTTGATCTTGTTGCGCCAGTTCTGGCACTCATTTTTGTAGAGCAGATCGTAGTTGTTTTCCCTTGCCCTCTCGTCAAACTCCCTTTTGTTTTGAAGCGCCTGCTTCTTTCTACACTTGTCGCTGCACAATTCATATCGCTGGCTTTTTGCGAGGAAGATACGTCCGCAGACTTTACATTTTCGGAAGCACAGCCCCCAATCATTCAGCCGGTTCAGGTAATAGGTTATCAGCGGATAGAACGTGGTATAGGCGGCGACACATTCTGTTGTGCGCCGGTTGTCTGGATACCAAAGGTCAAGCCGTGTTTCCGCTGCCGGTACGGAGCCGAATATCCGGCTGGAAATATGGAACGGCTGCGGCCTGCCGGTATCGCTGTCAAATTGGAGCAGGCTTCTCTGCTGAAAGGTCATGGTAAAGTGACTCATTTTATCCATGAAGCGGTCACAGGCTTCCGCGCGTTTCGCCGGTTCCCTTGCCAGCAGATAGCCGTTCCAGATACGGAACGCAGCATACATCCGCAGCGGATCGCCGGTATCAAACTTTGTTTTCAGAAATTCCCCTGCGGCCTGCTCTAAGGCTGGCTGCTTCCAGCGGTTCGAGTGCAGAGCTTCCCGCAGCGGAGCCAGACCCAAACGGTTCCATTCCCCGTCAGGGTCATGTTCAAACTCTGCAAGGAACATTCCAAGCGGGCGGGTTGTGTCGCACAGCACATCCGCATCCATATCCCCCTGTAATCGAAAGCGCACCTGTAATTCTTCCCCCATCAAAATCCGCTCTTTCATTTTCTTCCTGTCCAGCGTCAGGACGAACAAAATCCGGTCATAACACGGCTCATGCCGCACAAATTCCATTTCCATTCTATTTTCCTGCCTTTGCTTATGGTAATTTTATAATTTAGTTATATTCGTTACACTTATGGTATCGTGAAAGTATTGTTTTGTCAAGGAGAAGTCGCTATGATGATTGCACATGGTAATTTCGTTCCGTGTAGTACCTTGACAAGTGAATGACCGTCCAAAAGGGATATGACCGGCAGGAGAAGTGACGCATCCGGCGCACCAATGCAGGGAAACACCGCAGAAATGGGGCAGGATAACGGCTTTTGGGGAGAACGGCAGCAGGAAGCATTTGTAATGAATTTATAGTATGGGAGGAACTAAATGAGCGATAACAAGAGATTAAAGAATTATGATGATCTTCCGCTGGTTCTGGATGTGGCGGACATCCGGCGCATTATGGGAATTTCCAGAGTGAGCGCCTATGAGCTGGTTCACACTCCCGGTTTTCCGGCGTTCAGAAGCGGCAGGCTGATTAAGGTCAGCAAAAAGGCGTTCTTTGACTGGATGGAAAAGGGTACGGAAACCGTACCGAAAGGCAACAAATGAGCGCATGGTATCTTTCCCTATCTGGAATACTGCTGCCCTTTTCAAAGGCGCATACAGTGGGGAAAAACCTTGAAAATGACACCGAAACGCTACACCAAAACCGGCTATCTGCGTATGCCGGATAGAAACGGGGAAAGGAGCCAATTACGCCGAGAATGAGCAAGAAGCGCCGGTTGGAGTGGTCTTTCTTCTTAAATGACCGCAACCGTGTCACTTATAACGAGCTATGCCGCAGATGCCGCCATGACTGCAAGCAGAGCTTCCGGGCAGTCGTGATCGAATGTCCGAAGTATCTTTCCAAGCGTTCCCGCAAAGGAGCGGAGAAAAAAAGGGAAAACGGAGCAGAGCCGGAAACGGCAGAAATCCCTTTGGAACAAAGGGCGCACTTCTATACATAGTCTAAAGACCATGTATCGTGCGTCCTGCGGAGCTTGCCCCCTGCCCGCTGACAGCATCAGCAATCCGGGGGCCTGCGTCACTTCGTTCCGTACAAGGGGCTGCACCCCTTGCGCCGCTAAAGCGGCTATCCCTGCGCACCCGCCAAAAAGATACACCCGCTTTGCGTCTGTATCTTTTCATCGGGTTTGATAGACAAATACCGGCACCCTGACCGTTATCCATACGGTCATTTTTATTTCAGAGCAAAGGAGTGAGAATATGAGCAAATCTTTGGAAGAATTGCAGAGAGAGTACGAGGAAAACACCGTCAAACTGGAACAGGAAAAACGAAAGCTGCGCCGACTGGAAAACCGAAAATCCTATCTGGACAGCGGTTCCCGCAAACAGCGCAGCCACCGGCTGATTACCCGTGGGGCGGCGGTTGAGAGCGTCATGCCGGAGGTGAAGATACTGACCGAGCAGGAGTTTTATTCCCTGATGGAGCGCATTGCCGAATGGCAGCCGGTTCAGAACATGGTACGGCTTGCGGTTGAAAATCACAGCCAGCCGCAGGACGGTAACTGACGATGGCGCTTTATCATTTAACGGTCAGCCAGATCAGACGCAGCGCCGGACAGAGCGCCATTGCCGCCGCAGCTTACCGGGCCGGGGAGCGTCTTTACAGTGATTACTACGGCGAGTACAGCGACTACACCCGCAAGGGCGGCGTGATCTGTTCCGAAATTTTGTTGCCGCCCCATGCCCCGCTGGAATACCAGGACCGGGCGACCTTGTGGAATACGGTGGAACAGGTGGAGAAGCACCCGAAAGCGCAGCTTGCTTACAGCTTTGATATTGCCTTGCAGAATGAACTTTCGATGGAAGAAAACATTGCGCTGGCGAGGGAGTTTGTGCAGCGCTGTCTGGTGGACAAAGGCATGATTGCCGATTTTGCCGTCCATGCCCCGGACAAGGAGGAGGTTGGCATCCCCAACCCGCACTTCCATGTGATGACGACCATGCGCCCCATCAATCCCGATGGCACATGGGGACAGAAGCAGCGCCGGGAATATGCGCTTGACGATGAGGGCAATCGGGTTCTGGATGAAACTGGAAAGCCGGCATTTAACGCCGTACCTACTACCGATTGGGGCAGCCCGGAAACGCTGGAAGAATGGCGGGAAGCATGGTGCCGGATGGTCAATGAAAAGTTTGCGGAAAAGGGGCTGGATGTCCGTATCGACCACCGCTCCTATGTGCGTCAGGGACTTGACCTGATCCCCACCGTCCATGAGGGGCCGACTGTCCGGCAGATGGAAGCAAAGGGCATCCGTACCGACAAGGGCGAACTGAACCGCTGGATTAAGGCGACTAACCGGCTGATGCTAGATATAAAGAAGAAAATCAAATCCCTGTTCGGCTGGATTTCAGAAGTCAAAGAGGAACTTTCCAAACCCAAGACACCGAGCCTTGCCGACCTGCTGATCTCCTATTATCAGGACAGGAACGCCGGGGCGTGGAGCCAGAAAGCTAAGGGCAAGAACCTGAAAGAATTTGCGGAAGCAGTCAACTACCTGATGGAAAACAAGCTGCTGACGCTGGAAGCGTTGGAAGCCCGCCTGTCCGCTGTCAGCACAGAGTTTGACACATTGAGCGACACCATGAAAGCGAAGTCAGCCCGGATGAAAGAATTGCAGGAGTTGATACGGCAGGCTGAGAACTACAAGCGGCTGAAGCCGGTGTATGACGAACTGAACGGTATCAAGTGGAAAAAGCAGCGGGAGAAATTTGAAACCGCCCATGACGCTGACCTGCGGCTGTTTTATACGGCCCGCCGGATTTTGAAAGAGAAGCTGGGCGGGAAGCCCATCACCTTGACTGCATGGAAACAGGAGTATGACCGGCTGCAAGCGGAGTATGCCATGCTGTCCCCGCAGTATAAGCCGCTTCGGGAGGATTTAATGAAAATGCGCCGGGTACAGTACCACCTTGACCGGGCATTGCAGCGGCGGCAGCCGGAACAGGAAGCGCCAAAAAAGAAACAGGATATAGAACTATGACATTTACGGGAGGAAGCATTTGAATGTGTTTGAAGCGGTAAAGCAGTCCGTCACTACCCGGCAGGCTGCTTCTTACTATGGAATACGGGTAGGGAGAAACGGCATGGCCTGCTGTCCGTTCCACAACGACAGAACGCCCAGCATGAAAATGGACAGCCGCTATTATTGCTTCGGCTGCGGCGCTTCTGGGGATGTGATCGACTTTGCCGCTTCCCTGCATGGTTTGGGAAAACGGGATGCAGCGGTCAGACTGGCAGAGGATTTTTCAATCCCCTATGATGGAGCCAGACGCACCCCGGCAGCAAAGAGAACGTCGCCCAAGCCTACGCCGGAGCAGAGGTTACGGCAGGCGGAACAGCATTGCTTCAAAGTGCTATGTGACTATCTGCATTTACTGGAACGCTGGAAAATCAAATATGCTCCACAGCCACAGGATGCCGTCTGGCATCCTCTTTTTGTGGAAGCATTACAAAAAATCAGCTATGTGGAATATCTGCTGGATATTTTATTGTTTGGAGAAACGGAAGAAAAAGCGGCGCTGATTGCTGAACAGGGAAAGGAGGTGGTGCGGCTTGAGCAGCGAATTTCGGAACTTGCCGCCAGCAGCGCAGGAAGCGGTCATGCGGACGATGGACGCAATGGAACCGGCGCAGACACAGGAAGAAATCCGGGAAATGCTGGAGGGGACGCAGAAAGGCGGCGTGAAGAACAGCATCAAGAACTGTCTGACAGTGTTCCAGCGTGACCCGCTACTGCGTGGAGCGGTCAGCTACAACATTCTTTCCGAAAGAGTGGATATTGTGAAGCCGCTGGGATGGGAACGAACCAGCGCCACGCTGACCGATATGGATATGAAGTATCTGCTTTTGTATCTGGAAGAACACTACGGACTGACCAGCGAGAAGAAAGTGGAGAACGCAATCCAGATCGTAGCCAACGAAAACCGCTACCATCCCGTCAGGGATTATCTGAACAGCCTGCAATGGGACGGAACCGAGCGCATCCGCTATGCTCTGCATCACTTTCTGGGAGCAGATACGGACGAGTACACCTTTGAAGCCCTGAAGCTGTTTATGATGGGAGCCATCCGGCGGGTATTTCAGCCGGGGAGCAAGTTTGAAGTCATGCTCTGTCTGGTAGGCGGTCAGGGAGCCGGAAAATCCACCTTTTTCCGGCTTCTGGCAGTCAGGGACGAATGGTTTTCAGACGACCTAAAGAAGCTGGACGATGAAAACGTGTACCGAAAGCTGCAAGGGCATTGGATTATGGAAATGTCGGAGATGATCGCCACCGCCAACGCCAGAAGCATTGAGGAAATCAAGTCGTTTTTAAGCCGCCAGAAAGAAACCTACAAAGTACCGTATGAAACCCATCCGGCAGACCGGCTTCGTCAATGCGTGTTTGGCGGAACCACCAACCGGCAGGACTTTCTTCCCCGTGACCGCACCGGCAACCGGCGCTTTATCCCCGTGACCGTGTACCCGGAACGGGCGGAGGTTCACATACTGGACGATGAAGCGGCGGCGAGGGCGTATATCAGCCAGATGTGGGCGGAAGCCATGACGATCTACCGCAGCGGGAAATATAAGCTGTCATTCAGCGCAGAAATGAACGCATACTTAAAAGCCCACCAGCAGGATTTTATGCAGGAGGACACGCAGGCCGGTATGATCTACGCCTATTTGGAGGACTACACCGGCGACAGGGTATGTTCCAAACAGCTTTACGAGGAAGCGTTGGGGAACAGCAATCCCCCGGCAGAGTGGGAAACACGGGCAATCTGCGAGATTATGAATACCGGCATTGCAAACGGCAGCATACAGGGCTGGACAGCCTACAAAAGCCCTAAGAGATATAAGAAATACGGTTCACAAAAAGGCTGGGAGCGTGTCAACCAGCCCCCAGCAGACAAAGACGGTTTTCGGGAGATCACGGAGGAAGAAGCCCGGCAGATGGAGCTTCCATTCTGAAAAAGCCGCCGGTTGACAGTTTGGTTGACGTTTCGGTTGACAGCCGGTTGACAGGAAAAAACCTGATATTTCAGGCACTTCTCCCCTTTGTCAACCATGTCAACCAAGAAATCAAAGAAAAAGTAAAATAGAATAATAGAGCGCCTGCGGATTGTTTTCAAAGTCTTTTGTGCCGGTTGACACGGTTTGGTTGACATTGGAACAGCCTGCGCCACACCAGCCTGACATTGCCTTGTCGGGCATATTTCATTTATGGAGGTAAATGCCTATGGTAAAAGCCAAGAGCGAAAATAACACCAACAACAGCGGCACGATGCTTACCGCTGCGGACGGCACCCAGTATTTTGTCATGGGGAAAATCCGTATCAAAGTATCGGAGCATTTTGCAGAGAACGGGAAGCCGCTGAACAGCCTGCTGGAAGATGTAATCCAGCACGCCGCCGCTGCTTCCTGAAAAAAGATAGATTTGTGACTGTCAATCAGCCCACGCTTATGATATACTTGTACCAGCGAGTATTGTATAAGCGTGGGTTGTTTCTTTTTAAGGAGGATTTTTGATGAAACAACCATACAATACAACGATTTATAACACCGCACTTTATTTGAGATTGAGCCGTGACGATGAGCTGCAAGGCGAAAGCGGCAGCATCCAGACACAGCGCATGATGCTTCGGCAGTACGCCGCCGAGCATGGATTGACCGTAGTAGACGAGTATATCGAAATGTAGACCGCTTAATTGATACAAAGGGAATGAACAGAATATCGGGAAAACCGCTGAAAACAAGGGCTTCCGGCACATTGGGTGTTACCGGAAACCCTTGTTTGCTTTTGGGGGCTGTGCTAGGGCAGCATGGGAACAGCGGATGTGAACAGCCACAGTGGTCATAAATCTGACCCCTCTGTGGCTGTTTTGACCCCTATGGCTGTGAATGTGCCCCCCGTGGTCACGGTTTTGACCCCTCCCTTGTCCAATCTGACCCCTCCAAATTTGGGAGCGATAACTCTGGCTTCCAAAGGTGTCTTAGTTTCCGGCAGATACGGACACGGAAAGCCGAGAAAGCCCGTAAATCCGCCACTTTTGGTACTACATAGCCTTGAAAGTTACATTATTTTTGTGTGCTTTTGAGGGCA
>JAETQH010000053.1 GCA_021770785.1 Lachnospiraceae bacterium
ATAAAAATAAGAGATGGAATAATATTGAATTGTAAATATGAGTTTCGGGAAATATTTCCCGAAACTTTTGACAAAAAAAATAAGAACTTTTGACAAAAATTTTGAGCGGCTACAGATTATCTGCCGGAAGAAAAAGAGACCTATCAGGTAGGAGAGGAAATCAATGGAAAGATAAAAGATTTTTTGATAATCGGTATGGAGAAAGGCGATTTGCGCGGTGATTTAGAAATCATGCCGACTATTTTTCATTTCTGGGGTATGTTGTCAGGACTTATTCAGCTTGCCGCAAATAAAGAGGAATATATAGAAAGTGCGATGGATTTGTCAAAGAGCCAATTTTTAGAATATGGTTTTCACATGCTGTACCGTTCGATTGCGAAGGAGGAGAAGCACGATGGCTGAGAAAAAGATACTTGCAATTTTAGGCAGTCCTCATACAAACGGAATGACGGCAGCCATGTTGGATTATGCAGTCCGAAGCGCAGAAAAAAAGGGGTATACGGTAATAAAAATTAATTTATATGAGAAAAATATTTCTTTTTGCACAGGCTGCCGGGCTTGCGTGAATACCAAGACCTGTATTCAAAAGGATGATATACAGGAAATTGTAGTGCATTTACAGGAATGTCAAAGCGTCTTTCTTGCGGTTCCCTTTTCGTGGATATTCGGGCAGAGCAGGGGGGCAATCCGAAACATGGATGAATTTTTTCGGACAGCAGGCATGAAACCAATGGGAAAAATTGTATGTGCGGGCGCAGCAGATAAAAAAGAGCTGCCGAAGCGGATAAGCAGAAGGATTGAGAGGTGTCTGAAATGAAATTGTCACGAAAGAAAGGCATTTCCCTTGTTATTATCGTTCTCTTTCTTGTGAGTTTAATTTCCGGAGCGGTTTATCTAAAAAATGTGATGGATTATAAACAGGCGGTAAAGGAGACTACTTTCGATGAAATAAATATTTCTGATATTTCCGACGGAGTTTATACTGGAGAATATGATGTGGATTTCATATATGCCAAAGTGGAGGTTACGGTCGGGAATGGAAAAATCACAGGTATTAACATATTAGAGCACAGGCAGGACCGTGGCGAAGCCGGAGAGGCTGTGATAAACAAAATAATTGGCGAACAGAGAATAGATGTGGATACAATAACAGGGGCAACAAATTCGAGTACTGTGATAAAGAAAGCAGTTGAAAATGCTCTCACGGGTGAAAAATAGAATATCAATGACATTACATAAATAAGAAAGAATAAAAGTCTTAATCTTTATATCATAAAAATACCACCATCCCTTTTGGAATGGTGGTATTTTAATCAGTTTAATTTCCCTTCTGCAAATTCTTATTCGCCGTAGAAAGCATCAATTTAATGCGGTTCAGCTGGTTCACCTCACTAGCGCCCGGGTCGTAGTCGATTGCCACGATATTGGACTCCGGATAGCGGTGGCGCAGCTCTTTGATGACGCCTTTTCCCACCACATGGTTTGGCAGGCAGGCAAAAGGCTGGGTGCAGACAATATTCGGCGTTCCCGTATGGATTAGCTCTAACATTTCTCCCGTTAAGAACCAGCCCTCTCCGGTCTGATTCCCCTCGGAAACAATGTCACGGGCATATTTTGCCAGGTCGTCAATGTGAGCCGGGGCGTCAAAATGTTTACTCTTTTCAAACTCGTCTCTGGCAGCGCCTCTTAACCACTCAAAGAAATTGATTCCCAGCCGTCCCACACGTTTGGATTTCTTGGAAAAGCCAAGGTTGTCAGCTTTAAATCCCGTATTGTAGAAGCAGTAAAGCAGGAAGTCGGTCAAATCCGGCACAACGGCTTCTGCGCCCTCGGCTTCTAACAGTCCTACCAAGTCGTTGTTGGCGGCGGGGTGGAATTTTACTAAAATCTCGCCTACCACGCCTACCCGTGGCTTCTTGATATCCAGACGTTCTAAGCGATCGAAATCCCGGATAATGTCACGGCACATCTGCTTAAATTTCCGATGGGATAAAATTTTATCCTGGGTCACAAAATTGATAACCTCTTTTTTCCATTTCTCATGGAGGGCATTGGTGGAGCCGGAAACAGCTTCGTAGGGGCGGGTGCGGTAAACACAGCGCAGGAAAATGTCACCGAATTCCAACGCATACAGCCCGTGCTGAATCAGGGACGGTGTCAGCTTAAAGCCCGGATTTGCTTCCAGACCGCTTAAATTAACGGAGATAACCGGAACGTCCGGGTATCCTGCTTTTTCTAAAGCACGGCGGATAAAGCCGATATAGTTACTGGCACGGCAGCCGCCTCCGGTCTGGGAAATTAAAATAGCGGTTTTGCTCATATCATATTTCCCGGACATCACGGCGCTCATTAGCTGACCTACCACAATCAGGGACGGGTAGCAGGCATCGTTATTGACGAATTTCAGTCCCACATCCACACATTCACGGCTCGGAACCTCCGGCACCACCAGATGGTAGCCGGCAGCGCAGAAAGCAGGTTCTAACAGTTCAAAATGGATGGGCGACATCTGCGGACAGAGGATGGTATAATTTTTCCGCATTTCCTGGGTGAAAATGGTACGGTTATAGTTAGCGGGCACAACGTTCCGTTGCTGCTGTTTTTTCTCCCGGACACGAATGGCGGAGAGCAGGGAGCGGATTCGGATTCTCGCTGCGCCTAAGTTATTCACCTCATCAATTTTCAGGCAGGTATAAATCTTGCCGGATTTTGTTAAAATGTCATTTACGGCGTCGGTGGTAACGGCGTCAAGACCGCAGCCAAAGGAGTTTAACTGGATGAAATCCAAATCTTCTCTGGTTTTCACATAGTTTGCCGCAGCGTAAAGCCTGGAGTGGTACATCCACTGGTCCATGACAATCAGCGGGCGCTCCACCTGATGCAAATGGGAGATGGAGTCTTCAGTGAGAACCGCAATTCCGTAGGAGTTAATCAGTTCCGGGATTCCGTGGTTGATTTCCGGGTCCACATGGTAGGGACGCCCGGCAAGAACGATGCCGCGTTTCCCGGTTTCCTCTAAGTATTTTAAAACTTCCTCGCCCTTCTGCTGCATTTCCATGCGAACAACAGCTAACTCTTTCCAGCCCTCCGCAACGGCGTCACGGATTTCTGCCTCGGAAATGCCAAACTCGGAAGAAGTAAAGGTTTTTACCAGCTGGGAGGACAGAGTTTCCTCGTTGGTAAATGCCATAAAGGGGTTATAAAAACGCACCTGCCCGGAGGTAATTTCGTCTACGTTATTTTTAATGTTCTCCGCATAGGAGGTAACAATCGGGCAGTTGTAATGGTTGTTGGAATCCGGGAATTCATTTCGCTCATAGGGCACGCAGGGGTAGAAGATGAAATCTACATTCTGGTGAATCAGCCAGGTTACGTGTCCGTGGGCTAATTTTGCGGGATAGCACTCGGATTCACTGGGAATGGAATCGATACCCAGCTCGTAAATTTTTCGGGTGGACTGGGGGGACAATACCACCTGAAAACCTAATTTTTTGAAGAAAACCGCCCAGAAAGGATAGTTTTCATACATATTTAAAACCCTCGGAATACCTACACTACCCCGGGCTGCCTCCGCGGCGGTCAGTGGTGTGTAGTCAAAGAGACGCTTGTTTTTGTATTCAAAAAGGTTTGGAATGTTCTCTTTATTTTTTTCCTTTCCAATGCCGCGCTCACAGCGGTTTCCGGTGATGTACTGGCGGTTTCCGGAGAAACGGTTGATGGTGAGCAGGCAGTGGTTGGTACAGCCCTGACAGCGGGTCAGTTTTGTGTCGAAGGTTAGGGCGTTGATTTCCTCAATGGATAACATGGTGGTTTTGTAGCCCGCTTCGTGACGTTCCCTTGCGATTAAAGCCGCACCGAAAGCGCCCATAATGCCTGCAATGTCCGGGCGGACGCACTCACAGCCGGAAATTTTCTCAAAGCTGCGGAGCACGGCGTCATTGTAGAAGGTTCCGCCCTGCACCACGATATTTTTACCAAGCTCGCTGGCATCGGAAAGTTTGATGACCTTAAACAGGGCGTTCTTAATGACAGAGTAGGCAAGGCCGGAGGAAATGTCCGCAACGGAAGCGCCCTCCTTTTGTGCCTGCTTTACCTTGGAATTCATAAATACGGTGCAGCGGGTTCCAAGGTCAATGGGGTTTTTCGCAAAAAGCGCCTCCTTGGCAAAAGCCTGTACGGAATAATTCAAGGATTTCGCAAAGGTTTCAATGAAAGAACCACAGCCGGAGGAACATGCCTCATTTAACTGTACGCTGTCTACCGTCTGGTTTTTGATTTTGATACATTTCATATCCTGTCCGCCGATGTCTAGGATACAGTCTACCTTAGGATTGAAGAAAGCAGCGGCGTAATAGTGTGCCACCGTCTCCACTTCGCCGTCGTCAAGCATTAAGGCTGCCTTTAACAGAGCCTCGCCGTATCCGGTGGAGCAGGAGTGGACGATATGGGCGTTCACCGGAAGCTTTTCGTAAATTTCTTTGATGGAGCGGATTGCGGTTGCCAAAGGGCTTCCGTTGTTGTTGCTGTAGAAGGAATAGAGCAGGGAACCGTCCTCGCCCACCAAAGCGATTTTGGTGGTGGTGGAGCCTGCGTCGATTCCTAAATAGCAGTTACCCTCATAGGTAGACAAAGCTGCCGATTTTACATTGTGTCCGTCATGGCGGGCACGGAATGCGTCGTAGTCTGCCTGATCCTCGAATAAAGGCTCTAAGCGGGCTACCTCAAATTCCATATGGATATCGGATTTTAACTGCTCCCGCAAATCTTCTAAAGTTGTGGTGGTTTCTGCTTTATAGTTTAAGGCGGAGCCGATAGCAGCAAACAGATGGGAATTTTCCGGTGTGATGGCGTGCTCATCGTCTAAGTTTAAGGTGCGGATAAACGCCGCTTTCAGCTCAGATAAAAAGTGCAGCGGGCCGCCTAAAAATGCCACGTGTCCCCGAATGGGCTTTCCGCAGGCAAGACCGCTGATGGTCTGGTTTACCACTGCCTGGAAAATGGAGGCGGATAAATCCTCTCTGGTGGCGCCCTCATTAATCAAAGGCTGGATGTCTGTCTTGGCAAAAACACCGCAGCGGGCTGCGATGGGGTAGATTGCCTTATAATTTTTGGCATACTCATTTAACCCGGAGGCATCCGTCTGAATCAGGGAAGCCATCTGGTCAATAAAAGAGCCTGTACCTCCGGCACAGATACCGTTCATACGCTGCTCCACGTTGCCGCCCTCAAAATAAATGATTTTAGCGTCCTCACCGCCCAACTCGATGGCAACATCGGTCTGGGGTGCGTAGTGCTGCAGTGCGGTGGAGACGGAAATTACCTCCTGCACGAAGGGGACATGTAAATGTTTTGCCAGAGTCAGGCCGCCGGAGCCGGTAATCATGGGGGCAACCTTCCTGTCGCCTAATTTGGCAAAGGCTTTCTCGATTAAATCGGAAAGAGTTTCTCTGATATTGGCAAAATGCCGTTCATAATCGGAAAAGAGCAGATGATCCTGTTCGTCAAGAACCGCCACCTTCACGGTGGTGGAACCGATGTCAATTCCGAGTTTGTGAAGTGCTTGATTTTCCATTGAAATTCCTCCAAACTATATAGAAAATATCTCTTATAGTCACAATTACTTCTTATTTATATATATTCATGTCATGCAGACGTTAAACAAGGTACATTATACGACAGGATTTTACAAAACACAATGTGCAAAAATGAGGAAAATATAAACTTTTTATGAAGAAAAACCGCCCGGATTGACAAAGTTTTACCGGATAGTTATACTTGAGAAAGTAATAGTTATAGGAAAGGAAAGGTTGCATTTGATGAACTGGTTAAATAAATTAGAGCGCAAACTGGGAAAATATGCCATTCCCAATCTGATTGTGTGGCTGATTGGGGCTTATACCATTGGCTTTATGCTGTATGCCGTAAATCCCGGCATTATGGGTATGCTGACGCTAAGCCCTTATCATATTCTGCACGGACAGGTATGGCGTCTGGTAACATGGATTTTCATGCCTACGGAGACAAATTTGATTTTCCTGCTGATTATGGCGCTGTTTTATTACCAGTTAGGGATGGCGTTAGAGCGCAACTGGGGGACGTTCCGGTTTAATGTCTATATTTTCAGCGGTATTATTTTTACGATTATTGGTGCATTTGCTTTATATGGTGTTTACTATGTGCTGAATTATTCCGTTTATGCAGCAGTACCAGGGGCAGCAGCGGCGGTATCTTCCACCATGAGTTATGGATTCAGTGTCAACTATATTAACATGTCCATCTTTCTTGCTTTTGCGGTGATGTATCCGGATATGCAGGTGATGCTGTATTTTATCATTCCCATTAAGATGAAATGGATGGCGATTGTTTACGGTGTGCTGATTGTGTATAATATTATTATGGGAAGCGGGTCACAGCGTGTTTCTATTATCATGTCTTTGGTTAGCTTTGTTGTATTTTTCCTGTCCACCAGAAATTTGAAGCGCTATGCACCCCATGAAATTCACCGCAGGCAGAAGTTTAAAGCACAGATGAGGGAACCGCGCCCCGGTTCCGGTATCACGAAGCATAAATGTGCGGTCTGCGGCAGGACAGAGTTAGACGACCCGTCACTGGAGTTCCGCTTCTGTTCGAAATGCGAGGGAAACTATGAATATTGCTCAGACCATTTATTTACACATCAGCATATTAGAAGAAGTTAGGGAATATGACAAAAAGACGCAGAGCGGGAAGAGGATTCTTCCTGCTCTTTTTAGAATGTTATCATATCTTATTTATAAAATTTTTCCAGGTGCTCCATCTTAGCGCTCATATTAGCAAAAAGGGCATCTGCGATGGTGATGGCAGCCATGGATTCCACCACAACCACGGCTCTCGGCACAATGATGGGGTCGTGTCGTCCTTTGATGGAGATGTCAATTTCCTCTCCGGATTTATTGACGGTTTGCTGTGTGGCAGTAATGGAGGGGGTGGGCTTGATGGAGGCACGGAGAAGAATATCGCTTCCGTCGCTCATGCCGCCTAAGATACCTCCCGCATGATTTGTTTTCTTCGCCACCGCACCGTCTGTATTTATGCAGAAAGCATCATTGTTTGTGCGTCCGGTGGCTTTTGCCACATCACAGCCGTCCCCAATTTCGAAACCTTTTACAGCCCCGATGGACATAACCGCCTTTGCCAGATTGGCATTTAACTTTTCAAAGACCGGATCTCCGATTCCTGCGGGCATTCCTTGAATGATACACTCCACTGTGCCACCGGAGGAATTAAGTTCCGCCATACAGGCTTCTAAGTAGGCAGCGGCATTTTCCGCAGCTTCGGCATCCGGCATATAGAGCGGATTTTTCGTTATCTGCGCCGCGTCAAAATTTTTTTTGGAAGCGGTGACAGGTCCGATGGATTTTGTGTAGGTGGTAAAGGTGATGCCTAGCCGGTTTAAAATCTTTACCGCGACGGCACCTGCCGCCACACGTCCGATGGTTTCCCTGCCGGAAGAGCGTCCGCCGCCCCGATAGTCCCGGAAACCGTATTTTGCGTCAAAGGTGTAGTCCGCATGTCCGGGGCGGTAATAAGAAGCGATTTCGCTGTAATCCTTAGATTGCTGGTTCCTGTTGTATACTGCCAGGGAAATCGGTGTCCCGGTGGTTTTTCCCTCAAAAACGCCGGAGAGAATCTCAACGGCATCGTCCTCTTTCCGGGGGGTGGTGTATTTGGATTGTCCCGGTTTCCTGCGGTTTAAAAATTTCTGAATGTCCTCTTCGCATAAGGGCAGCCCTGCCGGGCAGCCGTCCACCACAACGCCTAAACCTTTGCCGTGGGATTCGCCCCAGGTGGTAATGCGGAATATATTTCCAAAAGATGAGCCTGCCATATTTTTTCCTCCGTGTTCTCTGCCAATAGTTAGGATAGAAGAGGCGGGATTGCACTGCTCTTCGTATCGGCTATCAAATATTATAAAAGATTTGACTTTCCGTGACAATAAGAATGTGCTAAGATAGCTTAAGATATTTTTGTTTTCATGGAAAAATGGGAGGATACGGGTGTTGGGGGGAGGGGGCTGGTTTTTAGGTTATGGGGCAGCCTGCTTTGTGCACTCTGCCGATATACGTTTTGGACAGCCCCCGTTTTAGCATCCGAATTTTTCATGAAAAAAATGATTTAATATATAGGAGGTTTTCGTGGGAGAGAAGTATTTTGTAAAAAAAATAGATAAGCCTGTCTGCTGGGAGGTGGAGGTTCCGGGGTCGAAGAGTATGACGAACCGTGCGCTTTTGATGGCGGCGCTGACGGAGGGGACGGTGGAGTTAGAGGGAGTGCTTTTTTCGGATGATTCCCGGTATTTTTTAAGTTCGCTGCAATCTTTAGGCTTTGAACTGACCGTAAAGGAGATAGAGAAAATAGTCACGGTTGTCGGGTGTAACGGAGAGATTCCGAAAAAAGAGGCGGAGATTTATGTGGGGAGTGCGGGAACGGCTGCGAGGTTTCTGACGGCTATGTTAGGGCTTTCTGACGGGAGTTATGTGATACAGGCATCGGAGCAGATGAAACAACGGCCCATGAAGCCGTTGTTTCATCTGCTGGAGGGTGTGGGAGCTGAAATTACCTATTTGGAGGAAGAAGGATTTCTGCCAATCCACATTAGGGGCTGCCGAAACCGGAGCGAAGAAGGTGGGATGCTTCGGGGAGAGAAAGACAGCGAGGTAACGGAGAAAAAGTCTGTCGGGAAGAAAGATACAGAGATGATAAAAGAGCTGTATCTGGAACTGGATATCAGTAAAAGTACGCAGTTTTTAAGTGCTATGCTTTTGATTTCTCCTATGGTGAAGCGGGGGATGAAAATTCATATCACCAGTGAGAAAACTGACGGCTCTTATATCCGTATTACCCGGAAAATGTTAGAAGAGGCGGGGGTGACGGCGGGCTTTGACGGCAGAGATTATACGGTTCCTGCAGGGGCTTCCTATAAAAAGACGCATTACCGGATTGAGCCGGATGTGTCGGCAGCGTGTTATTTTTATGGGGCGGCTGCCATTACCGGAGGGAGTGCGCTGGTAAAAAATGTGCATTCGGATAACAGTCAGGGCGATATGAAGTTTTTAGAGGTGCTCCGGGATATGGGGTGCGCTGTGGAGGAGGAGCTGGAGGGTATTCGGGTGACCGGGCCGGAAGTCGGAAAATTAAAAGGAATCGAGTTAAATATGAACGATTTTTCTGATCAGGCGCTGACCTTAGCGGCAATGGCGCCCTATGCCAATTCTAAAGTGAGAATGACAGGAATCGGACATATCAGAGGGCAGGAATCGGACAGGCTTCATGCCATGGCGGCGGAGCTTGGGAAAGCGGGAATTTGCTGTGCGGAGGAACAGTCCGCTATCACGATTTTCCCGGGACAGCCGAAAGCCGCCGTGATAGAGACTTATGAGGATCACCGTGTGGCGATGGCGTTTTCCCTGCTGGGGCTTCGGACGGAGGGAATTGTCATTGATCATCCGGACTGTTGTAAGAAAACCTTTGAGGAATATTTTGAAATTCTGGAACGTTTGACAGAAGAAAAATAGGCGCAGAAAAACGGCGCAGAAAGCAGGAGTAATATGTACGAATTATTAAAGCAGGAGGGAAGAGCCAAACGGGGAGTTTTCCATACCGTTCACGGAGATATCCAGACCCCGGTGTTTATGAATGTGGGGACGGTGGCGGCCATCAAGGGAGCTGTTTCCACCGAGGATTTAGAGACAATTAAATGTCAGGTGGAGCTTTCTAATACCTATCACCTTCATGTGAGAACCGGGGACAAGTTAATCAAAGAGGTGGGGGGACTGCACAGATTTATGTCCTGGAACCGCCCGATTTTAACGGATTCCGGTGGTTTTCAGGTGTTTTCCTTAGCAGGACTTCGAAAAATCAAAGAGGAAGGTGTTTATTTTAACTCCCATATTGACGGGGCAAAAATATTTATGGGGCCGGAAGAGAGTATGCAGATACAGTCCAACCTGGGATCTACCATTGCCATGGCGTTTGATGAATGTGCTCCAGCACTGGCGGATCGTGCTTATGTGGAAAACTCCGTGGCAAGGACCACCCGGTGGCTGGAACGATGCAAAAAGGAAATGAAACGGTTAAATTCGTTGGAGGATACCGTAAATAAACATCAAATGCTGTTCGGCATTAACCAGGGGGCAATTTTCCCGGATATCCGTATCGAACATGCCAAGAGGATTGCTGAGATGGACTTAGACGGTTATGCGGTGGGTGGCCTTGCTGTGGGGGAGAGCCACGAGGAAATGTACCATATTTTAGATGAGACGGTGCCCTATCTTCCGGTGAACAAGCCAACCTATCTGATGGGAGTGGGAACCCCCGCCAACATTTTAGAGGGAGTGGAGCGGGGCGTGGATTTCTTCGACTGCGTTTATCCCAGCAGAAACGGACGTCACGGCCATGTGTACACCAACCAGGGAAAAATCAATCTTTTTAACCAGAAATATGAAAAAGATATGCGCCCTATTGAGGAGGGCTGCGGCTGTCCTGCCTGCCGGCGTTACAGCAGGGCATATATCCGTCATTTGTTAAAAGCGAAGGAAATGCTTGGAATGCGCCTCTGCGTTCTGCATAACCTTTATTTCTATAATACCATGATGGAGGAGATCAGGGACGCTCTTGACGCAGGGAATTTCCGTTCTTATAAAGAAGAAAAACTTTACAACATGGGGCAGATAAACAGGGAAAAAGAGGCGGCGGGAAAATAGCGGAAGGAAAAATCTAAAAAAGAATAAAATTCTTATGGTTTGCGAAAAAAAATATTTCCGGAAAAATTGTCGGAAGTACTTGCCGAAAGCGGCTGTTTTGTGTAAAATGAGTTTTAGTGTTTGAATATCAAGATATTTAGGAGGATAAAAGATGTTAGCAATATTAGCAGATTCCAGTGCGGCAGCAGGAGCTACTGCGGCGGGCTGGGGAGGAATGATTATCTGGCTGGTAGTTTTATTTGCGTTTATGTATTTCTTTATGATTCGTCCGCAGAAAAAAGAGCAGCAGAAAAAAACTTCCATGCTTTCTGAGCTGGCAGTAGGTGACACCGTTCTTACCACCAGCGGGTTTTACGGAACTGTCATTGACATTGATGAAGATACGGTTATCGTAGAGTTCGGAAGCAATAAAAATTGCCGTATTCCGATGCAGAAATCTGCCATCTCTGCGGTAGAGAAGCCGGAAGAAGCAGAATAATAAAAATAAGAACAACGGAGACCTGTTATGACGAGAAATCTGCATAACAGGTTTTTTCATGATTTTGCTTGAAAACCAGGGAGAGAAAGCCAATGCAGTTTGAGAGAAAAAAAGGGAAAAGGAAAATAACATATTTCATTGTGGCAGCAGCTGTCAGCGTCCTGTTTTTGCTGCTGTGTGCTTGTAAACACATTTATCCTTTTGGGGAGGGGACTATTGATACCATAGATTTCGGAAGCCAGTGGGTTCCGGCATATTACCATGTGTGGGATTTCCTTCACGGGAAGGGCAGCCTGCTTTTTGACTGGAATGCGGCGGGGGGCATGAATTTTTCCGGTTCCGCCTCCCAGTTTGTGCTGCTAAGTCCCTTTAATCTGCTCTTCCTCTTTGTAGGGAGAAGCCAGATACAGCAGTTTATGACCTTTTTCATTCTGATAAAATTAGCGGCAATGGGGCTTTCCATGTGCTTCTTTTTGGAGAAACGGAGTCTTGGGTTTTGGGAAGAAATTCCCTGGATTGTGGCGGGAAGCACCGCCTATGCCTTAAGCGGCTATACCTTTCAGTATTACGGCATGGGATGGGTGGATGTGGCGGTGTTTCTGCCGTTTCTTATCCATTGCTTTGAGGAAATGACGAAAAAAGAACGGGGATGGAAACCCGGCAGATATGCCATCGGCTATCTGCTTTGCCTGACACTGATATTTGTCGTAAGCATTCCCCAGGCGTATATGATCTGTATTTTTCTGATTCTTTATGCCGGAGGGTATTTTTTCCTCAAACGGGAGGACAGAATCGGCGGGAAAGGCGGTATGTTGAAATTTGGGCTGGTGTCGCTGCTTTCCCTGGGGTTATCCGCGGTTATTTTTCTTCCGGCAGCCCTTGGTATTCTGCGCTCCTATCGGATGTCCGGGGCGGAATATGGCGGGGAAAACGGATATTTCTGGCTCCTTGGGCAGAGCGGCATGGACGCCCGGATTAAATGGGTGATGCTGCTTGGAGTGCTGTTTCCGTTTCTCTATCTGATTGTCACGATGAGAAAGAAGAGGAGCTGTTTCTGGCAGAGCTATCTTGTGGCGGTTATGGTGATTCCTGTGGCGGTGGAGGCGGTGAATCTGGTGTGGCACAAGGGCACCTATATGTGCTTCCCTATGCGGCACGGCTACATGATGATTTTTGCCATTCTTGCCATGGCATACGAGAGGTATCAGGAACGGCTTACAGAGGGAAAGGTGAAGATAGAGGGGAAAAAGAAAGGCATTTTAACCGGGGCTGTGATAGCGGTCTGGGGTGTTTTGACCTTTGGGATTGGGATGGATGCCCTGTTTTCTAATACCCATGGAAAACAGGTGGATTTTGTCCGGGACGCAGAGGAAATCGGGACGGTTTTAGCGGAGGAAAGCGATGTATTCCATAAGGTAAAAATAGCGGACGCTTCGTTAGACAGCAATTATCCGCTGATTGCAGGGGTGGCTTCCTATTCCAATAATCTGCACATTTTAACGGCGGAGCAGATTAACGCTTTAAGAAGCCTGGGGTATTCCCAGATATGGACAAGGCTCAGTGACACCGGAGGAACGCTGTTTTCCGATGCCCTCTTAGGATATCAGTACACGGTGAACCACAGGCAGTCCGGGAATGGAGACGCCATGCAAATGTCGTGCTACGAAAATTATGAAACGACGGAACATTTTTCTATCCTGAAAAATAAATATACCTATGGAACGGGACTTCGGATAGATTTAGAGAGCTATCGGCAGTACAACGGGGCGGCATCTGCCAATGTGTTTGAAAACCAGAATATGATTTCTAATATGCTGTTTGGAGAGGACTTTTTTACCACATGGACCGAGAGTTTTGCGGATGAAAAGGCGAATGAAACGCTGGTTTACGAGATTCCGGTGGAAAAAGAGGGGATGCTGTATCTCTATTCTAAGGAGCTTTCCGGTGCGGAGATTTTTGTCAATGGGGAACAACTGCCTGTTCCAAGCTATGAAAACCTTTCCGGGACACGTTATCTCTCGGAGCACAATAACGGGATTCTCACCTTAGGGCTGTTTGAGGGGGAGACGGTGACGGTGGAAATCCGCCAGACCTGTTATGACACAGGAATACCAAAACAGATACAGTTTGGCATTCTGGATATGGCAGCCTTTACCGATAGCGTGGCAGAGAGCCGGGAAGATACGGTCACTTATGAACTGGGAAAGAAATCCTTAAAAATTTCGGCAAGTGCTAAGGAGGAAGAATTTTTGCTTCTGTCCGTCAATGCGGACGGCGGTTGGAAATGTACGATTAACGGCGGGGAAGAAGGAATGGCAAGAATTTTTGGGAACCTGATGCTGATACAGTTAAAGCCGGGGGAAAATGAGATTGTCCTCACTTATGTGCCGGGCGGACTGGAAAAAGGAGCCGCTGTTACCATACTGGCAGTAGTGGTGCTGGCTTTGTGGGCGGCGTTGGCAAGGATAAAAAAAGCAGATAACGTGATTGGGAAAATTTATCACGGACTTTCCTATGCAGCGCTGGCGGTGTTTGCGCTGGTGTTTGCGGGCTGCCTGCTGGTGGTGTATGTGGTGCCGATGGTGTATTCGCTGTATCTGAAACTGTTTGGAGGAATGGGGTAAATAAGAGATGCGGAAATAGGAAGGGTGTAACCTAATGGAAATTAATACAATAGGCGTGGTGTTGTCGTATTATCGGGAAAGGTATCATTTGCCTTTGGCAGAAATGTGTGAGGGCATCTGTTCTGCTACGACGTTGTTTCGCATGGAACAGGGGTATTGGGAAGTAATGTGTATGCGAAAAAGCAATGCACCGGAGGACAGGATAGCTGTTTTATTAAAAGAGGCGATTGAACTGACGAAACCGAAGTATGGCAAAAAGTAAAAAATTTGAATTATACAGCGAAGTGGAAATGAAGCTGGTTTTTATGCTGGTACAATATGAAAAGGATACGGCATGGAAAGAGAAAGAACTGTTGAAAATGCTGGATTTTATGTTTGTTTACAGTAAAAAAATGGGAAAAGCCGAAAGAAAAAACAGGGTATATCAGGCAGTACCGGGAAGAAATAAAAATGGCATATTATACTGCTGTGGTAATGGAAGAGAAGGAATTGCTTATCCAAATAAAAGAATATGGTGGTGAAATGCTACATGGCAAATTATAGAATGGGAGATGTCATAAAATTGTCAAGAATGGCAAGGGGAATGTAGTTCTGGAAAAAGGAAATATTGTGGAAAAAGGAACGTTTGACCAGCTTTTGGAGGTCGGAGGACAATTTCGGCAGTTGTATGAGCTTGGAAATCAATAAGTAGTTTTCAGGGGCATGGAGAATGAAACTCTATGCCCGTTTCCTTTGTTTTTAGAAGAAAAGACCATATCAGAAACGGAAAAGCTATGTCCTGGTTTTGGCATGGTTTTTTGCAGCAATCTATAATTCCATACAGCAAAGTAATGGTAAATAATCTTATTATAACTCATATTTATAAAAGACATAAAAAAGAAAAATAGAATCAAAGGTTGCAATGTTTCTTCGGATACATTATTATAGATTTTATACATACTGCCTGCGCTTCCTTACAGGTGTGCTGTACATTCGCGCGGGGCATATCAGGAAAGAGGGATTAGACATGGAATGTAAAATTGGTGTGATTTCAGGTGACGGAATCGGTCCTGAAATTGTGGCAGAGGCAAAAAAGGTATTAGATAAAATCGGGGAGAAATATCAGCATACCTTTCATTACGAAGATATATTGATGGGAGGCTGTTCCATTGATGCCACAGGCGTTCCGCTGACAGATGAAGCAATCGCAGCGGCAAAGGCATCGGACGCAGTACTGATGGGCTCCATCGGCGGCAACACCGCAACGTCTCCCTGGTACAAATTAGCGCCGGAGTTAAGACCGGAGGCGGGACTGTTAAAGCTGCGCAAATCCCTGAACTTGTTTGCCAACTTAAGACCTGCTTATTTATATGAAGAATTAAAGGCGGCATGCCCGCTGCGGGATGATATCATCGGGGACGGCTTTGACATGATGATTATGCGTGAGCTGACTGGAGGTCTTTATTTCGGAGAAAGAAAGACAGAGGCGGTGGACGGAGTGATGACAGCCACCGATACCCTGACCTATAATGAGAATGAAATCCGCAGAATTGCAAAACGCGGTTTTGATATTGCCATGAAGCGCAGAAAAAAAGTAACCAGCGTAGATAAGGCAAATGTTTTGGATTCCTCAAGGCTTTGGAGAAAAGTGGTGGAGGAAGTGGCAAAAGATTATCCGGAAGTCACCTATGAGCACATGTTAGTGGACAATTGTGCCATGCAGTTAGTGAAAGACCCGAAACAGTTTGATGTGATTTTAACGGAAAATATGTTTGGAGACATTTTGTCCGATGAGGCGAGCATGGTGACAGGCTCCATCGGAATGCTCTCAAGCGCCAGCTTAAATGATACCAAATTCGGTCTTTATGAGCCAAGCGGCGGTTCCGCACCGGATATTGCAGGAAAAGGTATTGCCAATCCAATCGCAACCATCTTAAGTGCAGCCATGATGCTCCGGTATACCTTTGATTTAGATAAGGAAGCAGACGCCATTGAGGCAGCGGTAAAACAGGTGTTAAAAGAGGGCTACCGCACCATCGACATTATGCCCCAGGAAGAAGATAAAAAATCTTCCGTGACCCAGGTGGGGACAGTGCAGATGGGAGATTTAATCGCGGAACGGGTGTAAAAATTCCGTATGGCAAATGCAGGGACAACGTTTTCCGTGACTTGAAATCAGGAAGGAAAGGATAAAAATTATGAAAAGTGATAATGTAAAAGCAGGGATGCAGCAGGCGCCCCACAGAAGTCTTTTTAATGCGTTAGGCTTCACCGAGGAAGAGATGAAAAAGCCTATGGTAGGTATCGTAAGCTCCTACAACGAAATCGTACCGGGGCATATGAACCTAGATAAAATCGTCAACGCCGTAAAATTAGGCGTTGCAGAAGCCGGAGGCGTTCCGGTGGTATTTCCTGCCATTGCAGTCTGCGACGGTATCGCCATGGGACATGTGGGCATGAAATATTCCTTAGTGACAAGAGATTTAATCGCGGATTCCACGGAGTGTATGGCATTGGCACATCAGTTTGACGCCTTAGTTATGGTGCCGAACTGTGACAAAAACGTACCGGGACTTCTGATGGCAGCGGCGCGTATCAACGTGCCTACTGTATTTGTCTCAGGAGGTCCTATGTTAGCAGGCCATGTGAAAGGTCAGAAACGAAGCCTTTCTTCCATGTTTGAGGCGGTGGGTTCCTATGCGGCAGGCACCATGACGGAGGAAGAGGTAAGGGAGTACGAAGAAAAGGTATGCCCGACCTGCGGCTCCTGCTCCGGCATGTATACCGCAAACTCCATGAACTGCCTGACCGAAGCCCTTGGTATGGGACTTCGCGGAAACGGAACAATCCCGGCAGTTTATTCCGAACGTATTAAATTAGCAAAACATGCCGGAATGGCAGTGATGGAAATGTACAAAAAAGATATCCGCCCAAGGGATATCATGACAAAGGACGCTATTCTTAACGCCCTCACTGTAGATATGGCGTTAGGCTGTTCCACCAACAGTATGTTGCATCTTCCCGCCATTGCCCATGAAATCGGCTTTGACTTTGATATTGCGTTTGCAAACCCTATCAGCGAGAAAACACCGAACCTCTGCCACCTTGCTCCGGCAGGTCCGACCTACATGGAAGATTTAAACGAGGCAGGCGGTGTGTACGCTGTAATGAAAGAACTGGCGGACCTCGGTCTTTTACATACCGATTGTATGACCGTAACCGGAAAAACCATAGGTGAGAACATCAAGGACGCAGTCAATAAAAATCCGGAAGTCATCCGTCCGGTTGATAATCCCTACAGCAAAACAGGTGGTCTTGCCGTATTAAAAGGAAACTTAGCCCCGGACGGCAGCGTTGTAAAACGTTCTGCAGTCTGCGACGAGATGATGGTACATGAAGGTCCGGCAAGAGTCTTTGACTGTGAAGAGGATGCCATCGCAGCCATCAAGGGAGGCAAAATCGTAGCAGGCGACGTGGTAGTCATCCGTTACGAGGGACCAAAAGGCGGTCCGGGTATGCGTGAAATGTTAAACCCAACCTCCGCCATTGCAGGCATGGGCTTAGGCTCATCCGTAGCCCTGATTACCGACGGACGTTTCTCCGGCGCCAGCCGCGGAGCCTCCATCGGTCATGTTTCCCCGGAGGCAGCCGTAGGCGGTCCCATCGCCCTTGTGGAGGAGGGAGATATCATCAAAATCAACATTCCTGAGATGACTTTAGACGTAGCGGTCTCCGACGAAGAAATGGCAGCCAGAAAAGCCAAATGGCAGCCCAGAGAGCCGAAAGTAACCACCGGCTACCTGAAACGCTACGCTTCCCTTGTAACCTCAGGAAACCGCGGAGCCATCCTGCAGCTCCCGGAAGAAAACAAATAAGATGTCTGTCTGATGTTTGTACAGAATTTTTTTAAGGGAAGAGAGTATTCATCAGCTCTTCACAATTTGTATAGATAATAAGTGAAAGAACAGGTACTATTTGTAAAACAGTAAAAAACCTGCGCAATAAGTTTTTGCCAGCAGCGTAGATTGGAGCCCGGGCGGCATTCCGGGCTCCCTCACAACCTGAGGAAAAAAACACATTACGAAAGGAGATACAGCTTCATGCAATTGACAGGAGCCCAAATCGTCATCGAATGCTTAAAAGAGCAGGGCGTGGATACCGTATTCGGCTACCCCGGAGGTGCTATTTTAAACGTCTATGACGAATTATATAAGCACAGGGGCGAAATACGTCATGTCTTAACCTCTCACGAACAGGGAGCTTCCCATGCAGCAGATGGCTATGCCAGAAGCACCGGAAAGGTGGGGGTGTGCTTTGCAACCTCCGGCCCCGGAGCCACAAATCTGGTGACAGGCATCGCAACCGCTTACATGGATTCCGTTCCCATGGTGGCAATCACATGCAACGTAAACGTGCCGCTGTTAGGAAAAGACAGTTTTCAGGAAATAGATATTGCGGGGATTACCACCCCCATAACGAAACATAACTTTATTGTAAAGGATATCAACCAGTTAGCGGACACCATCCGCCGTGCCTTTAAAATTGCAAAGAAAGGCAGACCTGGCCCGGTGTTAGTGGATATTCCAAAGGATGTAACGGCGGCAAAAACCGATTACATCTGCCGGGAGCCGGAACAAATCCCTCCGGTAACAGACACCGTTCGGGAAGAAGATATCGAAAAGGCGCTTTCCATGATTGAAAAAGCCCAAAAACCATACATATTTGTGGGCGGCGGAGCTGTTATTTCCGGCGCATCGGTGGAACTGTCAGAGTTCATAGAAAAGGTAGATGCTCCGGTCTGCGACACTTTAATGGGAAAAGGCGCTTTTGACGGAACAAAGGACCTTTATACCGGAATGCTGGGAATGCACGGGACAAAGACCTCGAATTTAGGTGTCAGTGAATGCGACCTTCTGATTGCCTTAGGTGTCCGCTTCTCAGACCGTGTGCTGGGAAATGCACAGAAATTCGCCTCCCAGGCACAGATTTTGCAGATTGATGTGGACGCAGCGGAAATCAATAAAAATATTCAGGTGGATGCCTGCGTCATTGGTGATTTGAAAGAGATTTTAAAGAAAATCAACGGCAGATTAGAACAACAGAAACATGAAGCCTGGGTTTCTCATATGATGGAATGGAAGGAGAAATATCCCCTGACCTATCCAAAGGAGGGCTTAAGCGGTCCCTTTGTGGTGGAAGAGATATACCGTGCCACGAAGGGTGAGGCGGTGATTGTGACCGAGGTAGGACAGCACCAGATGTGGGCAGCCCAGTATTATAAGTATAAAAACCCCAGAACCTATCTTTCTTCCGGCGGTCTTGGCACCATGGGCTACGGTCTTGGCGCAGCCATTGGGGCGCAGATTGCCAATCCCAAAAAACAGGTCATCAATATTGCGGGAGACGGCTGTTTTCGTATGAACATGAATGAGATTGCCACCGCAGTGAGGGAAAAACTGCCTTTGATTGAGGTTGTAGTCAATAACCACGTGCTGGGCATGGTACGCCAATGGCAGGATTTGTTCTATGAAAAGAGATATTCCGCCACCGTATTAGATGACGGCGTGGATTTTGTAAAATTGGCGGAGGCAATGGGAGCCGCAGGCTACCGTGCCACCACCCGGGAAGAGTTTAAAAAAGCGCTGCAGCTGGCATTAGAAGCGGATACTCCGGTGTTAATCGACTGTATCATCGACTGTGATGATAAGGTTTGGCCCATGGTAGCCCCCGGAGCAGCAATCAGTTCTTCCTTTACGGGAGAGGACTTAGAGAAAGAGCAGAACGCATAACAGTCATTTACTGCATGGCAGGAGATAGGAAAGTATGGAATGTCAGGCAGTTAACAATGTGAAAGCCGCTGAGCGGCGGAATGGAGGAAAAAATGAGCAGAGTATACAATTTTTCTGCAGGACCGGCAGTATTACCGGAGGAAGTGTTAAAAGAAGCAGCAGAGGAGATGTTAGATTACAAAGGAAGCGGCATGTCCGTCATGGAGATGAGCCATCGTTCCAAAGTATATGACACCATCATCAAAGAAGCGGAGCAGGATTTAAGGGATTTAATGAATATTCCGGATAATTACAAAGTACTGTTTTTACAGGGCGGCGCTTCCCAGCAGTTTGCCATGATTCCGATGAACCTGATGAAAAACAAAAAAGCAGGCTACATTGTAACAGGACAGTGGGCAAAGAAAGCATACCAGGAGGCTGGTATCTACGGTGAGGCAATCAAACTGGCTTCTTCTGAGGATAAGACATTTTCTTATATTCCGGACTGCTCTGATTTAGACATTCCTGAGGATGTGGATTACGTTTATATCTGCGAGAACAACACCATTTACGGAACAAAATATAAAGAGCTCCCCAATACCAAGGGCCATACCTTAGTGGCAGACGTTTCCTCCTGCTTTTTATCGGAGCCGGTAGACGTTACAAAATACGGCGTGATTTACGGCGGCGTGCAGAAAAATATCGGTCCGGCAGGCGTGGTAATCGTTATCATCCGTGAGGATTTAATCACAGAGGATACTTTACCGGGAACACCTACTATGTTAAAATACAAAATTCATGCGGACAATGCTTCTTTATATAATACTCCGCCTGCATACGGCATTTACATCTGCGGCAAAGTATTCAAATGGTTAAAGAAAATGGGCGGTCTTTCCGCAATGAAAGAGCGCAACGAGGAAAAGGCAAAAATCCTTTACGATTTCTTAGACCAGAGCAAGCTCTTTCAGGGAACCGTTGTTCCGAAGGATCGTTCTCTGATGAACGTACCCTTTGTCACCGGAAATGAAGAGTTAGATGCTAAATTTGTAAAAGAAGCTACCGCAGCAGGCTTTGTAAACTTAAAAGGACACCGTACCGTAGGTGGTATGAGAGCTTCCATTTACAACGCAATGCCAAAAGAGGGCGTAGAGAAATTAGTGGAATTTATGAAGAAATTTGAGGAGGAAAACGCATAATGTTTCAGTATAACTGCTTAAATCCCATTGCAGCGGTAGGGCTGGATTTATTTTCAGGGGACTATAAAAAAGTAGATGATATGAAGGACGCAGACGCAGTGCTGGTAAGAAGTGCTGCCATGCACGATTTGGATTTGCCGGAGAATCTTTTGGCAGTGGCCCGTGCCGGAGCCGGAGTCAATAATATTCCGCTGGATAAATGTGCGGAGCAGGGTATCGTTGTATTCAATACACCGGGTGCAAATGCCAACGGCGTAAAAGAGCTGGTATTTGCCGGAATGTTATATGCTTCCCGTGATATCGTAGGCGGTATCGACTGGTGCTTAGAAAACCAGAACGACGAGAACATTGCAAAAACTGCCGAGAAACAGAAAAAGAATTTTGCAGGAACCGAGATTGCAGGCAAAAAATTAGGCGTCATCGGTTTAGGAGCCATCGGTGTATTAGTGGCAAATGCTGCAATCCATATGGGAATGGAAGTATACGGTTATGACCCGTACATCTCCGTTTCCGCAGCATGGAACTTATCCAGAAGCGTGAAACACATCAGCAATGTAGACGATATTTACCGTGAGTGCGATTACATTACCATTCATGTACCGTTACTGGATTCCACAAGAAAGATGATTAATGCAGAAGCCATTGCGCTGATGAAACCAACCACCATCGTGTTAAACTTTGCAAGAGATTTGCTGGTGGACGAAGAGGCAATGGTGGACGCTTTGGCAGCGGGAAAAGTACATAAATATGTATCTGATTTCCCCAATACCACCACCGTTGGGGCAAAGGGCTGTATCATAACGCCGCACCTTGGAGCCTCCACCGCAGAGTCCGAGGACAACTGTGCCATTATGGCAGTGCGTGAAATCCGTGATTACTTAGAGAACGGAAATATCGTTCACTCTGTAAACTTCCCGGATTGCAGCATGGCAGCATGTACCACCGCAGGAAGAATCGGCATTCTTCACCGCAATGTGAAGGGTATGTTAAGCCAGTACACCACCATTTTAGGCGACGCAGGCATCAACATTGACGGAATGGCAAACAAATCCAAGGGTGATTATGCTTATGCCATTCTTGATGTAGACAGCCCGGTGACCGATGAAGTCATTGAGAAGCTGGAAAATACCGAAGGTGTATTAAGAGCACGTAAGATACAGTAAATTTCATAAAAGGGGGTAAGGAATGGCAGATATCAGACCATTTATGAGCATCAGACCAGCGAAAGGGAAGGCGGCACAGATTGCTGCCCTCCCTTATGATGTTTATAACAGAAAAGAAGCAACCGAAGAAGTAGAGAGACATCCGGAGTCATTTTTGGCAATAGACCGTGCAGAGACGGGATTTCCTATTTCTGTGCACATGTATGATGACAGGGTATACCAGAGAGCCCACGATTTGTTATGGGAAAAAGCAGAGGACGGCACATTCATAAAAGAGGACAAAAATTGTTATTATATTTATGAGCTGACCATGAATGGAAGAACCCAGACCGGGATTACCGCCTGTGCCTCCATTGACGATTATGTCAATGAGGTCATCAAGAAGCATGAGAATACCAGGGAAGAAAAGGAAATTGACCGCATCAGGCACGTAGACAGCTGTGATGCCCAGACCGGACCGATTTTTCTTGCCTACCGCTCCAATGAGAGTATCAATGAAGTAGTGACCGAGGTGAAAAAAGGGGAGGCAGAATACGATTTTACCTCCGATGACGGCGTAAGGCACCGGGTTTTTGTGGTTTCCGATGATACCATGATTGCAAAGGTACAGCAGGCATTTGCAGGTATCGGAGAAATCTATATTGCAGACGGACACCACCGGGCAGCTTCTGCGGTAAAAGTCGGTTTAAAACGCCGCAGCGAGAATCCCGGCTATGACGGAACGGAAGAGTTTAACTATTTCCTGTCGGTATTGTTCCCGGATGACCAGCTGATGATTATGGACTATAACCGTGTGGTAAAGGACTTAAACGGAAATTCTTTCCAGAGCTATATAAAAGAGGTATCCAGAAGGTTTGACGTCACGGAGATAACCGGACAGGAAGAGAAAAAGCCTGGGGAAAAGGGCAGCTTTACCATGTATGTGGGAAACCACTGGTATCTGTGCAAAATCAGGGAAGAGGATAAGGCGAAAGTGGCGGATGACCCGGTAAAGAGCTTAGACGTATCACTGCTGCAGGATTTGCTGCTTCATCCGGTGCTTGGTATCGGCGACCCGAAAATCGACGGCAGAATCGATTTTGTGGGAGGTATCCGCGGAACGGAAGAATTGGTGCGCCGCTGTGAGGAGGACTGTGCCGTAGCCTTTGCCATGTATCCAACCTCTATCGGGGAGCTGTTTGCCGTGGCTGATGCAGGTCTGCTCATGCCGCCGAAATCTACCTGGTTTGAGCCGAAGCTGCGCAGCGGACTTTTTATCCATGCGCTTTCCTGACTGTAAAATAGGGACTGTAAAAACAGCGTTTTTGTGCAGCTCCGGGGAAATTTGAAAAGTACAAAGTGTGTGCAGTAATTAGGGGATAAGAAAGTACGAAAGGATTGTTAGAATGATGGTAAAACAGGCAGGATTGCTTCTTACAGCAGAAACCAATGCTTTTTCTGATGCGACAGAGACAATGGAAGTGTTTAATAATGCTCAGGCAGGATTGCAGGAGGTGGCGGAAAACCCCGGAATCATACGGACCTGGTTGGAGGGTCTGGTGCCGGATTTGCTGAATTTCGCCTTGCAGATAGTCATTGCCTTTGTGATCTATACCATTGGCGGACGTCTGATACGTCTGATATTAAAGATGGTAGGCAAAGCCATGGACAAACGGGGGACCGATGAGGGCGTAAAACAGTTTCTGCTTCCCCTGATAAAATACAGCCTGTATGTCGTATTGATATTTATTATTATGGGGCTTTTCGGAATCGCCACCACCTCGGCAGTAGCGGTGCTAGGATCCGCCGGAGTAGCGGTGGGACTTGCTTTGCAGGGAAGTCTTTCCAACTTTGCCGGAGGCGTACTGATTCTTTTGTTAAAGCCATTTCATGTAGGCGATTATATCGTGGAGCATTCCGGAGGAAAAGAGGGAACGGTAGCGGAGATTTCCATTTTTTATACAAAGTTGCTGACCGCTGATAATAAATTAGTAGTGGTGCCCAACGGAACTCTTTCTAACTGTAGTATCACAAATGTTTCAGACGTGGACAGACGGAGGGTGGACATTGCAGTAGGAATTGCCTACGAAGCGGATATCCGGGAGGCAAAAGAGGTGCTGTACCAGACCGCAGAAAGTGACCCCGCAAGGCTGCCGGAGGAAGAGGCGTTAGTCTTTGTGGACAGCCTGGGAGATTCTGCCGTCAATATGGGTGTTCGAATCTGGGTTGCGGCAGAAAATTACTGGACGGCAAAGTGGCGCCTCACCGAAAATGTGAAGTATGCTCTGGACGAAAAAGGAATTTCGATTCCTTATCAGCAGATTGATGTGCAAATTAAACAATAAAAAGGCATTGACAAATGTCAGCTGTAATTGTAATATATAATAAAATTACAATTACAAGGAGAAAGTTATGAAAAAAATAATTGCAAGTTTATTAGCTGTAACGTTGATGTTTAATAGTTTCATTCAAGAAGTTAGCGCAGTAGAAACACAGAATGGAATTATAGAAACAGAGCACATTTATCTTGATGGTATAGAATACGTGTATCATGTTGGTGTAAATGGAGAAATTGAAGTTGAGGCTGTTTCAAAAAATACAGAGGGAAAACTTACTGTCGATTCCAATGCGCAAGCTGTTGCAGAGGTATTAGATGAAAATGGTAATATTGAAGAGTATGAAATAGAAATTAATGATTTGACAGATAAAGAAGTTGACGTTGATATATTTGACGATAATGGAAAATTAATTGAAGAATATGATACTATGGAAGAACTATTGGAGGATGAGTATGAATGCCAAGCAGTGGCAACAATGTCCGTTACAGTTATTTCTGTATCAACACTGCTGAAAGTACTTCTTTTAATTGCTGCAACTGTAATTGTGTCTGGTGTCGTATATTATGCAGCAGCTACTGTTGCTGAAACAATACAAAACAATAAGAAAAAGCGAAATTTGTATTATAGTGCATACTTAAAAGGAAAAGATGTGTATATATCATATAACAAATCAATATCTTTTAAGTCTGCAGTTTCAAGAGTAAGATATGGAAAAAATATATACACGTGGACAAGTGCAAATGCCAAAAACGTAGTTTTAGCAACGGGTTTGGGAACGATTCCCAAAGCAGAGATTGATAGTGCGTCTTCAAGAAAAAAAGGGTTTGTTTATTATTATCATTGGCACACTAAGAATAGGAATGGTGCACATGCTTGGTTTGGACGTCCATATACTAAATAGGTGCAAAGAATGAAAAAACTAAGTAGAAGATACATTTGTGTTGGTTGTATAGTGATATTAATTATACTATTTTATGCAGCTATGCAGAAAGTAGTATTTGTAACAAATAGAGAGTTCTATAATGGTGCTATGGGAATTATAGATACATCATTAACTGAACAATATGATAATGTTATATTTAGTGGTAAAGTGACAAATGATAATAGTAGGAGTCATGGTGATTCTCTTGTTAGCTTTCTGCGAGACAGCGGTTATAATGATGTCATATATTACTACTCAGCGATTAACGAAGAAAATAAAATTACTTCTCAAACTATTTTAAATGGATTAGAGTGGATGAAAGAAAGAGGTGTAAAAAGGATAAATTTGAGTCTTAGTACGTGTGTATATAATCAAGATATAGCAAGTTGGATTAAGAATAATCAAGATATACAGATTTATGCCAGCTATTCTAATTTAAAAAATTCTATAGATTATCCAGCAATGTACGAAGATGTTGTGGATTTTTGAATGGTATACTATATAAAGAAAAAGATGTTGTATATGAAAGTAATAAACTTATAATTTGTAATGATAAAATACGATATTACAATGGGACATCGTATTTATCATTATATACAATGATAACACAATAGATAAAAGGGGAAGAAAGATGAAAGAGGTTATCCTTAACTGGACTTACTATTACGACAAAATAGTTTGCCCCGATTTTGTGGCAGAACATTTATCTGATTATCAAATAAAATTTGATGAATGGATAAATCAGCCGGAAAATGAGGAGCGGTATCTTGTTAAGACGGAAGATGGAGAAGAAGCATTGTGCTTTAACAGTGATGCGTTTGTGGATTGGCTTAATGAATGTATGATTGGGAATGGGGAAAAAGCAGTATATGTTCAGAGAGATATTTTAAAGAAGGGGGAAATGAGGTTTAAGTTGCCAACTATCAATTTCTGAATAGTAATGTTAAAAAGTCGTTGTTAGTGTTTTGTGAAAAAATTTGACAAAATACGGAATATGTGCTAATTTTATACATGTGCAAAAACGCACAGGCTGGAGACAGCAAGAGTTTACATGTATTTTTTAGGAGGGTTTTAGTTATGCAGCAGGGAACTGTAAAATGGTTTAATGCAAAAAAAGGTTATGGATTTATTTCAGATGAGGCAGGAAATGACGTGTTTGTACATTTCTCCGCACTGAACATGGATGGATTCAAGGAGTTAAAAGACGGCGAGAAGGTCGAGTTTGAAGTGACCGAGGGAGACAAGGGACCTCAGGCGGCAAATGTGACCCGTATTGCATAAGTGAATATATCTGATGAATGCTGACGGAAAAGAGGGTGTGTGATACATTCTCTTTTTTTGGTGGGGCGAATGCTGTTGGGATACCGGGCTATTGTTTTTTAAGCTTACGGTGTTTAATTGCTGTCGCTTCGTGAATAATTTGGGATTTTTTTCGTAAACGGTAGATAGCCCGTACTTCGACTGTAGGGAAAAAGTGTGTGACAATAGACTATATTTCTATTACGAGGTAAACGGTAGATAGTGCGTACCTATACAAAACTGGAGCAAACCTGTATGATAGATACAGATTTGCTCCTACCTTATTCTACTTCATCTTTATCGGGTTTCCGGCAGTTCGCTGGG
>JAETQH010000158.1 GCA_021770785.1 Lachnospiraceae bacterium
TATCTGGAGAAAGCCGGGAAAGATATACAGAGAGAGTTGGAGTCAGGCTTAACGAAACTTTATGAGGAAACAGTGCCGGAACAGGCCAGAGAATATATTGAGTTTCAGGCAAAGCATCGTCTGGAGGCAAAAGAGCAGGCATTAAAGGAAAGAGAACAGAAAAATCGGAAAAAGGCTGCAGAAAGAAATCTGGAAGCAGGCAGGAAGGAAGCTGTTACGGAACAGAAGCGTGATGCAGGGGACAAAGGCAGCACACATGGAAATGATAAAAGCAATGTTTGAACGAAAAGCGACTTCTTTCACGGCAAAACAGGTAAAAGTGGAAACAGTAGTCCGGGTATCCGGTGCAGAGCTTGATATGCTTTTAGAGAAACCATTTCTCAGCTATGATTTTATAAAAGGACATAAAGATGATATGTATGTGGATGCGGAGGGTGTGTATCACTGTATTTTGGCAGTATCGGATGAACGTATGGATGGCCTTCTGATAGAGTCGGAAGGTGCAGATTATGCCCGCTATGCTTCGTATATTCCATATGCGGCTGTTCTTGCCGAACCGGTGCTGCGTGATTTATTGGAAAACCTAAGACATACGGCAGAAAAGATTCTGCTGGCGGGAAGAGAATCTGAGAGAGAAAGATGCAGTGTCATAGAGATTGGAGGGCTGGAAGGCTGCGATCAGTTGGAACTAATAGAAAATCCGGCACTGCAGAAAATTCTATCTATAATGTTAAAGACGCGCGAAGAAATTGCAGAAGCGGAGATTGGAGCGGATGAAATTCGACTGGAATTCGTTGGGGAACAACAGGAGTTGCAGATTGAATCATGTTTTTGAGTGGATTTTGTAGGGTCGAAAATGGTGCAGGTTAAAGGGTTTATGCTGCTTTTGGCAGCATAAACTGGCCTGACACCGGCAGGCAAAGCCTTCCGGAAGCTTCAGTTTGGGCATAACTTTTCAGGGAATTCAAAAAAGTTTGGTATCTGGAGAAACCGGGAATCGAAACACAGAGAGAAAAAAAGGAAAGAAATTTGAATACTCCATAAAATGTGGATAACATGGTGGATAAATCTGTGGACAAGTAACAGGCGTTGTTAATGAAAGGAGGAAGTTGTGCATAAATGGAACGGGTGCGAAAAGGCGTCTATTTGGAGAAGGCTGTAATCGAAGAATGCGACAGGATGCTGGAGGCGGCAGACGTCCGCTCCAGAAATGAATTTATAGAAAAAGCCTTGAAATTTTATTTGGGATATTTAAAAAACAGGCAGTCGGAGGACTATCAGCTGCAGAGTGTATCCTCCATGATATCCGGAACTATAGAAGCGACGGAAAACAGGCTGGCCAGAATGGATTTTAAGCTGGCAGTAGAGATTGCAAAGCTCGCTCATATTATGGCGTCGGTATATGAGATTGACGGGGAAACGCTGCAAAGATTGCAGCAAAAGTGTGTGGAAGAGGTGAAACGGATTAATGGAGCAATCTGGTTTGAGGAAGTCTATCACTATCAGCATGAAGCATGACAGAATGTAAGAAAAATATATTTGCAGAGAGATAGAACATTCCAAGGATGGAGTGTTCTTTTTTCTTGTTAAGGTATTTTATATGAACAAGGAGCGTGAAATAGAGCAAAGAATCATCCCTATGAGAAAGAGATAAAACTAGGCAGTTTATTTGACGGCATCGGCGTTTTTCCATTGGCAGCGTCAAAATTTGGCATCACGCCAGTATGGGCCAGTGAGATAAAAAAAGCGCCGGCGTCTATTACAAGAAAGCAGTTTCCCCATATGCGGCAATTGGGAGATATCTGTAAGGTGCGGGGAAATCAGATCGAGGCGGTTCATGTGATTACCTTCGACTCTCCCTGTCAGGACCTTTCTGCCATTGGAGCCCATGGCGGATTAACAGGAAAACAGTCGGGTTTATTTTTTGAAGCAATGCGGATTATTGATGAAATGAGGGATCAAAGTCATGGAGTATATCCAACTTTCACTGTTTGGGAGAACGTTATGGGAGCGTTTTCATCAAACCACCGGCTGGATTTTAAAGCCGTGCTGGAAGCATTCGCAGCTACCAAAATTCCAATGCCTCCTTCAGGAAGATGGGCAAATGCCGGCCTGGTGCGAGGAGGAGTGCCTGATATCAGCTGGTGGGTCTTGGACGCCCAATATTGGGGAAGCCCCAGACTGTGCCAAAGAAGAAAGCGCGTCTTTCTCGTGGCAGATTTTAGAGGAACACGCAGCGCAGAAGTATTATTTAAATCCCGCAGGCTGTTCCCGAATCCTATATCTGGCCCCAGATGGCAGGAACGCTGCCGCCCAAGGAAATCGAAACAATTTTGCGAAAGCAGGGCGGGGTCATCCCGTCCTCAGAGCCTTTTATGGCAGAAAAATGCGGCAGGCGGCAAAAGAAGGCAACGCCGGCATGTTCCTCCAAAGCTTCGGAGATTCAACCCACGCTTTTCCCACACTATTAGCAAGCAATCCGGTCTTGTTTGCAATCTGGCAGGAGGGAAACGAAGCGGAGGGCTGCATCCGGTATCTAACGCCCCTTGAATGTGAACGGTTGATGGGCCTGCCGGATGGTTGGACCGCTTATGGAGCAGAAGGAGACGCAATCAGTGACCGCGCAAGATATGAAGCGTTAGGCAATGCCGGCGCGCTGCCCTGTGCAGACTATATTATGGCAGGGATTAGAGAAGCGTTAGCCGGCAGATGATGCGGAAAGGGCAGAACGTGATATATGGCCAAACTAATCTTTACTTCACACTACATGAAAGGCGCACTACCAGCGCATCTGCAGCATTATGTCAAATATATCGCTACCCGTGAAGGTGTGGAGCAGTTAGATGATACGAAAGAACTTCTTTCTGCTACAGAAAACCAGAAAAAACTGATACAGCGTCTGGTAAAGGATTTTCCGGAATCAAAAAAATTGCTGGAATATGAAGACTATCTTGCCCATGATACTCGTCGAAACGCATCCGCCTTTATTCAGCAGGTCATGGATTCGTATGTAGCACTGTCTGAAAAACGAGAAAACTATGTGGACTACATCGGAAATCGGCCTGGGGTGGAGCATATTTCCGGTCATGGCCTTTTTACTGATGCCGGGGTGCCTGTTGTGTTATCCCAAGTACAGCAGGAGGTCGCAAACCATAAAGGTGTAGTTTGGACCTATGTGGTCAGCTTGAGAAGAGAAGATGCGATACGACTGGGATACGATAATGGGAAAGCATGGCAGGCATTGCTGCGCTCCAAACGGGCAATGTTCTGCAAGGAAATGAAAATAGACAGCAAAAATCTGAAATGGTATGCAGCGTTTCATAATGA
>JAETQH010000159.1 GCA_021770785.1 Lachnospiraceae bacterium
TTATCATGAATTCATGATAAACGCCCTTATCAGAAAAAAAGAGTTATCAGAAAAACAATGAGTGAAGCCACTGTTTCAAGAAAACAGCGCAATAAAAATTTCTGATAACTCTATCTGATTATTTTAGGCCGCAAAGCCTTTTTAATAGTTCTTCATTGCTGACCTTATAACGTGCAGCATTAAGGTGTTCCTTAAGCGGACTGTCATCCGGTACAGCCTGTTCGAGTGCTTTCCGCTTCAACTCCGTATCCGCATGGGCATAGATAAGCGTAGTTTCGAGATTAGAATGGCCCAGCCATTGAGAAATTAAGGTTAAATCTACACCATTCTGGTACAAGATCATCGCCCAGGAATGACGGAATAAATGCGGATGGACATTTTCAGGCACTTCTTTACAGATTTCGCGTGCCTGTTTGCCATACTTTCTGACCAGTTGCCTTACGTTATCTTCGGTCATGCGTTTTTTCATTCGGTTCCGTGTAACGTAGAACAGATGCTGCTCAGAAAATAAATGTTCCTCTGGATGAAACAGTGCAAGATATTGTTTCAGGTGCTGCACCACATCATCCCGCAATGGTATTGACCGAGTTTTCGCCCCCTTTCCGTGGATGGTCACTTTAGGATGTCTGCCTAATTGTATATCACAAAGGCGGATGTCAACGAGTTCCTGAACACGTGCCCCGGTTTTATAGAGAAACAGAAGCAGAAATGCATCTCTTTTCCCTTTTTCCGTGAAAGTGTCGGGCTGCTTCAGGATTGCATTAACAGCGTCCTCACTCATGTGCTCAACAATGGTTTCAGGCTCTTTTGCCTTTTTTACTTTTTGTATTTCCTCTAAATGGGAAATTACAGTGATGTCCTCTTGTGCTGCATATTTATAGAAAGCACGGATGCAATGCAGACGGTGGTTCCTTGTGGATATACTGCAATTACGTTCTGTTTCGAGATAATCCAAAAATTCCGAGACAGCATTACGGTCAATCATCTCAAAAGTGATTTCACTTAAAGAGATATCCCGCTTTGTCTTGATGAAATCGAAAAGTAATTCCAAAGACTTACGGTAAGAACGTATTGTATTTGGGCTGCATTTTTGTTCATCCGGCAACGAAACCAGCAGGAAATCGTGGACAAGCGAGAATAACGGGGTTAACGTGCCCATATGTCCACCTCCATTCCAATGCGGTCAATGTTTTCCCACTGTACTCCCGGAGATACCATAAGGCGTTCCGGCAGGATGTGGATGTAATAAGCGGTGTCCGAAAACTTTTCGTGTCCCATATAAGCACGAAGGTAAGGGAGCATCGCATAAAGATTCCTGCCTTCATCCAGCCAGCGCTGCAGGACTGTCGATGCAAATCGGTGGCGGAGATCATATGGCCTTAAACGTGGCAATAGTTTTGGGTCAACTTCTGGATGTGCCGCTGCCCAGCATGATTTTACAAGTGCGGTCAACTGCCATGATTTCAGGGCAGAGGAATCTGTATGGATAAAAAAATATTCATTCCCTTTGTCGAAAATAGCTCTTTGGGAACGGTACTTTTTCAGCAGCAGCAACATATCATCAGAAGCTACGACGATCCGTTTTTTCCTGCGTTTGGTTTTTGTGATGAAAAGCTCGCCGGTTTTGAAATTGATATGCTCCAGCTTTATGTTTCTGCCCTCATTTGGCCTTAACCCGCATGAGTAGAGCAGCCGCAAAAGGACGGATGCTGTTTCGCGAAAGAATGGGTCATTTTTATATTCCATCGTATCGGCGGCATGAAACAATGCAGCAAGTTCACTGTCTGTCAGGATGTATGACAGATAGTCCGGCGTTTTGGGTACACAACTCATCGGCAGTATATAAGCCGATACGCCGAGATATTTTGCAAATAAGCGTATGGCGGTAGCCTTGCTGCTCAAACAGGAACGGCCTCTTGCGATTTCGTCGTAGAACCAGCCACGGACAACTTCTTTTGTCAGCTCGGTTTGTTCTGGGCAGTGTTCATAACAATACCTGTCGAAATGCTGCAGTTGCTGTTCATGCTCATTGGAGTAGCCCATAGCGGAACGAAACTCAAGATATTCCATGATAGAGGGCCTAAAAGCACTTTTAAATTCTTTCATAAATGACCGCCCCCTTTTTCCGTCATGAAGCCTTCTAAATTGAGGGCACATTCTTTCAGGTGCGTGCTGTCTAAGGAGATATATTGCTTTGTCGGCTCAATGCTGGAATGGCCTAAAACCTGCGAAACCGTAGTGACTGGCACACCAGATATTACCATGTTGGTGCCCACAGCACGCCGCAGCCCATGAAATGTACATTTCGGAAGTCCGAGCTTTTTCCGGTAAACATTAAATGTCTGATAAGGCAGAGTACGTCCTAACTGTACGGCGGGGGATTTTGCACGTAAAAAAACAAACGGCAGATCACTTTTCGGACGGCCATTCAATATATAGTCCTGAATGGCTTCGCCAACGTCTGTCGTTAAAGGAAGCGCAAGCGTCTTCCCCGTTTTATGTTGGGTGATTCGGATTTCCCCGTTAATCCAGTCAATCGCATCAAAAGTCAGGTTTATGATGTCAACAGACCTTATCCCGGTGACAGCCGCTGTCATAATCATTGCATAGTCACGCTTGCCCATAGCGGTGCTGCGGTCAATAACATCCAGAACAGCGGCGATTTCATCCAGAGGGACAGGTTTTTTCACCTTATGTTCTGTAGGGGTTACAAAAGACAGCGTATCTACAAAGCTGTTGCCCGTAATTCCTATTTCATATAGATACAAATGCAGCTTTTTAAGAGAACGCTTGATGGTATCAATACTATTGAGTGTCATGCGCCTGGAACAATCCATGAGGTATTTTCTGATAATGCTGTCATCCACCTGCGCAAATGAACCAATCCCATTAGACAAAAGCCATTTGAAGTAAGGGTTTGCGACCTGTCGGATACTGCATTTGGTTTTGTCATTCCATTCCCCATAAGCCTTGATACCGGTTAAAAGGTCTTCGTAGTATGGGGAAAGAGCAGACGGAACCCTCCGGGCATATAAAGTTATAGAGCCTTTTTCATGGTATTCGGTCAGGTAATCAGCAGTTTTTGTAAGGAACATAAATCGTATTTTCCCGATTTCCTTTTGCTGATAGCGGTTCTCTGCGTCCCGGATAAACAGGGATACAATTTCAGGGCTGTAACAATCATATCCGTTCTCGTGGTGCAGTTGGACAATCTTTTGCAGGGCAAATTCTTTTTCCCGGATACTTCGGTGGTTATATCCATTTTGCAAAAAGATGT
>JAETQH010000160.1 GCA_021770785.1 Lachnospiraceae bacterium
ACCTCACGGGAGTTTCACCCCTGCATGGTTCTCATGCAGCCCTACCCATTGCCTGCGACGCTTTGAACGCTCGGACTGTGGCGGTAAGGGAGTATCATTATATATTCTGCGCTGTCATCGCCCGCAAGCTGCTAAACTTGCTCCCCGGCGCGGTGTTGGTCGCTCGGCTGTCCCGGTGGGGAAAGTAAATCCCGCCGGGATAGTGTCATGGCGCACCCGCCGTATAGCTCGGCGCAAAAGGGACGTATCCGATCTGCCCTATGCTGCGCCGCCGTTATCTTGCGCCGCTTTCTTTGTCAAGGTGCTTAAAAGGTTCTGCCGGGACGGGCAGCGGAAAGGGGTTCGCCGCCTGTCCTAAATCAGCTTAAACCTCAAATGAAAGGACAGCCCGCATGAGCCGTGACCGTAAACGATCGCGTATGTCCTCGTCTATGCCCCAATAGGTATTGCCACGCTCGTCGCGGAGCTTGCGCATAGACAGGGACGCTATGTAGCTTTCGTAGTGCTTGACGACAATCGCCATAGCTTCCGGGTCTCCTTTTGTTGCGGCTATGATTACCGGGTAAGGCAGTAAGCCGCTTTCAGCATTGTCATTGTTGCTAACCTTTGTAATCATAGGCGCGTTCCTCCAAATAGCGTTTTAACAGCTTTATAGAGCTTGTCCGGCGGGTCTGTACTGTTGTCCTCGGAATGTTGCAGTATGTCGCAATTTCCCGTTCGCTCATATCAAAGAAATAATACAGCAGTACCGTTTCCCGTTTTTCGTCCGGCAAACTGTGCAGGGCTTCGGCAAGTAGCTTTGCAGTAATTTCCTTGCCGCCGATAACGAAAGACTGTTCCGCTTCATCATCTGCAAAATATTCGTCGCAGACGTAAAGCCTGTTTTCTTCCTCCGGCGACAGATCGGAAAAAGTAATTTCGCGTAATTGCCGCTGCTTTGTGTCCCTGTGGGCATTCATAGCTTCATTCTTCAACGCCCGCTTACAAAAACCGTTAAAAGCGCAACGGATTTGCCATTGGGTACGATTAGGTTCGTTCATGTTCTCACCTCCTTTCGCTGCCGCGAAAGCGGGTGATTTTTTCTGATGTCCCCTTTCGTAAACCCTCAAACCATAAAAATTAAAATTGGACGTTGATTTCGGGGAATTTCTCAAAAAAAGTTTTGAGAAAATACAAAATGCGCCCGTCTGTAAAATGCAGACGGACGCAAAGGAATTGTAAGCAGTATTCAGTTGATTAGACAGTTCATATTCGTGGGTAGAATTTTCCCCGGCGGCGGTCGGGCTTTTTTTGATATGTCAATGACCGTCGGCTTTTGTCGATAGGGTATGTGCTTCATGGCGGCTACCTCCTTTAGCCGCCGCTTTTAACATTAATACCACGTCATTTTTTGAGAAGATAAAAAAGAAACGGCGGCTTCGATTTTCTCAAAAGCCACCGTGTAAGAATGGGCGCGAAAAATCCTCCGCTGTACGACGGCTTTTTTTCTTTTGCCGTCGTGCGGCAGATAATTTACTTGATATGGAATTAAATATTAGTTTTACATGATATTTATTAAAATCAAATTACACCTTTTAGGGACAATATAAACAATACGCAAGTTGTGATTATTAACAGGGCTACCAATATAACGCCGACATTCAATCGTCCTTTTGTTGTCGCTTGAGTAGTTTCGATCAAATGAGAGTGTCGTAAAGCTGTAACAACAGGTTTATATAAGAGCATAGTTATTGCTGCATTTAATCCACCTTTAATTAAGTTAAAAGGTAAAAATGCTGGAATTAGCAATTCTACGACTGCTTCTCTCGGATAGCCCATGTAGAAAGGAGTAATCAGATAATTCCAAAGTATCATAACTACAACTTGACAACCCCAACCACAAAAAAGCCCACCAATAGCACCCGATAATTTACGCCTTTTGCCGTAAATAAATGCAGCAGTACATGCAAAGGAGCAACTTGAAATGATATTCATTAAACAGCCTATAATACCATTTTCACTGATAGTAACCATTTCTGCCAAGGAAACAATTAAAGCAATGAGAAATGAAGTGGGAGAACCAAAAATCAGTCCACTAATTGCAATAATAATGTCTTTGGGATCGTACTTCAAAAAAAGTACAAGAGGGATACGCCCAACTGCCGCTACAACATAGGCGAGGGCGCAGAGCATACCTATTGTTGTAAGTTTCTTTGTTTTGTTTTTCATCGTGAATACACCTCCAAAAAAATTAACACCTAAAAGCAATGTAATGCCTTTAGGTGTTATGATTTTTAAGGTGTATTGAAAATGTCAACAAAGCATTTAGCGGATAGACGAAAAAGTGCATAATGTTAGAAAAATCCTAACAAATCCAATACACCTTCTTTAAATCCAGACTATACTGTCGGTTTTGGAGTTTCACCAAATCAGCATTTACACGCTCGCGGACTTTTACCGCCGATCGGGAATTTCACCCTGCCTTGAAGACATTCATTTTATTTAGTTGTCGTTGCCTATTATAGATTTATTTTCTGTTAATGTCAATAGTGAAGAACCATTAAATATTCGTAACAAAGGCACAAAATATGTTTTATTTTGGCTAACTCATGGAACTGTGTAGACATATCCAAACAGAAAGGTGAACAGTAAAATGTAATAGGGTGAATAATTATGGCAAAAAGACCAGTACCACAATATGACTTCAAGGCTTTTGGGGCGGCGATCAAGGCGGCACGGACAGGGCGCAAGGAGAGCCGGAAAAAGGTATGCGACGAAATGTATATATCCCCTCGCTACCTTGCGAATATTGAGAACAAGGGGCAGCACCCCAGCTTACAGATATTCTTTGAGCTTATGCTGCGCTATAACATATCCGTAGATCAGTTCCTTATGGAGCAGCCCTCCGGGAAGAATACCCAGCGACGACAGCTTGACGCGCTGCTGGACGATATGAGCGATACAGGAATACGGATAGTCACCGCCACGGCGCGGGAGATCGCAGAGGTTGAGGGTGAGGGAGAATAAACACTGTCCGGCAAAATTACATAGGGATTTAGGAAGCGTTGCAATTTTTTTCGGTTGCAGCGTTTTTCTTTTGTGAAAGTCCGTCATTTTTGGGTTTTTCAGTGTTGTAGGTAATAAGAGAAACTTTCGTAGCAAGCATAGGAAAAGAGTACCCTTTTCCGTATTTCTGCCCGCCCGGTCGGTCAGAAATTGCTTGTTGGGAAGTGTCCCAAACCCTCTATGAGAACGGAAAGGAGC
>JAETQH010000054.1 GCA_021770785.1 Lachnospiraceae bacterium
CACGTGTATATCAGTTCCATTCGGCTAAGCTTGCGGATGTTGGATTCAATCATCATGGAATCCATACGTCTGACTTTACCGCTGATTCCCATCAATTTTGCAATGGAGGCACTTAGATCTTTCACACAGTCGTGGTAGAGATCCTTGTTGTGAAGTGTTTCATAAGCATAACACTTCCAGTGCTTTTTGTTCTCTGGCCGTTAATCCTGAAAAACTATCTGTAAATGACATTTGCTGGTAAGCGTTTTCTATGAATGACATAGAGATTACCTTCTTTCCCAAGCCACACTGTAGCTTTGATACCTCCATTATACAGCAAGTAAACCATTTAGGCTTGTATTTACTACAAAATATATGAACTTTTCAAGGTACTATAGAGGGGCTTTTGACCCCCAACATCATTTATTATATCATTAGTTAGGATATATATAAAGAATTTTTATAAAATACATTTCTTTTTATACTCAACAGGATCAGCTTCTTCATAAATTACACTTGAATAAATCCCTAGTGTAGTGACACAATTACATTTAGCGAAATGTAATTGTGTCACTGCACTAGTCTCAATATTGGATGACAGAAGAGGAATTTCAAGTGATATTAGCCTGCAGCAATATAAAACAGATATGAGCTTTAAAGAGTTAGTGGAAGGAGTGTATGAAAATGTTTTTGTGATATCGAAATATCAACGAAAATATCGTTGGATAAAAGAGCAGGTGGAGCGAGTCATGATGTAATTAAAATTGCAAATGAATATAGAAATATAATCCCGGATTATGGTAAAAATCTGTTTCATCTTGTTTTCATAATGGTTGGATCTTGAAAAATAGCAATATTCGGATGGTAATAGGTGAACACCAAAAAGCAAACGAAAAGAATGCACACCATAATGCATAGTAAAGAGGTATAAGATTCTAAGCGACAGGACAATGTAAGTTTATAAGAAAGCCAAAAGGCAATAACAGTACTTAAAACGAATATACTGATATCCAAAATAAAAATATTTTTACTAAGGATGGAGGTATATGCATAGTAAAAAATCGGGATTAGAAATGTACCCACTAAAATTCCAAAACATAAGGCGGAAAGTATACATGAGTATTTTGAGTAGAATTTTAAAATCATTATAAGCGAGTATGTCAACATGGGGAAGAATAACAGTTTCATGTGCTCCCAGATCGATTCACTAATTGGCGTGAAAAGTCCGACTATATGATTGTTTCCCGTCCAATCATATAGGAAATGAGCAAGCGTTCCTGTGATCAGAACGAAAATTATCCCAATTATTGTGTAGTGTTTTAAATGTTTCATAGCATGCACCTCATGAATAGTATATGGGAATGAAAAATTATTATGTATTTTAAAGAAAATTTCCTGTAAAAAGCTTCGTCAATAAGAATAGTTGTTTTTGTCATTAAGAGTTTTTCCATGCAGCTGAGAAATACCGAATATGCGCGCATTCTTTAGGTTTAACGGTTGCAATAAGGCCAAAAATGAAAAAAATGCATGGACATATATCTAATAATATTGTAAATAATTAACAAAAATTGACTGACTATATTATAAAATATGGACATTGACACAAAAACAATAAAGGAATATACTTTAACCATGGAACAACCGATTGCGCATTGTGCACGAATGCGAAACACCACAAAACGCAGGAAGCGCATGGCAGAGGTGTTTTATACAAATAGTATTGAAAAGGGAGGAATTTTCAAGATGAAGAAAAAAGTAATCAGTACATTATTGTGTGCAAGTATGGTAGCAGCTATGCTTGCAGGATGCGGCAACAACGCAGCAAACAGCGGTAACGCTGCAAGCGGCAATGCAGCAGGCCAAGACGCAGCAGCAGATAATAATGCAACAGCAGAAGCTGATACCAGCGCAGCAGAGAGCGGAGATACAGCAGCTGCTTCAGAGGATGCGGTTGCAAACCTGATTGCCGCTACAGAAGGTCCGGTTGACCTTACGGTATGGTGCTCCGAACTTGAGGCTTATCAGACAGTTATGGCTCAGCTTGTGGATGAGTTCAAGGCTGCTTATCCGGATGTTGAGTTTAATATTACAATCGGAGCCGAGAGTGAAGCCGACTGTAAGGATGACCTGTTAAATGACGTGGAGGCAGGTGCGGATGTATTCGTATTTGCAGATGACCAGTTTAATGAACTGGTACAGGCAGGTGCTCTTAATCCGGTTTCTACCACATTTACCTATGACTTAAACGAAGCTTATGCAGAGGGAATCTTAGACGCGGCTTCTATGAACGGACAGCTTTATGCGTATCCGCTCAGTGCATCGAACGGTTATTTCCTATACTATAACACGGAATTTATTTCTGATGAAGATGCCGGCTCATGGGAAAGCCTTGTAGCAGCGGCGGAAGCAAGCGGCAAGAAGGTTGGGATTGACATCGGCAACGTATGGTATACATACGGTTTCTTCTCAGGTGCAGGTCTTACAGCTACACTTGCAGATGATGGCGTAAATACAGTTTGTGACTGGAACTCCACTACAAACAGCCCTACCGGTGCCGAAGTTGGTGAGGCAGTTATGAATATCTGTTCAAGTGATGCGGTTATCAATATCGGCAGTGAAGATGCAATGTCCATGGTTCAGACCGGTGATCTTGTTGCTTATATTGACGGAACATGGGATGCTAACACTGTAAAGGAAGCATATGGCGACGGATATGCGGCTGCAAAGCTTCCTACCTTCCAGGCCGGCGGACAGACAGTTCAGATGGGTTCCTTTGCCGGATATAAATTTGTCGGTGTAAATGCTTACTCTGATTTCCCGGGATGGGCAATGCTTCTTGCTGAGTATATTACCAGCGAGGAAAGCCAGGTGAAGATTTATGAGGCAACTGCAGACGGTCCTGCAAACACAGCGGCAGCAGCACAGGCTTCTTCTCCTGAAATTGAAGCTTTAGCAGCACAGTCAGAATTTGCTGACCTTCAGAGAGTCGGCGGTAATTTCTGGGAGTCAGGAAATACCCTTGGAGTTACATTATTTGAGGGAACTGACGATGTTCAGGCGGCTCTTGATGAGGCGGTTGCCGGTATTACCAATCCTGTACAGTAATTTTCCTGAATGATTTAAGTGGATATGAAAAACGTAACCCACTTACCCTGAGGGTGTGGGTTACGTTTTTCTTAAACAAAACAGCTGGAAAACAATGATGAAATAACTCTGAGAGGAGTTTCCCTATGAAGAATTTTTTAAATAATTTAAAAACTTATTTTGTGGATTTTGGTATAGCTGTAGCAAAAGGCGATATCTGGACAAAGCTTTCCCTTGTTATCATGGGAGCGGGATATATTGGCAGAAAGCAGATTGTCAAAGGCATTCTGATGACTTTGATTGAGATTGGTTTTTTTGCATTTACAGCGTCATTTTCCTGGCAGTATATTTGTAAATTAAATACACTCGGTACTGTTCAGAGGCAAGAAACCTTAGATTTGACTACCTTGACAAAGACTGTCAATGATTACGATAACTCACTGCTGATCCTTCTGTGCGGTATCATTGGGTTAGGATTTATTGCAGCATTTATTTTACTATACATAAGCAATATGAAGACAGTGTACCGCCTCCAAACGATGAAAGAAAACGGCGAACACATCAATACCTTCCGGCAGGACTGCAAGGAATTAATTAATGGGAGATTTTATATCACTTTGCTTACGCTTCCGAGTCTTGGCGTGCTGCTGATCAATGTCCTTCCGATTATTTTCATGGTATGTATTGCGTTTACCAACTACGATGCGGCACATCAGCCTCCTACGAATCTCTTTACCTGGGTGGGGTGGAAAAACTTTGCAAATCTGTTTTCTATGAACAGCAGTTCGGGTGGATTCGGATATGCATTTATCAGAATTCTTGCATGGACCTTGATTTGGGCATTCCTTGCAACGTTTACGACCTATATTGGCGGGATTCTTTTGGCGAAGTTCATTAATAATGAACAGACAAAGTTCCCGAAAATGTGGAGAACGCTCTTTATTATCACCATTGCTATTCCACAGTTCGTGACCCTGCTTCTGATAAGCAAGATGTTCTCTAACTATGGTATTGTAAACGGATTTTGCGACTCCATTGGACTGACTTCCTTTTTGCACAAGGTTGGGCTGTTAAGCTCGAATCTTACCTACATTCCGTTTCTGACGAAACCGGGCTGGGCACACGTGATGATTATATTGATTAATATCTGGATTGGTGTTCCGTATCAGATGCTGATTGCCACAGGTATTCTTATGAATATCCCCAATGACCAGCTGGAAAGTGCAAAAATTGACGGCGCTACCAATTTCCAGATTTTCTGGAAGATTACGATGCCCTATATGTTGTTCGTAACCGGACCGAGCCTGATTACATCATTTATTTCAAATATTAATAACTTTAATGTCATTTATCTGTTGACGCGTGACTATGTGACGACAAACAGTGCGTTTGCAGCGGCGAATGCGTCGGAAACAGACCTTTTGATTACATGGCTCTTTAATATTACAAGTGAGTCGACAACGAAGCAATATTACATGGCATCTGTAATCGGAATTATTGTATTCCTGATTTGTTCAGTGCTCACGTTGATCAGCTTTGGAAAGATGACATCAGGAGATAAAGAGGAGGTGTATCAATAATGAAGAAAACATGGAAGATAGTAGTTCGTCATATTGTATTGACACTCCTGGCGCTTTTCTGGCTGCTCCCGATTATCTGGCTGCTGGTTACTTCGTTAAGCGCTTATCCCGGAATTAATACGCAGCATTTTTTCCCGGAAGAATGGTCAATAGTAAATTATAAACGGCTATTTTTGGAACCGAATACGGTGGCAAATTTCCCGGCATGGTTTAAGAATTCCATGATTATTGGTGTTTTCTGCTGTATTATATCAAGCATTTTTGTACTGATGGTCGCATATTCTTTCAGCTGTATGCGATTTAAAGCAAGAAAGCCATTGATGAATTTTTCTATCATTCTGGGAATGTTCCCCGGTGTACTTTCTATGATTGCGGTATATTTTGTATTAAAGCTTCTTGGATTGAATGACAGTCTGGTGGGTTTGATTGTAATTTATTCAGCCGGTTCAGGCCTTGGATATTTAATCTGTAAAGGATTTTTTGATACGATTCCGGTTTCTTTGCGTGAATCTGCAAAGCTGGAAGGAGCTTCGGAATTGACAATTTTTACAAGAATCGTTATTCCGCTTTCCAAACCGATTATCGTATATACTGTCATCAATTCCTTCTTAAATCCGTGGATGGATTTCGTAATGGCAAGATTGATGATTAACAGTAAAGATCCGGCGGATTGGACCGTTGCCATCGGTCTGTACAATATTCTGCAGAAGACCTTGGTTAATGATTATTTCTCATTGTTCTGTGCAGGTGGTATTGTTGTGGCGATTCCGATTTCCATCCTGTTTGTCATCATGCAGAAATTCTACGTGGAAGGAATTACCGGAGGTGCTGTAAAGGGCTAAATCGTAAGGAGAACATCTAAGACGCTGCACCAATGGGTGCACCGCTTAAGATGTTCTAGACCTTACTTTAGAAGAACGCAAAGGCGGCGTTCTTCCGAGAAAAGGGCAGGCAGGTGAAATATTTAAGGACGCTGCACCAGCGGGTGCACCGCCTGGGTGTTTCTAAACCTGCTTTAGAAGAACGAGGAAGCGGCGTTCTTCTGCAATAATTTAAGGCAAGCAAAATTGCTAGGAGGAAAATAATGGATAAATTTGTATTGAATCTTATCCATAGACCGGAGATGGTTCCAGAGTATGCGGAAAAAGTTACCGGTCATGGTAAGACGGAGGATATTGGAAGAAAGGCGCTGCTGACCGAGTCCCTGGATATTTTTAAAACACAGCAGGAGGCAGCCCACAAAAACGGTTTAAAAACAACCATTCAGATGACCTATGCCAGCCTGTTTAACGACGAGGCAGTTTCTTTGGCAAAAGAACATCATGAGAAATACGGCGATGAAATTGCATTGTCCCTGTTAGGACTTCCCTGCAAGGAGTTCCGTGAGAAATATAATACCAAGGATTTCTGTATCTGGATGTTCTCCATGGAGGATAAGAAGGAAATCGTCAATGACGTATTTGAAAAATTTTATGATAGGTTTGGGTTCTATCCGGAATCAACAGGTTCTTATTATCTGGATGCAGAGCTGACGAATTATATCAAAGAGAAATATCCGATGGTAAAATGTGCCGTTGCTACCTGCTGGGAGGAAGGCCCGAAGGCTTACCATACCTGCAACAATTCCTGGTACACTTTATTTGACGGCGGTCCATGGGCACCATGGATTCCGTCTAAACAGAACACCCACGCTCCGGCTGCCAATGAGGCAGAGGACAGCGGTATCGTTGCAATCCCCCACTTATCCCGTGATTTGATTGCATGTTACGATGGAAATGGTTCTAACTTCGGAACCCATCCGCAGAACGTACTGCGCGGTATGATTTATGACTCAAAAACATGGGAATACCCGTATCTTTACAACTTAATCGACCAGTACCGCGACTTAGAGAAATATAACAACGGTTACGCATATAACATGATGTTTGTAGGGCCGGGCTGGATGAACAAAATGGGACGTTGGGAGGCCCCTTATGAGCTGCTGTTAAAATCCTACGAGGACGGCTGTGCATACTACGGCAAGCTGAAAAAAGAAGGCAAATTAACAGATATGACTATGTCTGAGTTTGCTGATTATTACCGTGAAAAGAAACATTATACCGAACCGGAATGTGCATTGTGGAGAGACATTTTATATGGCTCCGATAAACAGGTATTCTGGTACTGTGACCCATTTATGCGTGCCTGTGTCAACATGGACCAGGGCGGAGCAATCGTGGATTTACGTCCTTATGCCGCAAAGCTGAAATGGGAAGTCGGTATCGGAACGAAGCATGTGCAGGATGCTTCTTATCCGTTCCTGATTCAGGAAAAATACCGTGCAGGATATTTCACCCATTACGCAGGGGAAGGTACCGTCAGAAGTGCGAAGGTCTGCTACAATGGTGAAGAAGTGGATTTATGCTTATGCCGTACAAAGGCTCATTTCTCTGAGGAAAAGGACGCTTCCGGCAGCGTAACTGCAAGAGTGCTTACCTTAGACCCGGTAGATATTGAGTTTGACGGACTGGTTGTAAAACTGCAGACGAAAGAATACTTTGAAGAGGGAACAGGACGTATCCGTATTGAGCGTAACATCTTAGAGATGAGCGACCCCTCTGCGAAAGTGGAAATCAACGAGTACATGGTGGCATGCTATGGTACCACCGAATATCCGGAGGATATGACAGGCATTACCTTAACCTGCGGAGACGAGACCATCAATTATGAGTATAAATGCCGTGAGGCTTCCGCAGCAGGCGCAAAGGAAGTAAGTGCAGTGGTTCCGCCTATCGAGACAAAGGTATCTTTAAGTACGGAAGATGAGGCTGCAGAGGGCTATATCCGTGAGGGATATGCGTTTTCTCCAATGTTTACCTTGGGATATAAAAAGACAATGGCAGAAAAGGAGGTATTTTCAACATGGCTCAATCTGGAAAAGGCAAATTAAATTACAGATGCCCGTCCTGCTTTATGAGGGATTTAGATATTGATATGTTCTATGATAAGGACAAAAAAGAGTATTATTGTCTCCGCTGTCAGTATACCGGAACAGAAGAGGACGTATTGGAGAAAAATGAGATGATTCGTTTCCGTTACCGTGCGATGATGGAGCGTTTCGAGAAATTTGATTTCGACTAAGCTACGAAAAGGAACGCAGCGGGGCGGGCATTTCCGCTCCGCTGTTTTTTTAGGAGTGTAACGAAGTGACGATGAAAGGGGGGCAGCTGAATGAAGAAAAAGAAAGCGGGAATCATGGAGCTTCGGTTTTATGAAGTGCCGCAGAATGAATATGTGCTGGCGCTATTGGGAGAAAGCTGGATAAGGGATTACGGACATGATGAGACAGGACTTCATTTTCATAATCTGATGGAAATCGGTTACTGCCGCAGCGGCGGGGGAGATTTGGTGTTAGATGAGCATTCCATGCGTTACCAGCCCGCCATGGTCAGCGTGATACCATCCAATTACCCTCATATCACCATCAGCGATTCGGAGGAAGGGGCGAGCTTTTGGGAATATCTGTTTTTGGATCCGGCGCAGCTGTTGGCGGAAATGTATCCGGAAAACGAGTTTTACCAACGGGATATGCTGGCAAAGCTTACGTATAAGGCGTTGTTTCTCCACGAGTGGGAAAACCGTAATTTAGCGCTGCTGGTCCGTATGATTATGGAGGAAATGCGGAGAAAACGCCAGCATTATGTGGACAGCGTCAAGGGGCTTTTGTTTGCGCTGATTACGGAAATCCTGCGGATGAACGAACAGGAGGACATTAAGGTGGAGCCGGAGGGAAACGCCAGGAAAGTGGCAGGGGTGTCGCAGATTGGTGCAGCCTTAGAATATGTCAGAATAGAATATATGCACATGATACGTGTGGAAGAGCTGGCCCAGGCATGCCATATGAGCGAGACACATTTCAGAAGAATCTTTGAAAGCTGTATGAATATGTCTCCGGTGGACTACGTCAATCTGGTGCGAATCCAAAAAGCCTGTGACTTGATGAAAAAAACCAATGATTCTATGGATATTGTGGCACAGAAGGTGGGTTTTTCCACTACCTCCACCTTTAACCGGAACTTTAAAAAGTTCTTAAATACCTCTCCCTATCAGTGGAAAATCAACCCCGAAAACTATGAGCACAAGCTGCTGAATTACAAGATTTCTGCTTTGAAGGGATGGTAATGCCCGGAAATAATTTTTGCCATTAAGAGGTGGTAATGCCTATAAATAATTGAAAACGGGTGAAATTTGTATGGTATATACATACTTCACAATATAGATACAAAGCTAAGGAGAATAGTTGCGATGGAATTTGATGTAAAAAAAATAAGCGATCCGGCATTTTTTAAAGAAAACTGTATGGAGGCACATTCCGACCACGTGGCTTACGCTTCTGCCGGAGAAAGTGGGGAGAGCAGTTTTCGTTTTTCTTTAGACGGTATCTGGAAATTTCATTATGCGAAAAATAATGATTTGACGATACCGGGCTTTGAGACAGAGGAATATAACTGTAAAACATGGGACGATATCCGTGTGCCTGCCCATATCCAGATGGAGGGCTATGATATTCCGCAGTATGCCAATACCCAGTATCCCTGGGACGGCAGGGAGGAGATCTGGTGCGGCGAGGTGCCAAAGGAATTTAACCCGGTGGCAAGTTATGTGAAATATGTGACTCTGCCGGAGGATTTTATCAAAAAGGGAATCTATATCTCATTTCAGGGTGTGGAGAGCGGCTTTGCCCTCTGGGTCAACGGAAGCTATGTGGGCTACAGTGAGGACAGTTTCACTCCCTCGGACTTTGATTTGACGCCCTACTGGAAAGCCGGGGAAAACAAGATTGCCTTAAAGGTATTTAAGTGGACTTCTTCCAGTTGGTGTGAGGATCAGGATTTTTACCGTTTTTCCGGAATCTTCCGCAGTGTCTACCTTTATACCATGCCGGAATTTCATCTCTATGATATGAAGGTGGAGCCGGTGGTGGATGCGGATTTGAACTCTGCCAAGCTGCAGCTGGCATTAAAGACAAAGGGCAGCGGGAGCATTAAAATTTCCCTGACGGCATATGGGAAAAACGTTTTTATGGAAACCATAGGGAAGGCAGAGGGAGAAGTTACCTTTGAGAGAGAAGTGGAAAAGCCGATGCTTTGGAGTGCAGAAACACCGTATCTGTATAACATGACATTGGAACTATGCACAGAGGAGGGAACGGTCTGTGAGGTGGTTTCCCAGAAGGTCGGTTTCCGTCGTTTTGAAATGAAAGACGGCATTATGTGCCTGAATGGAAAGCGGATTGTATTTAAGGGCGTCAACCGCCATGAGTTCAGCTCTAAGACGGGGCGGGTGGTTTCAAGGGAAGAATTGCTGCAGGATATTATTACCATGAAACAGAACAATATCAATGCCATCCGTACCTGTCATTATCCGGATGCCTCCGGGATTTATGATTTGTGTGATGAATACGGACTGTATCTGATTGCGGAAAATAACATGGAGTCCCACGGCTCCTGGGATGCAGCGGTAAAGGGAAAAGCAGAGATGGATACCATTGTTCCCGGAGATAATAGGGACTGGGAGCCTATGATGTTAGACCGTGTCAATTCCTGCTACCAGAGGGATAAAAACCACCCCTCCATTTTAATCTGGTCCTGTGGAAATGAGTCCTACGGCGGAAAAGTGATTTTTGATATGTCGGAAAAATTTCGTGAGCTGGATTCTCATCGTCTGGTGCATTACGAGGGCGTATTCTGGGACAGACGCTATAACGATACCAGCGATATGGAGAGCCAGATGTATACCACGGTGGAGGGCATTAAAAAATTCCTGGCAGAGAACAAAGAGAAGCCTTTTATCTGCTGCGAGTACACCCATGCCATGGGAAATTCCTGCGGGGCAATGCACAAATACACCGATTTGACGGACACGGAGCCGAGGTATCAGGGCGGATTTATCTGGGATTACATTGACCAGTCTATTTTAAAGAAAGACCGCTACGGAAAAGAATTCCAGGCTTACGGCGGTGATTTCGGAGAGCGTCCCACGGATTATAATTTCAGCGGAAACGGTATCTGCTACGGCGGGGAGCGTGATGCTTCGCCGAAAATGCAGGAGGTAAAATTCAACTACCAGAACATCAGCGTTTCCTTTGGAGAGAAAGACTTTACGGTTACCAATAAGAATCTGTTTATAGATACGGGAGTTTTTAACTGTGAAGTTATCTTAGAGAGAGAAGGGGCTTTTGTAAAAAAACAGAAGGTGCACATGACCGTGCCGCCATTGTCGGAAGATTCTATGGAGCTGCCCTTTGAGATACCGCAGGATGCGGAATACACGGTGACCGTCTCCTTCAAATTAAAGGCAGATACCTTGTGGGCGAAGGCAGGACATGAGGTTGCTTTCGGGCAGAAAGTGTACAAAAAGGCAACGGTATTTGAGATCCCGAAGGAAGCCATTCGTGTGATTCACGGAAAGAACAATATCGGCGTGAAAGGTGAGAATTTTGACTGCCTGTTTTCGGAATTAAAAGGCGGGCTTGTTTCCTACCGCTATGCAGGAAAGGAAATGATAGAAAAGCTGCCCCTGCCTAATTTCTGGCGTGCGCCTGTGGATAACGACTACGGCAGCCTTGCCACCGCCCGCTACGGACAGTGGAAAATTGCCAGCATGTATATCAGCCATAAAGCGGACGAGAGCCAGACAAATCTGCCTCCCGCTGTCACCGTGGAAGAAGGGGAAAACACAGTTACGGTGAGGTTTACTTATTATATGCCGACGACACCCCGTTCAAGATGCGGGGTTGCCTACACGGTGTACGGGGACGGAACCATAGAGACAAAGTTAAGTTACAATCCGGTGCCGGAATTGCCGGATATGCCGGAATTTGGTATGATGTTTACCTTGAATGCGGACTATGACCGGGTAGAATGGTACGGCTTAGGACCAGAGGAAACCTATGCGGACAGGAAGCACGGAGCGAAGTTGGGCATTTATCGCAACAAAGCTGCGGATAACATGGCGAAATACTTAGTGCCTCAGGAATGCGGCAATAAAATGGGAGTCCGCTATGCAAAGGTGACGGATGTCAAAGGCAGGGGACTGCTGTTTGAGGGAGATGAGCTTTCCTTCTCTGTATTGCCTTATACGCCCCATGAGATAGAGAACGCGGCCCATGCCTACGAATTGCCGGAGGTACATTATACCATCGTGCGTGTGGCATTGGGCCAGATGGGTGTCGGCGGCGATGACAGCTGGGGAGCACCGGTACATCCGGAGTACCATATTCCGGTGGATAAACCCCTGGAGTTTAAGTTCCGGTTCCGTGGGATTTAGTGTAAAAAAAGGTTGAAAAAATCATAGGTCGAAATTTTTTCAACCCCAAGTTTGTGCGCACACGCCCAAACTTGAGATGCACAAAAGGCGTGTGCACATGGAGGAAAAAATGCAGAAATTTGTAAAAGGAATGGATTTGTCCACATTACTGGAATTAGAAAAATGTGGGGCGAAGTATTATGATGACGGAAAAGAGATGGATATTTTAGAGATTATGAAAAAATATGACGTGGATACCATCCGTCTCCGTCTCTGGAATGACCCGTGGTCGGAAACCGGGGAATCCTATGGAGCAGGAGAGAACGACTTGGAAACCACCCTTGCCATCGCAAAGAAAGTCACAGAGGCGGGGCTTGGGGTTCTTCTGAATTTCCATTACAGTGATTTCTGGGCAGACCCGGGGAAACAGTTTAAGCCGAAGGCGTGGAAAGACTACGGCGTGGAGGAGTTAGAGCAGGCAGTCTATGATTTCACACTGGATTCCATGCGGACATTTTTGGAAAACGGCGTCAATATTACCATGGTGCAGGTGGGAAATGAACTGTCTAACGGTCTGCTCTGGCCGGAAGGAAAAGTGCCGAACTATGACAATATAGCAACGTTTGTCAATGCAGGAATCAGAGCCGTAAGGAAAGCGGATGCTGAGCGTGTGGCAGGAAAGTTCAAAGAGGCGGCAGACAAAACGGCGTTAGAAAAAATCCCTGTGATGATACATCTCGATAACGGTGGAAACAATGCTCTTTACCGGGAGTGGTTTGACAATTTCACAAAGCGGGGAGAGGAGTTTGAAATCATTGGCCTGTCCTACTATCCGTTCTGGCACGGCACCCTTGATATGTTAACCGACAATATGAATGATATTGCGGAGCGTTACGGAAAGGACTTGATTGTGGCGGAGGTTTCCATGGGATATACCATGGAGGACTATAAAGCGTATGAAAAGCTCTCCGACGAAGAGCGGAAGGGCTATGCCACAAAACCTGCCCTGGTGGAAAAAATTGAGTATCCCATGACAGTGCAGGGGCAGTGTGATTTCATGGAGGACTTTTTAAACCGTATCAGCCATATCAATGGCGGTAAGGGAAAGGGCTTCTTCTACTGGGAGCCTGCATGGATTCCGGTCAGCGGTTCCGGCTGGGCAACTCCGGCTTCCTTAAAATACATTGAGGATCCGGGTCCCTGCGGCAATGAGTGGGCGAACCAGGCCCTGTTTGATTACAAGGGCAATGTGCTGCCTGCATGGAAGTTAATTTGTGATTTTAAAGCAGAATAAAAGAGAATGAAATGGCAGCTTCCGGCAAATTTGCCGGGGACTGTCATTTCTGCTTTCCGGTAGATATGTAATTTTGTTGCAGATTTTCAACACAATGTTGCAGTTTTGCCCAGAGGCATTGCAAAGAACCAAGCAATCGTTATAATAAGAAACAAGAAAAAATGATGTATAGGAGGAATTACTATGGTTTGGGAAGAGGTACTGGCAAAATTTAAGGAGTTATTTGGGGATGAAGGGGAAATCGGCGTTTATTTTGCGCCGGGACGTGTCAACATGATTGGTGAGCATACCGATTACAACGGCGGCCACGTATTTCCCTGTGCGCTGACCATTGGTACCTACGGTGTGGCGAGAAAAAGGGAGGATAAGAAGCTCCGTTTTTATTCTATGAATTTTGAAAATTTAGGTATTTTAGAGTCCTCAGTGGAGGGGCTCAAACCGGAGAAAGAAGCGGATTGGACCAATTATCCCAAGGGTGTGATGTGGGCGTTTGGCGAAAAAGGCATGAAGGTGGAGCAGGGAATGGATCTGGTATTGTTCGGCAATATTCCCAACGGCTCCGGTCTTTCTTCCTCCGCTTCTGTAGAGGTGCTGACGGGCTTTATCTTAAGGGATATGTTTGGCTTTGATGTGACAAATCAGGATTTGGCATTAATCGGACAGTATTCTGAGAACAAATTCAACGGTGTTAACTGCGGCATTATGGATCAGTTTGCCATTGCCATGGGGAAAAAAGATCACGCAATTTTCTTAGACACCGCTACTTTAAAATATGAATATGCCCCCATCAAACTGGAAAATGCAAAAATCGTTATTTCCTGCAGCAACAAGAAGCGGGGACTGGGAGATTCCAAATATAATGAGCGCCGCAGCGAGTGTGAGACTGCCTTAGCCCAGATAGGGGAAACTATCGGAATTAATACCCTTGGGGATTTGACGGAGGAAGAGTTTGAGCAGTACAAGGGTGCCATCAAGGACGAGGTCTGCCAGAAACGTGCAAAACATGCGGTTTATGAGAACCAGAGAACCATCAAGGCAGTGGAGGCACTGAAAAACAATGATGTGGCGTTATTTGGAGAGCTGATGAACGCCTCCCACGTATCCCTCCGGGACGATTATGAGGTAACTGGAATTGAGTTAGACACTTTGGTGGAAGAGGCTTGGAAGATTGATGGCGTGATTGGCTCCCGTATGACAGGGGCAGGTTTCGGCGGCTGTACCGTCAGCATTGTAAAGAATGATGCGGTGGATACTTTTATTGAAAAGGTGGGAGCTGCCTATCAGGAGAAAATCGGCTATGCGGCAGATTTCTATGTGGTGGAGATTGGCGACGGCCCGGTAAAAATCAAATAGCAGGAAAAGGGGGAAGAATATGATTCAGGAACGGATTTTAGAATTAACGGAATACGGTTTGGTGACAGGTCTGGTAAAACCGGAAGATAAAATATACACCGTCAACCGTCTGTTAGAGTTGTTTCAGTTAGATGAGTTAGAGGACGAAGTTGTGGCAGCCCATGAGAAAAAAGAGCTGATGACGCAGCAGCAGGCGGAGGATGCCTTAGAGGGAATCCTTGGGGAAATGCTTGATTATGCGGCGGAGCAGGGGCTTATGCCGGAGAATACCATTACATACCGTGATTTATTCGATACCAAAATTATGAGCATGTTAATGCCAAGACCCAGTGAGGTGATTGGTACCTTCAATCGGCTTTATGCCAACGGTTCTCCGAAGGAAGCAACGGATTATTTCTATAAGTTGAGCCGTGACAGCGATTATATCCGCAGATACCGCATTAAAAAAGACATGAAGTGGACGGCGGACACGGAGTTCGGAACATTGGATATTACCATTAACCTTTCTAAACCGGAGAAGGATCCGAAAGCTATTGCGGCGGCGAAGCTGGCAAAACAGAGCGGTTACCCGAAATGCCTGCTCTGTAAAGAAAACGAGGGCTATGCGGGACGTGTCAACCACCCGGCAAGACAGAACCACAGGATTATTCCGGTGACGATTAACGACAGTGATTGGTTTTTCCAGTATTCACCTTATGTTTATTATAATGAACACTGTATTGTTTTTAATGCCAAACATACCCCGATGAAAATCGAGCGTGCCACCTTCGGGAAGCTTCTTGATTTTGTGGAGCAGTTCCCCCATTATTTTGTAGGCTCCAATGCGGATTTGCCCATTGTGGGAGGGTCTATTTTAAGCCATGACCATTTCCAGGGTGGTCACTATGAGTTTGCAATGGCAAAAGCCCCGGTGGAAAAGGAAATCAGTTTTGAGGGATTTTCTGATGTGACGGCGGGCATTGTAAAATGGCCTATGTCCGTGATACGTATCCGGGCAGAAAAAAAGGAGCGTCTCATCGAGCTCGCAGATAAGATTTTGCTGGCCTGGAGAGGCTATACCGATGAGGCGGCATTTGTCTTCGCAGAGACGGAGGGGGAGCCCCACAACACCATTACCCCTATTGCGAGAAAGCGCGGGGAAGAATTTGAACTGGATTTGGTGCTCCGCAATAATATTACCACGGAAGAACATCCTCTGGGAGTGTACCATCCCCACGCAAACCTGCACCATATCAAAAAAGAAAATATCGGCCTGATAGAGGTTATGGGACTTGCCGTTCTTCCGGCACGTCTGAAAGGGGAGATGGCAGCTTTAGAGCAGGCGCTGCTAGATGGAACTTCCCTGCGCCAGGATGAGGTGTTGGAAAAACATGCAGACTGGGTGGAGGAATTTCTGCCGAAATACGGATTTACCCCGGGCAGCGGGTTAGAAGGAGAGATTTCTCCGGAAAAACTCCACGAAATTGTGCAGACCGAGATTGGTCTGGTGTTTATGGAGGTATTGAAGGACGCAGGCGTATATAAGTGTACCGAAGAGGGCAGGGAAGCATTTTTACGTTTTGCGGAGTGTGTGACAGGATAGTTTTTATAAGGTTTGACCTTTGGTCAGAAAGAAAAAGACCGGTGCATTTTAGTGTGCCGGTCTTTACTTTCTTGTGTTAATATGGTAAAGTGAAACAGGAAAATTCTGTGTAGGACAGATATGTGATGATACCCAAAGTGAAACAGGAAAATTCTTTGCAGGACAAATATATTATTATGGAAATAAAATAAGAAATGAGGGAAGAATCATGATTTCAAAAAAAATAGAAAAGGCGCTGCAGGGAAGCTCGGCTATCCGTGCCATGTTTGTGGAGGGCAAGGAGATGGCTGCAAAGTTCGGAGCGGAGAATGTCTATGATTTCTCACTGGGAAATCCGGCAACTCCTGCTCCTGCCGCCCTTAATCAGACGGTGAAGGATTTGGTGGATGAAACGGACAGCTTAGAGCTTCACGGTTATATGGAGAATGCGGGATATACGGATGTGCGTGCCGCCGTTGCCGAGAATTTGAACCGGAGGTTCGGGACGAAATTTACGGCACATAATCTCATTATGACAGTGGGTGCAGCCGGCGGTTTGAATATTATTTTCAAGACCATTTTAGATCCAGGGGACGAGGTCATTGTGTTTGCCCCGTTTTTTGGGGAATACCGCCAGTATGCGGCAAACTTTGACGCAGAGATTGTTGCGGTAAATCCTGATTTGGAAACTTTCCAGCCGGATCTGGCGGACTTTGAGGCGAAGATTACGGCAAAGACAAAAGCCCTGATTGTCAATACGCCCAACAATCCCACCGGAGTTATCTATAAGCCAAAGACCATGGAGCAGATTGGGGCAATTTTGGAGAAAAAACAGGCAGAGTTTGGACATGATATTTATCTGATTTCCGATGAGCCTTACCGTGAGCTGGTATACGACGGAAACAGGGAAGACTTTTTGACGAAATATTATAAAAATACAATTGTGGGCTATTCCTTTAGCAAGTCTTTATCTCTGCCGGGGGAGCGCATCGGCTATGTGGCAGTGCCACAGGAGGCCTCGGATTCCGAGCTTTTGATTCAGGGAATGGAAATTTCTAACCGTACCTTGGGCTTTGTCAATGCCCCCTCTTTGATTCAGAAAGCGGTGGCAAGGTGCTTAGAGGAAAAGACGGATGTTAATTTTTATGATGAAAACCGGAAGAAGCTCTATGAGGGGCTGACGAAGCTGGGATTTACCTGTATCAAGCCGGAGGGAGCCTTTTATCTCTGGGTGAAATCCCCGGTGGCGGACGAGGAGGCCTTTGTCAATGAGGGCAAAAAGTTCCGGCTGCTGATGGTGAAGGGAAGCGCTTTCGGCTGTCCGGGGTTTGTGCGTCTGGCATACTGTGTTTCCCATGAGACGATTAAAAATTCACTTCCGGCATTTGCAAAATTAGCGGAGGTTTACGGCTTATAGCGTAAAAACGGCATTTCTCCCGTGGAGGACATTTATTCTATGGAAGAAAGTGAGTATCTGTGGAGGAAAATATGAATAACTGGGAATTATATGTAAGGAAAGTAGTGCCCTATGTACCGGGGGAGCAGCCCCAGGAGAGCAATTTAATTAAGTTAAATACCAATGAAAATCCCTATCCTCCTGCGCCGGGAGTCATAAGGGCGTTGGAGCAGTTCGATACGGACAGGCTGCGGCTGTACCCGGAGCCTGACTGTAAGGTGTTAGTAAATGCCATTGCGGAGTATTATGGATTAAACAGCAGCCGGGTTTTTGTGGGAGTCGGCTCGGATGATGTGCTTGCCATGATTTTTATGACCTTTTTTAATTCCGAAAAACCGATTTTGTTTCCGGACATCACCTATTCTTTCTATGATGTCTGGGCGGATATGCTTCGGATACCCTATGAGGTAAAACCGTTAGATGAAAATTTTCTGATAAAAAAAGAAGATTATTACGGGGAAAACGGAGGTGTGATTTTCCCGAATCCCAATGCACCCACCGGAATTTTGATGGAGCTCTTGGAGATAGAAGAGATTCTGGAGCATAACCGGGATGTGATTGTGGTGGTGGACGAAGCCTACATTGATTTCGGCGGAAAGAGTGCGCTGCCCCTTATCGAAAAATATGATAATTTGCTGGTGGTGCAGACTTTTTCAAAATCCCGCTCTCTGGCAGGAATGCGTATTGGTTTTGCCATGGGAAATGAGAAATTAATCAAATATATCAATGATGTAAAATACTCCTTTAATTCCTACACCATGAACCAGACCGCTTTGGCGCTGGGAGTGGAGGCAATTAAGGATAAGGACTATTTTGAAGAGACGAGGCAGAAGGTCATTGCCACAAGAGAGTGGGCCAAGGGAGAATTGAAAAAATTAGGATTTTCCTTTGGGGATTCCATGAGCAACTTTATTTTTGCCGCCCATGAATCCGTGCCGGCAAAGGAACTGTTTGAGGCACTGAAAAAAGAGCATATTTTTGTCCGCCATTTTTCAAAAGAAAGGATTTCCAATTATCTGCGTATCAGCATTGGAACCCGGAAGGAAATGGAAACCCTCATTCGTTTCCTGAAAGGCTATCTGAAATAGAGCGGTCAGGAAAGTCGCTTTGCGCTGTTTTTCTCTGCACCGAGGCGGAAGAGGAAAATCCCAAGGATTCCCAGAACCAGGCTGACAAAGAAGCAGGCTGCCAGGGCAAGGGCGGAAGTTCCGATGGTGAGAAGACCGCTCAATACCGTTCCAAACAGGTTGAATAAAAAGTGCAGGAAAATGGAGTTGTAAATGCTGCCGCTTTTCTCGCAGATATAGCCTAAAAGCAGTCCGAGGCAGAATGCATAAATACCCTGTATCATATTCATGTGGAAAGCGCCGAAAAGTACAGCCTGGAATATGTTGGCGGCCCAGAAGGGCAGCGTTTTTTTCGCCTGGCGCAGAGTGACGCCGCGGAAAATCAGTTCTTCGGAAACCGGGGCCAAGAGCACAGAGTAAAAAAACATTGTAATCCCGATTTTTTCATCTAAGCCGGCGCTTTCCATGAGCTTTTGGTAGGCCTTTAACCAGGAAGGGAAGAGCACCGAGATAAAACTAATCAGATAAGAGGTCAGGTATTGCGCCGCCGGGGTTAACAGGATAAGCCCCAGAACGGATACCGGATGGAATACGGCAGACGGTTTTGGGAGAAAATTTCCCTCATAGCGGCCGTAGTACCATAAGCCGAAAACGGCGATGCAGGAAATGGAAAAAAGTATCATAAGCCCTGCATTAAATCGAAGAGTGCTCCATAAGACGGACAAATCCGTATAAATTTCCCAAAAGGTAATGTTTTTTGAGGGGCTGTACCAGAGGAACTCTATCAGGGAGGATACTCCTACGGCAAAGAACATGGCTGCAAACTGTAGTCCGAGGGCAAGCAGCACGGGGACAAAGGTAAAGAAAAAGGAACCGGCTTTTTTCATAGTGGTTATATCTCCAGTCGTAAATTTTTAGAAAAATGTGTTTTCCATATGAAGTATTATAACAATGGCAGGAATGGAATGCAAGCATTGGGAAAAGCCGTCGGGGAATATAAAAAAATGGTATTTACTTTAAAACTTTAATATGCTAAAATTCAAGTTAGGTGTTATCAATCAAAAAGGAGAAAGGAATATGAGCAAGAAACTTAGGACAGAGGCAGTGGACCATCTCTTTGATGCGATTTTAAGTTTGCAGAACAGGGAGGAGTGCTATACTTTTTTTGAAGATGTCTGTACAGTCAATGAATTGCTTTCTTTATCACAGCGTTTTGAGGTGGCAAGGATGCTTCGTGACCAGAAAACCTACTTGGACATTGCGGAAAAAACAGGTGCATCCACCGCTACCATCAGCCGTGTAAACCGTTCTTTAAATTATGGCAACGACGGCTATGATATGGTGTTTGCAAGAATCCAAAATAAGGAATCTGAATAGAATGATGGCTGGGAAACGGTATTTGCAGGAATACAGTTGTCCCGATAGATAGAAAAAGTCCGGGAGCGCTCCCGGACTTTTTTCGATAGTATATTATTTTATGGTTATTTTTTATTTTTAGCATCTTTCGTGCTTTTTGTATCCTTCATATTTTTGGTATCATTGGCAGTTTTTTCCGTTATGTGGTCAATCATTTTTTCGATAAGATTTTTCTTGATATACACATCGTAGCTGAGCATACAGATGAAACTGAAGGTGCGGAGCAAATCCGCCTCATCGTCGTCTGCGTCGGCAAAGGTACTCATGGCGGTGTTGAATTTTTTCGCCAAATCCTTCATGATGTTGCGGGTTTCCGTGTTTTCTAAGCCGAATACCTCTTTGTAGATATCTTCTAAGCTGTAGTTTTCATCCTTCCCGAAATATTTGTCTGTGATGGGGTTTAAGATTCCCTGAATATCGCTGATACTTAAAATGTTTTTAAAATAGTAAATAAAAATCAGGGTCAGCACATGTTCTTTGGTATATTTCTTCTTTTCCGGAGGGGGCAGCAGATTATTTTTTGCATAATTGTTAATCATGGTCTTGGTGAGGATTTTATCGTCCTCATGGCGCTTCGAAGAAGCGAGCTGGGAGTCCATGAAAGTGGTAATCTGGTCCATATACAAGTCGATGCTTGGAATATCTTCTGGTTTTACGTAATCTATCTTACTCAGCTCCGTCAGGATATCGCTGAGAAATTGTTTGGTATCTGGATTCATTGTTTTCCTCACTTTGCTGTCATACAGCCTTATGGTTACAGGTAAAAGTATGCAGATTAAAAATTTAATGCTATCAATCACATTATATAGTTTTCAAAACTAGATGGCAAGAGAGAAATGAAAAAAAACCTGCCGGGGGAATTTTTTTCGGGAAAAACAGATAAAAAAATAGAAAATATGTTCTTTTTCTCCGGTGGTTATGTTATAATGAACGCAAAAACAGCGTTCCTATGCAAGTTTCTGTGAAACTTGTCATGCGCAAAGAGCGAGCGCAGGAAATAGGTAATACTGTAGCAGCAAAATAACAGAGCAAAGGAAACATAAGAATGAGTATATATGATACCTTAAATGAACAGCAGAGACAGGCGGTATTTCAGACGGAAGGACCGGTACTGATCCTTGCGGGGGCGGGCTCCGGCAAAACCCGTGTGCTGACCCACCGGACTGCCTATTTAATAGAAGAAATGGGTGTGAATCCCTACCATATTATGGCGATTACCTTTACCAACAAGGCGGCGGGGGAGATGCGGGAGAGGATTGATCATTTAGTGGGCTACGGTTCGGAGAGTATCTGGGTTTCTACCTTCCATTCTTCCTGCGTGCGGATTTTAAGGCGGCACATTGACCGTATCGGCTTTGAGACTAATTTTACGATTTACGATTCGGACGATTCGAAGTCGCTGATGAAGGATATCTGTAAAAAGTTAAATATTGATACCAAGATTTATAAGGAGAGAAGCCTGCTTTCGGCGATTTCTTCGGCGAAGGACGAGCTGGTTTCTCCCACGGAGTTTGCCTTGCGGGCAGAGGCGTCCGGCGATTATGCAAAACGGCGGCAGGCGGAGGTATACCGGGAGTATCAGGAGGCATTACATAAAAATAATGCGCTGGATTTTGATGATTTGATTGTAAAGACGGTGGAGCTGTTTCAGTCGGATCCAGAGGTGTTAGACTACTATCAGGAGCGTTTCCGCTATATCATGGTGGACGAGTATCAGGATACCAACACAGCCCAGTTTCAGCTGATACGGCTTTTGGCGGACAAATATAAAAATCTCTGCGTGGTGGGAGACGACGACCAGTCCATTTACAAGTTCCGTGGTGCTAATATTTACAATATTTTAAATTTTGAGAAGCATTTTCCCGATGCCGTTACCATCAAACTAGAGCAGAATTACCGCTCCACCCAGAATATTCTGGATGCGGCAAACAGTGTCATTGCCAACAATGTGGGCAGAAAGGCGAAATCCCTCTGGACCGCCAACGATGCCGGGGAAAAGATTGATTTTGAACAGTTTGACACCGGGTACGAGGAGGCGGATTATATTGCCAAGGATATTTTAGCGGGAGTCCGGGAGGGCAGGTATACCTACGGTGATTATGCGGTTCTGTACCGTACCAACGCCCAGTCCCGTCTCTTTGAGGAGCGTTTTGTGGTGTCCAACATTCCCTATAAGATTGTGGGTGGCGTTAATTTCTATGCCCGGAAGGAAATCAAGGATCTGCTTGCCTACTTAAAGACGATTGACAACGCCAGAGACGACCTTGCGGTGCGCCGGATTTTAAATGTGCCGAAACGGGGCATCGGCGCCACTACGGTAGGACGGGTGACGGACTATGCGGACGCTTACGGAATCAGCTTTTATGAGGCGTTAAAGCGTGCAGAGGAAATTCCTTCCATGGGAAAGGCGTCGGGAAAGGTAAAGCCTTTTGTGAATTTTATCCAAATGCTCCGCAGCAAGACGGAATTGATTTCCGTATCGGATTTGCTGAATGAGGTGATTGAGGAAACCGGATATGTGGCGGAATTAGAGGCGGAGGATACGGATGAGGCGCGGGCGAGAATTGAAAATATCGACGAGTTAATCAGTAAGGTCGCAGCTTACGAAGAAGGAGAAGAACATCCTACTTTAAGCGGTTTCTTAGAGGAGGTTGCCCTGGTGGCGGATATCGACAGTCTGGAGGAAGGCAGCGATTATGTGGTTCTGATGACGCTGCACAGCGCAAAGGGACTGGAATTTCCGAAGGTATATCTGGCAGGAATGGAGGATGGACTTTTTCCCAGCTATATGTCTATCATGTCGGATGATCCGGTGACAGAATTAGAGGAGGAACGCCGCCTTGCCTATGTGGGAATCACCAGGGCAATGAAAGAACTTTCCATTACTTGCGCCCGAACACGCATGATTCGGGGAGAAACGCAGTATAATAAGGTATCCCGCTTTGTAAAAGAAGTTCCGTCAGAGCTTTTAAATGGAGAAATCCGCCAGCCGTCTTTTTTGCGGGAGCAGGAGGAGCGGCAGAGCGCCCGGTGCCAGAAGCAGAAGCGTCCCACCGTGCGCCAGCAGCCATCGGGGCAGAGTATGCAGGCAAAGGCGTTTTCTTCCGTCAATACGGCAAAAACCAGCCTTTCCTACAGTGTGGGGGACCGGGTTTCCCATATAAAATTCGGAGAGGGGACTGTAACCGGAATCATAGAAGGCGGCAGGGATTTTGAAGTGACGGTGAATTTTGATACGGCGGGAACGAAAAAGATGTTTGCCTCTTTTGCAAAATTAAAAAAAGTATAAAATACTTTAATTTATAAATTTTTTATAGGCGAAATGGGAAACATATGTTATAATTTAGAAATAAGAAAGCAGTAAATAAATTCCAGTATGATAAATATGGGATGTAGAAATAAGAGGAGGAAACGAGCATGAACAAAGTGGAAGACTTAATCAGCATGACAAAATTAAACGAGCTATTGAACAAGAGAGAGGAAGAAGAGAAAAAGGCTTCTAAGGTAGTCTGGATTTTCGCAATTATCGGTATTGTTGCAGCGTTGGCAGCAGCGGCTTATGGGTTGTACCGTTTCTTTGCACCGGATTATTTAGAGGACTTTGAGGATGACTTCGAGGACGATTTTGATGATGACTTCTTTGAGGACGAAGAGGACGAGGAAGAAGCACCGGCGAAAGAAAGCAAAGAAGAAGAATAGAAGTTAGGAAAGCTTAGTCTGGGGGCTGCAGGGGTGCAGCCCCTTTTTTCCTTTAAGAAATTGCGTCACGAAGTGACGATTTTTTTGTGTGAACAGATTGGTAAGGAGGAAGGCATGAAAAAAGGACAGGTTATAGAGGGAATCATTGAGAGAGTGGATTTCCCGAATAAGGGAATTATCGTGACGGAAGAGGGAAAACAGGTGGTGGTGAAAAACGGAATTATGGGTCAGAAAGTAACTGCTGCTGTCAATAAGGTGAGAAAGGGAAAATGTGAGGGGAGGCTGTTAGAGGTGTTAGAAAAGTCGCCCTTAGAGTTAGAGACACCGGGCTGTGTGCATTATGGCGTTTGCGGCGGCTGTGTGTTTCAGAGTCTGCCCTATGGGGAACAGCTTTCCATGAAAGCGGAGCAGGTGAAGAAGCTGATAGATGAGGTGATTTTGCCGGAAAATAAGGGGTACGAGTTTTTGAATATCAGGGAAAGCCCAAGACAGCAGGGATACCGCAATAAAATGGAGTTTTCTTTTGGAGATGAGTATAAGGACGGCCCTCTGGCGCTTGGAATGCACAAGCGGGGCAGTTTTTATGATATTGTGAACGTGCCGGAATGCCAGATTGTGGATGAGGATTTCCGCACGGTACTGCAAACTACATTGGAGTATTTTAAAGGGAAAAATATTTCTTATTATCACAAGCTGCGCCACAGTGGATATCTGCGCCATCTTTTGGTGAGAAAAGGGGCGAGAACCGGGGAGCTTCTGGTGGATCTGGTAACGACTACGGAGTGTACTGCGGGAATGTTGGAAAATGTGGAACGGGTGCAGGAGGAAGGTTTGTTAGAGGGATGGAAAGAGGCACTGTTGCAGCAGGATTATGAGGGGAAAATGACTGGCATTCTCCATACCAGAAATAACAGCGTGGCGGATGTGGTAAAAAATGAGGGGACAGAGATTTTGTATGGACAGGATTTCTTTTTTGAGGAGCTACTGGGGCTTAAATTTAAGATTACGCCTTTTTCCTTTTTTCAGACCAATTCCCTTGGGGCGGAGGTGCTATACCAGACGGCACGGGAATTTATCGGGGATGCGTTAAGTGGGCCGGAGAAGGTTGTGTTTGACCTTTATTCCGGTACGGGGACCATTGCCCAGATATTGTCTCCGGTGGCGAAAAAGGTGATTGGCGTGGAGATTGTGGAAGAAGCGGTAGAGGCTGCGAAGGAGAATGCGGCATTGAACGGGTTACATAACTGTGAGTTTATTGCCGGGGATGTGCTGAAGGTGATAGATACCATTGAGGATAAGCCGGATTATATTGTCCTTGACCCGCCGAGGGATGGGATTCATCCGAAGGCTTTGGAGAAGATTATCCGGTATGGGGTGCCCCAGATGGTGTATATTTCCTGCAAGCCCACCAGCCTAGCGAGGGATTTGGAGGTGCTGCAGGGAAGAGGGTATGAGGTGAAGAAGGTGTGTTGTGTGGATATGTTTCCGGCTACCGGGAATATAGAAACCGTGTGCCTGCTTTCCTTAAAAAAATAGGCATTTGAGCGATTTTTTATATACCTTAAAAGTTGATTTTGACCAGGATTTGTCCACGGTATTTTTAGCCGTGGACAAATTTTATATACCGGATACCGCCCTTTCAAAAATATCCACACTTTGATTTTGCAAATCCAGTGGCTCTTTATTGCCAGAGAGAATATGAATTATTCTACCATATCAGAGAGTACAACAATTGTAATGGATTTTGGCAAGCACAGAGCATCAGCTACAATATAAGAAAAATTACGCCATAAGATAAAACACAGTCGACTTCAGGTATAGTAAGAGATACTGAAACTGTGCTAAGAGGGACTAGAGCAAAACAATAAAAATGGAAGCAACGGGGCTCGAACCCGTGACCTCTCGCGTGTGAGGCGAACGCTCATCCCAGCTGAGCTATGCTTCCATAACAATCATTATAGCACCAGAAAATCGAAAATCAAGAGAGAACAGAGAAAAATATTTCCCTTGAAAACAAGACCCTTTAGAAAAAAATGGAGCATACGGGATTCGAACCCGTGACCTTAACAATGCGAATGTTACGCGCTCCCAACTGCGCTAATGCCCCATAAAGATAGTATAGCACCTTTAGAAAGAAAATCCAATAGAAGATTACCTGATTTTTCACAAATTTTTGTTGACATAGATATCTGAGCCGCTATACTAGCTTATGAAAACAGAAAGCACGGGGGAAAAGATTGAAAATGAGAAGTAGAGGGTATCCATTACCTTGAGCACACGACAAATAAGCCATCTTTCGGTGGCTGCTTTAAAAATTGAATATTGAGAATGTTAAGGTTATGCAGTTG
>JAETQH010000055.1 GCA_021770785.1 Lachnospiraceae bacterium
CCTGTTCATTTTATGTTATAATTTGTTACAGGTTTTTCTTTCCCTTATTTTTGCCCTTATGAGAGTTCGTAACATGAAGGAAACGGATATAACACAAGGGAAAGTCTAAGGGCAAACTCACTTGCTATAAATTTAGCGTTTTTAAGGGTTTGCGGACTTTTTGAAGATAAGATATAACAGTTAATAAATACTATAAAAAGTGTCTTATCAGAATTCCAGTTTATCGGAGAGTAAAGGCAGTAGAAAATCAGAAGTTATAGGGAGAATCATTCATATGGATACAGAAATTACGGCTTCAAAGCCGCTTAAAATTGATACAACTTTTAATACGAGGGATTTGGGCGGATACAAAACGAAAGATGGTAAAACAACAAAAATGCGTGCTTTCCTTCGTTCTGATCTACCGGCGCAAATAACGGATTACAGCAAAAAAGTCTTATTGGATTATGGAGTCCGATGTGTTGTTGATTTAAGAAGTTTGGCAGAAGTAAATTCCATGCCAAATCCCCTAAGATCCATACCGGAAATTGACTATTATTTACTTCCGATGTTGGATCAAACAACTTCACAGGGGTTTAATGGTAAAATGCCGGATCATATGGGAACGGTTTATATTGATCTATTAAACAATTCTCAAATAAATTTTGGTAAAATGTTTCATATTTTTGCGCAGCATAAAGATACTACCAACCTTTTTAATTGCACTGCCGGTAAAGACAGAACCGGTGTGACTGCAATGCTTCTTCTGAATCTTGCTGGAGTTGATAGTGAAACCATTTTAGTCGATTATGAAGTTACAGAAAGCAATATGCATACAGTTTTTGAAAAACAAAAAGTAATGATAAAAGAAAAATATGGCATAGATGTGCCGGATAGTGTTTTCTCTTCGGAACGTTTTCAAATGGAAATGGCTATCGACTATTTAGAGAGAAAATGGGGAGATGCAGAAAAGTATCTTCTTGATGCGGCGGTTTCGGAAGAAGATATAAGAATCGTTAAGTCCATGCTTGTCGATTAAATTAGATTGTTTTTGGAACAAACAGAGACAGGCTTGCCAATAGTGTAAACGATATTGTGGGGGGATATCTTGAAGATTTGGAAAATTAGGAGGATACGGTATGAAACTAATGCAAGCTAAGCCATAATTTTTATTCCATGTACGAGAGAGGAGGATAAACCAATGTTCCATAAACCGCAAAAAAAGCTCACTTACGACAAAGAAAATACAATTCCTATCCTGCACTGCAGCATTTGCACCGGAGAGCAGGTGGCAGGCTTTAAAAACCTACATACCGGAAAATTTGAGGAAGTCATGCTGATTCGGAACAGCAGAGATTTAGACAGGTTCATGAAAACCTACGATTTGACTGACATAACCAAGGAGTACTAAAAGACAGTGCTTCCTGCCGCATATATGCTCGGTGAAAGTATTTTTGTTAAAAATTAATACTTTTTTTGGTTCCCAAAACAGGAATAGTCTGTTATAATATTCACATAATATCACTTAGGAGGCATTTAGCGATGGGTGAGGATAGAAAAACATTTAAAATAAAGGATGGTAATTTAGGAGAAGTGAAGATTGCAGATGAAGTAGTTGCCATCATTGCAGGCCTGGCTGCAACAGAGGTTGAGGGCGTGGGTTCTATGGCTGGCAACATCACAAACGAACTGGTTAGTAAGCTTGGTATGAAGAACCTTTCTAAGGGGATTCGCGTTGAAGTGCAGGAAGGCACGGCAACGGTGGATGTGGCACTGAATATCTCTTATGGTTATGCCATTCCTGAGGTATCTGCGAAGGTGCAGGAAAGAGTGAAGAATGCGATTGAAAATATGACAGGATTGGAAGTATCCAATGTGAACATCCGTATCGCAAGTGTGGACATGGGCAACAATAAATAGTGCTTTTGGAAAAAGATGGGAAGGGTGTCGTTGCGACATCCTTTTTTATCTTGCGGGGGAGGGCGGCTGGGATAAAGGTGGTGAGGCATCTGGCACAAAAAGTTTCCAGGATTTTGTTCCATGCTGCGAATATAAGATTTTCTAAATGCTCTGAAGGAAGGTTATCGGCGGGGGACGCAAACGGTTGCAACTCGCAGCGGAATTTTATTCCGTTTTCCGTGGCTCGATGCAACCTTTCTCCAACGTCCTGTTGGAGAATTGCTGGTGGTCTACAGAGCATTAAGAAAATCTAATATTCTCCGCAAGTCACAAAAGCCTGAAAACTTTTTGTGCCGGATGCCAATATCAGTTATCGAGCAGCCGCTTTGGGGAACGCCAGTGAAAAGAAGAATGTTGCAATGATACCCTGTTGTGGTATTAGAAAGGATAGAATATGACGAGAAGAGAGCAAAGGGAGCAGGTCTTTAAGATGTTGTTCCGGGTGGAGTTTCATGACAAAGAGGATATGCTGCAGCAGATTGCGGTTGCGCAGGGCGGTATGGAGGATGTGACTTGGAATGAGAAGGACTCGGACTATATCTTAGGGAAATGCAGGAAGATTGTGAAGCGTATTCCAGAGATTGATGAGGCGGTGAATGAGGTTTCTAAGGGATGGAAAACCAAGCGTATGGGGAAGGTGGATTTGACCCTGATACGGCTGGCGGTTTATGAGATGAAGTATGAGGAAGACATTCCGGTGCAGGTGGCGATTAATGAGGCGGTGGAATTGGCGAAACAGTATGGAACGGATGATTCACCGTCGTTTGTGAATGGAGTATTGGCGAAATTAGCATGATGAAGAATGTTTATTCCGTGGGACAGGTAAATACATATATTAAGAACATGTTCGCTCAGGATTTTATGATGCAGCGTATCAGTGTCAAGGGAGAGGTGTCTAACTGTAAATACCATACCTCAGGGCATATTTATTTTACGCTGAAGGATTCGGTGGGGGCGATTAGTGCCATTATGTTTGCCGGAAACAGGCGGGGATTGAAGTTTCCCATGAAAGAGGGCGACAAGGTGGTGGTGACCGGTTCTGTGGAGGTTTATGAGCGGGACGGGAAATACCAGCTTTATGCCAGGGAGATTGAGCCGGACGGGGCGGGCAGCCTGTTTTTGAAATTTGAAGCGCTGAAGCGTGAATTAGAGGAAATGGGAATGTTTGCGCCGGAATATAAGCGGCCGATACCGAAATACGCCAGAACCATCGGCGTAGTGACGGCGCCTACGGGAGCGGCAGTGCGGGATATCCAGAAGATTGCCGCCAGGAGGAATCCTTATGTTCAGTTGATTCTTTATCCTGCTTTGGTGCAGGGAGAGGGAGCCGTAGAGAGTATTATCAATGGAATCCACGCATTAGATGCTTACGGCGTGGATGTGATGATTGTAGGCAGGGGCGGCGGCTCCATTGAGGATTTGTGGGCGTTTAATGAGGAGGAAGTGGCACGGGCAATTTTTGAGTGTGACACCCCTGTGATTTCTGCGGTAGGACATGAGACGGATACCACCATCGCCGATTTTGTGGCGGATTTGCGTGCATCTACCCCCTCAGCGGCAGCAGAGCTGGCGGTCTTTGATTATTATGCGGTAAAGGAGCAGCTTTTGGCGGCGGAGAACCGGATGCGGTTTATGCTGACGCAGAAAATAGACCAGAACCGGATGAAATTAGAGCATTACAGAACCAGACTTCAGGCGGCAAGCCCTGCGGGGAAACTTCGGGAGAACCGCAGATATGCAGTGGATTTAGAGGAAAAGCTGAAACACCGGATGGAGCAGATTTTGACGGAAAAACGCCACCGCCTTGCGTTGCTTTCCGGGCAGCTTGAGGGGGTGTCTCCGGCGAAAAAACTAAGCCAGGGTTATTCCTATGTGGCAGATTCCGAGGGTAAGCCTGTGACAGAGGCATCACAGGTGCTTCCGGGGGACGAGCTGCAGATTCATTTATATAAGGGCAGATTAAAAGCAAAAGTTACGGAGGTCAGCAGTGAGTAAAGAAATGGCGCCAACCTTAGAGGAAAATTTTTCAAAATTAGAAGAGATTATTGCGAAAATGGAGCAGCCGGAGGTTACCTTAGATGACTCCTTTGCGTTGTACCAGAGCGGAATGGAAACCTTGAAAAACTGTAACAGCATCCTTGACGCAGTGGAAAAGAAAATGCAGGTTTTGACTGCGGACGGTGAGACGGAAGAGTTTTAAGCGGGGGAGGAATGGGTCGATGGATTTTCAGACAGAATATAAGAAAAGAACAGATGAGATAGAAAAAGTGATTACTGCCTATCTCCCAAAGGAAGAGGGCTATCAGAAAACTGTTATGGAGGCGATGAATTATAGTTTTCTTGCGGGGGGAAAACGATTGCGCCCTATGCTGATGTGGGAAACCTACCGGCTTTTCGGCGGGGAAGCAAAGGTGATAGAACCTTTTATGGCGGCAATGGAAATGATACACACTTATTCCCTGGTGCATGACGATTTACCGGCCATGGACAATGACGAATACCGCCGGGGCAAGGAGACAACCTGGAAGGTCTATGGGGAGGCCATGGGTATTTTGGCAGGAGATGCCCTGCTGACCTATGCCTTTGAGACGGCGGCAAAAGCCTTTGATTTGGAGCCGCAGAATCCGGGACTTGGGAAAGCCATGCAGATTTTGGCAGGAAAAGCCGGGATTTTCGGCATGGTAGGCGGTCAGGTGGTGGATGTGGAATCCGAAAATGACACTTCCATGACAAAAGAAAAACTGGATTTTATTTACCGATTAAAAACCAGCGCATTGATGGAAAGCTCTATGCGGATCGGAGCCGTTTTGGCGGGGGCAGATCAGGAGGAACAGAATGCCATCGGGGAAATCGCAGGAAAAGTGGGATTGGCTTTCCAGATACAGGACGATATTTTAGATGTGACCAGTACTATGGAGGTGCTGGGAAAGCCCATTGGCAGCGATGAGAAAAACCATAAGATTACCTATGTCACATACGAAGGGCTTAAGAAAGCGAAAGAGGATGTGGCGCGGTTGTCAGAGGATGCCATTGCGCAGCTAGAAGGGTTATCTGTAAAAAATGAATTTTTGACGGAGTTGCTGCGGTATCTCATTTTCCGTGAGAAATAGGCTCATCTGTACGTGAGAAAACTGCGACAGGGGATGCGGTTTCTGAAAAATCATCATACATAAGGTATGAATTTATATAGGAAGCAGAGGTACTCTGTATGGTATTAGAAAAAATAAAAAAAGAGAATGACATCAAGAAGTTGTCGGAGGAGGAACTGAAAATTCTAGCCTCTGAAATTCGGGAGTTTTTAATTGAAAAAATATCCGTGACGGGAGGGCATTTAGCGTCTAATCTCGGCGTGATAGAGCTGACCATGGCGTTACATCTTTCCATGGATTTCCCGAAAGATAAATTAATCTGGGACGTGGGACACCAGTCTTACACCCACAAGATTCTGACGGGAAGGCAGGAAGGCTTTGATGAACTGCGGAAATACGGTGGCATGAGCGGTTTCCCCAAACGGAAGGAAAGCAGTTGCGACTGTTTTGACACCGGACACAGCTCCACTTCTATTTCTGCAGGGTTAGGACTTGCCAGCGCCAGGGAGATTACAGGAGAGAATTATAAAGTAGTTTCGGTGATTGGCGACGGGGCGCTCACCGGGGGAATGGCATTCGAGGCGTTAAACAATGTGGCACGGCTGAAATCGAATTTCATTATCGTGCTGAATGATAATAATATGTCCATTTCGGAAAATGTAGGCGGTCTTTCTACCTATCTTTCCGGTTTCCGCACCGCGGACGCTTATCTGGATTTAAAAATGGGGGTGATGAATTCCCTGAATAAAATTCCGGTCTACGGTGATAAGATGGTAGAAAGAATCCGCAGAACCAAGAGTGGCATTAAGCAGCTTTTGATACCGGGTATGCTGTTTGAAGATATGGGAATTATTTATCTCGGTCCGGTGGACGGCGGCGATATTAAGGGAATCATGAAGCTGATGCGGGAAGCCTCCAACATCGACGGTCCGGTTATGATTCACGTGCTGACCCATAAAGGGGCGGGTTATGAGCCTGCGGAACGCCACCCGGCGAGATTTCACGGGACGGAACCCTTTGAGATTGAGACAGGGCTGCCGAAGACACCACGGGTGAAAGCAAACTATACCGATATTTTTTCTACGGTCATGCGGAAATTAGGCGACAGGGACGAGAAGGTGGTGGCAATCACGGCGGCAATGACGGACGGTACCGGGTTAAAGCGTTTCCACAATATGTTTCCGGAGCGGTTTTTTGATGTGGGGATTGCGGAGGAACATGCGGTGACCTTTGCGGCGGGGCTTGCGGCGGCGGGCTTAAAACCGATTTTTGCGGTGTATTCCTCTTTTTTGCAGAGGGCATATGACCAGATACTCCATGACGTCTGCATCCAGAATCTTCCGGTGGTATTTGCCATTGACCGGGCGGGGCTGGTGGGAAGCGACGGGGAGACCCATCAGGGAATTTTTGATCTTTCCTATTTATCCAGTATTCCCAATATGACCATTATGGCACCGAAAAATAAATGGGAATTATCCGATATGATAAAATATGCGGTTTCCTTTGGCGGTCCCATTGCGGTAAGATATCCCAGAGGAGAGGCTTACGATGGGTTAAAGGAGTTCCGCAGCCCTATTTCCTTAGGAAAAAGCGAATGGATCTACAGAGAGAGCGGCATTGTCCTGTTTGCCTTAGGATCTATGGTGAAGGTGGCAGAGCAGGTGAGGGAGGCAGTGAAAAAAGCGGGTTATTCCTGCAGCCTGATCAATGCCCGTTTTGCAAAGCCTTTTGATGAACAGATGTTGCAGGAGGTTGTGAAAAACCATAAATTAATCGTCACCATGGAAGAAAATGTAAAAAACGGCGGTTTAGGGGAACACATCACTTCCTTTTATAATGAATGCGGCAGTAAGATAAAGGTATGGAATGTGGCGATTCCCGATGAATATGTGGAGCATGGCAATGTGGCCATTCTCTGCAAAGAGGTAGGAATCGACAGCGAGAGTATCACAGCAGGGATTTTAGAGCGAATGAGGTAGAGTTGATTGAAAGAAAGATTAGACGTTTTACTGGTAAACAGAGGGTTAGCGCCTTCCAGGGAAAAGGCGAAAACCATGATTATGGAAGGAAACGTGTTTGTGGAGAACCAGCGGGAGGATAAGGCCGGGGCTTCCTTTGACACTGAAGCACAGATTGAAATTAAGGGCAATACCTTAAAATATGTCAGCCGGGGCGGGCTGAAATTAGAGAAAGCCATGATCCGTTTCGGGATAAAGCTGGAGGATAAAATCTGCATGGATATCGGTGCTTCCACCGGGGGCTTTACGGACTGTATGCTGCAGAACGGAGCGAAAAAGGTGTATGCCGTGGACGTGGGGTACGGACAGTTCGCCTGGAAACTGCGGCAGGATGAGCGGGTGGTCTGCATGGAAAAGACCAATATCCGTTATGTAACGCCGGAGGATATTGCAGATCAGCTGGATTTTGCTTCCGTGGACGTGTCCTTTATTTCCTTGACGAAGGTGTTAGAGCCTGCCAGAAATCTGCTGACGGAGGACGGTGAGATGGTCTGTCTGATTAAACCGCAATTTGAAGCAGGAAGAGAAAAGGTAGGGAAAAAAGGCGTTGTGAGGGAGAAATCCGTACATGAGGAGGTCATTCACAAGGTTGTTGATTTTGCGGTATCCATCGGTTTTGTGGTGCTGAATTTAGAATATTCCCCTATCAAAGGTCCGGAGGGAAATATTGAATATCTGGTATATATCAAAAAAGCGGAAACCGGAAGCGCATCGGAGATTGATGTCAATGCAGTGGTAGAAGCGGCACATGGTGAATTGGACAAATAGAAATGAAACATTTTTTGATTATCACAAATTCCTTTAAGGATACGGGATTGGAACTGACAGGAAAATTAAAAGAGTATATCGGGGCGAAGGGCGGCAGCGCAGTATCTTTTGTGAGCAACGGGGAAGAGACGGAAAAGGCAGCTCCTAAGAAAGACGAAATTCCGGCGGATACGGAGGGGGTTATTGTGCTTGGTGGAGACGGTACACTGATACGGGCTGCGTCTGCGCTGGTAAAAACCGGGCTTCCCCTCATAGGCATTAATATGGGAACTCTGGGTTATCTCTGCGAGTTAGAGGAAAAGGACGCCATTTCTGCGGTAAATCTTCTGATGGAGGACGCTTATCTTGTGGAGGAGCGGATGATGTTAGACGGCTATGGTATGAAAGGCGGCAGCAAGGTGGCAGCCAGCGTGGCGTTAAATGACATTGTCATTCACCGGACGGGAGCGCTCTCCGTAGTAAATCTCATTGTCTATGTCAATGGAGAATACTTAAATACCTTTCACGCCGACGGAATTATCATTTCCACCCCCACCGGTTCCACCGGGTATAACATGTCTGCGGGAGGGCCTATTGTAGACCCCAAAGCCCGGATGATACTGATTACCCCCATCAACGCCCACAACTTAAATTCCCGCAGCATTGTCATCGGTGCGGAGGATGAGGTGACGGTGGAAATCGGCAAAAGACGTTCCCAGAAGGACGAGACGGTGGAGGTCAGCTTTGACGGAGACAATGCGGTGAGGTTAGAGGTTGGAGACAAATTTATCGTACACCGTGCCAAAGATATGACAAGAATCTGTAAACTGAAAAAGGAAAGTTTTCTTGAAATATTGCGGAGAAAAATGCAGGCTTATAATTAAAAAACTTTTGTGCAGAACTTTTGAAAAATTCCGTTTTTTACAGAATGAGCCGGTTGAAAAGGAAAATAAGGAACTGTCCAGAAATAACTTTTAATATTAAAAGTTATTTCTGGACAGTTCCTAAGAAGTGAGGGAAGCATGAAAACAAAACGACAGGCAAAAATGTTAGAACTGATTCAGAAAAACAATATTGAAACCCAGGAGGAGCTCTCCGACTTTTTGGAAAAAGAGGGTTTTCAGGTGACACAGGCAACGGTGTCAAGAGATATCCGGGAGCTAAAGCTCACCAAGGTTGCCATGAGTAATGGCAGGCAGAAATATGTGGCGTTGCAGGAGTCGGGGGAGGATTTGTCCGAGAAATATATCCGAATCTTTCGGGACGCTTTTGTTTCCATGGATTTAGCCCAGAATATCCTGGTGATTAAAACCGTATCGGGAATGGCGATGGCGGTGGCTGCGGCGGTGGATGCCATGCACCTCCATGAGATGTTAGGCTGTATTGCCGGGGATGATACGATTATGTGTGCCATTCGTACCAACGAGGATGCTGTGGAAGTGATGGGAAGGCTTCGGAAGATGATAGAGGAAAGGCAGGGGTAAGGGTTGTTACAAAATCTGCATGTAAAAAATTTAGCGTTGATTGACGAGACAGAAGTGGATTTTTCTGAGGGATTGAATATTTTATCCGGTGAGACGGGAGCCGGAAAATCCATTATCATCGGCTCCATCAATATAGCGTTAGGGGAAAAGGTACAAAAGGAAATGCTGCGGGACGGGGAGCAGAATGCCCTCGTGGAGCTTATTTTTACGGTTACCAGCGAAAAACAGAAAGCGATGTTAGCGGAATTAGACGTATTTCCGGAGGATGATACCGTCATTTTAAGCCGGAAAATCGTGGGGGGCAGAGGTACGGCAAAGGTCAACGGGGAGAGCGTCCCTGCGTCTAAAATGAAAGAAATTGCAGCGGTTTTGATTGACATTCACGGTCAGCATGAGCACCAGTCGCTGTTATCGAAAAAAAAGCATCTGGAGATTCTTGATGATTATGCCAGAGAGGAGTTAGCGCCCTTAAAGGAGGCAGTGGCAAAAGATTACCGTCTCTACCGTCAGTTAGAGACGGAGCTTAAAAATGCAGATGTGGACGAAGAGGAACGGCTGCGGGAAGTTTCCCTTTTAGAGTATGAAATCAACGAGTTAGAAGAGGCGGATTTAAGAGAGGGAGAGGACGAGGAATTAGAGGCGGATTACAGGAAGTTTGTAAACGGAAAAAAAATTATGGAGGCGTTAAACGGGGCATACCAGTGCACCGGAGGAGAGGAGCAGGCATCGGAGCTCACCGGGCGGGCGCTAAGGGAGCTTGGCAGTGTGTCTTCCTATGATGAAAAAATAGAAAATTTAGAGCAGCAGTTATTGGAAATTGATAATCTGCTGAATGATTTTAACCGTGAAATCGCAGCCTATATGGAAGATACGGAATTTGACGAGGAAACCTTTTATCAGATTGAGAAACGATTAGACGAGGTGAATCACTTAAAGTCAAAATACGGCAGCAGCATTACGGCGGTGTTAGAAGCCTTTGAACAGAAACAGAAACGGTTAGAACAGCTGCAGGATTATGATAATTACCTGAATACCTTAAAGGATAAGGTAAATGCGGCAGAGCAGGCTCTTTTGGTTTCCAGCGAGAAAGTTTCGAAGGTACGGCAAAAGCATGCGAAAACCCTGGTAAAAGCCGTGACGGAAGCATTAAAAGACTTAAATTTCTTAGATGTGATTTTTGAAATGAAATTTGAGCGGCAGGCAGGATTTACGGCAAACGGCTTTGATGACGCAGAATTTCTCATTTCCACCAATCCGGGGGAACCGGTAAAGCCTTTGGGAAAAGTGGCGTCCGGCGGTGAGCTTTCCCGAATCATGTTAGCAATCAAGACGGTGTTAGCGGATCAGGATGCGGTGGAGACCCTGATTTTTGATGAAATTGACAGCGGTATCAGCGGACGGACGGCGCAGATGGTTTCGGAAAAAATGAATGTATTAGGCAGAAGCCACCAGATTATCTGTATTACCCATCTGCCGCAGATTGCTGCTATGGCGGATGCCCATTACCTGATTGAAAAATCTGTCCGGAACAAGAATACTGTTTCCACTATCCGGCAGTTAGAGGGAGAGGAAATCATCGAAGAGCTGTCCCGTATGCTTGGCGGTGTGGAGATTACCGACACGGTGAAAAAGAGTGCCAGGGAGATGAAGAAGCTGGCGGCGTCTAAGAAAGAGACTGGAAAGAACTGACAGAGTAAATGGTGAGTGAAAAAAGAAATATGCCGCATAATAAAAGGAGATACGAAGAGAACCGTATCTCCTTTTTTATGCACAGCCCCATGCAAAGGAAGTATGCCGCTGAGGCGGCACATGGGGCGCGTGGCGAGTAGGGAAAAATTCTTCCCTACTCGATTGTACAGACCCTATCCGATTGAGATTACAAAAAACGCCCGCTGCGGCAGAATGAGAGGAAATTATGGCAAAATATCAGAATATCATAAAACAAATTACTTATCTCGGCTTTTTTCTCGTGGCAATGTTTGCCGTGAAGTCCTTTCATGATGCGGTGCCTGATCAGATTTATGTGAACATGGGGGAAGAGCTCTCCTATGATTTTGATGTGCCTGTGAGCCTGGTGTTAAAGGAGGACAGCAGGGAGGTGTTTGAGACACCTTCCGGTTCCATAGCGGAGAACGGAAAGGAGTATCCCTCCTACACAGTTACCTGTAAGCTCTTTGGGATTTTTCCGGTAAAAGACGTGGAGGTTATGTTGGTGGAGCCGGAGGCGGTCTATGCCAGCGGAATGCCCATCGGCATTTATGTAAAAACCGAGGGAGTACTGATTATCGGCACCGGAGAGGTGGAGACGAAGGGGGAGGGGACAGTAAAACCGGCGGAAAATCTGGTGAAAAAAGGAGACTATATTGTCAGCATTAACGGGGAAAAAGTGGAGGAAAAGGAAGATTTAATCGAAAAAATCAACGCCTTTGGGCAGCAGAAAGAGGTTTTAGGTGTGCTGCGGGGAGATGAATATATTGAGGTTTCCTTAAAACCCGCAAAGAGCAGTGACGGAAAATATATGCTGGGAATCTGGGTGAGGGATGACCTGGCAGGGGTGGGAACCCTTACCTATTATAGGCAGGACGGCAGCTTCGGAGCTCTGGGGCATGCGGTTAGCGACGGAGAGACGGGAACGCTGATGGAAATGGAGGAGGGATGGATTTACCATACGAATATCATCGGCATACGCAAAGGCGGCAGCGGCAGTCCCGGGGAACTTTCCGGTGTCATCGAATACCGGAAGGATGCCTGTCTTGGCAGCGTAGAAAAGAACACTCCGCTGGGGATTTACGGCAGCCTGGACGGAAATTTAAACCAGCTTCAGATGGGAAAAAGCTATGGCGTTACTTATAAACAGGACATTCATTCCGGAACGGCATATGTACTTTCCTCCCTGAGCGGAGAGGTAAAATCCTATGAAATTGAGATTGAAAGCTTAGATTACAGTGATACGGAGGAAAATAAGGGGATACTTTTTAAAGTCACGGACCCGGAACTGCTGGAACTGACAGGAGGCATTGTACAGGGCATGAGCGGCAGCCCTATTATTCAGAACGGGAACATTGTGGGGGCGGTGACGCATGTGTTTGTCTCGGATTCCACCATGGGATATGGGATTTTTATAGAGAAAATGTTAGCCCAGAAGTGAAATGTTAAAAAGAGGTCTATATTATCGTTTTTTGCTTGATTTTCTGGAAAAATATGGTATCATATTGAGAAAAAGAAAAATGTAGGTGAATGATGCTGACGCGGGATGCAAGAGTTTTGACATTAACGACGTAGTTCGACAAAATCGCTTAAGACAAAATCGGTATCATCATAAAGCAAACATTTTTGTCACAGGAGGCCTTGAAAATGGAAAAGTTAAATGTAGCGATTGCCGATGATAATGAGAGAATGCTGCGATTGTTAGGTAATATTATCGAAAGCGATGACGAACTGAATGTAGTAGGAACTGCAAAAGATGGAGAAGAAGCATATAATGTGATAAAAGCAAAAGAACCGGATGTGGTATTGTTAGATATTGTCATGCCTAAGTTGGACGGGCTTGGGGTATTAGACCGTTTTAATAATGATAAATCCGTTAAGAAACGTCCTACCTTCATTATCATCAGCGCCATCGGACAGGAGAAAATTACAGAAGACGCCTTTAATTTAGGCGCAGATTACTATATTATGAAGCCCTTTGACAATGATATGGTATTAAACCGTATCAAGCATGTGAAGCAGCGCGCGTCTGCAAAACCCCAGGAGGTGCGCAAGGTAAATGCTTATGAGCGTGAGGAGGATTTGAATGAGCGCAATTTAGAAGCGGATGTGACGGAGATTATCCATGAAATCGGAGTTCCGGCACATATCAAGGGATATCAGTACTTAAGGGATGCTATCGTAATGTCGGTGAACGATATGGATATGTTAAATTCCATCACCAAAATTCTCTATCCCACCATCGCAAAGAAATACCAGACTACCTCAAGCCGTGTGGAGCGTGCCATCCGTCATGCCATTGAAGTTGCATGGAGCAGGGGAAAAATGGATACTATAGATGAGATGTTTGGCTATACCATTCACAATGGCAAGGGAAAGCCCACCAACTCGGAGTTTATCGCCCTGATTACAGATAGAATCCGTTTGGAATATAAAATGTATTAAGGCTTTTCAGAAAGCGAAAAAAGAGTTATAATATTTCTAAGATTTCAAGGAAAAACTTGGAGTTTGGAGGGTTATAACATGAAAAAAATATTATTTGCTACATCTGAGGCTGTGCCTTTCATGAAAACTGGAGGACTTGCAGACGTAACCGGCTCGTTGCCGCGTTATTTTGATAAGGAAGAATACGATGTGCGTGTTATCTTACCGAAATATGCCTGCATGGACGAAAAATGGAAAGGACAGCTTCATTTTTTGTGCCATTTTTATGTCAATTTAAGTTGGCGGCAGCAGTACGTAGGCATTTTTGAGACGAAATATGAGGGCATTACGTATTATCTGGTGGACAATGAATTTTATTTTGCCGGGAATATGCCCTATCATAATATTTATGAGGATGTGGAAAAATTTGCCTATTTTTCCAAGGCGGTTTTGGAAGCGCTGCCCTATCTGGATTTCTGCCCCGAGGTGATACATTGCCATGACTGGCAGACAGGACTGATTCCGGTATTCCTGCGGACGTTGTATGGGGACGAGCACTATTATGCGGGAATTAAGACCGTCTTTTCCATTCACAACCTGAAATTTCAGGGCAGGTGGATGCTTCCAGCGGTGATGGATATTACCGGGCTGCCGAAGCAGATATTTACAGCGGATAAGCTGGAGGCTTACGGAGAGGCGAATTATTTAAAGGGCGGTATCGTCTATGCAGATGCTGTCACCACGGTAAGCCCCACTTACGCTCATGAGATTACCACACCGGAAGGCGGTGAGGGATTAGACGGTCTTTTGTATGCCTGTCGGGAAAAGCTCTATGGTATTTTGAACGGACTGGATTATGAAGAGTATAATCCGAAGAAAGATGCTTATATTGGCAGTCATTTTGATTCGGCGGATATGTCAGGCAAGGCAAAAAATAAGGCCAAGCTGCAGCAGGCATTGGGGCTTCCGGTGGATGACAAAGTATTTCTTCTGGGCATGGTGTCGAGGATGACGGACCAGAAAGGGTTTGATCTGATTGCCTACATTATGGACGAGCTTTTGGCTAAGGAAAAAATACAGATTGTCATTGTGGGGACAGGGGAGAACCAGTATCAGGATATGCTGCGGTATTTTGCCGGGAAATATCCCCAGAAGCTTAGCGTCACCATCGGCTATTCCGAGAGCCTGGCACATCAGATTTACGGCTCCTGCGACGGTTTTTTAATGCCTTCCCTGTTTGAGCCCTGCGGCCTCAGCCAGTTGATGAGCCTGCGTTACGGCACGGTACCCATTGTCCGTGAGACGGGCGGCCTTAAGGACACGGTAATCCCCTATAATGAGTACACGGGAGAGGGGACGGGCTTTTCCTTTGCCAACTATAACGCCCATGAGATGCTTCATACAATCCAGTATGCCATGAGTGTCTACTATGGAAAGAAAGATGCCTGGAATCGGCTGGTAAGACAGGGAATGGAGCAGGACTTCTCCTGGGAAAAATCCGTTCTGGAATACGGAAAACTGTACCATAAGCTGACGGAATAAAGAAACGCTCCTTTATAACCGAAAGATTATAAGGTGAGTTTCCCGGTCTCTCTGGAAAAATAATAGACGTGGTCGGAGAGGATTTCCTCTCCGGAAAGCTGGGTGGCATTGACTTCCCGCACCATATCGGACAATTCCTCATAGGTGCCGTTTTGATTTGCAGGGATGATTAGAACCTCATGGATACTGCTGGGCAGAAGATACAGGTCGCATCCTAAGCGGCGGGAGAAATCCGATAGCAGATTCGGGTAGAGCATACAGACAGAGCCATGGAGCTTGCGGCGGTTTGACAGCAGATACATAGGAAAGACTTCCTGGGAGGAAAACTCTCCGGGAACGCACTGGTCTTCCCAGAGCAGCTCTTTTAGTACGTCGGTCATATTCCGCAGGTCATAGGGCAGCAGTTTGGGCGTATTTGCCATGGCAAGGGCATAGAGGTCATCTTTTGTAATGTCCCAGAGGGAAAGATGGCGGTTTTGAATTAGAATAGTGGCGGTGCCGGTTTCGTCTGTCTTTGCCAGGCAGTGAAAGACGATGGCTAAGTCTAAAAAGCGGAAGTAGGGTACATTTTTTAAAAGTTCCCGGTTTCGTTGGTAATTAATCAGCTTAAAAACAATACGGGATTTTACTTTGCTATAAATAGTAAAGAAGGAAATGTCGATATTAATACTGGGACTATTTTCCTGATAAGCGTTCCGGATGTCACGGTAAATTTCGGGAAGGGGACGGCCTTTTTCGTACTGGCTGTAATAATAGTTCAGATAAATAGTGGGAGAGATATTACACCCTTCTGTAAAGACAGTCAGACCGTCTAAGTGGATATCGTTGTTTTTGATGATGTCCTGGATGGAAATTCTTGTGGCAGGGGGAAACTCCTGCTGTAAGCCGGTTACGATGTGTTGTTTAAATTCCTGATATGTCATAAGACCTCCTGAAAGACAGGAGAAAGGTGTATCTGTCAAAACAGAAAACTGGGAAAGTAAAGCCCTACAGGCTTAAAAACTGCGTAGACACAGTGTAGCACAGGAAAATGTCAGAGACAAGAAAAAATCAGAAAAAACGCGAAACGCGGATTTCAGAAAAAATATGGCGGGAAACCGCTGATGAATAAAAAGAAAAACATAAGAGGAGGAGACAACAACTATGACAATGTTTTTTAAAAATTTGAGCATCAGGTACAAAATTCTGATTCCGGTGGGGCTTTTGGGCATTCTGACACTGCTGCTGGGAATTAGCAGCTTGACTAATACCGGACAGCTTATGAAGGGCAGTGAGGAAATTTCCGGTGTATATGCACAGAAAATCGAACAGTTTGGTGATGTGGCAACTTCTTATCAGACGCTGCGCCGTGTGGCTTTTGCTCATATCGTGGCAGAAGGTGATGCCGATTTGCAGCGAGAACTAGAACAGGAAGCAGATAATCTGAAAAGCGAAATAAACAGTCTGTGTGGCGAGATTGAGAGCAATCTTGTGACGGATGATGAAACAGCCGATTTTAAACAGTTTGAAGAGTATTATGCCAACTATCTGACTATCTATGACGCTATTCTCGATTACAGCGCCAATGGTAAGAAAGAAGAGGCATCCGCATTGGCAAATGTGGACTTGAGGGAGGCTGGTGTAGCTCTTACTGCGGAACTGGAAAGTATGAGCGAAAGAAATAAAAATGACATGGCTCTTGCTGTGGTACGCCAGAACATGACATATGACATAACAAAATGGATTACAGTTGTGCTTTGCGTGCTTAGCGTCTTCATTTTCTTATTTGTAGTGTTCATTTCCTGGAAATGGGCAATCAAGCGCTTAATCAATATCAACAAACAGCTTCGGGAAGTAATTGCCACGATTGAAGAGGGCAGGGGCGATTTGACAAAGCGTGTCCAGTGCTTCTGTACCGATGAAATCGGTACTCTTGCAGCGGGTATCAACACCTTTATTGAGACTCTGCAGAATATTATGGGACAGATTAATATCAGCTCCGGTCAATTGGGTACAATTGTAAATCTGGTATCGGATAAGGTTTCCTTAGCAAACAGCAATTCCTGCGATATTTCTGCCGTGATGGAGGAATTATCGGCATCCATGGAAGAAATTTCCTCTGCCATTACTGACATAAAAGAAAATGTGGATACGGTGGATCAGAATATTATAGAACTTTCCTCAGAATCCAAGGGAATGTATGATTATGCGGAAAAAATGCAGAAACGTGCAGAAAATCTCGAACAGAGTGCCGTTGAGAATAAACAGAATACCAGCAATGTTGTCAGTGATATTATTGAAAAATTAAAACAGGCCATTGAGAGCAGTAAGAGTGTTGACCGTGTCAACGACCTGACTGATGAGATTTTAAGCATTTCCAGCCAGACGAACCTGTTGTCCTTAAATGCGTCCATTGAGGCGGCAAGAGCCGGGGAAGCAGGCAGAGGCTTTGCCGTTGTGGCAGATGAAATCAGCCAGCTGGCAAATTCCAGCAGGGAAGCGGCAAATAACATCCAGACCATCAACAACATGGTGGTGGAGGCTGTGAGGGATTTGACAGACAGCGCAAATTCTATTGTAAATTATATCAATGAGAACATCCTTCCCGATTATGAGGGTTTTGTAAGCGCAGGAAAGCAGTACAATGAGGACGCCATTCATGTTAATGAAGTTGTTACCAGATTCAATGACATGTCCGATAACCTGAAACAGCTCATGGACAGCATTACGGGATCCATCAACGGTATTAATTCCGCCGTGGAAGAGAGTGCAAAGGGAACGACAAATGTTGCCACAAACACCTCCGATTTAGTGAAGGAAATTGACGAGATTTCAAATGCAATGAACGATAACAGACAGATAGCAGGAAATCTGACAGAGGAAGCGGAGCGCTTTGTGCAATTATAAGGTTTTGTATGAAGCGGATAGGGGCTGCTGCAGAATAAAAAATTTCTGTGGCAGCTATTTCTCGTCATTACGAAAAGATGACCACGGATGACAGGATATAAAATCCTTGAGAAAATGTGTGAAGTAATCTTGAAAAAATCAAAATTGACATTTTTGATGAAAAATGGTAACGTAGAGGATGAAAAACTCGATTTTCGTGAGGTGACACAATGGATAAAAAACAGATATTAATTGTTGATGATGAAGAATTAAACCGCGTGGTATTAATTGGTTTGTTTGATGAGGAGTATGAGATCCTTGAAGCAGGAAACGGGGAAGAGGCAGTAGAGCAGATTGAGAATAATTCTAATATAGCATTAATCCTCTTGGATGTTGTGATGCCGGTGAAGGATGGTTTTTGGGTATTGGAGTATATGAAAAACCATGATCTGATTGAAAATATCCCGATTATATTGATTACAGCAGAGACGATTTTGGATACTGAGGATCAGGCATATGCCTATGGCGTGGCGGATGTGATACATAAGCCTTTTTATCCGCATATTGTAAGACGCAGGGCAAAGAATATTATTGAACTATATCAAAATAAGTATCATATGGAGGAACGCCTGAAGGAACAGGAAAAAGAGATTAGGGCACAGGAGAAAAAGCTACGGGAAGGCAACGACTTTATGATAGAAGCCCTTAGTTCTGTGGTTGAATTTAGAAGCCTTGAGACGGGAGATCATGTCCGGCGTGTCAAATATTTTACAAGAATTATGCTTAAGTATCTTATGACATATTTTCCCAAGTATGGATTGACACCGACACAGGTAGATGAGATTGCCAGAGCTTCGGCGCTTCATGATATCGGCAAAATCGGAATTCCGGATGCCATTCTTTTTAAGCCGGCACGCCTGACAACGGAAGAATTCGAGATTATGAAGACACATACCACGATTGGGTGTGAGGTTTTGGAAAAATTCCACGCTCATCAATCAGAAGAATTTTACCGTTATTGTTATGAAATTTGCCGCTATCACCATGAAAGATGGGATGGCAATGGATATCCTGACCATTTGGTAGGAGAAGATATTCCAATTAGTGCACATGTTGTTGCTATTGCTGATGTTTATGATGCATTGGTGAGTCCTAGAGTGTATAAAAGTCCATATGCGAATAATACGGCATATGACATGATATTAAATGGAGAATGTGGGCAGTTTTCACCAGATGTATTAGAATGTTTCAAACTTGCCAAGGAAGATTTTTTTAACATTGTGGAAGTGATTAAGATGTTCGATTTTTTGTGATGAACATGAAACAAATATCAGGTAGCAAATAGTATTTTTGCTACCTAGTTTTTTACGAAGGTCTGTCTCATAGAAAGTTTCACTTGTTGTTCGGTTTACGAAGGATTTTTTTAAAACATGCAGGTTTAGGAAAGGACATGGATATTATAATGGAACAAAAGGAAAAATTCCCGGTCGGAGTATTTCCGGGGGAAGACGCGTTAGAGATGCTTCTGGTGTTCGAACAGACAGGAACGATTTCTTATGCAAATACGTCTGCCAGACAAAAACTGGAATATGAAGATGAGTTATGCGGTAAAAATATCAGTGACATTTTTCCCAATGATTTCAAAACAGGGAAAGGCAATGCCGAGAAACTTGATTTTGAGGAAAATAAACTGCAGCATCTTACTGCATATCGTAAAAATCTGACTTGTTTTCCGGTTGAAGCCAGAATAATAGAAAGCAGTATCTGGCCTGAAATGTACATATGTATGGCAAATGATATATTAGAGAAGGAGTTCCTAAACAGAGAGGTAGAGCGAATCAGGCAGGAAGCAGAAGATGCGATGAAGGTCAAATCAGAATTTGTGGCAAATGTGACACATGAGCTTCGAACACCGGTGAACGGGATATTGGGAAATGTCAGAGAAATGTTAAGCCGCAGTTTAGAAGGTGAGACAGAAAAGCAGCTTCGGCTGATAGAACGCTGCTGTAATGATATGAACAAGATTATAAATAATATTCTTGATTTTTCTAAGCTAGAAGCAGGAAAGTTTATTTTAGAGCCTCGTAAATTTCATTTTAGAAATATGTTGGATTATGTAAAGAGTAATCATATTAATAAAATTACGGAAAAAGGTCTGGAGTTTTTTATGACGGTATCACCGCAGGTGCCGGAGTACGTGATAGGTGATGAACTTCGTATCGTACAGATACTTAACAACCTTCTTTCGAATGCATTAAAATTTACCGCATTGGGGAAAATTACAGTCGGAGTGTTCAGGACGGCACAGGTAAACAATAAAATGGAATTATTTTTTGTCGTGTCGGATACCGGAATTGGAATCGCCGAAGAAGACAGAGATAAATTGTTTCAGAGTTTTTCACAGGTGGATGCCTCTATTTCGAGAAAATATGGGGGCACCGGTTTAGGACTGAATATTTGCAAGCAGTTAGTAGAACTGATGGGTGGAGGAATTGATGTAGAAAGTGAGAAAAACAGAGGCAGTAATTTTTCATTTTCTATCTGGGTCGAAGCCTGTGGAGGAGACGAGGTCTTACAGCAGCCGGATGATGTGAAAAATAAGAATGTTTTTGTTCAGACGGTGGAAGAATCCCAAGGTGCCCAGGAGGATGCCAGAAAGTACGGAACAAAGGATAACAGGGAAAATCTAAAGAGAAATTTGTCGAAGCTAATCTTATGTGTGGAAATGGAAAATTGGGAGAAGGCGGAGACATTTATGGAAACCATTAGAGAATTGACACAGGAAGCTCCGCAGGAAGTTAAGCGTGTGGTCTTACGGTTGAAGATGGCAATTCAGAAAGAGAATTACGAAAAAGTGACTGCAGGATACGAAGAATTAAATCAATTTTTATGATGGGGGATAATGTAAGATGAAGACAACCCGTAAAGCTAAGATACTGATTGTTGATGATGTGGAAATCAATCGATATATTCTAAAAGAAATCATAGAAGATATGGGGGATATCCCGATTACAGCAGAAAGCGGAAAAATGGCATTAGAGTTAATGTCGAAGGAGCATCCCCAGCTGGTACTTACAGATATTTCTATGCCGGAGATGGACGGATATGAATTGTGCCGAATTTTAAAAAAGAATGAGGAAACAAAAAATATTCCGGTTGTGTTTATTTCAGCGTTTGATGATCCGGAGGATATTGTGGAGGGCTTTTCTCTTGGAGGAGAAGATTATATTACCAAACCATTTATACCGGAGGTGATACAAGCCAGAGTTGGTGTGCAGCTTCGTCTGCATGAGATGCAGGAACAGCTGATAGAAACGAACAGGCGTCTTCAGGTTTCCGTAAGTGAGCAGTTAGAACAGATGGAATCAGAGAAGAAGAAGATCCTGTATGCAATGGCCAATGTGGCGGCACAAAATGCTGATTATGAGGAAGAGCATATGAAACGCCTGGGACAAAACTGCAGGATATTGGCACAGGGAATGCAGTTATCACCTATGTTTGAAGGTCAGCTTTCAGATACACAGATTGATACCATAGAAATAGCAGCACCTTTGTGTGATATAGGAAATATTGGTATTCCAAAGGAGATTTTGCAAAAAAGAGAAAAACTGACGCAGGAAGAAACGGAGGTAATAGAAAAACATCCGGATGTAGGGGCAAATCTCTTGGGTGATTTGCAGGTGAATAATGATTATAATGATTTTATCAGTATAGCTATTGATATGGCAAGATTTCACCACGAAAACTGGGATGGAAGCGGATATCCGGAAGGATTAAAGGGAGAAAAAATCCCTCTTGCAGCACAGATTGTTTCCATTATGGACAGATACTGTGCATTGACCGGGGAAAAAGCTTATTCCAGAGAAGAAGCACTGGAAGTTATGAAGGAGGAGGCCGGAATAAAATTTAATCCGGATATTTATAATATATGTTATAAAATATCGAGGCAGTTTTGCTAAGCAGGTAATTGATTTATGAGGAGGTAGGAAAATTGATTACGGATGAGGAAGTTATAAGAATCTCAGCTTATATGAAGCAGCGATATGGCATTGACTTAAGTCAGAAAAAGGTGATTATCAATGGTCGATTGGAGAATTATTTGAAGAGAAGAGGCTGGAAAAATTTTCATCAACTCATGGATGTTGTAGAAAAGGATGAAACTGGAAATGAAGAGAAAATGCTGGTTAATTTTCTGACTACCAATCATACTTATTTTATGAGGGAATTTGAACATTTTGATTTTTTTAAGAAAGAGGTTTTACCATGGCTGAAGGTTAAGGAAAGCAAAAATAAGGATTTGCACATATGGTGCGGCGCGGCTTCAACGGGAGAAGAACCCTATATGATAGCAATGGTACTGGCTGACTTTTTTGGACTGGAACGAGACCAGTGGGATACCAGAGTACTTGCAACGGATATTTCAACGAAGGCGTTACAGCAGGCAATCACTGGTATTTATTCTTCGGAACAGCTCGATAAATTGCCTGAGCAGTGGAAGAGGCATTTTTTTAAAGAAATCAATGGGGGAATACAGTACCAGGTGAAAAATGAACTGAAAAGGGAAGTGATATTCCGTCAGTTTAATTTGATGGATCCATTTCCTTTTAAGAAGAAGTTACACACGGTATTTTTGCGTAATGTCATGATATATTTTGATGATAATACCAAGCGGGAACTGATTCAAAAGGTTTATGACGCTTTAGAGCCCGGAGGGTATTTATTCATAGGGACGACTGAAACATTAGATAGAAGCAATACGCCTTTTCAGATTATTCAACCGTCTATTTTTAGAAAAGGAGAGAGAAAATAAAGCATGAGACCAATCAGAGTTTTAGTGGTGGATGATTCGATTGTGTTCAGGGAACTGTTGGTTCAGAACTTAAATAAAGATCCTGCAATTCAGGTAGTGGGGACCGCTAAAGATCCTTTTGAAGCAAGAGATGCTATTTTAAGCCTGAAGCCGGATGTTATGACTTTGGATATAGAACTTCCCAGAATGAGTGGAATTGAGTTTTTACAGAAGCTGATGCCGCAATATCCGCTTCCGGTAATCGTTATTAGTTCTTTAAGTGAAAAGGTGTTTGATGCGATGAATGCGGGAGCTGTTGATTTCGTAGCAAAGCCTGTGGTAGCAAACCGTATGCAGTTGGAAGAATTTATCAGAAACGAGCTTTTAGTAAAAATCAAAATTGCTTCAACTGCAAAGATCAGCAGTATTAAGAAGGTAATCAGACAACGGGAGGAACAGCATTTAAAGGTAACGGACAGCAACTTAATTGTGGCGATTGGCGCTTCTACAGGAGGAACAGAAGCAATTTTTGAAGTTGTCAAGGAATTTGGAACAGATATTCCGGGAATCGTGGTGGTGCAGCATATGCCGCCGGGGTTTACGGCAATGTATGCAAAAAGGCTGAATGACCAATGCCGAATTCAGGTGAAAGAGGCGGAGACAGGAGACAGGGTAATGCCGGGTCATATGCTGATTGCGCCGGGTGGCGACAGACATATGAGGCTTGTAAAGGTAAATGGAGTTTATCAGGTGGAATGTAAGGCAGGTCCTAAGGTAAACGGACATTGCCCTTCCGTTGAGGTATTGTTTGAATCAGTTGCCAAATCTGCCGGTTCTAATGCCGTTGGGATTATATTAACCGGTATGGGCGGTGATGGCGCGAAAGGATTACTGGCGATGAGGCAGGCAGGTGCCAGAACGATTGGGCAGGATGAATCCACTTGTGTCGTATACGGAATGCCGAAGGTCGCTTATGATATCGGTGCAGTGGAGTATCAGGAAAAATTGACTGATATAGCAAAAAGAACTTACGCGATATTAAATAAAATGTAAAGGATAAGGGATATGAAGATTTTATTGGCAGAAGATGATTTTGCGACAAGGAAGTTTATGCTAAGCTTCCTGTCGAAGTATGGAGAATGTGATGTCACAGTAGACGGAATGGAAGCAGTGGATGCCTTTATGATGGCGTTAGAAGACGGGGAGCCTTATGATTTGGTGTGTCTGGACATTATGATGCCGGTGATGGACGGATATCAGTCGCTGATAGGGATACGGAATCTGGAAAAAGAAAGAAATATACCGGAGGAGCAGGCAGTAAAGGTAATTATGACCACAGCGCTGAATGAAGAGAGAAATGTAAAAATGGCATTTGAGTTAGGGTGCACAATCTATTCGGGAAAGCCTATTGACCAGAATAAATTTGAGCAGGCATTAAAAAAACTGGGTTTAGTTTAAAGTATTAGGTCTGCGGAGAAGAAGACATAAGATAAAAAAGAAAGGAGAAGGAAATGGCTGAAGAATTTAGTACAGATGGTATGCTGGATATCTATTTGTTTGAGAATGAACAGCTTTTAGAGCAGCTTCAGGACAGGGTGCTAGAACAAAAGGATGCGGACTGTTTTGACGAAGACAGCATAAATGAAATATTCCGGACCATGCACACGATCAAGGGTTCATCAGGTATCATGATGTTTGACAACATAACTGCCATATCACATAAGCTGGAAGACGTGTTTTTTTACCTCAGGGAGTCGCATCCGCAGAATGTGCCGCACTTAGAGCTGGTGGAACATGTGCTGGAGGTGCAGGATTTCATTTCAGGGGAAATGGACAAAATTAAGAACGGGGAAACGGCAGACGGAGATCCGGCGGAGATGCTAGAAAGGCTGGATGCGTTTCTCGAAAAGATAAAAGGTGACGGGAAAAGTGAAGGAAAAGGCGCTGCAAAAGAAAAGGGGACCAAAAAAGAAGATGTGCCCTCTAACGTACATGAGGAGCCGAAGCAGTTCTACATAGCGCCGGTAGCAACGAGTGCAAGTCGGTTTTATAAGATATACATTACGTTTTTTCCGGAAACAGAGATGGTGAATGTACATGCATACAAGGCAGTATATGCATTAAAGGAGATTGCAGAGGATCTGCTGTATTCACCGGAGAATATTATACTGGATGAAAGCAGCGCCGATGTGATAAAGGAAGAAGGGTTCAAGCTCCTGCTGCAGACTCAGAGCAGTGAGGAGGACATCCGAGAGCTGGTAGGAATCGGATATGACATTGAGAAGGTTGAGATATTTGAATGTAAGGCAGAAGAGTTCCTGCAGGGCTTTGACTTTGGAGAGCAGGAGGAACAGATTGATGTAGAGTCCGGTGGAGGAGAGAAGGGTTCCGGGACAAAGGAAAAGACAGAGGACAATAAGGGAGGAGCCAAAAAGGAAACGAAGAAACCGGAAATTGCACCGGGAGACTTTGTTGTCCAATCTAAGGAGCCGGGCAGACAGAAGAAGCTGGCACGAGATAAACCGAAGGCCAAAACGGAAAAAGCCTCCTTTATCAGCGTGAATGTGAGCAAGATGGACCAGTTGATGGAACTGATTGGAGAGTTGGTAATCTCGGAGTCGGTGGTACTGCAAAATCCGGACTTAAAGGTGCCGGGGCTTAACCTGAACAGCTTTAACAAGGCGGCGGCGCAGCTTTCAAAGATATCAACGGATTTGCAAAATGTAATTATGTCCATGCGGATGGTGCCGCTGACCAATACCTTCCAGAAGATGAATCGTATCGTCTTTGACGTGTCAAGAAAGCTGGGGAAAGAAATTGAGTTTGAGATGGTAGGAGAGCACACCGAGGTGGATAAGAACATCATCGAACACATCTCGGATCCTTTGATGCATCTGGTAAGAAATGCCGTGGACCATGGAATCGAGACCAACGAAGAGCGGGCACAAAGCGGGAAAAAGGAAAAAGGCAAGGTGACGATGTCGGCGAGAACCGAAGCCGGCAAGGTATGGATCTGTGTAGAAGATAACGGAAAGGGACTTGACCGGGAGAAAATCCTGGCAAAGGCAAGGAAGCAGGGGATTTTAGATGCAAGCAAGCCGGATTCCGCTTATACGGACAAGGAAGTGTACCAGTTCATTACCCTTCCGGGATTTTCTACCAACGAGCAGGTAACCGAGTACTCCGGAAGGGGAGTAGGGATGGATGTGGTGGTGCAGAACATCCAGCAGATAGGAGGAACGCTGGAAATTGAGAGCACCCCGGGCTTCGGAAGCATCATGAGTCTGAAGATACCGCTGACACTGGCGATTGTAGA
>JAETQH010000056.1 GCA_021770785.1 Lachnospiraceae bacterium
GGCCGCACATTTTCTTTCACATGTCAACTACTATTTGAAAAATAATTGAAAAAAGCGAGCCAAAGACTCGCTAAAATATATTGATTTAGATGAGAGAACTTTTAACTCTCAAGTACAGTTAGAGGAATGAAAACAGAGATGAAAATAAATATGAAAAAATTAGCAGTGGCGGGAATGATGACAGCCTTAGGAGTGATACTTTCCACCCTCTATATTCTGGTGGGAATGTCAAAATGCTTTCCTATGCAGCATTTGTTAAATGTGCTGGCGGGAGTCTTTTTAGGTCCCTGGTATGCGCTGGGGTTTGCCTTTTGTACGGCGTTGATCCGAAATCTTCTGGGAACCGGAAGTCTTCTGGCATTTCCGGGAAGTATGGTGGGGGCATTCTGCTGCGGAATGCTTTACCGCTATACAAAAAAGCTTTCTGCTGCGGTGGCTGGAGAAGTTGTGGGCACAGGATTTCTCGGGGGAATGCTCTGCTATCCGGTGGCAAAATTTCTGCTGGGGAACGGGGAGGCGGCTCTTTTTACCTATGTGTTGCCGTTTTTCATCAGCACCCTGGGAGGCAGCATGCTTGCCACGGTATTGCTGGTGATTTTGCACCGATCGGGGGCATTTTCCTATATGAATCATCTGATTGAAAATTAGTGTAGTGACACATTTACATTTCGCTAAATGTGTCACTACACTAGGGCATATCTGTGCCTTCTTGCATTATCCGAAAGAAATTGTTATAGTCATAAAAGAGTATTTTTAGGAAAACAGTCAGCGTGCAGAGGGAAACAGATGATACAGAAAGAGAAAATAATACAGTTTTACTATTCACAGTACAGCGAAAGCGCAAAAAAGTTTAAGAAAAAATATAATAACAAACAGGGCAACTATGAGAAAAGAATGATTACGCTGGGGAAAATGATGAAGCATACCCACCTGTCAAAGACAAACCAGGTGCGGTTGGAGGACTATCACAGACAGATACGGAATCTCTCCTACTATGCGTTTCGACAGAATAATCCCGTTGCCATGATGCAAGTGCGCCAGGTGTTGATACCGGAGCTGGTACGGATGGATTTAGAGGCGATGAAGCCGGAGGAACAGGAGCTTATCACCGCAAAGCTGTTAGAGGGGCTTCGGACAGAGCTGCCTTATGAAATCTGTAAGCGGACCTTAAAGGATTTAAGCAGGAACTATCTGGAACTAGACGTGAGAAAGCAGATTATCAGCATGGTTCCGGCAAATCCGGAATTAGAGTTTCCGGAGGCGCTTAAAATGCAGAGGAAATTTATCCTCCATGTGGGTCCCACCAACTGCGGAAAGACCTTCCATGCCCTTGAGCGGTTAAAGACGGCGGAAAACGGAATTTATCTGGGTCCCCTGCGTCTTTTGGCGTTAGAGGTATATGAGAAGATGAAAGAAGCGCAAATTCCCTGTACCATGCTGACGGGTGAAGAGTGTATCCCAGAGCAGGACAGTCGTATTACTTCCTCTACAATTGAAATGCTTGACATTGACCAGCGCTATGACATTGCAGTGATTGACGAGGCGCAGATGATTGCTTCTTCGGAGCGGGGACATTCCTGGACAAGGGCGATTCTCGGCGTGCAGGCTTCGGAGATACATGTCTGTATGAGCCCCTCCGCCTTGAAGGTGGTGCTTCACCTGATAGAGCTTACGGGGGATACCTGGGAGCTGAACCGTTATGAGAGAAAGACGGCTTTAGTCTGCGAGGATACGTCGTTTTCTTTCCCGGAGGATGTAAAAGAGGGGGATGCCCTGATTTTATTTACGAAGCGTGCAGTACTTGACCTTGCGGGAAGATTAGAAAAGGAGGGGGTGAAAGCCAGCGTGATTTACGGTAGCCTTCCCCCGGAAATCCGGCGCAGGCAGATACACCAGTTTGCGCAAAAGGAAAACAGGGTGGTGGTTTCCACCGATGCCATCGGAATGGGCTTAAATCTCCCGGTGAGACGGATTGTATTTATTCAGACGGAAAAATTTGACGGTACCAGCGTGCGGGTGTTAAGTGTACCGGAAATCCGCCAGATTGCAGGGCGTGCGGGACGTTTCGGCATGTACGATACGGGCTATATCAGCGCTATGGGAGAGGAGAATCTTGAGTTTATCCAAAAGAATGTATTTGAGGAAGAGCCGGAGATTACTTCTGTCAGCCTTGGATTTCCAAGGGTACTGCTTGATATGAATGAGCCTCTTGATGTCATTTTAAAAATCTGGAAATCCGTGGAGACATCGGAGCCTTTTGAGAAAATCAGTATCGAGGAAATTTTGTTTTTATATGACAGGGCGTACAAAGACCGGAAGGAAATAGACGGTTTTGAGGACAAGCATACGCTGTACCGTATGCTGACCTGCTCCATTGATATTAAAAATAAAGACATCGTGGCACTCTGGCTGTACTATTGTAAAACCTACTCCGCAGATGTTTCCCTGACTTTCCCTGCCCTTGACATGTGCAGTGGCGCGGGGCTGGTAAAATATGAAACGTATTATAAGATGCTGGATTTGTACCACCAGTTTTCCACCCGTCTGGGGAAAACTATGGACGGAGCCAGGCTGGAGGCGGCACGGGAGAAAACAGAAGAAAATATTATGCGTTATCTCGTAAAGGATAAAAAGGATTATATCAGAAAATGCCGCTATTGCGGAAAAACACTTCCTGTCGGCTATGAAAGAAGAGTGTGCGACAGGTGCAGGCTGCTGTGAGAAAGAATTATTCTTTCTCACATGCAGCCTGTTTTGCAAGCAGGACTGCTAACATATCACCTAAAGTGGTAAGTTCTGTTGCCAGGACGGAAAGATCATCTTTGGAAAGGCAGTCGGCAAGCTGGCAGGCTAAGGTGGAGAGAAAGTAAAGATTGGAACAGTTTGTCATGGCGTTACCTCAAAGGGATTTGTATATTATATGCGGTATGGAGGAAAGTGGAAGAAAAATTTTTTATAAACTGTAACAAACCACGCCTGAAACGGACATATCAGAGGAAAGGAGGGCGGCAATGGAGGAATTATACCGGGAGAATGCAGAACTTGTCTACCGTTTTCTTTCTAAGCTGTGCGGTGACAGGGCATTAGCGGAAGAACTGACCCAGGAAACCTTTTTGCAGGCATACAAATCCATAGATTATTTTGACGGAAACTGCAAAATTTCCGTGTGGCTGTGCCAGATTGGAAAGCATTTGTATTACCAGTATTTAAGAAAACACAGGCGTGAGATTCCTGCGGACGCAGAGGAAATTTACGGGCAGAGGGCGGGCACGGACATTGAAAGACAGGTACTCGAACGCTTTGAACTGGTGGAGACATTTCGAGAAATGCAGAACCTTCCCCAGCAGATACGGGAAGTGATGTATCTGCGTATTAGTGCGGATTTATCTTTCCGGGAGATTGGAGAAATCTTAGGAAAAAGCGAGAACTGGGCGAGAGTTAATTTTTACCGGGGAAAGGAGAGATTGCTGCAATTCAGGGAGAGAAGCAGGGAAGAAAGGGAAAAAGGAAGAAAAAACGGAGGGCTGGGGAAGAGTGAAAACAGGAATGGCGGGAAAAAGAACAGGAGGAATGAGGATGAGTGAAAAAAAGAATACCAGAATGGAATGGGAAAGCTGCGCCGTGATACGGGATTTGCTCCCCTCTTATCTGGAGGAAATCTGTTCAGAAGAGAGCCGCAGGCTGGTGGAAAAACATTTTTCGGAATGTGCGGAATGCAGGGAACTATCGGAAGAGCTGGGGAAAAAGGAGCTCAGAAAGGAGGAAACGGAAAAACTTACCTTTGATTACATGAAAAAAGTAAAACGCCATACGAGAAACAGGGAGTTAGGAGGTTTTGTGCTGCTGATTGGGTTTCTGGCGCTTTCGCTGCTGCTGATTGTAAAGCTGCAGGGGAGAATAGCATTTTCTGTGTATTATGCCACCATGCCCTTTATTATGATAATTTCCTATGTACTTCTTGCGGATTATGTGGCGCCGTTTTTCCCCATGAAACAGAAGAAAGAACGAAAAGGGAATATGCCGTGGCTGGCATGGATAGAAGGGGTGGCATTCATATACGGCATTGTGTTGCAGGCTATGGCATATAGATGGATACTTGCGAAAAGTTATCCCTTTGGGCTGGAGGCTTATGATATCGGACCTTTCGTGTACCGCCAGTCCGTCTGCCTGATTTTCATTCAGATGTTTTTGTTTCTGGTTTCCATGGTGCAGAGTATCCGACGGAATGTTTCCCATCTGATTATGCAGAATGTGTGCGTGTTGGGCAGTTATTTTAATTTGATTTATATTTCCCTTATCAGGAGAGTGGATACGGTGGAGTCTTATGTGGAAGTCCGGGAGCAGGCGTATCTGGTATTACTGGCGGAGTGGGCTGTTGCCATGGCTGTTTTTCTGGTGATAGAGCGGAGACGCGGAAAAAATAGCAGTGAAATGGTAAAAAACGGGAGGGGTTAGTCCCCTGAAGGAATAGGTTGTTAAAGTTGGTTTTAAAATATAATTTTGTCCGGGAATAGGATTTCCTTATTTGGCACAGACTATAAAAACTGAAACGTAAAAGTTTTTATACCGGAAAGGCAGGATTGCAAAACATGAACAAAGAACATCAGGAACAGGGAGAACGTCAGAAAAACCTCAATAAATTTAACAGTATCACCCGGAAAACAACGCCGGAAAATCAGAACCAGTCTCACAATGTACGGAAAGAGGGGCTTCAGCCGATAAATCAGAAACGGTAAACTCCTTCTGACCAAAAACAGCGCAACCCCTTTCTTTCTCCGGGTTTGCGCTGTCTTAAAAAGAAAGCTGCTGACGGGAATCGGACCCGTGACCTCCGCATTACCAAAAAGCAATAACGCTTTATCTGTGTTATCACGGTTTTGCCTGATGTTGCGTGAAACGCTGTAATTATGCGGAGTTCTTTTCACAGCTTTACTTGTCATTGTCCAATTCTCCGTAACTTTAACAACACAACGGTAACACAAACTCCACATGCTGTCAAGCGGAATTGAAAACAGCCCCAACCACAAGGGCTAAGGCTGTCTTGATTCATTATTGCAATTTGAAGTTTTCACTGGGGAAATATCTCCCGCCACCGCTTGTCTGAATATCCGCTTTGTTATTTGTAATATGTCCTACCTCTCCGAAGTCAACCGTTATCGTTTCCCACAAGCTGTCATAATCTTTCAATTCCAGAATAGCGTCTGTAATGGAGCCGGTTCTGGATAAGGCTAAATCTTCCAGAGTAAGGGGAGAGGGGTCTGCATTGCTGAAATCTACATACACACATAAATCTCCGTCTTTCAGTACCACATCTTGAATGGATTCTGTCTTACTGCTGATTGCCCCTTGAATGGCTGTCTTTACATCTTCCACGAACTTATCAGCCGATACATCATCTGTTTTCGTTTCCTCTGGTGTCTGGCTTTCCTCCGGCTCCGCTGTCGTTGCAGGAGGAGTATCGCCTTTGCCCTCGTCCTTGCCTCCGCCACTCCCAATAATACCAGCCAAAACTACAATGATGATAACCCAGAACCACCACTTCTTGTAGAATGGCTTCTTTACAGCGTCCTTTGCTTTCTTTTCTTTTCCCATAGTCAACTGACCTCCGTTTTCGCATTATTTTGACAAAATACATTATACTCCGTCACAATGCAAAAGTCCATTGTAATTATACATCATTTTTGCATTGAATATCATTTCGGTTTGTGTCATATACTGCCAATAGCAACTCACATTATAATGTATTCAAAATGTATGGAGGTATTTTGAGACTATGGAAAAATTCGTTGTAGTACCAAAGGAAGACAAAGCCGTAACCATGACTATCCGCATAGACCGAGCATTACAAGAAGCATATAACGAACTCTCTGCAAAAACCAACCGTTCACGAAACGAACTGATTGGAATGGCTTTGCAATATGCCCTTGATAACATGGAGATTAAGGGCAAGGAATAAAACAACAAATAAGAGCCGTTGGATTGTGTCCTCTGGCTCTCACTTGTCCTATGCCTGCTTACGTTTGTTATTCATCAAGAAATCATTCAGCTTGTTTGCGGCTTCTGTATTCTGACCCTCAAACGAGTGAGCATATATATCCATTGTTGTAGAACTTTTCGCATGACCTAAAATCTTGCTTATATCAATGATATTCACTTCCAGATAATTCAGCAGAGTAGCACATGAATGCCGTAACCCGTGCAAAGGTATTTCCGGCAACTGCTCTAACTGCTGTTTCTTTGCTTCTTCGGGGTTTTCCCTCACCCATTCGTTATACCGCCTTATATGGCGCTTATACGCTTGATACGGAGTGGAGCGCCCCATCAGCTTGCCATCATCTTGTATGAACAGATTTCCGTCCCCTTGCCATACTGTACCTAATTGCAGACGATATTCGTTATATTGACGCTTATATTGTTTCAACAAGGGAATTAGCAAATCTGGCATACCCACTGTGCGAACAGAAGTTTTTGTTTTCGGTTTCTTGATAACCGTTCCTTCCTCTCCCTTGCCTACTGACTTTGAAATACTGATTGTTTTATTTTCAAAATCAATATCGTTCCAGTGTAAAGCAAGCGTTTCTCCTTTTCGTAAACCACAATATAACGAGATAGTATAGAACACTTTTAACTGCAACGGCAGTTTCCTTGATTCCGTATAATCTGCTACAAGATAAGGCTTGCCAGTATCGTCTATCCGTTCATGCCCCCGAATAATCGTTTCAAACTCCATATCTAATGTCTTTAGGAACATTATCGACTGTTCTGGAGTAAAATATTTCAATGTTGTTTCTTCGTCCTTGTTTTTTGCCAGTTTCGCGTCTCTGCAAGGATTGACTTGTATCATCTGCCACCGCACCGCAGTACGAAACATACCGCTTAAAACATTCTTCACTTTCTGGATTGAACCATTTGCAAGGTTGCCGACCAACGATTTATAAAATTCTTCAATCACTGGCGGCTTTATCCTTGCCACTTTATATTGTCCGAGAGCCGGAACAATCTTGTTATTAACAATCTGCACATAACCAATATATGTAGAATATGCTAATTCTTCTTTTCGGGATTCTAACCACTTCTCGGCGAAGTCTGCAAAGGACATTTCCTCGCCCTCATAGCTTTCGCCATTCTTCAATTTGTCTTCCCATTCGATAGCATACTTTTTCGCTTCTTTTTCCTGCTGTTTCATGGAAGCATTCTGATTAGGCTTGAACGTGATAACCTTATCTTTACGTTTGCCAGTTTCCTTGTCATACCATAATGACACTTGTATGCGATAGACGACCTCGCCATTCTTTTTCTCTTTTCTCTGTAAGGATGCCATTTAATCAACCTCTTTCTTTAACAATCCCTTGTACCGATAGAAAGTAGCCTTGTTCATCTGCAGTTCTCTCATCAGTTCAAATGGTCTTTTTTCTCCACGCTCCACCGCTTGATACCTCTTAGCAAATTCGTTTAGTTCCATTACACGAGGACGACCGTAATCACTCCATTCCCCTCTTGCTTTCTTTGCCTCGATTCCCTCACGCTGCCGCTTTTCCTTTTTTTCCAATTCAGCCTGCGCCATACTTGCGTACAACTCAATCATCATATTGTTGATTGTTTCCAACATCATTTTTGCCATTGAATTTTCCATATCCTCAATCGGGAGTAGGGTAGTAGGCAGTTCTAAAACCATGACACGAATATTATTGTCTTGATAGAACCGTAATTCGTTCAACGTGGCTTTTTTATTTCTCCCCAGTCTGTCAAGCTCCGTTACAATTAGCGTATCGCCACTTTCGAGGATTTCTTCTTTTAACATCTGATAGCGGGGGCGGTTGAAATTCTTGCCCGTCTGCTGGTCTGTATATACTTTGCTTTTATACAACTCAATTTCATGCTCTGCACAATACTTTGTAATCTCTGCAATACCTCTATCAAGGTGTTGGTCTGTTGTACTTGTCCTATGATAAGCAACTGTTTTCATCTTGAAAGCTCCTTTTCTTATGTTCTCATTACTCTTGGATATAGAATTCACAGCCACCGCCACACAATACGCTTTTGGGCTTGGTGTGGTTCGGAAACTGCTCACAGCTACTTGTATTACCGAAAATCACATCATCAGCCATACGCAATAGACAATCTCTGCAAATCAAATCATTGTTTGTCGTTCTGATAATTGCCCGCTGTTCGCTTTCCAGTTTCCTTTTATCTGCTTCACTCATTCTCATTCGCAATCCCTCTAATCTTAGAATTCAACCTTGATGTAAGATACCCCGTCCAGACTATTCAAGCCGTTTTTAAAGATGTCATCAGTCATCATTACGAAATACAGAGCCGTAACTCTCTCTAACATCTTTTCTGTAAACATTTCGTAGGGGAACATCTTTTCTCTACCGAAGTCGGCGAACATACAACCATACCCCTTATTTTCCATGTCTTCGATTTTGCGTTCTAGCAACTCAACTCTTGACATACTTGGCAACCTCCTTTTTCTAAAGACTATCGAACATTTGTTCTGTTCTTGATTATATCTTCTCCAATTAGTCTTAAAAAGTCAACAGCCAATTCCAAGAATACTTAAAAATAATTTCGCAAAGATTTTAAGTCTTTTTTCGCCGTTGTCTGGACGGTCTTACAAAGTACACATTTTTAGCATACACTATCGGCATGTTCCCACCGGTACCCCTTATACGCTTTCTTCCGACCATTACAGCAATCGGAGATACCGCTTTTATGAAATCCGTTCTCGTGAGCGTCCGCCATAGAATCCCACTTCTTAACGAGTACACCGTCAAGAGTGAATTGGAATACTGCCCGACCTCTTATTTTACGCCACGTCCTCAAACTCTGGCTGATTCTCTGATTATGCGTACCGAAGTTTACATTCTGCCAATGGGTCAGCAATTCCAGATTATCAAGCCGATTGTTGCTCTTGTCCTCGTCCTTATGGTTGACCTCATACCCATTCGGAATGGAGCCGATAAAGGTTTCATATACCAGACGATGTACAAACGGATGTTTTGATTTCCCGTCTTTCTGTAATACAACCGTTTTATATCCGTCACCGTGGTCTGATATTGTTAATAGCCGTTTAGACTTCATACTATATACTTGCCCCTCGTCCGATACCATGTAACCCGAAAAGCCTTTAATGTCTCTCCATTCCATTTATCCCCCAATCCTTTCTATTGTCCGACACCATTCAGATAATCCACATACTTTTCATAGTTGATGAGATATTTCTTCCCGGCTTTGGTATAAACAATTTCATTCTGAATACACAAGTTACGAAAATAGGAATACGGTCTTCCCGTCAATGCTACCATTTCTTTAATCGTCTTCATTATTGGCAGTTTTGGCAAATCTCTATCGTTGATTGCCGACTGTCTGCTATTATCGCCCTCGATTACTCTAAGATTATTCTTAACCGCTGTATTTGTATTTTTCATTTTGATTGCTCCCTTTCATGGAATAGGGACACAATACAAATTCTACTGAAATATTGTACCGCTGTCCGTTTACTGTTATTTCCAACTCGGACACTACGGACTAACTTAGTAACCGTCTTTATTATCTTCTCAATTTAATTTTTGCCTATCTGTGACACTCATATTATTTTTATCCGTGCATTCTCATTACTCCGGCAATATCATCACTGCCCCAGAAAGAAGGACGTACAACATTGGCGGCATTCGCTTCATCTTCACGAACCGACATCATAAAGCTGTCAACTCTTTTGCTCAACCTACGAAGCCTTGCTCCCTCATGGTACAATTCCGCACATTGTTTTGCGTACTCTCTTTGCGTCAGACCTATTGCATGGTCAAATGCTTTCTGTGCGTCTGATTTAGAACCTTCTACAGCTTTTGCTTTCTGGCGTTCGTTTACCATATCTGCAAAGGCGGGATATTGAATCAGTGCAAGAACCGCCCTGCACCCAACAACACCAGACTTTATAGCGTTATCAATTGTATTGTTGATAGCATAGGCATTCGCCTTATTATTTGCTTTCGGCAAACTTCCCATTAACTGCCAAATCATTGTATCGACTGCTCCTTTATTGTCCTTTTCGCCGGAGAAGTCATAACGCTCGTTTTTCGCTTCGTTCAGCTTTTCGTTTTTCTTGCTGTAAGCCGCCGTATTGTCGTCCAACATCTTCTGAAACTTCTCTACATATTTGTCAACAATCCGCTTTACGCTGATTCTATCAACGTCCTTGCACTCTGCATAGAAGTCCTTAACGTCATAGAACAGCTCGCTTATGTTCTCAACTGTTGCCTTTTCGATTCTGTTAAACAGCGAATTATGTCGCTGAACCACATTCAAATTTGCCATTGTTAATCCTCCCATTCTTCGTCTGAGTCTTCTTCGCCCCAGTCCTCGTCTTTGTTGTCCTCGTCCTCTTTTTGATACGGCATGACCCTAATGATAACGGGCTCTATGTTTTCCACTTCATCCGAAAGGAACACCGTATTATTACCGAAAGCCTTGTCCACTATATATTTGCAAGCGTTGAACCTATCCTTACTGCATTTACTGTTAGCAATCTCAATAATGCTCCGCAAGGCGGTAACAGTAGCGGAACGGAGTAGATTCTTGAATTCTTCCCTCTGTTCCTTTTCATCATCATTCATTTTCGGTCTGCCCTTTGGATTTCCCGATACACCCTTTTGGAACGCCATTACTAATCACCACCTTACTGTACACGGATATTTGCAACCTTTATGCCTGGGTGCCACTGTTTTATAAACTGTCGCTTTACACTCTCGTCTAACAACTCTTTTAGTATCTCCGTTTTGTTCTCTATCTCCGCAGACAGCGAAGCAACAATCATATGGTACGCTTCAAAACCATTTCGGGGAACTTCGGTCAACCCTACATCAGCATCTAACCTTTCAACCATATACATCACACTCCTTATACAACACACTGTTAATTCCTTGATACAATATCTATCCTCTTGTCCTTATTATGGACCAAGCGTGAAACCACTCGAACATTGATAAACTATTACCAACCACTATATACACACCATATGAACCATATACAAGATAGTCTATCGTGGGAATATTTATACTTTTCAAAAATACCGAAAAGGTCACCAAATTGGTTACCGAAACATAAATCTTAACCTGCCGCCTGATGAAAGGCTCGGAGTGTTTTTAATACGTCCTCCGCAAGTCCTAAATCCTTGTTACGGTATTTATGTATCATTTGTTTTGAACGGTCTTCAACACCTCGAAACTTGTACCATCTCTTTAACGCCCGTCTCAGGCACTCTACGTCAACTATAATGTTTTTGTGGCGCATGATAGTATCTGATATTTCATTACCGCTCTCACTTTGTGTAAGGCTCTCGAACAAATCGGCTACACAGTCGTTCAGCCACGGTATAATATGCTGTTCTATTATTTCGTCAAATACTTCTTTGTAAGCTCTGCACATTACATCAAGCGATTTTGCAGACAAAACATTATCCAGTGTTCTTTTATTCTCGCCAAACATACTATTCAATTTTCTGTCTTTGAAAACCACTTCCAGACGGAATGATTTTCTTTCTGCGATTGGAACACCTTGTCTATGAAGATCTTTTTCCTTGTCATAGATTTTCAACTGATACAAGTGCTTTTTCTCGTACATAATACCGTCCTTTACTATATCGCATCTTGAACCCGGCTTGCGGTCTGTAAAAACTTTTGCTTTACCGAACACTACGTTGAAAAAATGGCACATATCAGATGGCAATGCTTTACCTACACATGGCCTTGTTATATTCACTTCAAGCGATGTTACTCTTGAATTCTCAAAATATTTGTCCTCATACTTGCTCCCCAAATTCTTTTTAAGGTAGTCACGAATGAAGTCAAACACTTTGTTACGCACAATTTCCATTTTTATACAATCAGTTAATGAAAACGGCTCCGCATTCGTATTTCTTATACAGTGTACTGCATTAACAGAACCACTAACCTTGCCGTTGACACACTTCACCGTTACAATTGATTTATCCGCTTTGTTTGGAAGTGTTTCTTCATCGAATGATAGGTTTTCCATACCCTCTAAAGTAATGGAGAATTCAAGTGTGTCCATTCCCGTTTCGCATTTCTTCTTGTTCAACTTCACTTTATTAGCATCACTCATGGCTATACCTCCAACTCAACATGGGAGAGGAGTTCTTTCAGAGCCACCAAATCAGCCTTACTCATGGATATTCCTTTTAATGGGTGCTTTACTCCCTCTTTATCAACTCTAAAACCTCTAATGTCGCATACTGGCGGTCTGCCATTCCATGAGATTATATTTACCTCTTTCGTGTAACTGTTCTTCTCGGAAATAACGCCTATGCTTTCAATAACCTCATAAGATAATTCTTTCGTATCCATATTGTTGTACTTCCTTTCTGCTTCAAATTGATATGAACGCAAAAAAAGAGCCAGATGTCCTATCGTGACTAATACTGCCACTGACATTCTCGCTCAACTAAGCACTTATATATTCTAATATACTCTTTGTAACCTTACAACTCGGCTCTTTTTCTACTTTCTAATATTGTATCCTATTTTTTCGCATTTGGCAACAGCTTTTTCTGATTTTTTCTAAAATTATTTTTTGTTATTTCTTTTATTCCAAATATATTCCCGGCTCTGACCTTGTAGAATCGATTTTAAGGCGGTTATAAATTCATTCTGGGGAAATCTCGCAGAATGGATATTAAAAAGGAATTTGCCCGCTTTCCGGAGGGGAGAACCGCATATAAATATAAATGGCTGATTTATAGGATTTCAAGGATATTTCCACCCATTTCAGCATAACAACATATTTTCCACAAATTCCATGTTACAGACATTTCAACACGTCCAAAACCGAGTGAAAAAAGAGTAGCTTGTCCGTTCGCCTTGTCCGATAATGAAATAAAGACCTTCCGAAGCGTTATACCTCGAAAAGCCTTTATTTTCGCCCTTTTCAGAGCTACCTAGCGGACTTGAACCGCCGACCTCATCCTTACCAAGGATGCGCGCTACCGACTGCGCCAAGGTAGCTTAGTAACAAATTTTTGAACTGCTGGCTTCATCCCTACCAATGCGACGCTCTACCGACTGAGCCACAGCAGCATTTGTTGATTACCTCAACACCTGTACTACTATACTATAGGATTGCGCAGATGTCAAGGCATTATTACAAAAAAAATTAAAATTCTTCAAAAAAATCATATCCTATTTCAAAATCTTAAAGATTCCTAAGATAGGCACTTCCTGATCTTTGTTCTCGCAGGCGAAAACAAGTCCCATCACCCAAAAAATAAAAGTGATAATACCCAAAACCGAGCTCACCAGATGTCCGATAATCGGAATCACAGCGCAGGCTCCTGCAATAATGCCGGTTAATAAAATAACCAGAGACTGATTCAAATGAAATTTAGCGCCCTCCCTGTCGCCAATGCAGTAGGCAATAATCCAGCCAATCAGGGAAAAATAGGAAACAATCGCAGTTGCTCTCTTATCCATAACATACCTCCATTGATAATAAGTAATAATGTGAAACACCATAGGGCTACTTAGGAACCGTCCGAAAATAACTTGTGCATTTGACTTGTCTAAATCCGTACAGTCTGCGTTGTCATCAGTCGGCGTACCCCGGTACGACTCCTTTTTCCGCCTTGCCTGTACGAATTTATCCTGCGTCATCTGCACAAGTTATTTTCAGACAGTTCCTTATTATAGCATGTGTGCCGGAAAAAGAAAAGCAGTCCCGCTAAGAAAATAAAAAGGGTTTTTTTAGAATTTCTTTAGATTTTTATCTATGGGCTCTTAAGTTTCTTTCGGTAAGATAAGGTCAGTAAAAACAAGGAGGACGAAAATATGGACGTAGAAGTTATTATGCAGTACTTTGTGGATTACGGTCCCATTGCCATATTTATCATTGTGTTGTTGGAATACCTCAATCTGCCGGGCTTTCCGGCGGGAGTGATTATGCCCTTAGCAGGCATCTGGGCGGCGAGAGGAGAGATGAACTTTCTTTTTGCCCTGCTCATCACCGTTGCGGCGGGGGTGTCAGGAAGTGTCATCTTATATGGCTTAGGCAGAGGCGGCGGAGAAGTTTTTCTGAAGCGTTATTATAAACGTTTTCCTAAGCATGAAAAGCTGGTGGAGGAAAAAATAGGATATCTGAGGGAAAAAGGCGGTGTGGGTATTTTTATCAGTAAATTAGTACCCATGGTGAGGACGCTGATTTCCATTCCGGCAGGCATTATGAAAATGAACTTCGGAAATTATGTGATAAGCTCCACTCTTGGGGTGGCGGTATGGAATTTTGTTTTTGTGGGAGCCGGGTATCTCTTCGGTGACGCAGTATTTCAAATGTTTTAACGCAGGAGCTGGCAAAAAAGGAAAAAGGAGGAACTTATGAAAATTGCAATGCTGACAAATAATTATAAACCCTATATCGGCGGTGTCCCGGTTTCCATCGAACACTTGTCGGAGGAATTGAGGAAGCTGGGACATGAGGTATATATTTTTGCTCCCAGCTATAAAAACCAGAAGGAAGAGCCCTTTGTCATCCGCTATCCCTCTTTTCCCGTGGGGATTGCGGGAGCTCCGGTGCCCAATGTGCTTACCGGGCTGTTCCGGCAGAAGATGAAGGAATTACAGATTGATATTATCCATGTACACCACCCGGCAATTGTGGGAAATGTGGCGTTGTGCCTGCGCAGGCAGCTGGGGATTCCTGTGGTTTTTACCTACCACACCCGTTATGAGGAATATCTTCATTATATAAAGCCGTTAGAGCAGACGGAGCGGTATACCGGAGTGATAGACGCATATCTCCGCCATTTCTGTGGGCAGTGCGATATGATTTTTGCACCGACACCGGGAATTTTAGACCATCTGCTGTATGAGAAAACCGTGGGAACCCCGGTGAAGGTTCTTCCCACGGGACTGCCGGAGGACAGCTTTTCCCCGGAACTGCCGGAGACCGCCCATATCAAAGAACAATATCTGGGAAAGGCAGACTATCTGTTCTGCACGGTGGCAAGGCTGGCAAAGGAGAAAAACTTGGATTTTCTGCTGGAATCATTGCAAAGGTTAAAGGAGGAGCTGGCGTTTTCCGGGAAAAGCTTCCGGCACCTGATGATTGGAGACGGGCCGGAGCGGGAGCATTTAGAGGAAACCAGCAGGAAACTGGGAATAGAGCAGGAAGTGATTTTCCTTGGAAATGTGGAAAATGGACAGATAAAAAATTATCATGCTGCCTGTGATTTGTTCCTGTTTGCCTCAAAATCAGAAACCCAGGGAATCGTAGTGCTAGAAGCCATGGCTGCCGGAAATCCGGTGGTGGCGGTGGAGGCTACCGGTATCCGGGATGTGGTGAGGCATAAGGAAAACGGTATGCTGACAGCGGAGAATGCAGAGAGCTTTGCGAAAGCGGCAGAGCAGGCATTATGCAGTCCGGGTCTATATAAAACACTGCAAAAAGGCGCAGAAAAAACAGCGGCAGAGTATGGGGAAGGCATGGTGGCGCGGCAGGCGGAAAGGCATTATTTACAAGTGCTAAATTCCTGTCAAAATCAGAGGATACATGCTATACTTAGATTAAATTTGAAAAACAGCAGAATTGGGGTATAGACATGGAAAAGTACAACATTTTAATTGTAGAGGACGATAAGGAAATCCGGGACGGGATTGAAATTTTTTTAAGAAGCCAGAATTACAATGTATGGAAAGCGGCAGACGGTGTAGAGGGCTTAGAGCTGATTGAGAGGCATGAGATTCACCTTGCCATCGTGGACATTATGATGCCGCGGATGGACGGCGTGACTATGACGGTAAAGCTGCGGGAAAAGTATGAATTTCCGGTGATTATGCTCTCGGCAAAATCCGAGGAAACGGATAAGGTAATCGGTTTAAATATCGGGGCTGACGATTACGTGACGAAGCCTTTTACCCCTTTAGAGCTGATGGCGAGGGTCAATTCCCAACTCCGGCGTTATATGAAATTTTCCAATAAAACAGCTGTCACGGAGAAAAGCGACAGGGTACATATTATTGGAGGAATCGAATTAAATGAGGATACCGTGGAGGTATTTGTGGATGGGAAACAGGTAAAAATGACACCCATTGAATTTAAAATTTTAACCCTTCTCATGAAAAATCCCGGCAGAGTTTATTCTGCGGAAGAAATCTATGAGCGGGTCTGGAACGAAAAAGCAATCAATACGGATACCATTATGGTACATGTGAGAAACATTCGGGACAAAATTGAGATTAACCCGAAAGAACCAAAATATTTAAAGGTGGTGTGGGGCGTTGGATATAAAATGGAAAAACAATCGTAAAAAAATAAGTATCACAATTCTTGTGCTTTTGGTGTTTGCACTGGCAACTGTGGCATTTTTCCCGGCGATTAACCGGGGAGGACAGCAAAATTTGCAGAAACCCGGGGAAATATCGGAAGATTCCGGGAACGTATCTGTCGACGAAGAAGTTTTTGAAAAACTGTATAAAGGCTGTTATGTGCTGTATAAGGAAGAGGCGGAGCGGCAGACCGGAGTGGAGGCAAAGGGCTCGGATTTGTTTATTGAGGTATATCCTGCGGCGGAAGAAATTGCAGAGACGGAAGAGGATATGAAAATGGCGGTCAATCAATTTGTAAATGAGAGGATTGAGAGATGGACAGCTGAATTTGAAGAATACCGCGCTTCTATCGATTATTGCGTGATAGGAGAAGACGGAGTAACCGGCTCTAATACCAGTAAGCCTTTAGAGGAGGTACCAAAATACGATTCTACAATTGAGGAATTAGCCAATGAGTATTCTGTTATTTTTGGTATTACCTTTGATGAAAACGGAGCAATGAATGTAGAGTCTTATTTTAGCCGGACAGTGGGAAGAGGGGATGAGATCATTAAGATATTGGGAAAAATAGACCGGAAAAACCTTCTTGCTTCCGAGTTTACTGCCAATTACGGTGACACCCAGGGCAGATTAAGAAAACCGAAAAATTTGCAAGTGATTTTTGCTGTTCCGGCAAGCAACGATCTGTCAAATATTGTGGGAGAAAATACCGTATATGAAACCTACTGGCGGCGGCAGGAGGCTTACAGGGCAGCGGGAGCAGATTTTCTGTACGGTATGGTGGCATTGCTGCTGATAGGATTAGCCTTTTTCATGAACAGTAAAAAAGTCTGGAAGGAAAATGTAATGATAAAGCGTCCGGGAAAATGCTTCTTTATGGAGGCAGCAATCATTGGTATTGTCTGTGTGCTGGCAATGCAGAATTCCATGATAGAGCTTATCTGGCAGCAGAATTATCAGACTGTTACGGAAATCAAAAATGCTATTAATAATTATGGTGGAGATGTAATCGTGGAATTGTTAGGCTGTGCCGGTCTGTTATTTTGTATCTATGGGGTCTGGTATGTATCCGTTTACTTCCTGCTCCCGGTTTTTCCTTTGGGAGTGAAAGAATATATTCGGCAATACAGCCTGATTTACCAGATATTCCCCTGGCTGAAAAAGCAGTGGAAAAGATTTTCGGAGGAAGTGCGGCACATTGATTTCAGTGAAAAAACTACAAAGACGATTTTGAAAATCGTACTGGCTAATTTTGCGGTATTAGCGGTGCTGTCTTTCCTGTGGTTCTGGGGTATCTTTTTTCTTAGTGTCTATTCCGCAGTGCTGTTTTATCTGTTGAAAAGATACTGCGATAGAATCGGGAAGGATTATCAGACCCTGCTGCGGGGGGTAAACCGCATTGCAGAGGGCGATCTGAATACGGTGATTACCGAAGATTTAGGCATATTTGAGCCTTTCCGCAGTGAACTGGTGAAAATCAGGATTGGATTTAAGAAGGCGGTAGAGGAAGAAGTAAAAAGCCAGAGGATGAAAACAGAACTGATTACAAACGTCTCTCATGATTTAAAGACGCCTCTGACGGCGATTACCACCTACATTGAGCTGCTGAAAAAAGAAGATATCACGGAGGAGGAGCGCCGCTCCTATATTGAAACTTTAGAGAAAAAATCCCTGCGCCTAAAGGTGCTGATTGAGGACTTGTTCGAGGTGAGCAAAGCCAGCAGCAATAACATGGTGTTAAATCTGATGGACTTAGACGTGGTGAACCTCATGAAGCAGGTCAGCATTGAGCATGTGGAAAAAATGCAGGAAAAGGGCATGGAGCTTCGCTGGCGGGTGCCGGAGGAAAAGGTTATCGTAAGGCTTGACAATCAGAAAACCTACCGTATTTTTGAAAATCTTTTTGTCAATGTGCAAAAATACGCCATGCCAAATTCCAGGGTATATGTGGAGGCGGAAAAAGGGGAAACACAGGTGAAAATTGTCCTCAAAAATATGTCTGCCGAAGAATTAAACTTTAACGCCGAAGAAATCACAGAGCGTTTCGTCCGGGGGGACAGCTCAAGAAATACGGAAGGCTCCGGCCTGGGGCTTGCCATCGCCAAAAGCTTTGCTGAAGCCCAGGGCGGAAAATTCCGGGTGGAGGTAGACGGGGATTTATTCAAAGCGGTGTTGGAGTTCCCGCTAACGCCTACAGAGAAATCGTCTTAGAAAAACATTTACAAATTTTTTAGCAAAAAATTTCGGAGGATTGTCAAAGAAGAAAAACATTTACAAATTTTTTGGCAAAAAATTTCGAGGGATCGTCGAAGAAGAAAAACATTTACAAATTTTTTGCTGTATTCTATAATTGATTCGGATGTAACTTTGATTAATTTTTGGTTACATCCGAATTATATTTGTTATATCAGGAAAACAGGGAGGACTGGCTATTATGGAAACTATGGAGGATTTCAAAGACGAATTAGAAGCATCTTTTCGCAAAATCAAAGAGGGAGACATTCTTTCCGGTACCGTCATTGGCGTAAACGAGGAAGAGGTGACTCTGGATTTAAAATATTATGCGCAGGGAATTATCAAGACAGAGGATTTCAGCAGCGACCCGGATTTTTCCGTGGCAGAGCAGGTGCATGTGGGCGATGTAGTGGAGGCTACAGTGATAAAAACCGATGACGGGGAGGGCAATATCCTGCTTTCCAGAAAAGAAGCCAATGATGTTTTGGCATGGGAAAAGCTTCAGCAGATGTTAGAGGAAGAAACAACGGTGAAAGTCCGTATCAAAGAGAGCGTACCCAGCGGTGTGGTAGCTTATTTAGAGGGAATCCGGGCGTTTATCCCTGCTTCCCAGATTACACTGGATTATGTGGAGGACACCGACGCATGGATTGGAAAAGAAATTGAGGCGAAGGTGATAACCGTAGATCAGGAGAAAGAAAAACTGGTGTTATCCGGCAAGGTTGTGGCGAGAGCCGCAGAACAGGAAGAGAGAAACCATAGGATTTCCATGATTGTCCCGGGAACGGTATTGGAGGGAACAGTGGAAAACTTAATGCCCTATGGCGCTTTCATCGGCCTTGGCAACGGTCTCAGCGGTCTTGTGCATATTTCCCAGATTTGCGAGCGGAGAATCGGTAAGCCCTCCGAGGTGTTAAAGGTGGGACAGAAGGTAAAGGCGAAGGTGCTTAACACCAACGATAACAAAATCAGCCTCAGCATGAAGGCGCTGGAGGAAGAGATGGTAGATACCGAGGGCGTGGAGGATTTGGAAGCCTACACGGATAAGGAAACCACGGGAACCAGCCTTGGCTCTTTGCTGGCAGGATTGAAATTTGATTAGATAAAAATTTAGTTAAGCAAATAAGAAGGTGAGCCCTTGGCAGAAATGCCGGAGGCTCATTTTTCTCATGAAAAATGTTGACAAGGAAACAATATTTTGCTATAGTTAGCAGGTAAGAATTGTTGACAAGGAAACAATTAGAAAGGAGCCTGTCGATGAAGGAACAGGAACTTCTATTAAAAGAAATTTCCCTGATGTTAGAGCGTCAGGATATGCTTTCTAAGCTGACGGAAAGCTCCTGCTTAGATGAGTATGGCTATTCGGAAACTCACTGCATTGATTTTATCGGGCGGTTAGAGCTGCCGAATGTCACCAAGGTAGCAGAGCATATGGGAATGACAAGAGGTGCCATCAGTAAGATGACAAAGAAGCTGTTAGCCAAGGGGCTAATTGAAAAATACACGTTAGAAACCAATAAAAAAGAGGTGTATTTTAAATTAACGGATCAGGGAAAACTGCTTTTTGACGAACATGCCAAGCGGCACAGGCTTTGGGAAAAACGGGATATGGAGTTTTTGTCAAAGTATCGGAAAGAGGAAGTCGATGTGGTTTATCGTTTTATGAAAGAATTTAATGGATATTTAGAGCGGCAGATTGAAGAATTGTCCTGATTTTTTTCCCCTAAGTTTTTCGGAAACAAAATGAGTTCCGGGCTGAAACCATGTTCAGCCGGAACTCACTGGAGCGATAATGCTGCTAATCCATGGATGGCGCTACAACCGGTTCGCCGGTGCTGCTTTCGGGAGTGACGGAAGTATCTGTGTTTTCCGTATCATCTGAGGGAGCCACTGTCTGTCCGGTGGTGGAAGTATCATCTGAGGGAACTACTGCCTGTCCGGTGGTGGAAGTATCATCCGAGGGTTCTCCTGCATCGGTTTCCCCTGTAGGTGCTTCGGCTGCCGGAATTACCGGATCCACGGACGGAACATCAGATACCGGAATAGCCGTATCGGTGACAGCTGCAGGCGTTCCTTGCGGAAGCACCGGAGTTGAGGTGGCGGAAGAAGGATAGCCGGAGCTGTTGTCTGTGGAAGGAGTACCGGTATTATTTCCGGAGGTGGTTCCGGTGGTATCGTCGGACAACATATTTTTTAATTTCAGTAATGCCACAAGCAAATCCAAAGTAGATTTTGTAATGTTGTTGGAGGCGAAGAAATTGCCTAACATTTCGTTTGCGGCATCCCGTTTGGCACCTGTCAGACCGAAAATGCCTGAGGTATTGGAAGAAGTATCCACGGAATTACCACTGGTGGAAAAAGTGCCGTTCATATAGGAAAGGACTTTTTTTACATAATTCTGTGTCTCCGTAAAGGGAGGAATACCGCCGTACTTGTCCACATTGCCGCAGCCCGCATTGTAGGCCGCCAGGGCAAGGGAGATATTTCCCTGATAGCGGGAGAGCAGCTGGCTGATATATTTAGCGCCGCCTAAAATGTTTTCTCTGGCGTCATAGGAATTTGAGACGCCTAAGGAGGCAGCAGTGGCAGGCATTAACTGCATGATGCCTACGGCTCCGGCGCTGCTTACGGCGGAGGGATTAAAATTTGATTCCGCTTTGGCAATGGATTTTAAAATCGTGGTGGAAACGCCATAGGCTTCGGAGGCTTCTTTAAAATAAGCCTCATAGTCTGCCGGAGAAGAAACGGTAGTATCGGAGACGGTTGTAGTGCCTGTTTGTGAATCCGTATTATTATTGTTAGAGCCAAGCAACTTGGTGCTCTCCGTCAGGGAGGCAGCAAAATCAGCATTCTCCGCCGGGGAAGAGGCAGCCGTTTTGTGCATGGCAGCCTGCTGTGTGATTTTATTTACTAAGTCCTGGTCAAGGTAATTTAATACTGTGATACTCATTCATAACTCCTTCACTCATAAAACATAACTATAGAAAGTATATCATAAGTCATAGAAAATGCAAAGATTTTGTTGAAAAAAAGCGGAAATTGTTGGAGCTTAAAATGATGCCGTAAGTAAAAAATAAGGGTGCTTTGTGCAAATAGCAGGAAATATCTTGATGTATACAGAAAAGTATTGTAGAGTACAAATTGCGGTGAATAGGGGGAACGCAGCAGACAACAATGCGGAGGGAGCAGACTATGCAGAGGATAAAGAAATGTCAGATAGGGTAAAAATAAGAAAAAACAACGGCTATGGAGAGGCATTCCGGGCAGCATTTCCCCATACAATTCCGGTGCTTACCGGATATCTGTTTATTGGAATGGCATTCGGAGTCATGATTCAGGAAAAGGGATATAATTTTTTGTGGGCAATGCTTATGAGCCTGTTTTGCTATGCAGGCAGCGGGCAGTATCTGGCTGTGAATTTTTTTGTGCCGGGTGTGAGCTTCCTGCAAATGATTTTTATGGAATTTATGGTAAATATCCGCCATATTTTTTATGGACTGTCTCTGCTGGAGCGTTTTTCGATTATGGGAAAAAAGAGGTGGTATATGATTTTTTCCCTGACGGATGAAACCTATTCCCTGCTTTATATTACCAGGACCCCGGAGGGAGTGGACGAGTCGAAATTTTTGTTCGCTATTGCGGCATTAGACCAGTCCTATTGGATTTTAGGCTCCGGTATCGGGGCGCTGTTGGGGGAATGGCTGCCTTTTGACGGGACAGGGATTGATTTTGCCATGACAGCGCTGTTTGTGGTGATTTTGGTGGAACAGTGGATGGAGGAAAAAAACCGTCCCTACGAGCTCATTGGCTTAGGCTGCGGGCTGCTCTGCCTGCTGGTTTTTGGGGCAGAAAAATTTATTTTACCGACCATGCTTTTGATGATGGCGGTTTTGCTGTCGGGAAAGCGTTTATTTATGGGAGAAAAGGAGGCAGAGAAACATGCGGATTAGTGTTTTCCGTTCTCTTGTAATTATTGCAGTGGTTGCGGGAACCATATTTTTTACCAGACTGTTTCCGTTTTTGTTTTTTCCGCCAGGAAAGGAAATACCGCCTATGGTGCGGTATTTAGGGAAAGTACTGCCCCCGGCGGTGATAGGAATGCTGGTGATATACTGTTTAAAGGAAGTGCAGCTTACGGCATATCCCTACGGAATCCCGGAGGCGGTGTCCGTAGCGGCGGTTGTGCTGCTTCATTTGTGGAAAAGGAATAATTTGTTAAGTATCGGTGCTGGCACCGTATTATATATGTTTTTAGTGCAGGCCGTATTTACGGCGTAAAACCAAAGGAGGAATTATCATGAAAAAACAGCCATTTGTTACGAAAGAACAGCTTGAGGAAATCACCAGGACATTTCCTACCCCGTTCCATCTCTATGACGAAAAGGGCATCCGTGAAAATGCAAAAGCAGTGAAGGAGGCATTTTCCTGGAATCCGGGCTTCCGCGAGTATTTTGCGGTAAAGGCAACCCCCAATCCATATATTTTAAATATTTTAAAAGAGTATGACTGCGGCTGCGACTGTGCTTCCTTAACGGAGCTGATGCTGGCGGATTCCCAGGGTTTTGACGGAAAACACATTATGTTTTCTTCTAACGATACCCCGGCGGAGGAATTTAAGTTTGCTGCAGAGTTGGGGGCGATTATCAACTTAGACGATTTTACCCACATTGACTTTTTAGAGAAAACCATTGGAAAAATCCCGGAGACCATCAGCTGCCGCTACAATCCCGGCGGAGTGTTTAAAATGAGCAATGGCATTATGGACAATCCCGGAGATGCAAAATACGGATTTACCCATGACCAGATGATTGAGGGATTTAAAGTATTGAAAGAAAAGGGAGCAAAGCATTTTGGCATTCATGCCTTTTTAGCAAGCAACACCGTGACTAACGAGTATTATCCGAAGCTGGCAAGACAGCTCTTTGAATTGGTGGTGGAATTAAAGGAGAAAACCGGATGTGATATTCAGTTTGTCAATCTTTCCGGCGGTGTAGGTGTTCCTTACAGTCCGGACCAGATGCCAAACGATATCCGCGTCATCGGAGCAGGCGTAAAAGAGGCTTTTGAGGAAGTGTTAGTGCCGGCAGGGCTGGGACACATTTCCATTTTTACCGAGATGGGACGATTCATGTTAGCGCCTTATGGCTGCTTGGTAACCAGAGCTATTCATGAGAAACATACCCACAAAGAGTACATCGGCGTGGATGCCTGTGCCGTGAATTTAATGCGTCCTGCAATTTACGGGGCATATCACCACATTACGGTTATGGGAAAAGAGGATGCGCCCTGTGACCACAAGTATGACGTGACAGGTTCTCTCTGTGAAAACTGCGATAAATTTGCGGTAGACCGTATGCTTCCGGAAATTGAAATGGGTGATTTGTTAGTCATTCATGATACTGGAGCCCACGGATTTTCCATGGGATACAACTACAACGGAAAACTCCGTTCCGCAGAGGTGTTGTTAAAAGAAGATGGTTCTACCCAGTTAATCCGCCGTGCTGAGACGCCGGATGATTATTTCAGAACCTTTGACTGCTTTGATATCTTAAAGGATATGAAGCATCCGGAGAAATAATAAGAAATACGGGAGAAAATCATGGGTATCGACGAGAGAAGATTTGAAGCGGCAAGGGAGAAAATCATTGGCAGGGACAGGGAGCGTCAGGGAATTGGTACATTGTCAGAAAAAACGGTTCATGCCGTTTTAAAAAATTATTATGCTCCGGATACGGATATGCACGAGATTCCCATTGAAAATTTTGTGGCGGATATCTTCACCGGAACGGAGATTATCGAAATTCAGACCCGCTCCTTTAACGTAATGCGGAGGAAGCTGGAAACTTTTTTGCAGTTTTATCCCGTCACCATTGTCTATCCCATTCCCCATGAAAAATGGTTAAGCTGGATTGATGAGGAGAGCGGCGAGGCATCCCGGAAACGGAAGTCTCCTAAGCGGGGCAATCCTTATCAGGCGTTTACCGAATTATACAAAATCCGCCCTTTTCTAAAAAATGAAAATCTGAAATTCCGGTTTGCCCTGATTGATATGGAAGAGTACCGCCTGTTAAACGGCTGGAGCAGGGACAAGAAAAAAGGAAGTGAGCGTTACGACAGAATCCCTACCCGGTTTGCCGAGGAAGTCTGCATTGAGCGGCGGGAGGATTACATGCAGCTCATTCCCTTTGATTTACCGGAACCTTTTACCACGAAGGATTTTGGTAAAAGTGCAAAAATTCCCGCTAAGTTAGCGGGAACGGTACTCTTGATACTGAATGATTTAAAGATTGTAGAGCGGGTAGGAAAACAGGGAAACAGCTATCTTTACCGGGTCTGTGAGGTGTAAAAAAATTGTCAGCAGTCCTCGTAAAATCAGTAATTGCTGACAATCAGCCTCCGGCGCAGACCGGAATCCATCTGGTCTAAGGTTCGCCTTGCCTGTCCGTAGCGGTTCCGGTTAGTACAGATGACATAAAACTGCTCCGCTCCTGCATATTTTTCCCGCTGAAAAAAAGGGATTTTTATCCAGTTCCTTGTAAAAGGAATCTGATTTTCAATTAACAAATTTGCCGCATGGTTGCTGATGGTTTCATTGGTAGTGCGGCAGAGTTCCACATCTTTATCAATGTGGCGGGGATTTTTTCCTAGTAATAATCCATGTCCCACAATTATTCCTCCTGATATAAGTTATGATTAGATGATTTATTTTGCAGCCGGTGTTAAGCTGTGCTTAGTGATAGCCTGCTATTGGATTTTAATATGCAGTTGTTTGCCGAGGCTTCCTGCCACCTTAATCAGAAAGTCCAGGCTTGGGTTGTAGTTGCCGCTCTCTAGGCGGGAAATGTTGGATTTCTTTGTCCCTACCCGCTCGGCAAGAACTTCCTGAGTCACGTGCTGGGCTTTGCGGACTTCTTTGAGCTGCTGCACCACCTCGTAGCGGGGGGCGAGCTGTTTGTCACTATTTTTCATGGTTTTCCTCAAGATTACGCCGGGAAGGCGGTTTTATTTTGGTGCTTTGAAACCGGGGACGGCATTCAAAGTCCTGATAAATAAAGTCAGTGTATTAAGAAGTTATCATATACGATAACTTTTGTCAATGAGGAGATGAAAACAAAACTATTAATGTAAATGCTCGTAACAGTTCAGCCTTCCGGCTTTACTGAATAAAAAAGTTATTGTAAAAATGACGAAATTTTTTCGTCATATAACAGTGACTTTTCCACTGAAAATAGGCTTGTATGAGCTAAACA
>JAETQH010000008.1 GCA_021770785.1 Lachnospiraceae bacterium
CCCTTACCGTCCTGTGAGATACAATGGTAAGGGTGTGTTCCTTTGGTATTGATTGCCGTTACTTTACAGGTGCTTGTTACATCTTTCCGTTTGGCTGCCTGTGCTGCCGTAGAGGAAATATAAACTGGTCCGCCTATGAATGTTACAATATCATTTTTGCCGATTGTTCCACCGCCTGCGTTTCCTCCGCCTGTGTTTCCGTTACTTCCTCCTTTGTACGATATTCCCAATGTCTTTAAGATACCTTTAGCGTATGCTATACCAAAGCCTCTCTGTTCTGCCAATGTGTCCGCCTGTGCTGCGTCCGCTCTGTTGTCTACAAATACGCCCTCGCAAATAATGGACGGTGCTTTGATACAACGGATAAATCCAAAGTAATCAGACCCGGACGAATTAAGGCGGGTTTTTAATCCCCTGCTGTTCTGTCCGATTGCCTTTACCTCCGCTTCAATATTCTTTGCAAGGGTCTTAGATGTACCGCCTTTGTGATAATGGTAAACCTCGAATCCGTCCCCGCCCCCGGCGTTGTTATGAATATCAACCGCCAAATCCGGGTTAAATGCGTTGCACTCTCTGATTTCCTCGGTCAAAGGGTCGTTTTCATCTACTGTACGGCTCATTTTTACCGTTACGCCGTTCGCCTGCAAGTAATCACGGCAAGCCAACGCCATATTAAGATTTACATCTGCTTCCTTGATGTAGCCGACCGCTCCCGGGTCGCTTCCTCCGTGTCCTACTCCTAAAAATACTTTCTTTGCCATAGGGCATTACCTCCTTAAATGTTTATATTGTTTAAATCAATGGGTATATCCTTTGTTTCCTCGGGGTATCCCTGTTTGATTTTAATAATGTTTTCTGCCTTGGCTTTCCAACAATACAAGGCAATTACTGTTGTTGTGGGCGTGGCTATATAGGTAGCCAAAACCCCGAATTGTGAATAGTCTATAAGCGTTACTTTGATACCGACATACAGACCTATAAAGTAAGTAAAAAGGACTGCCACTAAAACGGCTTTCGTGAAGTTCGGTTTAGGTATTTTTCTTTTCCCCTCCGCTTTTAACTTCTTATAAAGCCTGTTTTTATTGGCAATCCTAAATAACAGGTAAAATACAAAGAATCCAAGGACTACGCCAAGGATTCCGCATATTAGATATTGCATATTCTTTTTTCCTCCTAATCCTGCCCGTGTGCCTTTTGGTTTATGTGCTTTTCCACTTTCCCGATTGCTTCCGTCACGGGTCCGTTGCACCCCTGCTCTTTCAATCCTTTTAAGCAGGCAAGAATAGCGTATGTGAGTAAGCACAATTCATCTTCCATACTCTTAATATCTTCCTTTTCCTGCTTTCTCAACTCTTCAATATCCTTTGTCTGCTTTTCCTGCTGCTGAAACCACTTGATAGCCTTATAGGCAACCGCACCTATGGCGGATAATGCACCTAAAACGCTTGCAATGGTTATAATTGTTGTGCTGTCAATATACATCTGCGTTATTCCTTTCTGATAAATAATTGGTTAAGGCTCTGCCGTAGTCCGTAACTATCGCAATGTGACAATATGCCACGGTATGACGCTATGGAACGCTTTAGCCTTTCCTTGCTTTCCTCCCCTGCCCTTACCCTCTCAATCTGCTTTTTCAGATTCCGCTTGATTTTTACCGCCGTTTTCTTCTTTAGTTTGCGGTGGGTCGCCCAAATCCTGTAACCCACAAAATCAATACCTGTGCTACAAGGTCGTATAGCAGTTTTCTTATTGAGGTTTAGACGCAAGTTTTCATCTAAGAAAATTTGTATCAGTTCCTTGACCTCCGCCAAATACTTTTTATCGTGGTGCAATATGATAATATCGTCCATATAACGTATGTAGTAATGCAACCCCAACTCATGCTTGGCGTATTGGTCTACCTCATTCAGATAGATATTTGCGAACATTTGAGAGGTAAGGTTGCCTATCGGCATACCTTTATCACTAAGCCGGTCCGATACCTCTACTTCGTCCGGCTCTTTCCCTAACGGCAACCCAAACTTGGTAGAATCGCAATTTATAATCTTCTCCAATAGGTCAAGCAGTCTTTTATCCTTTATCCTGCGTCCTAAAATCTTTAATAAAATTTCATGGTCTACCCTGTAAAAATACTTGGATATATCCATTTTCAGATAATAGTACCGCTCCGGCTTCCTTTCAGTCTGCCGTAACCAATACTGCAACCTGTCCGCTGCCTTATGCGTTCCCTTGCCCCTCCTGCAAGCATAGGAATCATAGATAAAGGACTTTTCATAAATAGGGAATAACTGCCGATACACCGCCCATTGTACTATCCTGTCTTTGAACGGTAACGACATAATAAGCCTTTTCTTAGGCTCATATACATAAAACGTATGGTAGTGTCCTACCTCATACGTTCCGTAAATCAAGTGATTCTGAATATCTATTAAATGCTCTTCGTAGTCCGCATTAAAAATCAATACATCATCTCTGTACCGTTTTCCTTTTCTTGCTTCCTCCCAAGCCTTATGCAGATTTTCAAAATCGTATATCTTCTCGTAGATATTTTTAATGCTTTGCATTTTTCAAACCTCATTTATATAAAAATGTGCCGTACAAACCTACTAAGTTTTTAACCCTTTCGGACGTGACATATATAAATCTTTTCGGCTTACGCTTACTAACTGTCTTTACGGCAATACAATCTTCTTCCCGGATTCCCGGGAATGGAAAATAACCCCTTTAACCCTTTTGTACTGTCCTTACGGTCGTAACCGTAAGGCTTCTTGACATAGGGGCAGAGCGGAGCGGAAGCCTACGTTGTCGTTAGAGTTGGAACGGACGTTATTCAAGTTGAGAGCGGACGGCCCCGAATTGGAAGTATTGTTGAACGCCGACCCACGGATAGGCAACCACCGTAACTTTATGATTATTTCCCAATGTATTTTTATTTCTGCTTTTCCCTGCTGTTTACCCATTCCATATAACCGCCAATCATACGACCGATTTCGTCTACCTTTTTAATCCACACTTCCCAACTATGGAAGTCAAGGCAAGGTTTTTGTTTCGGGTATAGTTTCGGGTCTTTCGCAAGTCGTAGCAGATTTCTTAATACATCTATCTCAATATCCAAATCCTGTAAGGTTGTTTTCTTGTAATACTTCTTTTCAAGACGTACCGCCAATTCCAACGCTGCATACATAGAACGCCTTATATCTCCTGCCAATACATACCGTTCCGTCCTCGGAAAACCCGTTAATTTCGGATTTCCGTATAGTATCATTTCGTAGATTTTCTCTTTTATCTCAAATTTTTCATTCCCGTTATGTTTCTGCTGTCCGTCTTGTTGTATCTCTTCCACGTTTTCCCCCTGCTTTGCTGATAGAATTTTGCTATAAAGGGTGTGCTATCGCACACCCTATCAGTTATTCAGTATTCAGTTTACAGTTCGCAAAAAGCGGAGCGGAAGCCTACGTTGCCGTCAGAGAGGGAACGGACGTGATTCAAAGCGAGAGCGGACGGCCCCGAACGGGAAGCATCGCTCAACGCCGACCCACGGATAGGCAACCTTTCGCCGTGGTTTCTTACCCAAATATTATCATTTCCGTATGTTGCGGATTCTTCCGGGAATACCCCTAACGCAATCAATAGTTTAGGAATACTTACGCCATTTGCTGCCGTAAGGTTTTTAAACGGAATATTCCTATATCCGTCCCCGCTTGTAGGATACTGTACCGTTGTGTTGATTCTAAGTCCAGCACTTGCACTTACTTGGTCAATTTTTAAAGTTCCTGCCGTTCCCGGCTCTACCAATCTTCCGTCCGGCATAATTGCTTTCCATAAGGTGCTTTCTGCCGACATATCGCAATCAAGTTTCATGCAGTTACCGTAAGGAATAATCTGTATTTCTCCGTCAACAAGGCGTAATCCACCGGTCCACTCCCAAAGGTTGCCGTTAAGGTCTGCAATGCCTGCCGAATCGTGATTATGATACCATGTAGCCGGTCCACTTCCTGTAAGTGTCCTCTGTGTTTCTCCCTGTGGCATAATCCCGTGTTCGTAAGCGTGGTAATAATCCTTGCCGTAGTTCGTGTTTCCGTGCGGTACTGTACCCATTTTCTGTGATAACAGATTAAGCAGGGCAAAAACCCCTGTTTGGTTTAAATGCCAACCGTTGCCCTTTTTCTTGCAGGCTGCTACGGCTTGGTCGAATGTGATATAGTTTCTCGGTAACTTCATACCTAAAGAATATGCCCGGTCATTTTCTACAATATTGGTAAACTTGGATACATATATAGCGTTCTTTTCCTCTCCGTCCACGATAAAGAACGGTAACACTTCATTTGTACCGCCTGTGATAATATCGGCGTATGTCATTTTCGGAACGCCTACCATAATGGACGGCATACCAATATCATCATAAATAACCTTGTTTCCTGCCCCAAACTGTGCAACCGCACCCTGTAAATCGTCAAAATTTGCCATTGTATTTTATCCTCCTTAAATTAAATTAACGCCCACAATGTAAGCGTACATTTTTTCATATCAAACGGTAACGCCCTGCGTTCCGTAATCGGGTTGCCGTCCTCGTCCTCCTGCCCGGTGTCTACAATTTCGTACTCCCTTGCAGGGATTGTAACCTGTGCCACATACTCCCTTGCTTCGGTATTTACGCCAACAGTCAATCCGTCCTGTGTATCCTTGCAAATGTCAAGCGTTACCTCTTCGTCACGCTCCCTTGTTTTGAGGTTTACCATAAGTTCATCATCTCCGAAAAAGATTTTAGAACCCGATACCTCGTAAGCGATTTTCTCGCCCTCGTTTTTCTCTGCTACAATAATCTTTGCTGCTGCCATTATCTCTTACCTCCCATTCTCTGTAACTGTCTGTATGCTTCCTGCGAACGTACCGCAATATGTTCCGCTGCTTCCCTCTGATTGGCACTTGCCGACCCACTAACGCCGTAAGCCTTTAATACGGCTTCCGTCTGTGCCTTTCTTTCGTCATTCTTGATAATTACGTTTGCCATTATGCGTAACCTCCTTGTACGGTGCATTTTACGGATACTGTCTTGGCGGCCCCGGTATACTCAATCTTAAAACCGTTCAACTGCTTATCGGTTATCTTAATTTCGCCTATACCGCCTGCGTCCTCTGTACTCGCTTCCACGAATACGGTATAGTCCAAGTTGCCCCTTGGCGTTTTGAGTGCAAGGGTTTTCTTGGAATTGTTAAAAGGATACTCTTTTGAATTGGTTAAGGTTGCTTCTACAATCTCGCCTGTAAGTCCTGCAATCCTGCTTTCCGCCATTGTAACCTTTAAAAATGCAAGGTTGGCAACCTCCCCGCTTGCTAATATCCTTTCTTCCAAATCGTTAAAATTCTTTGCGTTCTGCGGTGTACCCTCCTGTATTACTTCGCCCTCTACGGCTTCGTGGGTAATTGTCCCGTCTGCGTTTTGCACTTCCTTATAACGGTTGGAATACTGCGTTACATGGTCTTTCCAAATTTTAAATAATCCCATTTCCTGCTATTCCTCCTTAAAATTAAAACTGAAACGATACAACACGCCACGTTGTACGCCCTTTAATTTGATTGCTTCGGTCTTTTCCGCCCACAACTGATTAGAAATATCATATAACTGTATTTTCGTAACCGTTGTTTGCCCCGATACTTCCGGGGTAATGGAAATGCTTAACGCTACCCTGCCGTCTTTCAGACGTTCCCGGCTCTCAATCTTTGCCTTATGCAGAGTACCGTTATACTCGACCTTGGCGTAAGCAATGTTTGTTTCAATGAATTTCTTGAAACTCTCAAAGGCTCTTTCTGTCAGCATTTCTTTAATCTCCTTTGCTTTTATTTGCCTATAACCGATTGCTACCGCAACGCTTAACCTCATATTGGTAACTTTCGGTATCTGCCGTTGTTGTCATTCCTTTATCAGATACCCCCGATTCCGTATTTTGGTAAGGCTCTGTGCCTGCCTTTGCCCGTCCTGTCATATCCGCATTATAGGCATACTGCCCGGCTTCGGTATCTGCCGTTGTTTCTATGTCCTGCAATGCAAGTATGGTATTTCTTCTCGGCGTTGTTCCTGTAAAGGTATTTTCAAATACATAGGCTATAACCTCCGTTTCTCCGACTGCTGCCACGTCCGCCGAATCAAATAAAATATTTCTGTCCGGCTTTGTGCCTGCAAGGTCGGAATCAAACGTATACGCCTGTCCTGCTGCCGTTGCCGTTACTGTTTTGCTTTCCGCACCGCCCACGGTATCCGTATAAGGTTTTGTGCCTGCCCTGTATTCTCCTGTCTGCCCTGTCGTATAGTCATATCCCTGTGTGTCCGAATCGGTCACAATATCGCTATCCTGCGTGGCAAACACTATATTTCTGTCCGGCTTTGTGCCGGTCCGCACAAACTCCGTCATAAATCCTGCTGCCTGTGCGTTTATGCTGATAACGGCATTTGCTACCGCTCCAACCGTATTTCTGTAAGGCTCTGTGCCTGTCTTTAACTGCCCTGTCATTGGTGTAGAAAATAAAAAATACTCCGTTTGTGGCATTACTACCACGCACATAGAGCATTGATAATACAAACCGTCCAAGTGTGCGGTTAGGCGTTTGTAAATGTCAACCGTCTTTACAATCTCGTCATAGTCTGCTTCCACCCTTGATTTTGTTGTGTCAAGCACGATACGGAAACGGAACGGCTCGCCGTTATAATCAAACCATTCCTCGATTTCGCTTTGCGGGTGGATACCCCCTAAAGCCATTTCGACCGCTGCCTTTGTGCCTAATTTCTGATGTACCCTTACGCTATCCCGGATAATTGCCCTTTTCGCTTCTATCGGATAATCGTAGTCGTACCAATCAACGTGCAAATCATAGGCTAATACGTCAAGCCATGTTTCGCTTAACTCCTCAATATTGGCGTATATGATATTTTTCCTTGTTTCCTCGGCAGTTATATGCAGTTCCTCCGCAATCAACCGGCCCAAGGCAAGCATACTTTCATCTTGCTTTAATGCAGGCGGAAACGTGGTTAAAAAATCAGCGTCCTTTATTTTATTCATCTTCCATGCCCCCAAAAGCCACATTGCAGTTATTCACGACCGCAACGCTTCCCTTGGCAATCTCCGTAAATGCAGGGGCGGTAATTTCCACCCTTTTTATGCCGGATTCCATAAGCATAGCATTAAAATAGGACGGGTTAATATCCCGCCCCATTTTAGAGGTCTGCCATAATATATAATTTTCTACCGCCAATTCCACCGCCTGCTTGATTTCCTTGGTGCTTGCTGCCTTATCTGTGGCTATATAGTATTTTATGTTTATATCAAATTGTACCGTTGTAGGTGCTGCTACCGTTACTTTGTCCGTCATTGGTCTTATATCGTCCGCACTCAAATACTCCTGTACCCTGTCTATCAATTCTTTATCCGGCAGTTCCCCGTTATATAGCATAATTCTTATATCTGCAACGCCCGGCGTTGGACTTTCTGCGGATACGTCACTAATTCGTGATGATACCGACTTGGCGTGATAGGCATAACTTCCACGAGGTCCGGCGGTTGTCCTTGATTCCTCGCTTTCCCTCATGCGGTTATATAATGCCGTGTCGCTTTCCTCTTCGCTTCCGCCCGCCGTTTTGGTCGTGTTTGATACCTCTTTGAAATATAAAAATTCATCTGATACCAATTTATTAACCTGTCCGGGCAAAAATCCATTTCCTGCCGTTCCTGCCTGCGTACATACCGCCGATACCTCGGCGTAATTTTCGCCTGCCTTGAATATCAGATACCCGGTTGTGATAAAATTGATATATCCGTCTACCGTTACTTCCAATTCGTCCGTAATAATATAATCTTCCGTCAAAGTGGTTGTAATATAGAATCCAAGCGTTGTACTTGCCGTTGTCGGCTCTAGCCTGTATGTGTTATGGAATATCTCACTAAGGGAATCCAAATTAGTACCCTCGGCGTATCTTGGTAAATTCTGTTTCGCCGATTCATTTATCCCTACCCTTTCCTGTACTATCACGCTTGCAAGCCAAAGGATAAATGCCCTTACGGGGTCCGCCGGGTAAAGCGTCCGCCCTGTGATTTCCTCATACCCTGCTATGAGTTTATTTACCAACGCTTCCGTGTCGGTATCCACAAACTCAACCTCGGGTAAATTACTCGGTATCTTCCTCGTTTCCGTATTCTCCATATACTTCTACCTCCACTATCGGCTTTAATACGCCCCTTACATAATCTACGGCAAAATCTATATTTACGATTTCCGCCCTCGGCTCGTATTCCTCGGTCTTATCGTATAAGTCCGTGGTAATTAAAGCCTTTGCCGTTTCCAACGGTTTATCTATGTAGGCTGCGTTTAATCCTAATGCCCGGTCAAGCGGTATGTCGTACTCTATGGACGAATATAAAAACCAAAGATTTTGTATGACTTCCTCGTACACCGTGCCGGGTGCTAAGTTTACCTGTTGATTTTTCGTTGTATCTATCGTGTAACCCATATCCTGCCTACCTTTCTGCGTATTCCTCTAGGGAAATGTTGCTTTTTGCTATCAGCAGGTTTCCTTTATTGTCGAATCTCTCGTACTCTTTTGAGTGGGAAGTAATGACCCACTTTTTACCGTACTTTTTCCCTCCGATAACCAGCGTAAGGATTTTTCCCTTTTTTCGGTACTTGTCTATTTTGTTCTGCATACTCCGGGGATTTACCCCCAAAAAAGCAGACAGATAAATAGAAAAACTCGCCGTGTCGTTATCGTTGTACTGAAACTCTAGTAAAGGCTTTTTATTGTGCCGTGTATGCTTTGCGTAGTTGGTTTTACTGTCTATTTTCAACCCCTCAAAGGTCTGTATCGTATTGGCTGATACCGTAAAGACAATATCCCCAAGTGTTCCAATCTTTGCCATTAAATACCTCCTAAAATAAAACCGTCGCCCTCTCCGTCCGGCTTAAAGATACATAATACCCATTGCCCGACTTTAGGTATCCACGGCTCTAGTCCTTTTGGCGGATTCTGTACTATCTTCAAATCTCCCGTTACTATCCCTTGGTCTTGTATCTTTATCCTTGCCGTCATTTTCCCGGCGTTTACGCTGCTTACTATGCCTACCCTTACTATGTCCTTTAATTCCTGTATATCGTTATCGTTAAACTGCTGCAATCAATATCCCTCCAAACAACTGCGTAATTTAATCTGTGTCTTGTAACCGCCTGTAATGCTGTGTGTTGCCTGTTCTACTATGTATTTGCCGTTAAATTCGCCGTATCCGTAGACCCTAACCGTAATTCCTGCTACATAGTCCACATCTCCGACTAAGGTAAATTCCGCCGTTGTTTCGCCCTTATTCTTTGCTCTTAGGGATTTTCTCGCTAATTCCTGTGCTTCCGCTACGCTTGATACTTTCTGCTTTATTTCTAGTTTCTGACCGTCTGAATTGGCGTTCTCGGGCGTGTAGGTGGCTTCAATGGTTTTCTTTGTGTTCGGGTCTGTATAGATAACGTGACAGGACGAATAGGCGGTATCTGCGGTTTTGGTAGAGAAACTATAACTAAGTATGTTGCCCTTTCCTGCCTTTATCTTTTTGACTTCTTTCTTTTTTTCGTAATCGGCAGCGTCAAATAATACGATTGTTTTTGATGTAACCTTTAACGATATGCCCGCTTTCTTACACATCTTTTTTAAAAAGGCTATATCCGTCATATTTACCTGTTCTTTCCGCTTATAAGTCGGGTTGGAATCAGATAAATACATAAATTTCATACCGTTACGCTTTGCAATCTTTGACCCCATATTTTTTAGGGTAGTGTTTTCCCAAGTCCTGCTATGCTTCGTCTGCCTTAACTCTGTCTTATAAGGTATGGAAGTAGCCTTTATGCTTAACTTTTGGGGCGGCCCCGTATAACTTACTCTGTCAATCTCAAATACCCCGCAATCCAATACTTTATCTTTTCCGTTTGAATATGGGTTTTTCTGAATAACCATAGCGTGAATTTCCGTACCCTTAAAGGCTCTTTTCTCCGTTGCCTTTGTGGTCTTTTTGGTTGTAACCGTTTCGCCCTCCACATCTGAAGCGTTGACCCAACCGTAAACTTTCGCCCCGTCCTGTGAGATTAAATGGTAAGGGTGGGCGTTGTTGTTGGCTATGGTGCATTTACATTTACTTGCACCCCTCGTAACTGTCGGCTCTGCTGCCATTGAGGATATATAAACCGGTCCTCCCTTAAACTGTACGATATTCCCTACCTTTACTTCCCCTTTTGTTGTGACGGTTTCCGTCTTGGTTTTTGCCGTTTTGTTCGTGTTTAGCCAATCTTTAATCCATTTTCCCTCTCTATCATCAAGCGATATGCTAATATCGTCCGTTTCGTCCTCTTCCTTGTCCGTGTAGGACAGGGATAACAAGTATTTTGACAGGTCTTTTGATATATCCCTGCCCTTGAAATAGAGTTTTACTGCCGTCCGCCTTGCTAACGTCTTATCACTCATTTACCGTTACCCCTCCTTGCTTCCACGGTGGCAGGGAATCGGATACCTCTAATTCAATTTCCGGCAGAGTCAATACAACCCCTGCCGGAAAAATAAAGGTATCCTTATGCTCTAAATTTGCCTTTATCAGAGTATCCATATACATTTCATTACCATAGGCTTTGTAAGCCACTATATCCCATGTATCCCCCGATATTGTCGTATAGGTGTTAAGCATAAGCAACCCTAGCCTCCTGTTCTTTCTGTTCTTTCAGAATCGTTATAATGATTGTTCTTAACTTCTCTAAAAATTCCTCGTCATACTGCTGCAACTGTGCCTTGATTCCGCTTGTATCTCCTCCGGCTACCGTCACGCTCGGGGAATTGGTAACGTGGATTGTTATTGTACCCGCTCCGCCCATTCCAGCATTTACGTTGTTTGCCGTGTCTACGTTTGCGGCCCCTGCCATATTGTTAAAAATCTGTCCTGTCTGTGCTGCCGTAAATACTTTTCTTCCCGGTGCGTTGGTTATTAACTCCGGTCCGTTCTCGCCTGCTATAAAGGTGCTTGGCGTTCTGTTTGTACCTTTGGCAAATTCCGGTATCTTCGGTATATTGATACCTTTACCGCCGATTCCCGGGACCCAATCCGGCACTTTCAACTTGTTAAGTCCGCTGATGACAGTATTTATAACCGATACAATCACTCTGAACGGTGCTTTGAATATCTCGCCTAGACCGCTGAATACTCCGCTAAAAATAGCCTTGACACCCTCCCAAGCCTGCGACCAATTACCCGTAAATACGCCTGTGATAAAGTCAATCAGACCTTGGAATATCTGCATAACGCTACTTACAATATTTGCCACGCTTTGCAACGCCGTACCAAGCACATTAGCGAAAATCTCCGCCAATAATTGTATGACAGGCATTAAAGCCTGTAACAACTGCTGCAATACAGGTAAAATTGCCTGTATGATGTTTTGGAATATTGGTACAATTACATTAAGCAGGCTGATAAATACAGGTAAAACCGTATCTATAATCTGCTGAATAATAGGTAAGAGCGTTTGTATCAACTGAATTATGACAGGCAAAACCGCCTGTATAATCTGCGTGAGTATTGGTAAAATTGTGTTTACTAATTGAATAAAAATAGGTAAAACGCTTTGTACTATCTGCATAATGATAGGCAACAATGCAGATATAAGTTGCACGATAACGGGCAGTATTTCCGCTATCAGCGTTGCAAGTATCGGCAGTATCGCACTAATCAACTGCCCCAATACAGGCAGTATTGCCGTTATGAGCTGCCCTATAAGTGGTACAATCTGCATAACCAAATCCGCAATCATTGGCAGTAACGGAAGTAATCCCGTCTGCAAGGTCGTTATGATTGTTGGTAGAACGCTTTTTAAGGTATCAAGCACTCCGCTACCGCTTGTAAAAAATGCGTTTTTTATTGCCGTTCCAACTTGGGTAATAACTCCCCAAAGTTTATCAAATACAGCTAACCCCTCATCTCCAAAAGTCTTTTGTATAAATCCCCGCACCTGTTCCAAGTGGGTAGATACATAATAAATTGCACCGCCTACCGCTGCGATTATCCCGACCAATGGGCCAACGCTCCTTAAAAGTCCGCCAAACCCTCCCGTCATATTGCTTAGATATTTCGTGATACCTAAACCTTTCATAGTGGCAAAAGCCTTTTGCAGAGATAAGATACCACCCTTAACGTGTAAAAATCCAAGTTTTGCGGTCAATCCTCCCACTCTCAACCCTGCCAATAACGCTACGGTCTTAGCAATAGTCTTTATCAGTTCGGGGTTATCTGCTAGTTTCCCTAATGTGTTTTGCAGGACAGACAGGGCGGAATTTGCTTTAACGCTTCCGTCCTCACTCACTCCAAGCATTTCTATAATCATGCCTTTAACCGTGCCTGCAATTTGCCCTGTTTTCCCTAAAATGTCATTCCATACTACCTGTGCCTGCCTGTTCTGTATAATCTGCTTGTTGTTTTCTTTAAAGGCATTGGTAGCGTCTTGGTATGTTCCTTGCAGGGTATCCATAATCAACTGATTTCTTTCGGCTTCCGACCCGCACGACTGTAAAGCCAAATTAAAATAATCCTCTGCGGATTCACACGCTTCTACGGCTTTATTCCATTCCTCATTAGCCTTTGTATTTTCTTTAAGTGTAACGCCGAATGTTTCGCCCTCTTTGCTCGCCCAATTTATAGCGTCCGCAAATGAGCCTGTAATTGTTCCTGTCCTTGCTGTTTCGTTTGCCGATTCAATTAAACCCTCGATTGGAAGAGAATCGCCAAACGTGCCGTATACGCCTGCTGCTATGTCCGTCCATTTTGATACGTCCGCTTCGCTTCGTGCCAACTTTGCTAGTAATTGGCTTGCTTCCGTTGCGGTATCATCATCTCCAAGAATTTTATAAAATCCTGCGTATGCCTGTTTGGCTGCGTCTGTGCTTAACCCTGCTGCTTGAAAAGCGGTGTTAAGTTTCGCTTGGTTGTTCCTGTATTCCTCGGTTGCTGCGTCTAACGCAAAAAACGACCCTGCAAGAGCCGTTACCGTACCTATCGTGCCTGCAATCTGCCCTTTTGTCTTAGAGATTGCTTCGCTATTCTTATTCTGTTTTTCCGTTATTTCCTGTATTTTTTTCTGCGACTGCTCTAATCGTTCATAGTTCCGCCTTAATTCCTCGGTGTCACGTCCTAAGTTGTCCGTATCTATCCCAGCTTCCCGGAGGGTTTCGCTTAGGTCGTGTAATCTTTCCTCTTCCTTTGCCGTTGCGTCTTTTGCTTTCTGCAAGGCTTTTTCATTTTCCTTTAACTTTTGCGTGAGTTCCGGCGTTGCCTGTCCTGTTTCCTCAATTTCTCTTGTAAGGCGTTCATGTTCCGCCTGTAACTCGTTTACTCTATCCCTGCTTTTGGCTACGGCGTTCTGCTGTTTCTGATATGCAGATACATCTTGTAATTTTTTATTTGCACTTGCTAAATCATTTTGCAAAACCCCCATTGTCTTTTGAGCATTTTTAAAAGACTGGGAAAAGTTCGGTCCTAATTTTGCCGACAACTGAAACAAAAACTCAAACGTCTTTCCTGCTGCCATTTACCCTCCTTTCCGGGCATAATAAAAGCACCTACATTTCTGTAAGTGCTTTACACGCCACAATTTCAAATATTTTATTTCAAGTAATGCCCGTACTTGTCTTTAAACTTTCCGGCTGCCACTCTGGCTATATCTGCAATCCAACCAATGCCAAATAACCCAACCGTACACAAGTACAGGATTCCCATACCTATTTTCCCAACGTAAAAATGGTGTAACCCAATGTATCCGCCGAATAAGCATAGTAGTAATGCTGTCGATTTCTTTTTTTGGCTCGGCTCGGCTTTCCATTGTTCCATTATTTTTTTCATTTCATCATCTGTAATTTCTTCATTCTGTTTCTCTTCTTCAAGCGTATAATAAAAATCGCTTAATAATACCCTTTCCGCCCTGTATGTTTGTCTTATATCTAATTCATTTATCAGTTTTTTTAACTCTCTAATATGCGGTATTATCTTTTCGGAATAATTTACCGTAGCATACTTTGATACTAATTTATCTGTTAATTGTTCAGAATTTTCCAATATCCAATCAATCATCTGTTGCTTTGTTGTTCCTGTGTTTGGTGCTATATCATACTGCCTTTTACTAAGTTCCGTAAATAGCGTGTTTCGACTATAATTTTTATCTAAAATGCACCGTGGGTCAGTTACATCTACCAAATAATTTTTATCTATGAGTATATTTACCTCTTCCGTTCTCCGTATATCAAAGTAGGAATCGTTATACCCGTGTGTTAATACGATTCCCTGTAACTTGTCCGCTACCTCTTTTGGCAGATTATCAATTTCGGCTAATAGTTCAAGGTATGTTACCCCACCACCGAAAATATGTTCGGTATTTTCGCTTTGTTTTACATTCTCCTGTTCCATGCTTTTGTACCTCCTTGTGGTAAGATTTACTAACATCATACCACAAGAAAGTACATATTTCATTATTGTTTTTTCTCTTCTTTGACGATTTCGTTATACTCCGCTATCCACGAATTAAATTCCCGAATCGTCCGGCTCAACCAAAAATCCAAGCCTGTGTAAGTTGCCCTTGAAAGTAGCAGGCTGTTACGCTTAAACCACTTAACGGGATTTTGTTTTACAATCCCGTGCTTACTAAAAAATCCCTGCTTTTATTTTTGATTTTGCCAAAGTCACGGATAGGCAGACTTGATATAACGTCACTTCCTACGCCTGCTGCCCTTGCTGCCAAACGGTAGAGGAATGAGGTTGAAATTTCCGGGGATAATGCAAACTCTCCGACTGCTGCCATTTCATTTTCAATGGCTACAAGGTCGTCGCCTATCAGTTTTTCAAAGTCAAATACTAACTCTGTGTAAGTCTTATCCTCATATGTGTGAGGCTTCTGAAATTTATGCACATACGCCCCCTGCGGTGTGTCCGAATCGGTCACAACTGCAACCTCCGCCTTTGCTTCCTCTGTCTTTTCCTGTGTGTTTTCTGTTTTCTTAATATCTTCCATTGTTCAATCCTCCATAATATGATTTTAGGTGGGAAAAGCACGGTTTCCCGTGCCTACTTCCCTAATGCTTTTCTTACATCTGCCAAGTAATCCTTGCCGTTGACAAAATAAATATAATTCAGCGGGTCAATTTCAAGCATTTTCTTACCGTCAATGTATGTAGCGTAGTAACTTGTTGCGTATTCTCCGCTTACCTCCGCTGCTGCTGCCGTTGCCAACTTTCCGGGGTTTAATTTCTTTGGTGTCAGTATAAGGATATGTTTAACCTTTACGACCTCCGTAGTTCCCTTTACGGTGTCTTTCTGCTGTTGTGCCGCCCGTAAGTCAATATGGTGCTGTCTTGGCTCATGCAGTTTAATAGCGTTCGGCGTAACCGTCCTAAAATTAAGGGTCGTTGTCATTGCTTCGATTGCACCCAAAATAACGGATTCAATCTTACCTCCAATGCCGGCCCCGCTGATTTCCTCGGTTATGTTTGAAATTTCCGGCAATGCAACCTCTGAAATACCCACATACTCCGTTGCGTCCTCATAAGTCGCAAATCCTATTACTGTTTCATCAATCTTTGGCATTTTCTCTTACCTCCTTTACGCTGCGAATAAGTTTTCAAGATAACTTGCGTCATATTCTAAGACAAAATCAAGTTCCTTTGCAGGACTTGACGGTGTAAGGTAGATATGAAACCTTGCTTTTCCTGCCTTTAAATCCGTTTCGGTGTTCTCTTCCTCTAAAAACTCAATTCGTCCACCTAAAATTATCTCGTCTGCCGTAAGTCCGTTAAGCCAAATATTAAGGCTGTCTACGACCGATTCTATCAGCCGTTTGTTAGTTCTGCGGTCAACCTTACCCCAAACGGACAGGATAACCGAATTTCCCACCCAAGCAAACATACGGCTTACGTTATAGAAGTAATCCGTAACATCTGTATTGGCAGGATAGCAGGCTGTTTCATTTCCCCACGACACAAACCCCCCTATAAAATTAAGGGCGGTAATAATGCCGTTTGCGTTAAGGTAATTCGCTTTGGTAAGGTCTAACAATACCTCCGTACCGTCTGCTAATACCATTCCGTCAATCTGCATACTCTTGTTACTTGCCGATTCGCACGGCGTACCCTTGCCTAAATCCTCCGCTGCATCCGTTTTCGCCATAAGCCCGGCTTGGTGTACTGACGCATGGTAAACTTTACCGCCAAGCGTATACATGGGCCACATAACCAACTGTGACGGCTGCGTAATATTATTTTCGTTTTTCCACTCCACCGCTTCCGTATATGTGGTTGCTACTGTTGTGTCAACGTCAATAAGTGCCTTGCCCTCAAATAGACCGTTGATATTTTCCGCTTTGGCTGCCATTACCGCTGCTACCTCGCTGTCGTGCGAAAAGTTCGGTGCAAGGAAGAGCGTAGGAATGACCAGGAATTTAGGGAAAACGGAATCTACTAACTCAAAACCGCTTGATTTCTTGGTATTCACATCATAACCGCCGATAATATCCGCTTTTGTAACCTTTGTAGGGTCTACGGCGTTGTATTTTACATTGAGCGTTGCCGTGTCTGATGTAATCTTGCCCCCTGTGATACGCTCTAACCTTAATACACCGTCCGTATACAGTAAGTCGTAATCCACGCCCTTTTCATATTCCTGTGTCAACGCTTCCTCCCCGTCATATCCTTTTACTACAACGGTATCCGTCAATGCTTCAAGTGGTAAATCAAGTGTACCGCCTGCCAACTGCATATCTTCCGTTGTATCCCCTGCAAGGTGTCTTTTCGGGTCAAGCACGTTTACAATTACAACTGGTCCATTCTGATACAGTTTGAAGCTTGCGTAGATTTCTTCGCAAATATCGTACTTTTTCCAATCCTCACTATACCCCATTGCTTCTACGGCTTCGGAATATGAGGAAACATAAACAGGCTCGTTTACTTTACCGCCTACTATGTGTGCCGGGGCAGTGCCTACAATAAAATGTATGCTGCTGTCGGCAGTTACGGGCGTTGACACGCTTGTAGCCTGTTTGCTCGCTTTCGCTCCGTGAAAAAAATCACTCATTTTCTCAATCCTCCTTTGGTCGTGACAGGCTTAAAACGTCATTGTAATATTTATTCAGTATTGTACCTGTCTTTTTTACTTTTGTCTTGCACTCTGCAAGGCTTCCTGTTTCCACGATAAGCAGTTTTACCTGTGGAATCTTTTCCAATGTGTCCTTTAAATGCTCTTCGATACCCTCACGGCTCCCGGAAAATATGGTATTTTCAACTAAACCCGTCCTTGTTGTCGGTCCGATATAGATAAATCTACCCTCTGTGGTTTCCGTATTTGCCGTTTCCTGCGGTTTTTCCTCTTTAGGTGTAGAATTTACCGCCTTTTCATTTTCAACCGCCTTTTTGGCGGTCGTGCGTGTTCCTGCTGCCATTTTGGCTACCTCCTTACTCTAAATATTTCCTTACATCACGTTTTACCTTTTGCATTTCCCAAATAGTCATCATCTCGCCCACTTGGTAAACTTCCAAATCATCATCATAGATAACCGTTTCTATTGGTTTCTGACAGGAATAGCGGTCTACTATTACTGTGTCCTCTAACAACTTGGTTTCAAGTCTTGTAAGCAGATTTAAGCATTGTATATAATTCTCCTGCTTATCCTCGGCAAACGTCACACAAATAATACGCACCCTGCATACGCTCTCTTCATCATCTGTTTTCTTTGTAAGAAACTTTAAGAGTATGTAAGGTGCTGCTTTTTTCTCCGATTCCTTATCGGGAAGATTGCCTATAAAGACTTTTGGTGGTTGTTCTCCTGCTTCTGTTCCGTTCTCCGGGACTCTCGCAATCAAACGCATATCCTTTGTAATTTCCTCGCAATACTTTTGCAAAGATACCAATAGGTCTAATGGTGTCACTTTTAACCTCCGTTTCCGCTCAAAAGCCTTTCAATTTCATGCTCGATTCTCTGATTGATAACCTCGTTTACTCTGTCCTCCACCGTTTGTATAACCTCTTCATTGCCTACCATTTGCGGTACTGACGGGGACAGTAATTCCTTTATTGCTTGATTATGCTTATTTCTCCCAACTTTTCCTGTTTTTGTTGTGTATCTCTTGCCGGAATACACATTTTCTCGCCTTTCAAATATTCCAACATGTCCTGTCCTCATTTGTGCTACAAACGTATCTTTTTTTCTCGTAAACGGCACTAAACTACTTGCTTTTAGGACTGCTGCACTCGGGGTTTTCCCTTGTTTTGGGGTGTTGGGGGAAACTTTAAATCGAATTAGCGGTATTACTCCGCCGGAAAATTCAATACTTCCTACGATTCCGTTATCGCTTTGGCTTACGCTGTTGTATTTCATATATCCGCTACTTTTAAAATCTCCTGCGGAAATATGATACGTTTCCCTAACCGCCTTACTTGCTACCGTTCTTCCCGCCATTAGTCCTCTTGTTAAAGCAGGCTTTAATACCTTTTCTTCTGCATTTTCGATTCCTGCAAGAATAGCGTGTAGCCTGTCGGTTGTTTCTTCCGATACTTCTACATCAATCATTATTCATCATACCTCTCTAGGTCTATGATTAACTCGTTGTACTCGTTTAGGACGTTGGTAATCTTAAAAAGGTCGCTGCCTATCCAAAACCTCATACCCTGCCTTGGCTCTTTTCCTAAGTCTTTTAACCGCACCCGGATAACAACAAATTTCCCATAGATACCCTCCGCATGGTCCCCTCCGCCGTTTCGGTCTTTGGTTTCCTCTGAATCAAATATGACGGGAATATTTTTATCTATCCCGTCACATCTGATTCTTTTTAACTGTGCAAATTCTTCCGTGTTGAAAAAAGTTGTGTCCAAGTCCTTATCAAGCATTTCCTTAAAGTTTTTCATAGCACACCGCCTAGCAGACGGTAGCAACAAACCAAGAATCCACTTCATGCGGTACGCAAAGAGGGGCTGCGGACAACTGTAAAAATCTTCTTGCCGGGCGTCTTTCTACCCACTGCTCCGGGATTCTCGCACCCTCGACTACCGCAATCGTCTTTCCTGCTTCGTCTACAATGCCGACCGCACCGTAATACATAGAGTAGGTGGCTTCGGTAGATAACAGGGCAACGATATTAGCAGGAAGTAACGGCTTATCCTCCGGCTTTTCCTTATTCGTCCAATTATCAAGATACCACTCGTTGTAGGTATAAATATCCATTCCCAACTCGTGGATAGTGCCAATGTATGTAGCACCGTTCGGCAGTTCTTTAGGGACGATAACCGCAACCTCAAAACGTCTTACGTCAAGCACTTTCTGTACTTCCTCGTCCTGTAAGAACGCTTCCAATGCGTCCGCACCCATAAGGCAGATATTGCAGTTTACAAAACCTGTTTTCTGTACCTGCTTACGCCAAGCCTTTAACTGTGCAATCTTACCGCCCTGCTTGGTTTTCCAACTGTCGGCGGTTTTAAGCGTTTCTCTGTTGGTAAACTGAAAATCAATCTCTTCCTGTAATACCTTGCCGTCCTTATCAAGAATCGGAATCTTGCCCGTAAATAACGCCTGGCAGCACATCCACTCTTCACGGCGGGTAATCATCTCGTCCAGTTCGGTAAAATCACGCTGCATTTTCTCAACGGCTCTCTGATTGGGGGATTTACCGTTATACAGGCTTTCGCCGGGGGTACGCTTCAAAATATCGTCCACCGTGGTAATCTTGTTCGGTGCTACAAGCGGTGGCTCGTAGGTGTTGGTCTGATAACCCTCGTTGTCGATTGTCACACCGCCAATCTTTTTATGTACGAACGGTGCTAACTGACGGTTGCCCTTTTTAAAGTCAACGTCAATCTTCTGCGTGTCAAAAGTTTCCGTATTGCGGAAAAACGTATCTTTGATGAAAGTATGCACTTTCGGCATACGCTCCACTAATTTACCCATTGTCCTCGGGTCGTAAATGCTGATTGCCATAATTCTTTATCTCCTTTTCTTATTCTCCGCCGTTCTCGCTCTGCGTTGCGGTTACTGCGTTGTCTGTGTCTACCAAGAAAATACCCAACTTTCTAAACGGTGCTTTATAATCCGCTGCCGTAGTTCCTGCGGGTACTTCGATAGAATCACCGAAAAACTGACCTGTAAGGTAGATTACTACCTCTTCGCCCGCTTCGGCGTTCTCTGCTGCCAAGCCGTAAACATCTGCTACGGTGTCTGACGTAACGGCTTTAATCTTTCCGTCCGTTCCAAGCACAACGGGCATAAGTTCAATGATTGTTTCGCCCTCTGCCACCGTGCCCGAATCGGTCACAACGGGATAATCCCCGGCGTGTACCATTTTAGGGTTGTAACTTCCTAACAATTCTTTTCCTGCTGCCATTCTTCCTTACCTCCTGTTAGTTTTTCTTCGGGTACATCTGGTCGATAATATCCCCGAACGGGTCCTCGCTCTTGCCTGTACCGCCTTTGTTGGATACCGGGTTTACGTCCTTAACGTGGGAATCGTCAATATCTTCCTCACGGTCGCTTAAAAACGCCTGCCCTGTCTTTTTCTGCTCTGCCACAATCTGCATTGCAAACGCTTCCGCACTTACAGGCTCTTCATACTTGGCTTTTCTTGCCAAGTCCTCAAAACCCGGCAGGGTAATATCATCAATCGCCTTGATTCTCGCCCTCTCTGCGTCTACTGCTGCCTTGCTTCCTGCTGCGTCTGTGCCGGCCCCTGCCAAAATCTCGTTTCTATACGCATTGGCTACGTCCGGGTGTTCCTTTTTAAACTCGTCCAATGTCATTTTCTTATCCTCCTTATTTTCTGCATTGGGTTTATTATTATGGCTATTGGCGTAGCCTAATAATCCTTTGGGTATTGTGTGAAAATCGCTGATACTGATAGGCACAGAATTAACAATAATTTTTTCTGCGTTTTCTACCTCTGTTTGCACCTCTGTAAACATAACGGCGGTACAAAATCCTGCGTCTACTGCTTCCTGCCCTGTAAACCATGTACCCTCGTCTGCCATAAGCCTTTTAATTTCTTCCTCCGACTTATCCGTAACGGTCATATAGCAATTAACAATAGACTGTTTGATTGTTTCCAATTCTTTTCCGATATTGGCTAAATCCGTAGTATTGTAATATCCAAGCAACCCGGCTAAAGGGTCGTGTATCATAAATACGCCTGCTATGGAAATTTCGATACTGTCGCCTGCCATTGCTATAATCGTGGCAGCACTCGCACACCACCCGTCAATTTTTACGGATATTTTCGCCTTATGCTCTTTCAGACGGGTATATATCGCTACTGCTGCAAACACATCTCCACCGCCCGAATTGATACGCACGATAATTTCATCTACCGCACCAATGGCTTTAAGGTCGTTATTAAATTCTGCCGGGGTAATTTCATCTCCATACCACGAATACTCTGAAATTTCGCTATACAAAAAAAGTTCTGTGGTATTTTCCTCTTCGTTTTTAACAAAATTCCAAAATCTGTGTATCTCTGCTTTATTCCTCGGTTTCTTTCTCTGCCTGCCCTCCGTCATTGCCGGGGTTGGCGTTGTCCTTGTCGGGGTCGTGTTCCCTGTCTGATTCCGAATCCCTGTTATCCGTAGGGATTTTTTCAGCCTGCTGCCCTGCATTTTTTCCTACCTCCTTTAACAATTCCTCTTCTCGCTTACGCTGCTTCACATTCTTGTAAAAATCTGTGCCTGTAAGTTCCCTTGCTTCTCTTTCCCTTGTGGAATATCCGCCCTGTACCCTTAAATCCGCTGCCTGTACCTCTTTTGTCGGGTCTAACTGTCCGGCACTCGGTCCGCTCCATTCCGCCGAACAATAGGCAGATTTAATAATCGGGTCGGCAAAAAAGCCGGGTGCTTTGATTCTTCCCTTGGCTACGGCTTCGCTCAACCATTCCTCATAGATTGGTTGGCAAAAATCCGCCACAAACCACGCCCGGTACATCTTTATGACCTTGAAAAACTCCAAGATAGCGGCCCTTGACGCTGAATAATTGCTGTTGAACGCCATAATGAGGATTTCATAAGGGATTTCCAACGCTGCCCCTATCTGCTTGATAACCGCTATCACAAAGGGGTCAAAGTTTGAGTTTGGTCTGCCCGGATTAACCATATTTGCCTTTTCGCCCTCGCCCAAGTCAATGACTGCCCCGGGTGCAAGTTCAATACTGCCCTCGTCCTCTGCGTCTACCTGTAATTCCTCCGGCACGGCTTCCCCGAATGGCACATCATCACTTGCACTTTCTTTTTCAATGAACACGGTAAAAAGTCCGTTTATGACTGCTGCCAATACCTCCGCTTCCGTGTAGCGTCCTAACTGCTTTATCGTTTCAATGACAGGGGATAAAAAAGGAACGCCCCGGACTTGCCCGATACGCTCCCGATTCATAACGTGTAATATGTTTCTCCTGCCTGTCTTTTCTCCATACGCTGCGACCCTTACCCATTCCCTCGGGTTGCGGTCAACAAATGACAGCGGGTGGAATTTCGATATATGGTAGGCTACTACCTCCCCCGCTTCGTTCTTTTCCACTCCCTCACAAAACAAAGGATTTACCTTCTCTTTGTCCGGGGTGCTTATCCTGTCTGCTTCGATAAGTTCAATCCGCAAATCGTAAATGCTTCCTATCCTTTTTGACGTATTCATAAGTGCGAACGAATCGCCACTAAGCAGGGCATTAAGTAACGCCAACTGCTGCAACTGATAGAAGTTATCCAACCTCTCCATATCGCAATTTGTGGAATCCGCCCAATGTGCAAACTCCCTCTCTATGGTTTCCTCTAATTCCCTTGCCTTTTCCGGCGGAATCTTTAATATTTCCTCGTTTAAGGACGCTTTAAGGTGCAAGCCTACGCCTACGGTGTTTGTTCTTAGGCGTTTTACCGCTCCTGTGGCAATGTTAGACCCTCCATAGTACAAATCCCTTGACCTCTGCCGTAACGGGTCTATATTGTCCTCTATATCTTCCCTGTGGCTACCTCCGCCATGTGTCCAACCGATAACCGATTTTTTCGTACCGTTTGCCCCATAGTTTCCGTAACCGCTGTTTACCATGCTTAATCTCTTCTTGGCAACTTCCCTTTTTAATGCTTTTTCCGGGGAAATTGTGGCTATTGCCCTGTCTAACAGATTCAAAACCGTCCTAACCTCCTTTCATCTGTACTTTTGTGCTGGAAAATCCGCACGAAAAAAGCACCCTCGGAATATTTCTTACTTCCTCTTGGTGCTTTTGCTATTTTATATAATAACATAAAAAATCGGGCAATGGCGGGCAATCTTTTATTTTTTTATAAATCCCTCGGTACAATCCTATAAACCCTGTTTCTGCCCTTGTTTTTGGCTATATTCTCCAATTCTGCCACTTTATTACTCCAATACTTTACTTGGTTGCGTATTTCGCTTAAATTCGCCCGTGTAAAGGATTTTCCGCCTATTGTATATGCTTGGTTGATTGCTACTTGGCTTTCGGCTTCAAGCCACATATCCAAGTGCTTTTTTGCTACTTCTAATGTAATTCCTGCCATTATGTGATACCTCCGCTTCTATTTCCCCTGCGTCTTGCTTTCCTCGGTGGGGTCTGTGTGTTTCCTGCTGCTTTTTGTGGTGGCTCTTTAAGGGTCAAGCCTGTAATCTCTATTGCTGCCTGTGCATAATTCCGGCAGTCTAAAGGCTCGTTTCTCTTTGTTTCCCCTGTGAGTTCCCATACAAAGTACGGTCGCCCTTTTTTATACCTTAATACCTGTTTTTCTGCCGTCAATCCTTTAAAATAATCTTCGTCATACCCCCGAATATTATTATTTTCATCTTTCGGGAAGTGGCAGTATCCGGGGCCCTCTTCCTCAATCTGCAATCTCTGTAATAACAGGGATTTACCCGTATCTACCCCAAGGGTAAATAAATACGTCTGTTCTCTGTTATTCTTTGACGGCTTCGGAATATATGGGCGGTCTGTGCCGTCCTTTCCTTTGATTGCAAATATCTTTCTTGCTGTTCTTGCCTTGCAGAATTTGTATACTTTGTTGGTAAAGTGTCCGCCCGAATCCATACAGGCACATATAATACGCAATTCCGTACCGTCTGCCTTTTTGAATTTCTGTAAAAGAAACTCGTCTAAGTTTTTCCATACCTCCGCCTGCTTCAAGTCGCCGTAAATTCTCTTGTATATAATACCGTAAGATTCATGCCCTACGCCCCAACCGACAACCTCTACCTCAAATCTATCGTCCTGTGTGTCGATTCCTGCGGTAAGTGCTATAACCTCTTCCGGCACTTCACAACGGTATTTTTCACGGCGTTTTAGTAAATCGTCCTTACTTGCCTTTTCGCCCTCTTCCTCCCAAGTCTGCCCCAACTCGGTATTAACCCAAGACTTCATAAGTTCGATATTGCCTTTTTTTAACGCTTGGTCTGCTTCAATAAATCCTTTTACTATCTTCTCCCAACCAAAAAACGTAGACGCAAGAGAATTAAAATGGAATCCCCTTACTTTCCTGTTTGGGTATTTCGCTATATACCGCCCCTCGTTAAAATGGTCCTTCCATTCAACCTCTGAATGGATACAACCACATTTCGTACAGGCGTATGTAATGCTTTCTACCTCCCCGTCTGCGTCAATTTTGTATGTGAGATTGCCCCACTCTAACGGTTGCAATTCCCCGCAACTCGGACACGGTACATTCCACTCTTCCATTGTCGAATGTTCGTACTCCATTTCTATACGGCTTGCCCCTTTTACTGTCGGCGTGCTTGTGTCTACCTCTTTTCTGTTCCAATAGGTTGTAAGTCGTTTTCCTGCAAGTATCAGAGGGTCGCCCTCTGCCCCTGCGGTCGGCGGGTATGCGTCTATTTCATCTGCAAGCAGGATACGGATAGGACGGCTACGCAATTCCGTAGGACTGTTTGCCCCTGTCATTGTGATACGTCCCCCCGGAAATGCCTTTTTAAAAATGGTATTACCGCTCGTCCTGCTCTTTTCGTTTATCTTATCCCTTAACGCCGGAGTATCCCTTACCATTGGCATAAGCCTATCTTTGCTCATGGTTTCTGCAAGCGATAAGGTAGGCTGCATACAAAGGATAGTACAAGGGTCATAGTGCATATAGTAGCCTATGGTGTTCAATAAAAAAGCGTCTGTTTTTCCCATTTGTGCAGCACTCATTACTACGACCTTTTCAACGGATATATCGGTTATAGCGTCCATAATCTCCCGCTGCCAAGGTGCTTTATCTGTGTTCCAATGTCCGCCTTTGCTGCCCGATTCAGAGGAAAGACGGCGGTATTTATCCGCCCATTGTGATAGCGTAAGGTCGGGTGGTGGCTCTAGTACCTTAAATATCCGATTGAAAAGGTCAATCGTTTCCCTCTTCATCTTCTTTAATTTCCTCCTTAAACATTTCCTCAAAATTCGATAACTCGGTTAAGGCTTCTTTGATTTTCCCATTAAGGTATAAAAAAATCTTAGCCTTATCCGTCATTGTTGCCAACTTCTCCGCTTCCTCCGCCGGAATCGCACTTAAACGGCTCTTAAAGTTTATCAGCGTGGCGGTCATTATCTTTTCTATGTCCTCCGCCTTGTGTAACTCTCCTTTTTTTACCGATAAATCCAATTCCTCATTAAGTCTTTTCGCTCTTGTGAGTTTTGCCCTCTCTTCGTTTAGGTCTACCGCTTCCTGTGTTTCCGGGTTGCGGTCCCTTAAATATCTGATGTATGCCCGGTTGGTTTCTGCCAATGAATATAAATTGCCTTGCGTGGTGTGTAAGATTCCTTTCTGTGTCAACCTCTCTACATTTTTGGGGGTCATATCTAGGAATTTTGCCACCGCATTTTTATCATAGAGTTTCAAAATCCTACCCCCTTAAAAAAATTTCCGCAATTTTGGAAGTTGATTTTTTGCCCCGGAATCTAGGCAGGTTTTGGGGTCACGGCACCCGCATAAAAATTTTTTATTTTTACAGTACCTTTTGACCGCTCCGCCTGCTGCCGTGGCGGTGTTTCTTTAAAAAAATTATTCAATTAAATCTTTTTCCTCTTCGTCCTCATTGTATGTGTCGTTTATCTCTCCTGTTTCGGGGTCTACGTCATACTCTCCGCTTATCTTCTGTTTCATTAGTGCGTACCGCTTCTCTTCCAAGGATATACGGCGTTGCTCTAACTCATAAGACTTGATAGAATCCAACAACTTAATAATGCGTCCGTGTATTTTGTTTAGTTCTGCTTCTAACTTCATTGCTCTTTCAAATGCTGATGATTTTATAGTGGTTTCCATAGCCATATCAAGAGGGGGAGTATTTCCGCCCTCTCCCTCTGTATACGCTGCGTAAGGGTCGCTATCCTCCGCCTTGCGTGGGGTACGCATTTCTACAACCTTGTCCGTGTATAACTGTCCTGTATCATCACTATTAAGGCTTGCTATACGTTTCTTTAGGTCGTTTTCTTTGGCTATAAGCGTCTGCAATTCCCTTAACATATTCTCTGACGTGTTGAGGGTAACGGATTCTATAAGGACCTTTTCTTCCTCCGTCAATTCGTCAAAATAGACCGTAGAATATGCCCCGTGTGTTTCGGCGTTTCGGTTTCTCGGCGGGGCCCCGTGACCCTTGGCGTTTCGGTTTCCCTTTTGCCCTCCCCTTTTTTTAGGCTTGTTTTTTAACTCTTCCTCCCACTTCCCTACACACTTCCATTTACGCACCTGTGAGGAATCTATACCCAAACTCTCCGCTATTTCGGACGGCTTCGCCAACCCCTCCGAATCAAGAAAAATCTGCTTCGCTTTTTCTTTGGTTTCATTCACTTTTTTAGCCACGGTCAAACCTCCTTTCGTTTGTTTTTCCATTTTCCGCCGTTCCGTCCAATCGGAATTTACGCATTTTTGCAAAATTTCAAAAATGAAACTTAAAAGGCAGCAGGATTTAATACATTTTCTCCCGCTGCCTTTTGGTATTTTCATTTTAGCATTATATCATAAAAAATCGGGCAATGGCGGGCAATCTTTACTTTATGGCTTCGCCTATAATTTCGCTCCGTGATATATTTCTATTCCTTGCAAATTTTCCGCCCAAGACCTCTAAGGCTACGCACCTTATATTCTTGCTTTGCCGAACGCTATAACTAATTTGTTCCGCTATGCGTTCCCATTTTTGCCCCTTGATATAGAACCCGCAAATAATGGTTTTATGTACCGGGTTAAGTGTTGAAATTTCCTTTAAAATCTCCGTCCTAAGTTTTTTCAACCCTTTAATCCTCTTTTTCAGAGTTTCGATACTTTCCCTTGTGTCGGTTTCTGCTAATTTAATGGCAAGTAGAGCCGTAGAATCGGATAACTTGTTGCCGTGGGGCATACCGTCATACACAACGGCCCCTAACGGATTATACCCGGCTTCGTACTGCTCTAGCCACTCACTCGCCACCTTAATATCAAGGTCAATGTACTTGTAAAATTTTAAGATTGCTTCCACTTCCGAATTTTTCATAAATTGCATATCCTTTCTTTTATGGCGGTCTGTATTTTTCCGACCACTTGATATTTGCTACTGCTTTTCTTGGCTGTTCTGCCCTGCTACTGCTGCCGTGCCGTGTCCTCCTGTTTATGCAGGATTCGCAAATATCCTCTCTTTGTGGCAATACCTCTAAAATGCGTTCTGCTAATTCCTTTAAGGTATCCCATATATCAGAAAAGGCTTGCAATGCTCGATTGATTCTATCGCACGTTTCTTTTAGTTCTATGCCCCATATAAGGGATAGTGCCTTGATTCCGTATTGTGTTTTCTCGTCTAACACTATCCCTTTAAGACTTATTCCGCCCTCCTTAATCTCCAAATAGTCCATATGCACCGCCTAACTCTGTAAATAGGTCTGATATTCTTTTGTCTTACCCATTACCCATACAGATAAAGCGTTAGTTAGCCTGCTTTCCCATTCTTTAGGGCAGATATTATTATCTTTCTCCGCCTGTGTAAGAATGGTTTCCCTCACAACCTTTTGTATTAAGTTATACTGCCCTGTTCCGTACTTCTTTTGTATCCATTCCGTAAAGGATAATCCCTTTTCTTCCGGCTCGGGTACATACTCGGGGTAATCGCTCATATCCTGCTGCCCCGGTAAAGGGTCGTTATCCTCTTCCTCTGTGCCACCTGCTGCCTGTGGTTCATTCATACCGCTAAATACTCCGTCTGTTTCCTCTTCGGTGCTTTCCTGCTCTTCCTGTACCTCTTCCGGGGTATCATCATATGTCAAATCTCCGCTTTCAATCATCAATTCCACGATTTCCGCAAGGTCGGCATACTCAATTACATAATTCTGCCATTCCTCATTGATAATTGTTAATCCCTCTGCCGAAAACCTGTATATAAAATGCCTGCCGTCCTCCAAGTTTATTTTTGAGCCTTTAAATGTCTTTTCAAAATGCTTCCTTATCGCTTTTTCTATGCCCGCTGCACCCTTGGCATTAAATACCGCCCTGTTGACTTCGCCTTTAATAGCGTCAATGATTGCCTTTTGTGCCTGTTCTACCTGTTCGTCCGTGATTTCTTCTTTTTGTTCCTGTTTCACGTCCTTAATGTGCATTTCTCCCTTTTCCTCGTACTGCTGATAGGCTTTTGCCTGTTCCTGCTCATTCAGTCGGCTAAGTTCGTGTGCGGTAGAAATGCCGATATTGCCCTTTTCCAATTCCTGCTTAAATTCCGGGGATAAGTTGTTGTCTATTGCTTCCATTCGTCCAATCTGTGTAGTGGACGTATTAAGCATTTGTGCCGCAATTTCACGGATACGCCCCATTCTTACCCGCTCTTCTTTCGGCTTATCCTTGTTTTCCTCCATAAGTGCCTTTTTATACTCTGTAAGCAGTTCTTTTAGTTCCTTTGCCTGCTGTACTTTTTCCCAATCGGTCAACTCCCTTGCGGTTGAATTTGTGAGGATAAGGCTTAGTTTATCCTTTATGGTGTCGGATTCATGCTTGATACGGCACGGTACTTTTCTATACTCTTCCTTTCCCTCCCCTATCAGTTTCAACGCTGCCAATCTCCGGCGGTGTCCTGCGATAACCTCATACTTGCCGTGTGCTTCCGGCTTAACTACTAAATTCTGCTCTATTCCTCCCGATAACTCGATAGCGTCCGCCAATTCGTTTATGCCCTCTGTTGTGTAGAAATTATCCTTACTCGGCATTAAATCCTCTACATCAAGCATTACTACCTCAAAGGGTGTACCCTGCCCCTCTGCCGGTCCTGCTGCTGTCTGTTCTTTTGTCTGTACTGCTGCCCCTCTGCTTTTTCCGTTCAATAAATTATTAAGGTCAAATCCTGCCATTTCTTACGCCCTCCTTTAATTCTGTGACCGAATCGGACACGTTTTTAATTTTTGATAGTACCGTTTTTATTTCTTCCTCTATTTCGCTTTTCTGCTTCATTATTGCTAATTTGACTTCCTGCCTATGGCTAAGTTCTGCTTTGAGTTCTGCATTTTCCTGTTTTAGCATTTCAAATTCATATCTTGCCTGCTCTTCGCTTGTTTTAAGCCTGTTGTACTCTTCTAAAGCGATTTCTACTGTCGGACCCTTTACCTTAAATTCAATAAACGCCTTGTATTCGTCTAAAGGGATTTCCACCGTTGGAAATGTTTTTATTTGCTGATTCCAACCGCCTAATATTACTGTATCCTCCTTTGGTGCTTCTATATAATCATTATTATTTTTCAATTCCTGCTTCCTCCATTTCTTTTTTTATCTGCTCTATTTCCTCGTGTGACTGTTTCCACTTTGATATGTACCCCTCGCAATCCTTGGTATCTCTTAGTTTGCTGATTTTGCAACCTCCTGTATAAAACCGCATTTTTGATATATGCCTGCTGCAATTCGTATTATTGCAACGGTTATCACAAAATGTCGGGTAATTATCCGTGTTGACTATAATAATTGGTCTGCGTTCCATATACTACCTCCCCTCTGCGTAATCCTTGCACATTTCCGGCTCGGGCGTATCCACATTTACTATAATTGCTTCTATCCAAGGCAGACTATCCACCTTTTTTCTCATAATCGGTAGTGCTTCCTCGTCCGGCATTTCTTCATCTATTCCGCACTCTTCATAGTCAAATATCTTTTCAAAGATATATACTATGTCAGGGTCGCCTTGGTCGTATGTCAAATACTCTCCGTCATAATGCAAAAACTTATCTATGTACGCTTGCCCCAAACTGCCTAACCAACGCCCGCTATCCTCTCCTACCAAATCTGCGTCTACCATTGGCACAATCGGTAAATCCGGGTGCTTTCTTATCAGAGTAAATAACTCTTTTAAGTTATCCGCCTGCTTCTCTATCTGCTTTTTCGCCTTATAGATACTCTCCCTAAGTTCCTTGCTTACTTCCTGCGGACTTTTTATTTTTTCAAAATCTGCAACCATTACCTGTACTCCTTTCCTGTTTCCTTATCCCTTAATACAATGCGTTCCACCAATTCAAACCCTGCAAGGCTGATTATCTGCTTTAGCATTGTAATAAGGCTTGTTACTGCTGCGTTGCGTTCTCTTTCTTCTCTTCTTTCCTCTTTGGTAAGCGTTCCTATTGCTTCGCCTGCCGTTGGGTCGGGGTATCCCTCTTTATTCCTGTATCCTCCCATGCTATACCTCCAAATACTCTTTAACAAACGCCTTGTAATCCCTTGCGGCCCCGGAACGTGGGGAATACTCCATAAGGCTTTCATTGGTAAAAGTAACCTCGTCTGCTTTTTCCGTCCTGCGGATATGAGTTTTAAAGACCGGGTAACGCTGATTCTGTAACCATTCCTCCCCCTGCCTGCATACATCACGGTTATAGAACATTGTCACAAGGCAACCCCTCAATTTCAGTTTCGGGTTTAACTGCTTGGCGTTATTTATCTGCTCTTCCAATTCGTCCATACCGTCAAAGGCGTATCCGTCAATCTTAATCGGTATAATAACCTCGTCTGCTGCCACAAGTGCATTGATAACGGATATATTTATATCCGGCGGGCAATCAATAATACAATAGTCGTATGCGTCCGCTACCTCTTCCAACTGATTTTTAAGTATTGCTGCCTGTTCTCTTTCCTCGTCCTTAATAACCATTAAATTAGCAGTCAAAAGGTGCATATTGGCAGGAACGGCATTTAATAAAGGATTCTGCGTTGTCTGTATAACCTCCGTAATCCCTGCTTCCCCTGTCAGAATATCCGCAAGGCTTAAATTGTCATAACTCCATACTCCGCAAGCCTTGGATAAGTTGCCCTGCTTGTCGTTGTCAATGACTAATACCCTTTTACCGTAATCCTTGGCTAAGATATGAGCCATATTTACCGTAGTCGTTGTTTTGGCACAACCGCCTTTCATGTTGATAACTGCAATCGTTTTCATTCGCTTTTACCTCCTGTTAAAATTTTTTGCACTTCTGAAAAATTCTTTTTCTTAAATCCCCTTAGTATCCCTGCAAATATCGCCCCTGCCTGTCTGCCTAACTCTTTATTCATAAAAGCAAGGTCGCTTTGCGTGAACATCTTTTTTATATCCGGGTCATTGATAACCTTGGTTGCAAGAATCAATTCCGTACCGCATAAGGTTTTAACTCCCTTTTTGAAATACGCCCTATCCTCCTGCGTCATTTCCACTTTTTGCAATCCGTTTTTCCCTCCTTGCCTGTCTGTATGTTTCCAATATCTTTTCTAATTGGTCTTGTACTGCTGCCGTGTCCTCGTTAAATATCCAAGGGAACAACTCGACCAATTCCATATACATGGTATCTATTGCTATGCCGTTTGTGCGGTCAACGACCAACGCACCTACAAACTCATGTAGCAGGCTATACCATTCACGCCTACCAATATCCTTTATTGTGGTTTTGTCTATGTATATCCGCTTGCCGTATATGTAGCTGTAAAAATCCTCATAAATGCAGATACCGAACAATCTATAACCTCCTGTACTATTGCAGACTTTATACAATACCCAACCTTTGGAAACTCTATAAAGCCTGCAATCACTTTTTCGGGCGGACCTCTTATCATAGAATCCACCGCCTTTCCCGGCATTTGTGATAGGCGTTGCAATTTTTCACATTAAAAAATTACGAAAAACCTGTTGACCGTCCGTACACTCTCTAGCGTGGTGTACCCGCTGCTATTTTTTCACTCTATCCCTGCTACGGCTATTGGCTTGCCCTCGTCAGAAAACAGGTTGCCGACCTGTTTAATGCACCGGGCGGGAATCGAACCCGCTCCGCAAGTGTTTCTTTGCTGCCCCTTGGCTTCCTGTGCTAAATTTCAAAATTATTAGTTGCTATTGCAAAATCCTTTAATGCTTCGTGCTTACCGCAAATTTCATAGTATTCAGATACTAAATTCATTGCTTCGTATATGTGACCTGTCTTTGTAAGTTCTTCTACCAATTTTTCAATTCCACACCATTTATTCCCGTCGCCTTTTTCAAAACATAAATCCTGTAATTTATGAAATATCTCCGTTTTCCTAGCGTCCAATGCGGAAATTTCTTTATTCCACTCTGTGTATTTTTCTTTTAATTGTGCCTTTGTCATATCTTATTACCTCCGTTTATTTGTTTTCCTTTGATGATTTTATTATATACTTCCGTAAGTATAATTTCAACCCGGCAAATTCAACAAATATACTTCCGTAAGTTTGTGCAATGTGTATACTTCCGTAAGTTTATTTGTTTCTTTCTTCCAACTGCTGCCGTTTTTCTTTCAGATATTCCATATATTCCCCATACGTCATATCCGGCGGTACTATTTTCTTCTGTATTTCCTGTGCCTGTTGCAACTTCTCCCTTAATACGGCTGCCTTTGATACCCTCTTAGGCTCTTCCTGCTTCGGCGGTGTTTCCGCCTTTATTCCTAACCGCCTTGCCTGCCTGTTCGGCTTATATTTGTTGTATGTAACCTTATTGCTTTTGGGGAACTGCTGCCCCTTTTTCCGCCTGCTCTTCTTTGCCAACGCTACCGCTCCTTTCCAACTCTTCCGCAATTTCCTTTATGCTTTCCATACACTCCTTTATATTGGTGTCCGTTCCTGCTGTAATGCTTAGAATACCGCTTATCTGCTTTAACCGCTTTATCTGCTTCGGGTCAACTGCTGCCCTCTGTAAGCACTCGGGGCAGACTTCCACGACCTCCAACGCCTTTTTACCGCATATATGGCACTTACCCATATTACCAACCCCTTATATCTGTATTTCTAATCCTGCTGCCACTCCGCACGATATTAAATAACTCATTAGCAGTACAAAGGCTGCAAAACCTACTGCTATAATAATCAGCACTATTAAGAATTTGATTAAGAACGGCTTTAACCTCTCCCTAACCCAATACTTAAATACTGTTTTATAAAATGCTTTCGTTTTCTCTTTCATCTGATACCTCCGCTAATGCGTCCAAAATCCCTAAATAGACCCTTTCCGCACAAAATACGCATATACTGTTACCTATTGCCTTATAACGTGCCGTATCGGCTATTTCCGTGCCGTCTGCCCCGTATCTCGTCCAATCGTCCGGGTATCCTTGCAGGCGTTCACATTCTATCGGAATCAATCGGCGTATGATGTAAACAACCTTTTGCACCGCCTTTTTCAGAATGTCTTTAATACTCTTAGTCTTGCTAGGGGTATTCTCCTTTGCCCTGTGGCTCTCGGCTACTATGGTTTCCGACCCTCCGCCGTAAGACCCCCCCCGCTGCCCTTAATGTGCCGTTAATTTCCGTTTCACGGTATCCGCCGTGCTGATTCTCTTCAAAGGCTCTTTTATCCGTTACTACTAAAGGCGTATCGCCCCTTATGGTATTATTCTGTCCTGCTGTCAATGTTCCGCTTGTATCGCTTTCCCTGTATCCGTGGTGCTGATATGCTTCGTAGAAAACGCTATGTACGTCTGCGGTCGTAAGTGTCGGGCAGGGTCCGCCGACTTCTCCAACTCCTAAACCGTTGCTTGCTTTATTCCGGGTCACTTCATCACGCAAGGGAATAACGCTTTTTTTCTCTATGAATACCGCTCCCCTGCCACCTGTCATAATGGTAGGTGCTTGACCCTCTTTAAATCCTAATCCTTTACCCTCTCCGCCTTGATTGTATGTAAATCCTGCTGTCGTCCTTTCTTCGTGCATAATACAAGGTATCTGACCGCCCGCACTTCCCATATTCTGCAAAAGCGTAGGGGATTTATCGGTAAATGTCCTTACCACGCTATCAGCGTGTGCAAAATCAAGACCTAAAACCTCCCCCCCTCGGCTACTTTCTGCTCTAAGGCTATCCGTAGGTTGTCCGGCAATTTCCGACCTTTCGCCTTTGCTCTTCGGAGAATACCCAAGCAGGCTTTCGGACTTAAATAATATTTCTCCGGCACGTTGTCCTCCAAAATCTCCGATAAGGTAGATTCTCTTTCTACGTTGGGGTACTCCCCAAAATTGAGCGTCAAGCACTCTCCAAGCGGTGTCAACTTCTCCCCCTCTAACCATTCCTGCGGTTGCCCACCTGCCACTTGCAGGCATTGGAATATTGGTTTTTGTGACTTTTTCAAGCACGGCTCTAAAATCTGCTCCGTTGGCTGATGAAAAAGCACCGGGTACATTCTCCCAAATAATGAAAGTTGGATATTTTCCATTTGTCGCTAACCTCATTTCGTCTATAATTCTTATTGCTTCCATAAACAACCCGGACCGGTCGTCCTTTAGTCCTTTTCTTTGCCCTGCTATGCTCAAACCTTGGCACGGACTACCAAAAGTGATTATATCTACGGGTTGTATCTCGTCGCCTTTTAACTCTGTCACGCTCCCAACGTGCATTACGTCCGGGAAACGGTATCTTGTAATATCAATGCAACTTTGCTCTATCTCGGCGGCCCAAATTGGCTTTATTCTGCCTGTAAGTGTTGCTGCATAGCAAAAACCGCCGATACCGTCAAATAGGCTACCTAATGTTAATTCCTGCAATATTACCGCCCCTTTCCTTTTGCTTCTTTTCCTCTTCTTCCGTTGTTATCAAACAACGGCTATCCGGCACTTTACCGCCAACTTTCCACCCTGCCCCACCGTCTAATATGGTTTTGTTTTCTCCGCACTCTGTTTTGTCAACTTTTACCGCCGTAACATTTAAAGGACACTCACAACAAAACATAGGCTTTTTATCCGCAATAACCTTAATAATCCTCATTCCTGCCAATCCTCCAATTTCTTAACCCTTGCTTGCAAGTTTGCTATGGTTACTTTCATTTCTTCAATCTGATTAGGCAATACGTCCGTATTCTCAAACATATAGAGTATTTCTACCGCTCGTACAGGGTCAACGCCTTTTTTAAGTCTTGGCTTTTTGGTCTTTGGGTCTATTTCTGTTAGCCTGCCACTTTTCAACTTTTTCTTTTTAGCAGGAGTGGCAGCAGGCAACGCCTTTTTCATAAGGCTATAATACGGAATCCCTGCCCCGGCTAATCCGTCAAGTCGCACTCTGCAACCCTCCCTCTGCCGTTTCTGTGTCTATCTCCTGCCCTGCTGCCGTCTGCTTTTCTTTTTCCTCCTGTATCTTCTCCCAAAGGATAGGCAGCAGGATTTTAGGGGCAATTAGCATATGTGCCGTTGTAGTGGCATTTACGATACGGTCGCACATCTGTATGTAAATTTCTGCTGCCGTAGCGGTGCTGACCCATTCCGGCGTTTCTTTCTTTGCCTGCTTATATATAGGCGTTTTCCTGTATTTCTTAGCCAATTCCTCTATGATTTCCTTTGCACGGTCTGTAAAATCTACCGTTCCGTCCTCTGCTACCTCTGCAATTCCCAACAACTCTATAATTAAGTCTTTATCACTCATATGCTACCTCCGCCATATTCTGTAAAAAGTGTACCGCACCGTCAAACCTTACTTTGTATTCCTCTATATCCTCTGCCTTTAGGTACTGCCTACCGTACATCTCTTTCATATCACGCCACACATTCCAAGGGATAAAGAAAAAATCATCTTGAATACAGATACATACACCACACAACGCCCCTAATCGGTTATGCTTTTCCAATACGTCCATTTGTGTATCTGTAAGCACATTCCGGGTTATCCTGTCTTTACTTGTCCGCTTCGCTTCAAAGACAATCGACCGACCTCCGTATAAGGTCCCTTGAAAATCGGGTTGTGCATGGGTACTAAAACGTCCTGTAAATTCTCCCGTCCTGTGATTCTTGCTTGTCACACGGAACGGCTCGGGTGTTTTGTCTATCACGGCTATACTGTGCTGCTCGTACATCTTGCACCCTGCCAATATTTCACGCTCAAAATGCTGTCCTTGGGCGTTATTTCTCCTGTTTTTGTACTGCTGCCTTAACCGTTCTTCGTCTACCGGGTTTTCCCTTGCCTGCTGCCACGCCTGCAATTCTTTTTCCGTGTCCGAATCGGTCACAATCCCTTGTGTTTTCATACCCTTGTACCTCCTGTTAATTCCTGCCAAGGTGTCAACTGCATTTGCTTCTTTCCGTCTAATTCATAGAGGAAAGTAACCGTACCTCTTTTTACGCTATGTACTGCCAAAATATCTGTAATCGTCATAAGTGCCGTGCCTGCTTTTCTCGGGTATCCTGTGATAGCCATACCGTCTATTAACGCAACCTCTACCCGGTCGCCCAATTCATAAGGGCAATACGCCATAAATCCCGCTGCCTGCATATCAACAACCGCTCCTTTCCGTAATCTCATGTATTTTTAGTGTGTAATATTCTTTCCCCGGCTCTGCTCCCCACTCTTCCTTACCTGTTTTTACATCAAGGCTACATATCGCTACAAACTCGGGCCTACTGCTGCCGTATCCATTCCTAAAACGTATTTCCCTTTTATCGGTCCCTATTGGTATATGCGAATTAGGGTACATATCAAATACTTTCTTAAATCGTGTCATATAATAAGGCTTTATTTCTCGGTATTCTTCGCCCTTTTCCCCGGAAAGAATCATATAAAACCATTTTCCTTTTGTTGGCAAGGTCAACATTGCTTTTCCCTCCCCTCTATCATTTTCTTATAGCAATAGAGGGTTACTTTTACGTCCTCTAAAGAATCGTGAGCCTTAAACTCATATCCGTAATACTTTGCACACTTGCTAAGGCTCTGCCACCTGTACGAATCGTGGTAACTGTCATATTCTCCGTAAATCCTTGCAAACATAATCATAGGGTCAAGCCATTTCCCAGGGTCTATGTAGATACCGTATGCTTTCAAGAATGAATTTTCAAAGTCCGCATTGTAGGCTATTACATTGTCCGCCTTATTCAGAATGTCAAGCACCGTAGGCACATACCTTTCAAACGGTAACTCATTCATAACCATTAAAGGCGTGATACCATGTACCCTCTGTGCGTCCTCCCAACCGTCCTTATTGTTCGGTCTGCAATAAGTGTTAATCAGTACATTGCAATTTTCATCAATAATTGATACCTGTAAAACCTCGTCTATGCCTGCGGTAAATCCTGTTGTTTCAAAATCAATCGTTACTATCATCTGATACCTCCGTTTTTTTCATTTTCTGCCTTATAGTGTCCTGCAATTTCTTTTTCTTAACATTTTCCGGCTTACTATCTTTATAAGCCTGCTGTCTGCTTTTCCATTCTTCTATTGGCTCTCCTGCCATATACTCCAACTGTTGCATTGTGTCCGGGTTAAAATTCATTGGTATACGCCCCTCTAACGCTCTTTTTATTAAATTCTTGGTGTTGTCGGAATCAACCTTGTATTTGTCACAAGTGAAGTAACTGTAATCAAAACCTGTTATCTTTTTGCTATATCCTGCGTGTACCCAAGGCATAGTATTACGCCTGTTTACTGGTCCGTCTGCCAACGTGCAATATATGGCGTTTTCATCTTCTACATCATCATGGAAGTGATTAAAATAATGGCACGTTGCACATATCCCAAAACATTCTGTGGGTCTTACACTTCCACAATGTTCTTTGTACGCTTCGTGTTCTGTTTCCCACTCTCCTTTTTCATTGTTCCAAATCGCACATTTTCCCTCATATTTTCCTATTCTGCAAGGTCTTTCATATTTTCCCCTGCTACCATATTCAAAATTTTCTTCTGAACTCCTAAATTGACAATACTTACAATCTTTTTCCCAAATATCACTCGGAATGCTGTGTAACTGTCTTTCTTTTAATTCTTCTAATACGCCCATTTAATCCCTCACTTTCCGCATTTTCAGATACACGCTCCACCCGGTATAATCGTTGTACTGAAAATCTATCTTTGTTGGTTCATACCCTTTATACTGCTTACGCCACACTTCTTTATCTTCCGGGGTCTTTGCCAACTCCCTTAACTTTCTGAAACTGTACTTATGGTCGTTTTTCTTTTCCCTTGGCTTTTTCAGATTCATAGAAGTAGACCATTTTTTACAACCCTTTTTTCGCTTATTGATATAATTTACTAATCCCTCTATGCCGTTTTCGTTCGGCTGCAACCTGTCACAATTCACAAAGCCTAAATAGTCTACGGTTTTCCGATATTCCGGGTCATTCTGTGCCTTTTTCCAATTTATCCTTGTAGCACTCCACATCAACTCTAAATCATCACGGCTTAGACCTCCGTTTATGATAATGTGGTGGTGGATTCTGACCGCCCTTGTAGTCTTGTCCTCCGGGTCTGTGTTTTCTCCCTCTTCGGGTGTATACTCGGTAACAAGCATATATTTTAAGTCCTGCCCTGTTACCCTCTTCATTCTCCGTTTTACCCTGTCTAAATAGTTGTGTACGTTCCTTTCCGCTTCCTCTAGTGTTATGGGTAAATGCTCTTCGTTATAGGTTGCTGATATATGTAAATCATCTGCCCCAAAGTTGGTATTGGCTATCTGAACAAACCGCCGTTTACTCCGCTTATCATTCAAATTTTTTTGAGCCTGTGAGGACTTCCCTTTTTTCTCCTGCCCCGCTTCCGGCATATTAGTAACAGGTACTATGTCAACCTCTAAATATTTCTCTCCGCAATAAATCCTCTTTTCTCTTATGAAATTTTTTCTTGCCATACTATCTCTCCTTATACTATCCAAGCCGTAGACAGAATAAAGGGTACATCAACCTAACCATATACATACATTCCGTAAGTATATAATTTTATAAATGTCCTAGATGTTAATACCCCATACAAGGTCCGAAACGTGCCGATTTTTTCGCCTTTTGGCACGTTTTTTAAGGCTTCGTTATTGACTTTTGGCAAGCCTTATAGTATAATTTGAGTAGGTGTAAATTATTGCTATAAGGCAGTAATCGGGGCGTTTGCGTAAGCCACTACGCAAACGCCTTTTCTTTTTCCTTTTCTCTGTAAATTTTTGTTGCAAAATCCGCCGTAAAATATCCGCCACAACCCTTATGTTTTGCCATATAACAGCACCCAAGCGTTATATGACCGCATTTTAAACAGGTCATTTTAAGGAACGGTAACGGCGTTTCCATAACGTCTAATGCAGGCAGATATGGCACATCTAAGCCGTTTTCAACGTGGTATCTCATACCCTCTATAAACTCGGGGTAGTCTATCAGATTCCCGATTATCCTTATATCCTCCGCCTGTAATGCTTCAATATCTAAAATCTCGCCGTTTATAATATCAACTGCCGTTTCCGTATCCTGTACGATAAAATAGCCTATTTCTTCCTCTGTTTCGTAAAGCAAAATATCATTTTCGTATATGTCACGTTTTCGCTTGTCAACCGCTACCGTCTGCCTGCATAATGTATCAGCACTTACGGCGTACACATTGGCACCCGGATAACCGCCCTTGTCTATGTAATGACCCTCGGGGCGTACTTCCCCGCTCGGGTGTTTTGGCGGTGTGGTTATGTATTCGCCATATATCCATATGGGGCAAGGTGTGTTACTGCTTTTTGCCCTTGCTTTCACTCTCACGCACCGCCCTTTCTGCTACCGTGTCTACAATTTCCATAAAGTGACAATCACACGCCCCCAAGGTATCATCTACGCACGGCAATAACTGATGTATAATGCCCTCCGAATCAATCCAACGGAAAACAACCACGCCCGACAGCCTAACCTTAACCGTTTTCCCCTTAAATCCGGGCAGGGCGTTATATTCCCTGTCTACGGTCGCACGGTCTACTACAAATTCCCTTACTTCTCCGTCTACTTTTAAGGTCGTTATATCGCCTGTGTAAATATGTTTTCCGTGCCTGTCCGTATAATCCGTTTCCTCTCCAAGCGTTGCGGGGTTAATCTCGTAAAATTCCCCGTCCGGCGTTCCTATTTCTGCTATCTCTTCTGTTTCGTATCCGTATGAGGGCATACCATAAACCCATTCATAGGTTAATGTTGTCCTATTAAACGTCAAACCTCTATACTTCATAACTTGATACCTCGCTTTTTATATTCCTAAATCGAATCCGTTATAATTTCTTCAATGTCAAAATCGTAATTTTCCTTATTTTTCCTTGCTTTGTTTATCAATTCTTCTAAGTATTCCTCTGCCCTGTCTTTGCTTAAAAATACTGCTATTGGTATATTTCTTCTGTCGTGGTAGTTATCAACTATTGCATACTTTGTGTATAGTGTTATTCTTTTATATACCGTGCAATTTTCACACGCTTTTTCAGAATCCCAATACTCGCAATATTCATCATTCCAATATTTACATAGTGGTTTTTCTTTTACTGCCATTGTTACCGTTCCTTTCTTTGTATGAGGGGTGCTATCGCACCCCTAAACAGTTATTCAGTAATCAGTTTCCCGTTTACCTCATAAAAAGCGGAGCGGAAGCCTACGTCGACGCCAGAGCCGGAACGGACGCCAGACAAGCAGAGAGCGGACGGCCCCGAATGGGAAGTATTGTGGAACGCCGACCCACGGAGAGGCATATACTTGCCCTCGGCAGCGTCAAACCACACATAGGTTTTACCCTCGGAATCTACCCGCATTTCCGGCACAATGCCTAAATCCCTTAACGCCTGCGGTATCTCGGATAATTCAATCTTTAAATCCTCCCAAGATACGCCGTCATAGTCCGGGGTGTAGTCCTCGCCTGCTGCCTTGTCGGTAATCGTGATTTCCCCGCCCTCAACATTGACCCTCACGGTGCTTTTACTAAACTTATCTGCTATAATTCTCTGCCATTTCTTGCTATCCTTTGAAAGGTCACACCCTGCCAAGGCTGCGTCATTGTTCGGTATGTACTGCAAAATTCCGTTTACGATACGCAAGCCTGCCAACCATTCCCATATATTGCCGTTCATATCCGATACGCCGTATATGGTGTGGTCGTGATTCCATGTAGCCGGTCCGCTTCCTGTAAGTGTCCTGCCGTATCCGCACCCCTCACGGTCGCCCTGCTCGTCCTTATGGTAATAATCCTTGCCGTAGTCGGTATTGCCGTGTGGTAAAGTGTCCTGCTGCCTGCTCTGATTTAACAGGTATTCCCACTCTACGGCGGTCATTAAATGCCAACCGCTGCCCTTGGCTCTGCAAGCCTGTACCGCTTCGTCAAAATTGATATTTACGGTCGGGTCTACCATAGGCAGACTGTACGCCCTGCCGTTAATTACTTTGTTTGGATACTTGGAAATATAGATAGCGTCCACTACCTTATCCCCGATTCTGAACATTGCCGGGGTTTCCTCCGTGTCCTTTGGTCGCATAAAGCGGACCATAATAGAGGGAATACCTCTATCATCAAAAATTACTACGTTGTTGTGTTCTACTGCCTTACTCATTACCGCTTGTCCTCCTTTATATTTTTTATCCCTCATACTATAAATTGCATAGTAAAAGGGGTGCTGCCTTTGCTTGTCCTCTTACTTTTTAGAATAAATCGAGTGTAGTTTTATGCTTCCTCTTTTCTTTATGCTTTCCTCTGTATGTAATCCCGTATCAAAGAACGCACAAAACGTAGTACCGCCGATAATACTAATTGCCACGATATACGCCCCGATATTGTGAAATTCGCACTTTTTCACGTTTCGGTATGCTACCGTGTACTTTTCCGTCCTGCTTGCCAATGTTTCCCCTCCTTTCCTGCTGCCAATGCCTGTATTTCCTGCTGCTCTTCTTTTATATCCTGTGCTGCCTGCAATCCTCTTTCAGAAAATCCGCCGTAAGTTCCAATACTTCAAGGGGTAGGTATTCGTCTACAACCACACTACCGACCATATCCGCCAACTCCCTAGCCTTGCCCTCATTCGTCACGTTTACACCGTCCTTTGTGCTATCTCTGCCCGATAGGGTGTACCGCCACGCTTCAACTCTTTGTAGATAGTCTGACGGCATACGCCGATAGTATCAGCAATAACTACGACCCTTTCGCCTTTTGCGGTCATTTCTTCTATTTTCTCCCTGTCCGTGTACCTTAACCGCTTATCTCCTTTTCTCACGTTTCCTTACACCTCCTATCGTTCAAATTAAAAAAGGAATGTGCCAAAAGTTTTAAACTCTTGACACATTCCCCTATAAAAGCGTATAAAAAAAAGAAATGCGATAGAGTTTAATAACTCTTGTCGCATTTCATTTTACAATGAAGCAAGTTTTTACACCATTTTTTTATCGGTACTTTCCCTATAAATAGATATGGTGGAGAGCCGGGAAACTCTCCACCATATCTATGATTTACACGATCCATTTTTATTTCAGCATTATGGAAATTATAAGATTATTTTCGTAGAGGAACTGCAAAAGCGTGTTCTGATAGATATAAGAAATCAGCACTCCGCCCAATTCACTGGCGCTGCTTAAGGCAATCAGATAAAACGCAATCCACACCAGGATAACTCCATAAATTCCTCCTGCAAAAATACCCAATATTTTGTTAAGCCCATGAATAATTGGTATTTTGGACACTATGCCAAGAAGCTGCGAGATAAAATACACTAAAATCCATGCTGCAATCAATGCGATAAAAAAGGAAATTCCTTCTACCATAAATCCTGCCATTCCCTTCGCAATCTGGTCGTAGACCCCGCTGCTTTCCAAAAATTCATCCGCTGCAGCGCCCGTCTTTTCCAGAATATCATTTAAAACACCCTCCGGCAGGTTAAGCCCCAGTTCCGCCAAACTCTCATAGCCGGCATTTTGTCCCACCGCCTGTTCTGCACTTTTCTCCGCTGATTGCCGCACCTCATCCGCACAATACATCTCAATTTTCTCATAGAGAGAGGTGTGTTCCAGCAGAAAAGTATCAATATAGGGTGTCGCCCACATGACGAACACCAACACAATAATCCATGACACCAGAGAATAGATGGTACGGAGGAAGCCTCTCCGATAGCCCCTCATCATTTCACATATCAGTAACAACAGTACAATAATTAAAAACCAGTTCATATGTATCTCCTTATTTCAGCCTCACTTTTTCTGTCGCATCTTCCAATACAAATGTATAATTCAATCCGGAGCCCCCCGGTATGATTTTGTAAATCGTTTCTTTAAATTCATGATGGAACTTATATATCCCTCTAATCGTGTAAATATCACAGGTATTTTCATTCCGGATACAGATTTCATTATTGGAAAGAAACTCAATCGCCGTATATTCCATTGCAAAATCTTTTTCCATTACCAGGGTGCCCTTTGAATCATAAACACAAAGATGATTCGTCACCTCTTCGTCACCATTGCCAGTCACCACTCCAACGTAATCATGATTATAAAAGATACTTTTTACCTCTTTTTCAAAGGACACCTCCACTGACTGCTGGGGCTTTTGCGTTCCTTCAAAATAAAGCAGTCCGGAATCGGAAAACGCCACCAGCTTATCATCGGAGATAAATTCCATTTCCGGAATCACCGTATCGTTAAAAGTACTCGCTCCCACCACATGGTCGATTTCATTCTGCCCCACCGAGCCAAAATTGTAAAAGGCAATGGTACTCTTTACCGTGCCGTCATTGATATCAAGCATGGATACCGCTAATTTGATGGCATCCTGTGAAAGGGCTATGGCAACGGGATATCCTTTTTTCTCTCCGTGAATGGCTCCCTGCACAAGATTATTTCCCTCTTTATCATAAACTGCCACATATCCGGCTGCATCCTTTGTCATCAGCACCGCTATGGTTCCCTGGGCTGCAATGCGCACCTGCTCAATAGGCATGGTGGTTTCAATGCTGCTCTGTAATCCCTCGGGGGTAAGCGTGTAAATCATGCTGCCTTTTTTATCATAGATCGTCAGGTAGTTGCCGCAGATATCTATCTGTGGATTCGCCATTTCGTAGGTTTGATTCCAGATTAGCCCGTTGGAAGCATTGGTATACAGCGCTCCGTCGTTGCTGTACTTTAAAATATTGTCCCTGAAATCTGCAAAATGCGTTGCCTCCGTATCCGACCGCTCCACGCTCTGGAGGATATCAAAACTCTCATAATGGCGCAGCGCCATAAACAGTGCAACGCCCGCCGTCACCACTATGATTGCCAGCAGAATGCTTATCGTTCTTTTCGCTATTTTTATCCGGTGCTCCTTCAGTTTGCGCCGGTATTCCTCCATGTCCGTCTGTGCAACCGTCCGGAACCCTCTTTTGTCCTTTTTTGCCATAGTTCCTCTTTTCCCAATGATTAATGTATCCAAAGCCTGCCGAATATCTGCCTCTATGCTACGGCGCAGACATCCTATATCCTCCGGCAGTATCCTGTTTTTCCACATGATATCCTCTACCAGGGTAGCGCATAATCCGCCCTCGCTCTTCGCCGAAGTTGCGGGGATTTTTTCTCTCTAGCGCTCATTATATCATATTTCTCCCTTCTTTCATCTCTTTTTTCTTAATTTGGCAGTGTCAGGTACTGCCCTGCATAAATATCATTGGGGTCCTCGATATTATTTGCTTTGCAGACTTCGTCCATCATGGCTGTGGTCTGGTAAATTTTGCGGCAGATTGCTGCCAGGCTGTCCCCTTTCTGCACAATGTAGTATCCCTGTTTCAGGTAAGTCTGGGCTTCTGTCGATGCTGCCGTTGTATCTGTTCCGCCCGTCTGTGTTCCTGCCGAAACTCCGTCTCCCACAGAGTTTCCTGCGGCTCCGGTTTCCGATGAACCGTTTTCTGTCCCGTTCCCCGACGAATCGGCGGTTCCTTCTTTTTCCCCGGCTCCCGTAGATGTATCCCCTCCGGTTTCCGTGACTCCCGCTCCGGCTCCTGCGGCGCCTGTGGTTTCTGTTTCCTTTCCGGCGGAATCCGGGGTTGCCGTTCCGTTTCCGGAAGAATTTTCAATTGTCCCCGTAGAGATTGTATCCGTTCCCGCTACATCAGCTGTATTTCCGGCATTTTCCGGCGAAACTGCCACCTGCTCTTTGGAAACTGCTGTTTCCCCGTTAGCTGTCTGTTCCCCCGCCGCATTCTGTTCTGACGTTTCCGCCGCATTCTGCTTCTCTACGTTTCCCTCCACCTGCTCTATCTTCACCTCTTTCGCCGTCTCCGCCGCTTCTTCCTCCGTGGACACCGCCTGGGTATTGATTTGCGCTAGCGCATTCTGCATGTCATTCATTTTCTGATGATTCTGGTAGGCTGCAAAGCCCAGGACAAAAACCACTGCCAGCAGCACAAGAGACGGCGTAAAGGAAGGAACTTTCTCCTTTGCCTCCTCCCCTGCCAGCTGTTTTCTGTAGCTGCCCTCCCTGAGCTTTTGCTCCCCTCCGAAAAACTCTTTTCTCTTTTCCCCTCCTCCGAAAAATTCTGTGCGCTCCATTCTCCCGCTGTCAAAGGAGCTTTTCTGTTCCCGCTCCGGTTCTTCTAAGCTGCTCTGCTCAAAATAGATTCTTTCCTCTAAATCCAGCTCCTGCTGCTTTTTAGCAGGAACTTCCGTTTCAAATACAAAGATGTCCTCCCCGGAGTTTTCCTGCGGCGCCGGACTTTTTTCCTCCTGATAATCCAGTATCGCGGGAATGCCCTTGCCGTAATATATGTAAAAACCATCTCTTCTATATAAATGATTGTTTCTGCTGCTGTAAAATGCTTCTTCCCGCTCCAGGGAATCCATGAGAAACAATACCTGATGAATGCCTCCAAAATGATTCTGATGGAGTTTTTCAATCCTTCCGGTAAGATTCGGCAACTGGCCTTTGATATCCATCGCCCAGCCCACAATTACCATATCGTCATAGTCTTTTTTCAGTTTTTTGTAGATATAACCCCAGGTATTGTCATTCCACTGGGGCAGCTCCCCGTCAAAATTGATTTCCTCTAACCGGATTGCCCCCTCAATGAAGGTACACTGCCTGCCCGTAAAGTTTTCAAAGCGTCCCAGCAAAACGTACGCTGCTTTTTCTAGCTGCTCATCATAGGGATGCATATATCTGTATACCCTGTCCTCCACGTAAATTCTATCGCCGATATCCGGTTTTCCAATCTGCTTGATATCCTTTGGTAAGACTTTTTCTTTTGTAGGTTCGTAGTCTTCCTCCCGGATGATTTCTATCATGCCATTTCTCCTTTCTGAGGTCCTTTCTGTCCCTTTGGATGAAATGGTAGCACAGCCTGTCCAAAATTTTTGGTGGATTGTGGTCCGTATTTCAAAAACTTTTCGACAAAAAAGGGAGGTGTCTGCCCTTATCCGAACGGCTTTGACACTTCCCTTTTCTTTTTCTTCTTATTTTACAAATGCTTTGACCTTTTTGTAGATTCCTTCTGCGTCGAGTTCATACTTATGAAGCAGTTCTAATGCCGGACCGGACTCTCCAAAGACATCATTGACACCGATTTTTAAAACCTTTGTGGGTGCTTCCTCGCACAGCACATCACAGACAGCGCTGCCTAATCCGCCGATGACGGAATGTTCTTCCACGGTTACGACTTTTCCTGTCTTTAATGCGGATTTTACCACCAGCTCACGGTCAATAGGCTTAATGGTGTGGATGTTGATAATTTCCGCATGAATGCCGTCCGCCGCAAGCATCGCTTCCGCCTCCATGGCTTCTTTTACGCAAAGTCCGGTGGCAAAAATGCTGACATCACTTCCCTCTTTTAAGACAATGCCTTTTCCGATTTCAAATCGATAGGTTGCTTCATCATTAAAAACAGGCACCGCCAGACGCCCGAAACGGAGGTAAACAGGGCCCACATAGTCGTATGCCGCATGAACTGCTGCCCTTGCCTCCACATCATCCGCCGGGTTAATCACAACCATGCCCGGAATGGTGCGCATTAAGGCAATGTCCTCTAAGCACTGGTGGCTTGCTCCGTCCTCACCCACGGAAATGCCCGCGTGAGTTGCGCCGATTTTTACATTCAAATGAGGGTAGCCGATGGAATTACGCACCTGCTCAAAATTTCTACCTGCCGCAAACATGGCAAAGGAGCTGATAAAGGGAACTTTTCCACAGGTGGCAAGCCCTGCTGCAATTCCTGTCATATTTGCCTCCGCAATACCAATATCCCAGTGACGCTCTGGGAAAGCCTTTTTGAAAATCCCGGTTTTGGTGGCTCCCGCAAGGTCTGCATCTAATACGATTAAATCCTCATGCTCTTTTCCTACTTCTACCAAAGCGTTGCCGTAACTTTCTCTGGTGGCAATCTTTAGCGTTTTCGCACTTTCTTTTATTCCTGACATAATGCTTCCCCCACTTTCTCTAAATCTGCCATTGCAATCTCGTACTGCTCGTCATTCGGCGCCTTTCCGTGCCAGTCTACGGCATTTTCCATAAAGGACACGCCTTTTCCTTTTAAGGTTTTTGCAATGATGGCGGTCGGTTTGCCCTTTGTCTCTCTGGCTTCTTTAAAAGCAGCCCGGATTTCATCAAAATCATTTCCGTCAATGGTGATGGTATGGAAATTGAAGGCTTCAAACTTTTTGTCAATCGGATAGGGGGAGCATACCTCATCCACCGTACCGTCAATCTGAAGATTGTTGTTGTCCACAATCACCACCAGATTATCCAATTTGCGGAAACCGGCCCACATAGCAGCCTCCCAAATCTGTCCCTCCTGAATCTCGCCGTCCCCACAGAGGGCATAGACACGGTAATCTTTTTTGTCAAATTTTCCTGCCGCTGCCATTCCTGCCGCCACGGAAAGCCCCTGCCCTAAAGAACCGGAGGACATGTCCACCCCCGGAATATGTTTCATATCCGGATGTCCCTGTAAATAAGAACCGGTATGGCGCAGCGTCACCAAATCCTCCTTCGGGAAAAATCCCCGCTCCGCCAATGCAGAATAAAGTCCCGGCGCTGTATGGCCCTTGGATAAGACAAAGCGGTCACGGTCCGTCATTTTCGGATTTTTCGGGTCGACGTTCATTTCCTCAAAATACAGATAAGTAAAAATATCTGCGGCGGAAAGGGAACCGCCGGGATGTCCCGCCTTTGCGCTGTGTACCGCGGTTACAATGCTTTTACGGACTTCATTGGCTGTTTTCTTAAGTTCCAGATTTGTCATAATGTGCCTTTTTCCTTTCTTGTTTTGTATCAATGAAGTGCTGTTCCCCTATGGAATGCACTTAACTGTTTTACAACTCGGTTCTGCCCTCAAGGGCACGAAGTAATGTCACTTCGTCAATATATTCTAAGTCACCGCCCACCGGGACACCGCTGGCAATTCTCGTCACCTTAATTCCGGTAGGTTTGATTAATTTGCTGATATACATTGCCGTGGTTTCTCCCTCCAGGCTGGAGTTGGTGGCAATGATAACCTCGTCTACCTCCTGCTGCAAACGCTGCATCAGTTCTTTCAGCTTAATGTCATTGGGTCCGATGCCAAGCATGGGGGAAATCGCTCCGTGAAGCACGTGATAGACACCCTCGTATTTGCCTGTCTTTTCATAGGCCGCAAGGTCTCTGGTATTCTCCACCACCATGATAGTTTTATGATTTCTTGCACCGTCCCTACAGATGGGACAAAACTCCTCATCGGTGAGGGTAAAACATTCCTTGCAATAACGGACGTTTTTCTTAGCATCCACGATTGCCGAGGCTAAGCCTTCCACTGCATCTTCCGGCATGTTTAAGATATGGAACGCCAGACGCTGTGCGGATTTTGCACCGATGCCCGGCAATGCGGACAATTCCTGTATTAATTTACTGATTTGCCTGCTGTAATACTCCATGTTTTTCCTCTACTTCCATGATATCCTCTCAGTTCTCATAAACAGTCACTAAGAACGATACCTTCAAATAGTGTACGCCCTTTCTATATTAATGGATTCACTTGATTTTTACAAGGTTCTTTTTTAGAAATGGCCGAATAATCCCCCTCACATGTGCAAATGACACGAAAATGATACATTGAATGTGAATTTGATATAAAAGTTTTTATCCGCTTTATATAACTAATATAGAATGTTACTGTTTCAGGACATTACAAAACATGGATAAAAGAAAGGATGAGAAAAACTATGAAAAGAATGAAACAGCTTCTCTCGTTTGCCCTATGTCTGCTGCTCGTAATCGGATTATTTCCGGCGCAGGCATCTGCAGGTGCAAAAAAAGCAGTCAGGTCCGTTACTATCAGCAACGTGACCACCTCAACACTGGTCTTGAATCCCAGGCAGACCTATAAGCTGAAAACAACCGTAAAAGTTACCGGAAAAGCCAGTAAGAAAGTTACTTACACCAGCTCCAACACAAAAGTTGCCACGGTAAACAGCCAGGGAAAAATTACCGCCAAAAAGAAGGGCACTGCCAAAATTACCGTCAGAAGTGTTTTTAACAAAAGCAAAAAGGCAACCTTTAAACTAATCGTCGGAACCCCCGTAAAAAAAATTACTCTAAGAAAGAAAAGTATTACCGCTTATGCCGGAAAAACTGTTACTTTAAAAGCGTCAGTTAATCCGTCAAATGCCAGCGTAAAAAAATTATCTTATAAAACCAGCAACAAAAAGGTTGCCACGGTAAACAAATCCGGTAAAATCACCTGTATCGCAGAAGGTACCGCCAAAATTACTGTGACTGCAACCGACGGCAGCAAGAAAAAAGCGGTCTGCACGGTGACCGTGAAGAAAAATCCAAATGACACTAATCCTACTCCGGAACCAGAACCTACTCCGGAGCCACAGCCTACCCCGGAGCCTACTCCAGAACCTACTCCGGAACCAGAACCTGCTCCGGAACCAGAACCTGCTCCGGATGTCCCGGCAACGGATTTATCCTATGAGGGATATGAACTAAAATGGAGTGATGACTTTGAAGGAGATACCTTAGATTTAAACAGCTGGAACGTGGAAACCCACCAGCCGGGCTGGGTAAATAATGAATTACAGGAGTATGTAAACTCTGATCAGAATATTTCCGTAAAGGACGGAAACCTAATTATCACCCCTATTAAAACAGTAGCCGAAAACGGCACTGTCAGCTATACTTCCGGCAGAATCAATACCCAGAACAAACATGATTTCACCTATGGTTTATTTGAGGTGAGAGCTAAGGTTCCTGACGGACAAGGATATCTTCCTGCCTTCTGGATGATGCCTACAAACGAAAACCTGTATGGTCAGTGGCCCAGATGCGGTGAGATTGACATTATGGAGGTCATGGGACAAAATACAAAGAAAGCCTACGGTACCATCCATTACGGCAATCCCCACAGCGAAAGCCAGGGAACCTCTGTCTTAGATCAGGGCTCCTATTCCGATGAGTACCATACATTTTCCTGCGAATGGGCACCCGGATCCATCAAATGGTATGTGGACGGAATCCTTTACCATGAGGAAAACGACTGGTATTCCACCACAGTAGGACAGGGAACCATCACATATCCCGCTCCCTTTGACCAGCCGTTTTATATGATTTTGAATCTTGCAGTAGGCGGAAGCTGGGTGGGAAACCCTGATGACACAACAGATTTTGAACATGCTGCATTTGTCGTAGATTATGTAAAGGCCTACCAGAAGAGCAGTTATGATGAAAATGTACAGAAACCGGAAAAAGTAGTAATCCTGCGTGATCCGGATGCCAACGGCAATTATGTAAACAATGGAAATTTTGCTCTGGCAGAGGACCTTACCGATGATAACGACTGGGTATTTATGACAGCTCTTGGCGGTGATGCAGCAGCCTCTATCGCCGAGAACACTATGACCGTTAAAACCACTGGACAGGGCACCGTAGATTACAGCGTGCAGTTGGTTCAGGCGGGTATTCCGTTCGAGAAGGGCGCTACTTATCAGGTTTCCTTTGATGCCAGTGCCGCTTCCGACCGAAGCATGAAGACTGCCATCAAGGCTCCTGACCACGGTTATTCCGAGTACATGCCTTCAAAAACCGTAGCACTGACAACAGAAAAGCAAAACTTTTCCTATGAATTTAAAATGACCTCCGATTCTGATGCAAACGGAAGACTGGAATTTAATATGGGCGCTGCAGATTCCACTGCAAATATCTATATCAGCAATGTATCCATCAAGAAAATTAAGGAAGCAGACCCTAACGAAAAAGAAGTGAAAACCATTTTAGCCGACGGCAATTATGTATACAACGGAAGTTTCCGGGAAGGCACCAACCGCCTTGGCTATTGGGAAATTACAAACCAGGCGGGTGCCGACATTTTTGTTACCAATACCAACAACCTGCGCCGTTTAAAAGTCACCGTCAGCAACGATGCCGTCCAAAAAGAAGGCGTCATTGTGGGACAGTCCGATTTAGCTTTCACCGCAGGAAAAGCCTATGAATTAAGCTTTGACGCTGAGGCAGATACTCAAAAGCCTATGACCGTAATTGTGGGCGGCAATGAATTTACCGCAAACCTCACCACAGAGGAAGCCAAATACACCTTTAAGCTTCCTGCTGATACGGTATTTACCAATCAAAATATCGCCTTTTATATGGGAACAAAGGGAACTATCTATCTTAACAATGTCAGACTGGTGGAAGATTCCCTCATAAAGAACGGTTCCTTCGATGCAGGTACCGCCGGATACGAATGGTATGCAGATTCCTCTGCCGATGCCAGCTATGTGGTAGACAGCCTGACAGAAGATAATGCCATGGACATTACCATTAAGGACACCGGGGATCAGGATTGGAAAATCCAGTTAAAGCAAAATAACATTGAATTAGTAAATGGGCAGTGGTATACCCTGACCTTTAAGGCAAAATCTGACCTTGCACGAAAAATCCGTGTGGTAATGCAGGGTACGGAGGCGAAGGATTGGGCTGTTTATTCCGGTGAAAATATTGTTTCCCTGACAAATGAGTATCAAATCTTTACGAAAACCTTCCAGATGAAATCTGCCACTGACCCGGAAGCATTTTTAAGCATCTGCCTCGGAAAGATAGACGAGCTGATTACCACACAGCACCGGGTATGTATTGATGATATCAGTTTAGAGAAAACAGACGCACCGGAACAGCCGGTTTCTCCCGCCGGCGTTAATTTACTCACCAACCCGGATTTCTCCGACAGCAGCGATGAGATGACCGGCTGGACAGAAACGATTGCAAACTGGGACGCTACTGTAACCGCCGATGCTTACCATACGGTTTCTGACGGTGCCATCACTTACCACATCAGCAATGCAGGTACTGAGGACTGGCACGTTCAGTTAAAGCAGAACAAAATTTCGTTGGAGAAGGACTGCACTTACACGGTAAGCTTTAAGGTAACATCCACCAAAACCCGGACTATACTTTCAGGTGTAATGAGCACCAGCTACTCCACCTATGGTTCCGGTTCACATGACCTTGCCGCAGGAGGAGAAACAGCGGTCTCTTACGAGTTTACTATGAACGACAACGACCCCGAAGCTGACTTTTATATTTCCATGGGAAAAATTAAGGACGTTGACACACCCTCTTCTGACATTACAATCTCAGATCTTTCGATTGTAAAAAACGCGCAATAAAAAATATTCTTTGCTTCGCAGCTGTGATTTCATGCTATACTGAATGTATCACAGCTACGAAGAGAGGAACTTTCTATGAAAGAAAATATTGCAACCATTCCGCTGATGGATGCCTTTAATGCCAAGGATGAATGTCCTTTCTGCAATTTAGAGCGCAAGGCGGAACAGCACGCCATCTCCTTTATCCTAGGCTCTGCCTACATGGAGGATGATATCCGGGAAAAAACAGATGCCACCGGGTTCTGCCGCCATCACTTTAAAATGATGTACGACTATGGAAACCGCCTGGGAAATGCCCTTATTTTAAGCACCCACCTGAAAAAGCTCAACGCAGAGCTGACAAAAGAGATGAAGGCTTTTACCCCTGGAAAGTCCAGTCTGCTCAAACGCATGAAAAAGACAGATACCACCGCTGATACCACACCGCAGACAGCCTTAGGGGCATGGATTTCAGAAAAAACCAAAAGCTGCTATGTCTGCGACCACTTTAATCAGATTTACGGGCGTTATCTGGACACCTTTTTTGATTTATATCAGAAAAACGGGGAATTCCGCCAGCTGTTTGCGGAGAGCAGAGGCTTTTGCCTGCCCCATTTTGGGGATTTGATTGAGACAGCGGAAAATAAGTTAAGTGACGCCCAGCGGAAGGAGTTTTATCCACAGGTATTTTCCATGATGCAGGAAAATTTAGACCGCCTGCAAAAGGAGGTTTCCTGGTTTGTGGAGAAAAATGATTACCGCAATAAGGACAAGGACTGGGGTACTTCCGCCGACAGTATCCAGCGGGCGATGCAGAAATGTGCCGGAGGATATCCGGCAGATGAAGTGTTTAAGGCAAAATTGTAATGTAAGAGAGCTGTCGCTTTCACGAGTGAACATTCGTGAAGCGGCAGCTTTATTTTTGGTGTTTGCCCTTTAAATCATCCAGATTGGAACGATGTAGTTCTCCATCTTTCTGGCTTCTGCTTCCTCTAAATCAAACAGCTGGCTCTGCAGCTCTGTGCATAAAAAGCACCTAAGAATAAACCCAAGGGCTATCTAAAAAAGAGCCATTGTTTAAGTAAAAACTTCCACAATAGCTCTTCCATTCCGCTTTTTCTAGTATGGTTGTAAATTAGAAATAGCGCAAGCTCCACAAGAACTCATATTGATAATAAGTTCTTCTTCCTGCTTTTCTTCCTGCTTTTCTTGTTTCTGAAGTTCTACTTCTCTCTTCTCCATAATGCCACCTCCCTATATAGTCAAGTATTTTTTCCTTATTTTTTAAGGAATTTGGGTTTCATATCTCAGATGAATGAGCCAAAGTAATGGACATTTCTCAGTATCTGGTACAAAAATAGTGGTATCAGGGTACACGAAGTAAAACGTCCTTTGTTTTCGTTTTACATGGCCTTGTGTATGCCCTTCCCTCTACGGCGACGTACCTCCCGTGTCTACCAGGATCACCTCACATTTCTGGAGGGTCCTAACTTCCTTCGTTCCGCCTGTCCATAACCAGGGTGTCAGCTTAGCTCCTTCTCAGGGTCATGCCCTATGGTGATAATTCCTGCCGACTACTGGCTCATTCTTTGTATTAATTCTTACTGACTTGTTTTGCATGTTTCCCTTGCCGGCACCTTTCGGTGGACGTTTCCCCAGTTTGTTCCTCCATGCTTTCAGCTTTCCTGTTACAGCTGAATTCAACTCTCAGAACATCCTTCTAAAAATTCAATTCAACTGTAACAGGGCATTTCTCTCTTTCCTTTATCCTTCAGCTTCTTATGCTCCCTGCAGCTGTGGTCGCCTGATGTCATTTACCAGCTTCTCAGCATCATAATCTACACCCTTTGTCAGAATTGTGTAGAATACCCTCAGTATCTTACAGGCTACTGCAACCACTGACTGCATCTTCTTTAGTGGATTCACCTTACGTGTTCGGTAATACTCATGTATTTCCCGGAACTCTGCATTCTTTCCTATCAGGGATATCGCAGCTTCGTACAGCACATATCTCAGCCGTTTCCTTCCCCGGTAGCTGATCCGGCTTTCACCATTATGCTTACCGGAATCATTTGCAACGATTGCATATCCTGCCAGCTTCTGCAGCTGTTTTGGGTTGTCAAAACGTCCAATGTCTCCCACCTCTGCAATAAAGCCACTGACTGTCACCAGCCCGATTCCCTTGATTTCCATAAGTTTATCTACATATGGGATCTCTTTCAGTTTATCTTCTATGCCCTGAAGCAGTTCCTCCAGCCTTGACGCGTATACATCCATGTCATTCAGCAGATTTCTAAGCTCTATCCGTGCAGCTTCTGGTGCCTCCTTACTGCCAACGCTATGCTCCGCGGCCGATACCAGAGTCTTTGCCCTCTTCATTCCAGCGCCTCTCAGCTTTGCGTCTCTCCAAATCCGGTTTATACCTTCTGCTCCCAGCTTACTGATGTCCTCCGGGAGCGGTGCCACCTTCAGCACCATCCGTCCGCTGACCGCCTTTAAATCCCCATAAACGTCTTTATATTCAGGAAAGTAGATGGAAAACCATCTGGCAATCCGATTCTTAATCCTTGTAAGCTCCTCCTGCGTTTGAAATCGCAGGTTCGACAGGCTTCTGATCTCTGCATAAATACCGGTCGGTATGTAAGGGTAGGAAAACCGCCCTTCATTGACCAACGCTGCGATTGTTTTGGGATCCTTTCGGTCATTTTTGTTGGGATTGTTGTCATCCAGTTCCTTCGACTTCTTGACATGGTGCGGATTTACATGTACAGGCTTCATTCCGTTGTCCTGCAGGAACTTTCCCAGAGCAAACCAGTAGTGACCGGTTGGCTCCATGCCGGGGATTACAGCGGTTTTACCATGCTTTTCTGCAATATCCTCTATCCATGCCTTGAATGTCAGGAAACCGGCTTCTGTGTTACTGAACTCCAATGGTTTCTTCGAATATTCATAATTTCGCCAGTCAAATGCTCTGGCATAATGAGTCCCGCTACCGACATCGATACCAACAATCAGAGTTTTTTCAGTTATGGATGCAATTTTTGCGTTTTGTGTGTTACAATTCATTTTAGATACCTCTCTGTTCAATAAGATTTTTTACTAACCGTGCAAAGTCAGTAATCTTATTTTTACACTGAGGTATTTTTTTCTCAACCTTCTTTCTTGGAATTCCCTATATTTGAATTATACAGGAAGCTCCTTATTTTTTTATTTTAATGAACTTTTAAAATCCAAAGTCTCATTCATGTAAATATATTTTCAATAATTCTGGAATTACAATATCAAAATAATTTTTTTGACAGTTAGAACCAAATCTACAATCTCCATAACAGATAGGTAAATATTTACATTCTCTACAGTTGTCTTTTACATTATAACTTTTTTTCTTGAAATTGTCTATACATTTTCCTAAGATTTCCTTAAAATTTCCATTACAATAATAAACATTATTATTTGCATCTATTACATAATGATGCTTATTTTTTCCGGCACATATTGAACCATGATTTCCGCCTATCTTACTATATTGATACACTCCTTTTTCATATAGAATTTTTGAATACTTTATAATAATCTGACTTTTTTCCAAAGGACTATATGTATCTGGCTCACGTATACTTATTGAATACTTTGCTTGAATATTATTAGATTTTAGTGTATCAAGCATATCTCCTATTCCATAAACATCTGAGTCTACTACAATATTTATTAGCAAATCTATTTCATTCGATATTTTTGATAAATTGGTTACAATTTGTTTATATCCATTGCTTCCATTTTTCATTTCTCTGCGCTTATTATGACACTCTTCATTACCATCTAATGTTACTTTTATTCTTCTTAATCCTATTTTTTTCCAAACAATAACATCTTTTTCTTTTAATAAAAACCCGTTAGTAACAATATCAAAAACAAATTTATTTCCATATGTCTGATATAAAATATTTGACAAATCAAATATCGCTTTTTTATTTAGCAAAGGCTCTCCGCCATAATATATTACACTGATTTTTTTGTAACTATATAACGAACATCTTTCCTGTATAAAATTAATTATATATGTATAATCGTTTAAATCATTGCTTTTAAAAACATTCCCATCTTCATAACAATATACGCAACGACAATTACATTTATTTGTTACTAAACCATTACAACAAGTTCTTCACTAAAATTTGTTGTTTTTAAAAATTCGTTTACTACTCTTTGACTTTCGTCAATTGTGTTCTTATCTTCAAAAATAATTCCATATTCTAACATCTTATCTTTTAATTGCTTACTCACGTTTCCCTTTAAAACTTTTTGATGCACACAAACATATTTTTTCGAAAATAAATTATATATGGTTACATAAGAGTCTTTAGGATAATTTTCTAAATAAACGTTATATCTTGAGTACATATCAATATCTCCTTTTAATAATTTGCATCTAATCTATGTAAACAATATGGACTTTTTCCATACAAATTTTTATTTTTTCCATATACTAATGCTCTGCACCAAACCATACACTGATATTCACAACCACTACATTCTTTTATCACTCTAAATTTTTGCATAGGTGATGATTTCCATAATTCTTCCCAAGACTGTAAAAATACATTGCCACAATAAAATTCCTTATTAGCTTTAAATAACGGACATGGATAAACATCTCCATTGTTATCAATGTAAATTTGAGTAGTTCCTGCTTCGCATATCAAAAATCTCTTTGGAAATCCAGTATTTATATATCTAATTTTGTCAAATTGATAAAATATATTTATCTTATCTCTATATTGTTCACGCAAATCATATAAATCGCCAAACATCTTTTTTATATTCATCTCATATTCATTCATATCCTCATCTTTTAAGCCACCAACAAAAATTTCTACTCCGAAACGTACACTCGGAATTTCATAAGCAACTAATTTTTTAATAAGATTTTCAACTCTCGAAATATCTATTACTTTCATCATTACAGTTATCATAACATTATACGATTTTTTCACTAACATCCTTGCATTTTTTATCACATCATCAATATAAGAGAGATTTTCCCACACATTATTTAAACTAATCTGAAATGTTAAATTTTCTTTTGGTATATCTTTTAATTCCAATTGATTTAGAAGTTTGCCATTGGTTAAAACAGTTTGATTTATGCCACATTTATTTGCTTTATTCAAAGCTTGTATAAATATATCCCGTAATAAAGGCTCTCCTCCTGTCCATGTTATATTCATAATTCCTTTTTCATTGCATAACTCAATCAATTGAAATAATTGCTCATCAGACATATCTTTTGTTTTACTATTATCATGTGCATAACAATATGAACAATTTAAATTACACATACTTGTTAATCGAATGTGAGCTAACATTGGTTTTTCCATGCACACAACGTTATCATTCATTTTTCCAACAGGAACAGCAGTAAATATAACTTTTCCATTTTCTAAACGTTTTAATCGAATTTTTTCTTTTAAATTATCATCATAAATTTCTCTTAAAATTTTTTCTTTCATAATCAAACCTCTACTAACATCTAGCATTATATTATTAATCGTTCTTTTTTCTTTTTAGCACTCCTTGCTTAACTTCATAGACTTTATCAAAATCATTCATATATGCACCAAACGTATCATGTGTCACAATTATAACCATACACTTTAAATCTAAAAGCAATTTCATAATTGCTTCTGTAGTTTCAGAATCTAAACTGGAAGTAATTTCATCAACTATAAGCAAATCATATCTTCTTATTATTAGGCGTGCCAAAGCAATTCTTTGAAGTTGACCTCCTGATAAATTTTTAATGTTTTCACTAATAATTGTATCAATTCCATTTTCCAATGCAGCTACAACCTCGCACAAACCAACTTGTTCCAATACGCTATTTATCATCGTGTCTGAGTATTGTTCATATAAGCATATATTATTTCTAATCGTATCATTAAATATATATGGTGTCTGTGATACATAGCCAATAGAATATTTACTTTCAGAATACTGCATTATTCTATTTTCATTATCATAAAACAATATTTCACCTGAATATCCTTTTAAATTTCCGCACAAAATCTTCGCAAGAGTTGACTTTCCAGAACCACTCTCTCCAATTAGTGCTATTTTTTCATCTTTTTCACATCTGAAACTAATATCATTCAAAACATTTTCTTTAGAATTATCATATGTAAACTGCACATTTTTAATATCGACTTTTGCAAGGTGACGCTTTTTTAAATTTTCAAATTCTTCCTTTTCATCTAAGTTCATTAATATTTCTATTTTTTCTCTTATTTTTACAGACGCCTTCAATCTTGCACAATTTTGTGCTATGACTTGACACGGTGCAGTAACGAAATTCGATAAGTTTGTTGCAGCCACCATATATCCTAAAGATATTTTTCCTTTTAGCACCAAAAGCATACCAAACATAAGTACTAAAAAAAATAAACTATTACTTAATAATGAAGATAATGTAATTGAATAATTAACCGTTTTTTGAAATTTGTATTCACTATTTGCTAATTTTTGAGCATGTTCCTTATTTCTTTCTCCAAATAAATATTGCACCCGAAAGTTAGAAATAACTTCATAGCCATTTAAAATCTCTGTAGTATTTCTCACATATTCTTCAGATTTTTGCGAAAAGTTTATCCGACTTTGTTTTAAACGTTTTTCTAAAATTTTAGGAAGAATCAATGGTGCAATTGCTGCGATACATACAAATAGTAACATTGTTGGATCAATATAAATATACATACATAACGCAAAAAATAACATCATTCCATATGTAATTATTTGATATAAAGAAGAAAAATAATCATCACTTAATATTTTCATATCGTTTGTCAAAAGAGAGAGATCTGCTGTGCTACTAGAAGCGCTATATTTTTTCATACTTCTCTTTAAAATAGCCTCCATTGAGCAATCTCTTAAATACTTAATGGATTCACTTTGTAATTTTGAATAAATATTTCTTGAAATCGTTTCCGTCACAAATGATATTGAAATAAGTATTAGCCCTAAAATTAAGTACTTAATTACCTCCTTCTCTCCGCTAGCATCAATAATCCATTGTAATATAAAAGATTTTAAAGGTGCTACAAATCCTAATATTAAAGTAATCATTAAAAAACCTATAAAAGCTATTTTTCTTTTTTTAAAATAAGAACTTACTGTTATTTTTTTCATTATGCTATCACCTCGTTATACTTTTATATTTCGCAACCATCTATGAAACTACGTTTATTCAACATATAAAAAGTTACAATCTGTCCTAGTGTCTTGTCTCAGTTTTTTGAAACCCTCCATATTGAGGCTGGTAAAATGCACATAGTGTATTCTCTCCTTCATCTGCTCTACGGTGATATTTTCCTTAGACTCAATCCGTTTTGTCCCCAAAAGACAAATCAAGGGCTGCCGCGCAACCCCTTGTATCTGCGTCACAGCCCTTCTCTTCTCATCCGGATTTTTTAGAACATTCCGCCTAAGCCGCCCATTCCTCCGGTAATTTTCGCCATAGAGTTAGAGGAAACCTCTTCTAACTGGCGGAGCGCCTCGTTGGTGGCCGCCATGATTAAATCCTCTAACATCTCAATATCATCCGGGTCAACCACTTCCTCGGATAATTTCACCTTTGTGATTTCCTTTTTGCCGGAAATGGTTACTTCCACTGCACCGCCCCCTGCGGTAGCCGTAATCTCTTTTTCCTCTAATTCTTTCTGTGCCTCTTCCATCTGACGCTGCATTTTCTGCGCCTGCTTCATCAGATTATTCATATTTCCCGGCATACCGCCCGGAAAACCGCCTCTCTTTGCCATTTCAATCCTCCTTGTTTTGCGAAGCAAAATTCCTCTCTGCTGCCTTTGCAGAGTTTGCGCCCCTGCAGGAGCAAACATCTTTCATCAAGCGAAAGCTGTCGGATTTTCCTCCTAGAATTCTTCTTCCTCAATCTCAAAATTGATAAGCTGACGCAAATCCGGGTAGATTTCTCCGCTCGGATGCCCAGTATCATTTAATTTTACCAGAAGTTCCACTTCTTTGCCAAGTCTTTCTGCAATAATTGCCTTAAACTCATCCTGACAGTTAGAACGGTTCTCACTGATATAGCTGTAAGCATTCTCATCGTCATACACCAGAAGCAGGCTCTCCCCCGGTCCTAAAGAAGGTAAACCTTTCTTTAAATAATTTTTGGTAAGTCCTGTCATCTGAGAGAGGATCCCGTTCCAGTTGTTCACAATCTGTGTGATATCCTCCGGTATCGCCTTGGGAAGCTCCGCTTTCGGCATTTCCCCGTCAGGCTGCCCCGGCTGTCCGCTGTTTACTCCTCCCTGCCTGGCCGAACCTCCCGGCGCCATCACCACACCTTTTTCTAATTTTTTTTCCAGGCTGTCCACCCGGTCAAGGAGGGAGGTATAATCTTTCTCCATCTCCGGTTTACAGAGCTTTATCACTGCTATCTCAATTAAAATACGTTTCTGTCCGGCATATTTTATCTGGCTGCCCAATTCAGAAAAGATACGGATATAGCGCATCAATATCTCCGTATCTACCATTCCGGCTTCTTCCTTTAGCAGGGCAAGATTTTCTGTGGAAATATCCAGCACATCCTCCATATCATCAGAACTTTGCACTAACATCAAATTCCGCAGATACCATGTGAAATCTGTCACAAACTGCCCTAGCTCCCTGCCCTCTACCACCATCTCGTCAATGATGCCGATGGCTCCCGTAACATTTTTGTCTAATATCTGGCGGAGCAGGCGGCTGAAAATCTCAGTGTCCACCGCCCCTAGCGTCTCAAGCACCTTGTCATAGGTAAGCTCCTGCCCTAAATAAAAAGCAATACACTGGTCTAACAAACTTAAAGCGTCACGCATGGAACCGTCCGCCGCCTTTGCCACATAGCGGATTGCCTTTTCCTCCACCGTGACCTGCTCTTTTTCCATCAGTTCCATCAGCCTTGCGGAAATGGTGTCGATAGAAATCCTGCGGAAATCATACCGCTGGCATCTCGATAAAATGGTAATGGGTATCTTGTGCGCCTCTGTCGTTGCTAAAATAAACATCACATAGGAGGGTGGCTCTTCTAGGGTTTTGAGCAACGCATTAAAGGCTCCTATGGATAACATATGAACCTCATCAATAATATAGACTTTATATTTTCCCTCTGTGGGGCGATATTCCACTTCCTCCCGAATCTGGCGGATATTATCCACACCGTTGTTGGAAGCGGCATCGATTTCAATCACATTCATGGAACTGCCCGCCGCAATGGCTTTGCAGGAAGGGCACTCACCGCAGGGACTTCCGTCCACCGGGTGCTCGCAGTTGACCGCCTTGGCAAAAATCTTCGCAATGGTAGTCTTCCCCGTCCCCCTTGTCCCACAAAACAGATAGGCGTGACCGATACGGTCCGCCTTAATCTGATTTTTTAAAGTTGTAACAATATGGTCCTGCCCCTTGACATCTTCAAACTCACTGGGGCGGAATTTACGGTATAGCGCCGTATATGACATTTTAATTTCCTCTTCTACACTAGTCTCCGAAGCTAATTCCGGTGCGTTTTGCTTCCTTAATCATCTGGCTGTCCGGGTCAACGATTTTTAATTTTCCTGCCACCTCGCCTAACGGCACACGCTTTGTCTTGCCGTTTACCATGGCAATCATGTTGCCGTAATCTTCGTCCATAATGGCTTTTGCCGCCGCGGAGCCAAGTCTGGTGCAGAGCACTCTGTCGTAAGGACAGGGGCTTCCGCCACGCTGGGTATGTCCCGGCACGGTAACACGGACTTCCACGCCTATCTCCTTAAATATCTTGTCCGCAATCTCGTAGGAAACAGACGGATATTTTCTCTTTGCCACCTTCTCTTTGTATTCTTTCTTGGAAAGCGCAGCATCTTCTTTGGAGATTGCCCCCTCTGCCACCGCTAAGATGGTGAAGCCTTTTCCTGCCTTGGTACGTTTGTTGATGGCTTCAATTACCTTGTCAATATCATAAGGGATTTCCGGAAGCAGGATAATATCGGCACCGCCTGCCACTCCGGCATACAAGGTCAGCCAGCCCACCTTATGCCCCATGACCTCCACGATAAATACGCGGTTGTGGGATGCGGCTGTGGTGTGAATACAGTCAATACAGTCCGTGGCAATGTTGATGGCGCTCTGAAAGCCGAAGGTGACATCTGTGCCGTAAATATCATTGTCGATGGTCTTGGGAAGATGAATGATATTTAAGCCCTCTTCCCTCAAAAGATTGGCTGTCTTCTGGGTTCCGTTTCCACCTAAAATCACAAGGCAGTCTAAGTTTAATTTATAATAGGTAGATTTCATCGCCTCCACTTTGTCAAGTCCGTTTGCGTCCGGCACACGCATCTGTTTAAACGGCTGTCTAGAAGAGCCTAAGATGGTTCCCCCCTTTGTGAGAATGCCTGAAAAATCGGCAGATGTCAGGAGACGGTAATCTCCGTAAATCAATCCCTTGTATCCGTTTAAGAAACCGTAAACTTCCAGTCCGTCTACGTTTCCACTAAGTCCCTTTACCACTCCCCGCATTGCCGCATTTAATGCCTGGCAGTCGCCGCCGCTGGTTAATAATCCGATTTTCTTCATCTGCATTTCCTCCTAACAAACATTTTCATTGCCAATATCTGACCGGCTTGTAATACCTATTTAAAATATTACCCTTTTCCATGATATTTTGCAATATTTGAAGAAAGAAAGATTTGTAGATTTTTCTTCTATATCACCTGAAATCCAACTTCTGTCTTTTCCGTTTCTCCCTCCACAGAAATCACAAGTTTCCCGGCGCCGGGCAGTCCCTTTGCCCTTACCACCGCCAGCAGACCGCCGTGATAGGTTTCCCATGTCTGCGAATCATAAGAGGTCACCGGCTGCGGGTCAGCGCTTCCCATGGCAAGCAGTTCGATACTGCCCTCCACCGCAGCCGTAATGCGCCGCTTTTCCGTCAGAATTTCCTTTCCGTTTTCGTCCGTCAGCCGGATTGAGACAAAAGCTAACTCCTCCGAACCTGCGTGGACTTCCTGTTTAAACGTCTCTGCCGACAGATGAACCTCCTCTCCACAAGTGGCAAGTGCAAAGCTGCCGACAGGCTTCCCGTCCCTATAACCGACAGCAGTCAGCGCCCCAGGCTCATACGCATGACGGAACGTAGCCACAAAACCATGTTCCCTGCCGGCAGGTTTCCTTCCCAGGGAAACTCCGTTTAAGAAAAGCTCTACCTCTTCCTCCCCGGAATATACGTCAATCACCGCGGGCGTTCCCTCAAACCCATGCCACGTCCAGCTTGCAATGTTATCCTTTAACATCCAGGGCGTTTTTGAATGGAGCATTCCGTATCTGTCCACCCGCTCCACTGCAATGTAGGGTTCACTGCGAAGCCCATACACAATTTCCCGCAAAAAACTGATGGGTCTGCGACAGCCCGCAAGGTCAATATCGCCGATGTACGCCAACCTGTCCGGAAAATGGCTGCCGAAGTTTGCTTTTTCATCGTAGTAGAAAATGCCGCAGCCCGCCTCGCCTAAATAGTCATACCCTGTCCATGTAAAATCCCCCAGAATCTGCGGCGACGCATTTACCGTTTTCCAAAGCCTTGCAATATCTGCAGGAAATGTCTCTGTGCCAACCACACACTTATTCGGATAACGTTCTACATCTTCTAAATGTCTCCCGGTGAGGTAATTTAACCCGATAATATCCATGGAACCGCTGCTCTCCCGCAAAGTCTCCGTAATTAGCGGGTGCTTTGCAAAGGCTTCCCCCGCCTCTCCCTCCATCAGGCCCATAAAACTGTTGATTGCATTACTGCCGGAGTTATCGTTTGTGCCCCCATGTTCCTCCTTGCGTAGCAGCGGGGCAAGCTCCTGCATAATTGGGAACATTCTCGCCCCTGCCGCATTCAATGCGTTCATTCCGTTGGTGGTGTATCGCAAGCCGTCCTTTTCCCTGAAATAATTACAGAGCATACGGTTAATTTCCGCTCCCCGCTCCGTCCCGACTTCTGAAATTTCATTGCCCACGGAATAAAGTATTACACAGGGATGATTGTAATCCTTTGCAATCATAGCGTCTGCAATATGTTTCCACTCATCCAGAAAAGAAAATGCAAAATCATGGTCATTTTTATGTACCGTCCACATATCACACAACTCGTCCATCACCAGCAGCCCCAGTCTGTCACAGGCAGAAAGAAGAGCTTTGCCTGCGGGGTGGTGGGCACTCCTGATACTGTTAAAGCCCGCCTCCTTCAATAACCGGCATTTCCGGTACTCCGCCTCTTCATAGGCTGCTGCGCCTAAAATGCCATTGTCATGATGCACACAGGTCCCTCTTAGCTTTACCGGTTTTCCGTTGATTCGAAGCCCCCGTGCCGCATCAAGGGAAAGTTTGCGGATTCCAAAAGGAAATGTACTCTCATCAAGTACCGTCTCCCCTGCGAAAAGTTTTACGCTGCACTGATAAAGTTCCGGCGAATCACAATCCCAAAGTCTTGGTTTCCGAATGGTTAAACTCTGCCGCACCCGGTAATCAGAGTTCCCAAAGGCGGTCAGCCGTACCCTGTCAGAAAAACTTTTTCCCTCCGAATCCGTCAATTCCACCAAAACCTCGAGGGTTTCTTTTTTTCTGGTAAGATTGCTTACCTGTGTTGCAATCTCCACCACTGCCACAGCTTCATCTGCGTCAAGAGTTGCTGCCTGCACGCCATTCACCGGAATCTGCACCAGATTTCCCACAAACAGATTCACGCTCCGGTAAATCCCACTGCCGGAATACCAGCGGCTATTCTGCTCTGAACCGTTATCCGCAATTACCTTAATCTCGTTCTCTTCCCCATATTGTAAATAGCGGTCCAGGGAGACATAAAAGTCCGAGTAGCCGTAGCTATTGACGGCGGCAAGAGCGCCGTTGACGTAGACCATTGCCTTCTCATAAACACCCTCAAACTCCAGCGTCACCGTTTTCTCCCGCCATTCTTCCGGGGCAAACAGGGTCTTAAAATAGGTGTATACTCCTCCGGGATAAAACCCGGTTGCCCCTCCGTTTTTTGTAGTTTCACAGGGTGTCTCGTGAATCATGGCATCATGGGGGAGGGAAACCGTCTCCGCCTCCTTTCCGTACATCTGTAGTGCCCGTAGAGACGGCGCAGATCCTTTTACAAATTTCCAATCACGGTTTAATATCGTTTTTATCATAACCTTTGTTCTCCTGCACTGTATTTTTCATCCCATTCCCGGTTTGCCTTTTCTACCTTCAGCATTCCAAGAAGCACCGTAATAATCACACTGAAAATAACCGGCAGCGTGATATACATATGGAAAATCATGTTGACCGCCCGCTCGCTCTGGACTGCCACCGTTCCTACATAGCCGCCCAAATCCAGCAGCCAGCCCACTGCCGCTGTTCCGATTCCTCCGCCTACCTTCACACCGAGGGAAGAACAGCTAAACATCATACCGTCCATATGCACCCCTTTCGTCCGATAGGTATATCCGCTGATTTCCGCAACCAGCGCGTTTAATGTGCCGCTTAATGTGCCTGCAAAAATTCCTTTGATAAACATAAGCAGCAGCATAAGCGATACATTTTTGTGCGCCGCAAAATACATGAAAAAGACACTTAAGATACAGTTTATCACATAGCCCCAGAAATTCACCTTCTGCATACTCCCCATCTTCTTTACCAGAAACGGGGTAAATATCAGCGCAATGATAACCGGGAACATTTTCATCATGGAAAACATTCCTAACAGGGAGCCGTTCCCCAGCACATAGGTGGTAAAATAGATGCCGCTTCCGGTGGTGAGATTACTCATGATATAATACACGATATAAAGTATCACAATTATCACGTAATATTTATTGGAGAGCAAAATTTTCACGGTCTGCCAAAAGCTTAATTTATCCTCCGCCGTTTCCTTTCCTTCCGAAACCAAACTGCTTGCCTCCGCCGTTTCATCTTCCTGCACTTCCTTTACGGAAAGACAGCTGACCGTATTTACCACGAGTCCAATCGCGGCACAAATCAGGGCAACCATGCGCCAACCCTTTGCTCCGCCTCCAAATGCTTCCACTGCTCCCGTCACGGCAAAGCCCATCACGATATTCGTTACCACCGCAAACATAAATCGGATAGAACCAAGCTGCACCCGTTCCTGGGCATTTTTCGTAATCAGCGCCGACAGTGTGGAATATGCTACACCGTTTGCCGTATAGAAAATCGCGTTCAGGCAGGTATAAAATACAAAGAAATAGGCATATTGCGCCCTTTCTCCCATATCCGGTATGGAAAACAGGAACAGCAGACACAGCGACACACCAATCTGCGCAAAAAGCATCCAGGGTCTTGCCTTGCCAAGCCTGCTTTTTGTCCTGTCAATCATATGACCGAAAAACACATCCGTAACACCATCCAGAACCTTAGACAAAAGCATTAGGGTTCCGATGATTCCGGTGTTCATTCCCATTGTGTCCGAAAGGTACAGCAATAAAAAGCTTGAAACCAGTCCGTAGCTACAGTTTGACGCCAAATCCCCTGCGCCGTAAGCAATCTTTTGATACCATTTTAAATATTTTTTATCGTTCATTTGTCCCTCCAATAATTCGCACATCTGCTATCTTTTATTTTCATCCGAATGAACCGTAACCGCAGCATATCCTCTTTTTATACACTGCAATTCTTTGTAATTACATAATTATCATACCATTTTCTTTTTTTGCGGTTCAATGCTATAATAAGACATCATAAGGTACATTTTGTAACATATTCGCGACAAACAAATTATTTCATTCTATAAAGGAGGCTTTCGTATGAACGCAGAGCAAAGCACATCCATTCAACAGCTGAACTCCAGGTTATTTGAAATCCATAACGCCAACAGCACCTTTAACCAGTATTACCATATGAGCGCCCCTTTCTCGGCTGTCGTAGAAACCTACCGCTCCGACCTGCCCCAGAGCTACTTTAAGATGGCGGAGAACCCTGTAAAAAAAGAATATCTGGACTTTTTCCGGTTTTTCAGAATACAGCCTCCTATCAGAAAGTCTACGCATTGGAGGAAAGGATTGTAAAAACCATTCTCTCTCCATCCATCGGCGCAACCTTCCTTATCAATGGGCTTATCTGCCAGCTGTTCGACCTGCTTTCTTCGGAAACTTTGTTTCATATTTCTATGGTAGACATTGATTCCGGCAACGATTTTCTGCTGTTTACCAAGCTGACGCACCTTTTAGAGGATTCTGACGGTCGTCTGTCAAGACGTGATCTGTCAAAGCTGCTCAATTACAGCGGGGACTACCTAAACCGGATTTCCAGAAAATACAGCGGAATGACGCTGTTTGAGTACGGAATGACCTTCTGCCTGCGGAAAGCAGAGTATTATCTTTTAAAAACCGATGTGTCGGTGTCGGAAATTGCGAGGCTGCTGGGATTTACGAACCGTTCACATTTCTACCGGGTATTTAAGGGGAAACATGGGATGACGCCGAAGGAATATCGAATAAAATATAGGAGATGTACACAGGGAGAGAACATCAAATAACGCAAGGCAGCACCACAACAAACGCCATTCCGTCCTCTTCCCTCTCTGCAAAAATTTCGCCTCCCATCCGGTTCATAATTTCCCGGCAGATATAAAGCCCCAGTCCGTTTCCCTGCTGCCCCCTGGTATTTTCTCCCCGGAAGAAACTGTCGAATAAATGCACAAACTCCTTTTCCGTCACAGGTTCCCCGGTATTAAACACCCGGATTAGCTGGCAGTATTCCTCTTCATAAAAGGTAAGCTCTATTCTGCGCCCGTCTCCGTATTTAAAGGCATTTTCAAAAATATTTTCAAAGACCTCAAACAGACGGTTTTCATCCCCCCGGAAGAGGCGGTTTGCCACTTTCCCCATGGTGAAGCTGCACTTTCTAAGTTCGCATTTTTCCCTGTAAACCCGCTCCACACGCTCCATTACGTCTTTTATGTAAAACTCACCCTGTTCCACTTCAATGTGAAGAATATCCTCCCTGGATGCCTTTAAAATTTCCCCGACATAATTTTCAATCTGATCCGCCTTCTCCCCAATCTGCCGGTACACCTTCTGCCTTTTTGCATCGGTGGCATAAATGCCATCCTCTAAGGCTTTTCCGTACAGCTTTATCATATTGAGGGGCGTTTTGATATCGTGGGACAGAGAAAGGAGCAATAATTTTTTCTCTTTCTGCAATTCCAGCTCCCGCTTACGGCTGACATAGAGGGCGTCTCTCAACTCACCGATTCCCCATAAAAATCTTCCGAAGTAGCGGCTTTTTTCTTCCTTTATTTCTCCCTGCAGATTTCCCTTGGACAGTTCGTAGGTCATCGCCTGCATTCGGTGAAAGGGTTTGATGAGCTGTCCTCTCAAATAAAATAAAACCGTAAGCAAGAACAGCCCTGACAGGAGCAGCGCTCCCTCCGCCAGAAAAAATGTCCGGGAAACAGAGGTATTTTCCTCATAGTCAAACCGCAGCCAGCCCTCCACATTTTTCCCTGTAAAAAGGGGATAAATCATGCTTTTCCTTCCGTTTTCTCCCTGATAGAAAGCCTCCACCACACCCCGTTCCTGCTCCGCCGCCGAAAGATAAGAAACCGCCCTGACATTCCCGTAGAGCGCCAAATCTATGGTTTCTATATCCTCCGGCGATTCTATTTCCGCCAGAATACGGTTGATTTCCACCTTATAAAACTGCCCCTGCTCTCTCTGCCGGTGCAGCAGAAGCACTCCCAGCAAAAGGGCAAGTAACCCGTAAAAAAGAACGGAAGCTCCTATCATCGCATTATATTTCTTCATAGCAATATCCTACTCCCCACACCGTCTTGATATGCGTCGGTTTCCGGGGGTTATCCTCAATCTTGTCCCGGAGCATTTTGATGTGCACCGTCAAAGTCTGGTTCTCACTGAAACTGTCGGCGCCCCAGATACGGTTGAACAGAAAGTTTTTATCCAGAGTCTTTCCCGGATTTTCCGCTAAGAGCAGCAAAAGCTCATATTCCTTGACGTTCATTTCCACCTGTACGCCGTTTTTATAGACCCTGCGGGCATTTTTATCAATGGTAATATCACCGGAGGCTATCAGTTGCTTCTTGGCAAACGCACCATAGGAGCGTGCCAGCAGGGAGCGGATTTTCGCCTCCAGCAAATCCGGGTCCACCGGCTTTTCGATATAATCGTCCGCCCCCAGCAGAAACCCGTTGAGCTTGTCTTCCTTTCCCACTCTGGCGCTGATGATAAGAATCGGTATACTTCCGCTTTTCCGCACCTTGCTGCACACCGCAAACCCATCCATCCCCGGCAGCGTAATGTCCAAAAGTAGCAGCTTTGCGCTCTCCTCCTGCAGCAGCACCAGCGCCTCTTCCCCCGAAGCCGCCCTGCGCACCGTATATCCTGCCTTCTCCATATAAATTTCCAGCAATTCCGCTAATTCTGTTTCATCTTCTACCATGAGAATGTCGTACATGATTTTTCCTTTCTTCGGCGGTGCACCCGCTGACCGGAAGAACGCTGTTTTTGCGTTCTTCGGCATGAGACTTAGAAACACTTAGTCAGTGTGTCCAATGGCACACTGTCTTAGTGCTTCTTCTCATGCTACTACCAGCCGAGTCGCATCAACCAGCTATTCAGCTCTTTCTCCCGCTCCCTCGCGTTTTCCTGTGCATACTTCCCCAGCTGCATTTCATCACGGATATTGCCATCCTCAATGTAAAAAACACGTTCACACCGGGAGGCTACTTTTACATCATGGGTTACCATCATAATGGTAGTCCCTTCCTCGTTCAATTTATTCAGCTCCCTCATAACCTCTTCCGAGTTCATCTTGTTCAAGGCACCGGTGGGCTCATCCGCAAAAATGATTTTCGGGTTATTTATCATGCTTCTTGCAATACAGGCTCGCTGAAGCTGCCCACCGGAAACCTCGCTGATATCGTTGTCCGCAACTTCGCTGATTCCCAGCTTTGCCATCAGCACTTTCGCCCTCTCGTTAATCTCTTTCCGCTGGGTTTTCCCCGCTGCAGACTGGTATGCTGGCAACACAATGTTATCATAAATGGAGAGATTTTTCAGCATATACATCTGCTGAAACACAAAGCCCATTTTCTTTAACCGTATATCGCTGATTTGGTTTGCGGACAGCCCGGTGATTTCCTCCCCGAAAAACCGGATATTCCCTGCGGTAGCGTTATCCATTCCGCTGACGGTGTAGAGCAACGTGGTCTTTCCCGAACCGGAAGGGCCCATAATACCCACCATTTCCCCCTCCTCAATAGTTAAATTTACATTTCTAAGTACATTATTCTGTCGTTTATTCACGATGTATGTCTTACATAAATCTGTTGCTTTTAATGCGTTCATAGTATCCTCCTAATTATTATGTGCATGTCTCTCAGAAGCCTGCTCCGGCTTTCTTCTCCTCCTCTTAGTTTCACATCTTATTCTGCAATCTTCATATCACTGGTATTCATTCTCTTTACGCTTCCGGTGGCAAACACTGCTGCCGCCACAATTCCCACAAACAGGATACCCGGATAAATCAGGTACGCCCTGACAGGGTCTACCTGTATGGTCAGCTCCGCCCCCATAATGGCGAAAATATTTCTCAGGATAAAGCGGTTACTCAGCATGGACAACGGTACTGCAAAAATCATAGAAAGCACCACCACCCAGACCATGCGCATAACCAGCCACATCCGGATGTAACGATTGCGGTAGCCGATACTTTTCAGCATGGCAAACTGCCCCTTTTCCCTGACAATAAATAATTTCATCATCAAAAGCGTAATCAGCATAATCAAAATACACAGCATAGCAGTCAGCGGTACCTGCATCGTGCGCATGGTATTTTTTACAGAACCCACGTTGGCGTCCACTACCTCCTGCGCCGTCACCCAGTCATAGTCCGGAAATTCTTTTTTCATCTTCTCCGCCATTTCCTCCTGGGAAAGGTCTGTCTCCATATTCACTATGACTTTCCAATAACTGGGCAGAATTTCGCTGCTCATATCAATGACAGGATTTAACCGGGCGCTTTCACCTAACTGCATATAATCACTGTAGTAACCTGTAATGATAAACTTCTTTTCCTCTCCTCCGATTTTTGCCGTCACTGCATCACCAATCCGGAGGTTGTTTTCCTTCATCACCTTTTTAGAAAATGCCACTTCGTTTTCTAATCTGGGAGCAGTCCCCTCTTCATATTTACTATAACCGCCGTTCTCCTTCTCTCCGATGGAATAATGAGACAAAAGCTTCACTACTCTGTCGTCACCTGTTCCGTATTCAATAAAAAACAATCCGCCCACATTAAGTTCTGCCTCATAACCTTTATCTGAAAGTTCCCCTTCCACACGTCTAAGGGCTTTTTCTACATCCTCTGTATTGTGATAGGGTTCCTCCCCCTTCGCCTCCAGGTTTTCCATATAAACGGCAGCCCCCGGATCCAAGTTGAACTTTTCTGCCATCTCCCGGCTTTCCATGGTAGTCAGCGTATTTAAGGGCACGCTAATCAAGACAAAGCTGATACAGAAAGTAACAAACATTACCAGGTAACGTTTCTTATTGCACAGAATGTCATTCAACCCAAGAAAGGTAACTGTCCCCATATATCTTTTCTTATGAAGATTTAAGCCCCTTCTCCTGTGATACCGCTCTCCGGTTTCTCCGTTGCGTATGGCTTCAATGGCGGATATTTTTTTTAGTTTTCCGGTGAAAAGAATACACATCGCCGCCACAAAGGCTACCACCGCCAGACTACAGAACAGGTTCACCGCCAGAGTATTGGCACTGTCCCCCAGCACCATATTTTTGCTGACACTCTCCACCATAGCATTTCCCACCGGTATACTGATGAAAAAACCTGCCAGCGCGCCCACCGTCACCAACGCAAGATATTTGATAAAGTAAATTTTCCGAATAGAAAAATCCCGCATTCCAATGGCTTTCATGACGCCGATTTCCCGGTAATTTTCTTCCATAGTGAAGGTCAGTGAAAATTTCAATATCATAAGGGAAATCAGTATCAGACAGATGCCAATGACAATCAAAAGCGCCGCCACAATCATATCAAATACATACAATAAGGCATAAACTTCCCGGTTATAGGAGGTCATAAGCGTCTGAAAGCCATAACGGTTCATGTCATCCACGGTAGCTTCCCGGTCTGTGGAGTTATAACCAAAGATCCCAATCGTGACACTCTCGTCATCCACCATTTTCCGGTAATCCTCCCGGCAGAACACAAAACGGTTCATTCCTGACATTTCATTTCCATACATGATGTCCTTCGTCTGTTTCGCAATTTTGTAAGTAAAGATTCCTCTGTCGGTTTTTACCCGGAGCTCATCTCCCGTTTTAAGTCCGTTCTTCTCAAGAAAACTCGAAGATAGCCCCACTTCTCCCTCCGAAAGCGTCAGTTCCTCCCCCTCACTGTCTAAGGGCTTTGCGTATTTACCGCCCGCATAGCCCAGGTAAAGATTGACACCCTCAGCTTTGATGTTTTCCTCTTTTCCCTCCTTCACTGCAATTACATTGTCAGACTTGATTTCACACAACTGCTCATAGGCGTACTCTGTCACCTCACTGCGGCTCTTTAACCACTGTTCAAATTCCTCTTTTTCGTCCTCACTTCCCAGAACCACCATCTCGTCGCTGACGTTGGCGTATTCCATATAATTTTCCACACCCTTGGTCACCAGAATAATATTGCTGACGCTGCTGGCCAAAAATATGGTGGACAGCGTGAGGAATACAAGTAAGATAATGTTAATGCCCTTACGTTTCATCAGGTCTTTTTTGAGTATTTCATACCACATAGACTTTTTCCTTTCTTTTGCTTTTTGGTTATGTAGGTATTATAGAGGGGAAGTTATTAAAAAATCCTTAAATAAGTCAATTTTTTACCGCTAAACCTACAGGCTCCCCCAAATTTGCTGCTGCCTGTTGGCACAGGCGGAAATGAAAGCAGCCACTGCAGAGCTAACACTTCCTGCAGCGGCCGGCTTTATAGGGCATATTCCATTGTCTGTCAACAAACAATATATTGGCTTAGCATGATTTTTATTAGGATTACTGCAAGGACAGTTGTGATAGCTATAATCCATAACTTATAATATTTGATAATATGCGCTGAATGTGCGCTAAAATCACGGAAAGGGAGCACCCCAAAATGGAGTGCTCCCTTTCCATACCAAAGCTTACCGTCCTTATAAAAAATCGGGGTAACAGGATTTGAACCTGCGACCTCACGGCCCCCAGCCGTGCGCGCTACCAAACTACGCCATACCCCGTAGAACTATACTATATCACATTTTTTTTCATTTGCAAAGAAAAATTTAAAAAAATCAGCTTATTTGGGAGTAAATTTTTTTCAATGCTTGTAAAAAACTCTTTTCAATGATAACATTTCTTCCATAAGTACCCGGCTGCACACCGCCTTACCCTATCCATTACAACCAATGCAGTCCATCCTTGTTTTTCAAAATTCACAAAAAGGAGTACCAGCTTGACAGAATTAGAAGCCTATTACAATAAATTCAACGAAGAAAAGCGCTTAAACAGCCGCCACGGACAGGTGGAATTTATTACTTCCATGAAATATATTCACGAATATTTAGAAAATACCGCCGCCCGCACCGGAAAAGCCAAAAATGAAATAAAGCTTTTAGATCTGGGTGCCGGAACCGGGCGTTACTCTATCCCTCTGGCAGAGGAAGGCTATGACGTTACCGCCGTGGAACTGGTAAAACACAATCTGGGCAGGCTCAGACAGAAAAGCAGTCTGGTAAAAGCCTATCAGGGAAATGCTATGAAGCTCTCCCGGTTTGCCGATGACACCTTTGATGTCACCCTGCTTTTCGGTCCGCTGTACCACCTTCATTCCAAGGAGGAAAAGCTTGCCGCCCTCTCCGAGGCAAAACGTGTGACAAAACCCGACGGTATTCTTTTAGCTGCCTATATCATGAATGAATTCAGTGTCATCACCTATGCCTTCAAGGAAAAACACATTACCGAAGCCTTAAAAACCGGAATGCTCGACAACACCTACCACTGTACCAAAAAGGCAAATGCACTCTACAGCATGGTACGTCTTGAGGATATGGACGACCTCAATAAAGAAGCCGGGCTGACCCGCCTGAAGGTCATTGCGGCAGACGGCGCTGCCAACTATATCCGTCCCTACTTAAACGCCCTGACCCAAGAGGAATTTTCCCATTTTATCGACTACCATCTTGCCACCTGTGAACGCATGGATTTGATGGGTGCCAGCGGACATACCGTAGATATTTTGCAAATTCCATAAAATGTGTTATAATAGTTTTACGGAGACGTATCGAAGTGGTCATAACGGGGCGCACTCGAAATGCGTTGGCCTCTCTTTTGGGGCACGAGGGTTCGAATCCCTTCGTCTCCGCTTTTTTTAACCAGGGCTGACACCCTGGTTTTTTTGTATTGATAAACATATTTTTCCCAAAAATACATATGCTAACCTAACGAAGGATAACTATTTCATAAAAATATTCTTCGGCAGTGAATTTGAGGAAAGGACTGGTATCTTTTATGGCATCTTATGTTTCACCTGCGATTGCGGACAAATTTGAAACCCTGTCCGTTGATTTGAAGAATCTGATTTTGGAACGAAATGTCCAGCTCAATAATATGCAGGATTTAATCCGCGTATTAGAGCAGATTGTAGAAGAGGGGGAAGCCGAGTAAACGGCTGCCCCCTCTCTCTTATGATGCAACAGATGTCACCTCGTAACCGGCATCCACCACCGCTGCCTTTAACGTATCGGCGGAAACACTGTCCTCTGCGATAACTACCGCATTTTTTGCCTCCAGGTTTACCGTAACCTCCGTCACTCCCGGCACCTCTTTCAGCGCCTTTTCCACTCTGCCCTGGCAATGTGCGCACATCATTCCTTCAATGTTTAATGTTGTTGTCATGGTTTGTTTCTCCTCTCTTTGCACTGTGTTTTTATGTTCTTCCGAAAGCTGTACAGTAACCGCCTCCGGTTGAATTTCTTGGTTCTGCTCCGCCTCTGCCCCAAACTCCTGTCGGGCTGCGCGTTTCTTATGAAGCTTCACTGTCTTTAACCGCAGAGCATTGGTGACAACGCATACGCTGCTTAAACTCATTGCCGCCGCTCCAAACATAGGATTTAAACGGATGCCCCATAGGGGATAAAGCAGCCCTGCGGCTAACGGAATGCCAATACTGTTATAAAAAAACGCCCAGAATAAATTTTGCTTGATGTTGCGGATTACCGCCTTGCTCAGTCGCAGCGCCCCTACCCCATCTAAAAGATCATTTTTCATCAGAACAATATCTGCACTCTCAATGGCAACGTCGGTGCCTGCCCCGATGGCAATTCCCACATCTGCCGAAGCTAAAGCCGGAGCGTCATTGATACCGTCGCCGATCATTGCCACCGCATGTCCTGCCTTTTTCAAAGCGGAAATTTTTTCTTCCTTCTGGGTCGGCAGCACTCCCGCAATAACCTCGTCAATCCCCACCTGGTTTTGGATTGCCTGCGCCGTCACCTCATTGTCTCCGGTGAGCATAATCACATGAATGCCCTCCTCCTTAAACTGCCGCACCGCCTCTTTGCTGGTGGCTTTCACCACATCCGCCACGGCTATCACGCCGATTACCTTCTCTTCATCCGCAAACAGCAGCGGTGTTTTCCCCTCTTTCGAGAGGGCTAATATCTGAGTACTTACTTCCCCGGAAATTCCTATGTTTTTCTCCTTTAACAATTTCTCATTTCCGGCAAAATATTTCTTAGGCACGGCAGCGTTTCCTGCCTGATTGTTCCATGTAACACAGCCCTCTATGCCTTTTCCGAAGGACGCCTGAAAATCGGTCACTTTCTCAAGGGAAAGCCGCTTTTTCTCACAATACCCGACTATCGCCTCCGCCAAAGGATGTTCACTGCCCTTTTCGAGACTTCCCGCAACGGTGAGCAGTTCCGTCTCCGTCACACCGACGCCGCAGAAAATATCTGTCACTACGGGCTTTCCGTGGGTAATGGTTCCGGTTTTATCCAGCACCACCGTATCAATGAGGTGCGCCGTCTCCAACGCCTCGCCGGATTTTATCAAAATACCGTTTTCCGCCCCCTTTCCGGTTCCCACCATAATCGCCACGGGAGTGGCAAGCCCTAGTGCACAGGGGCAGGAAATCACCAGCACCGCAATGGCACTTGACATGGCAAATTCAAACTCCGCACCGCTAAGCAGCCATGCCGCAAAAGTCACAAGGGCAATGCCGATGACCGTGGGCACAAAAATACCGGAAATCTTATCCGCCAGCCTTGCAATGGGCGCTTTGCTAGAGGAGGCCTCTTCCACCAGACGGATAATCTGGGAAATAGTGGTATCCTTCCCCACCCTGGTGGCTTTCGCCCGTATCAGCCCCGCTTTATTGATGGAGGCGGAAACCACTTTGTCCCCCTCCTGCTTTGGCACTGGAATGCTCTCTCCGGTAATTGCCGATTCGTCAAAGGAGGATTTTCCCTCCAAAATAATGCCGTCCACTGCCACCGCTTCGCCGGGTTTGATAAGGAAAATGTCTCCTGCCGCCACATCTGCTGCGTCAATCACCTGCTCTGTGCCGTCACGAACCACTGTCACTGTCTTGGGCGCCAAATTCATCAGCTTGGTAATGGCTTCACTGGTTTTTCCCTTGGATTTCGTTTCCAGATATTTTCCCACGGTAATCAGGGTTAAAATCATTCCCGCCGATTCAAAGTACAAATCGTGCCTGTAATGAGCGACCACCTCCATGTCTCCGTGCCCCAAACCATAGCCGATACGATAAATGGCGAAGATACCATAGACAATAGAGGCTGTAGCTCCGATGGCAATGAGGCTGTCCATGTTGGGACTTTTCTTTGCCAGCGTCTTAAAACCGTTTCTGAAATATTTTTGGTTTACGAACAAAATCGGCAGTAAGAGCAGCAGCTGAGTAAAGGCGTAAATCACGGCATTTTCATTGCCGGAAAGATAATTTCCGGTGACAGGCGGCAGTTCTATCCCCAGCCATTCATAAAACATATGTCCCATGGAAACATACATTAGGGGAATCAGGAAAATGATGGAAATTATTAACCGCCGCTTCATTCCTGCAATATTTTTCTGCTGTATGGAAACGGCGTCCTCTTGTGTTTTCCCCTGTTCCCTTCCCCGGCTGCTGCCCTGTTCGCTTTTTACGGAAGCGCCATACCCGGCTTCTTCCACTGCTTTTATAATCTTTCCGGTGTCGGTTTGGGCAGCGTCAAATTCCACCTGCATACTATTAGTCAGCAGATTGACCGTGACCCCCTTTACTCCGTCCACCCCAGAAACACTCTTTTCCACATGAGCGGAACATGCCGAACAGCTCATGCCGGTAACGTCGAATTTTTCTTTCACTTATTTTCACTCTCCATTCTGTCACATATTCTTTCCCGCTTCTTTTCTTATTATCTGCAAAATGCAACCGTTTTATTGTTATTTCTATCTGCTGCATTCTGTTCATTTCTTATTTTTTCTCTATTCACTGCATTCAGCTATTTCATTAATTTTTTTAACAATTCGCATAGCTCGTCTACAGCTTCCTCGTTTCCTTCCCGGATATCGTCGGAAACGCAGGTTTTGATGTGCCTTGCTAACAGTTCCTTGTTAAAGCTGTTTAACGCCGCCTGTATCGCCGAAACCTGCGTCACAATATCCACGCAGTAGCGGTCTTCCTCCACCATGGCCTTCACCCCCCGCACCTGCCCTTCAATACGGTTTAATCTCGTAATCAGGTCCTTTCTCTCAGCTTCCCCCCGCTGCTTGTGCTTCACTTCTTCCTCTGCCTCACAATGCTTACATGCCATCACTGTACCCTCCCTTTTTATGAGTGCATCTTATACCCCCATGGGGTATATGACCAATATAACTCTTTTGTATTTCCTTGTCAACTACAATCAAAAACACAATCTTTGTTGATTCATTACCATTATTACCTAAAATATTTCCGGGAGCTGCTTCATAAAAAAATAAACAGCGCCGCAGCCTAGGGTTCTTCCCCCACGCTGCGGCGCTGCCAACCTTTCTTATCCGTTCAGCCCCTTACATCAGCTTTCTAAACAATGCTTTCAAATCCTCTACGCTCGCATCCTTCGGGTTACCCGGTGCACATGCGTCTGCGTGGGCGGACTCAGCGAGAAAATCAATATCCTCTTCCTTCAAGGCTTCCAGCTTTGTCGGGATACCAACATCCACCGAAAGTTTCTGTACCGCATCCACCGCTGCCTTTCTGTACTCTTCCACAGACATTTCATCCACGCCCTTCACACCCATTGCACGTGCGATCTCTCGGTATTTCTCACCTGTGCAGTCTGCGTTGTACTCCATAACGATTGGAAGCATCATGGCACATGCAACACCGTGCGGTGTGTCATAGACAGCGCCAAGTGTATGTGCCATAGAGTGGGCAATCCCAAGTCCTACGTTAGAGAAGCCCATTCCTGCAATATACTGGCCCAGCGCCATGCCCTCACGCCCTTCTTTTTCGTTCGCCACTGCGCTTCTCAGCGACCTTGAAATAATCTCGATTGCTTTTAAGTGGAACATATCCGTCATTTCCCAGGCTGCCTTTGTGGTATATCCCTCGATGGCATGTGTGAGGGCATCCATACCTGTAGAAGCAGTGAGGCCCTTCGGCATAGACGACATCATTTCAGGATCAACCACTGCAATCACCGGCATATCGTGGGGATCCACACAGACAAATTTTCTCTTTTTCTCCACGTCCGTGATAACGTAATTAATAGTAACCTCAGCTGCGGTTCCCGCTGTGGTCGGAACTGCGATAATCGGAACACAGGGTTTCTTTGTCGGTGCAACTCCCTCAAGGCTTCTCACATCCTCAAACTCAGGATTTGCAATAATAATACCGATCGCTTTCGCTGTGTCCATAGAAGAACCGCCGCCAATCGCAATGATATAATCAGCCTCAGCAGCCTTGAATGCCGCAACCCCGTTCTGCACGTTCTCAATGGTGGGATTTGGCTTGATGTCAGAGTAAATCTCGTATGCAAGCCCTGCGTCATCTAATACTTTTGTGACTTTCCCTGTCACCCCGAACTTAATCAGGTCAGGATCGGAACAGACAAATGCCTTTTTAAAAGCTCTTGCCTTTGCTTCTGCTGCAATCTCACTGATTGCGCCGGCTCCGTGATAAGATGTCTCATTCAGCATGATTCTGTTTGCCATTTTCGTCAATCTCCTTTTCTTTTTTTATTTATATTTTAACAAGCCCCGGCTCAAATAAAAAGTTACAAACCTCTCAATCTGTCACTTTACAAAAGCCCCAGTTCCCGAAACACCTTTTCTAATTCCGCAGGCATGGCGTCCACCAGCCTCTGCGCCATCTCCTCCGGCGTCGCCTTTGTCCTGCCGAGCACCCACTGTACTGTCATGTAGATGGAGCCCTGACAGTACATCTCCAGAAGAAATTTCAGATGCTCCGATATTTTTCTTTTCGTCTTACCCTCAATACGGCTGGTATAAAACTGAAGGATAAGGTGAAAATCGTGGTCTCTTAGGCAATTCTGATTGTCATTTTTGAATGCAGCTTTAAAAAAGAGCTTTTCCTGCTGAATGTAGCAGAACTTATTTACAAGTCCTTCGTACACGGATTTTCCCTCGCCCATATGCTCAAATGACTCCAGAAGAATCTTGTCAAAATACCAGTTAATCAAATCATACTTGTCCTGGAAATTCCGGTAAAAAGTCTGCCTTGTTGTATGGCATTCTTCCACGATTTCCTTCACTGTAATCTTATCCACGGGTGATTTTTTCATGCACTGTTTCATGGCGTCTGCAAGACGGTACTTCATACTTTCTGAACTTTCCCGCAGCTCCTTTGTCCTGCTTCCTGTTATATCTATGTGATTCCGGGTCATTTCTTTCATCCAGACATACCTCACAATCTTTCCTGTAAAATGAGGGACGATACTAAATTAATTATAACATTTCGCCATTTCTTTGGAAACGGCTATTTGGGGCATTTCACATATCCAGTTGACTTTAAAGCCCCTGCGCCAGCTCTTCCTCGCCCATCCGGCGCAGCTCTCTGGGCGTGCAGCCGTACCGTTCCTTAAACATTCGGTGAAACAATTTCTGGTTATAAAATCCATGCCGTTCCATAATCTCCCCCACGGAATCGTCAGTGTGCAGCAAATCCTGATAAATATGTCCAATCCGCACCTGATTGACATAACGCAGGAAAGACGTCCCTGTATTCTGCTTAAAAAAGCGGCAGAAATACTCCCGGTTCAGCCCCAGCTCCTCCGCCGCCTGCTGCAGGGAAATCTCTTCCCGATAATGCCGCTCCACAAACCCACAGATTTTCTCCAGGCGCTCCATATTCCCTGCCTTCGCCGCCATACCTCCCTTAGTTACCGGTTCGCTGAAACTCTCCACCAGTGCCGCCATCATCTGTAAAATCAGCGCATTGCTCCGCATACGGTAGGTGTTCTTCTGATTCACATAAAGAATCGTAAGCTCTTTTAAACAGGCAAGAATTTCCCGGTATGCCTCCTCTTTCTCCCTTGGCACTGCATCCCCGCAGCAGTGAATTTCCAATAGCTCTGCATCGCTCAAATAACGTCTCTCTAACTGCTTTGAAATATGGATACAAATCCCCATGGTCTGGGGCAGTGCATAAAACACCTCATGAATCTGGGAATAATCCATGACAATCGCCTGCTGGGGATTTATCTCATGACGCACCCCATCCATCACCACCGCAGCATGTCCGTTCAAAATATAAAGTATCTCTAACTCCCGATGCCAGTGAAGGGGAGAGTTATGGTCCTTCGTCACAAAACGAACGCTAAATCCGGTTTCTGCGGAAACTGCAATATTCTCAAACGAAGTTTCAAACCCGTTCATATTCCATTCCTTTCCAATTTATACATTATTTAGAAAATTTATCCTTCCTTTACGCAAAAGTCAATATCGACGTAAAACTTGCAAATATGGCATCTGTTTTTTTCCCGGAAATTCCTGTATGATAATACCTGTCAGATAGAAAAAGTAATGAAATAAGCCGATTAGAAACAAGGAGGTAATCATATGTTAAACGCTATTAAAAATTATTTTTCAGAGAATATCGACGCAATTTGCGCAGGTTTCGCCATCTTAAACGGCGAGGACTTCCTTCCATATAACAAGTAATTTTTCCTACCACCAAAACATAGCGAAAAAGCTGCAGAGCATCAGTCCTGCGGCTTTTTCTTTGCCAAAAATCTTCTCTTGTACTTTACTGCCGCAAAATCACTGATTTTCTTCTGGTAAACCATGTCCGAAAGTCCGCCCACTACCCCCACCACGGGAATCCCCTGGACAAATTTCAGGTAAAGCAGTTCCCTCGACAGAGCGTCGGAGGTGCGGCGTATCTGCTCTGTTCTTGAGAGAGACACCCCCTCTGTTTTCCTCTCTTCCTTCGCCATCTCACTTTCTCCAGCCGTTACTTCGCTTCTTTCCTCCGGCACTTCTGCGTTTTCTTCCGGTGATACTGCCTTTTTCTCCGGTGATACTGCTCCGGAACTGTATCTTCTGTCTTTCCGCTCCATCCAGAGATTTAAGTCCATATTGCCTTTCATCAGTTCGTTGCCATGGGAAAGCGCTGTCTCTATCATTTTTAAAATAAAAATCTGTTCTTCCTCCGTATCGTAGGAAAAGCCATAGCTTACAGCAATCTCGTAAATGCTCTTTAGCAACACCCCTAAAAACAGCGGGATATCCGGCAGCCCCATACCGAGAAGCCCCATACCGACGCCCTCCGCCGCAGAAATCGCCGTGTTGATATTTTTCGCCGTCCCAGCCTCTCTGCCGAAGGCTCTTAACGCCCTGCGGGTGCCTCGCACCTCGGCAGTGTACTCATTGATTTTATAATTCTGTTGCTTTTTCTCCTTAGAATACGTCTTTTCAATCACTCCCGTACCCTTCTCAAAAATCAGTTCAAACGCCTTGAAAAAAGCTGTATTTAAGGTATCGTCTAACTTTTCCGGGACAAACCGGGCAACTTTCTCCTGCCAATTTGCCTGGTTTTCCGGTAAATTCCGTCTGAGAAAATTTTCCTCCTGTTTTAATACCTGCGCCCATTCTTTTTCAATATGCTTCTTCCTCATGCGCACGCCTCCCAATTCCTGACATTTTTTCTGAAAATCCAGGGGCAAGTTGACGAAAACAGTTCCGCTTTGTGCCATCTGCCCCGCAGCTTTACCGACAGTTCCCTTTTACTCTAAAAAATCCCCCGTCCTTTGGTGTTTCCACCCTGTTGTCTTTATCTTAGCAGAGCTTCTCACCGGTTACAACGGGAGATTTCTTAAATCTTTCAAAATTTATGCAATTGGTTACTTTTTATCAAAATGCCTGTGGAACGCCACCGCGCAGAGCACCGCAGCCAGAACCACCGCCATATAGTCCGTCACAGGCTGCGCCATTACCAGCATTTTCGGCGTATCAAACACCTGATTAAAAACGGTAAGTACCGGAAGATATACCAATCCCTGGCGGCTGACGGAGAGCACCAGCGACGGAAGCGCCGCCCCCATCGCCTGAATGGTATTCACCAGCACAAATAAGATTCCCAGAACCGGACCGGAAATAATCAAAATCCGTGCAAACTGCATACCGTATCCGTAGGCATCCGCATCCTCCAAAAAGGCGTTTACCATAGGACCTGCGCCTGCGTAACAGATAACTGTCATCACTGCGCTTAACACCACCGCCAGGCAAAGGGAAAATTTCAGCACTCCCACAAAACGTTTCCGGTTCCTTGCACCGAAGCAGTATCCCAGCAAGGGCTGTATTCCCGTTCCCACGCCGATTAGCAGCATGACCACAATCATATTTACCTTCATTGCAACCCCAAGGCCTGCCACTGCCATGTCGCCATGGTGCGCCATCAGGTTATTCACCACGATATTAGAAACACTCATAAGAATGTTGTTTAACGATGCCGGAACCCCAATAGCAAGGACACCCGCTGCAATCCCTCCTGCCGCCATATAATGCTTCGGATGAATGGACAGCATGGATTTTCCCGAAACAAAATGAAAAATATAAAAAGCTGCCGCCACAATATTTCCGATGACCGTCGCCACCGCGGCTCCCGCCACATTCCAGCCAAAGCCTAAAATCATAATGGGATCTAAAATAATATTGGTGATATTTCCCAGTATCATACCCATCATGGCTTTATTTGCCTTGCCCTCGGCACGGATAATATTACTGAAGCTGTTGCCTACAATTAAAAACGGAACCCCCACCGAAATAATCAGCAGATACTGTTTCACATATTCCACTGTATCAGCGCTAGAGCCCACTACCTTGCAGAGCGGCTCGATTGCCACCCAGATAAAGAGCATTCCGATAATTCCCACTGCAATACCTGTCCAAAAGCAAAAAGCAGAGGCGTTTTTTGCTCTTTCGTTTTTGCCTTCTCCCAGCATTCTTGAGATCAGGGAGGTGCCTCCTACTCCGAATAAAATTCCGATTGCCATAAAAATCAGAAATGCCGGAGTTGCCAGGGAAACCGCAGCCACCATGTAAGCATCCTTCGTCTGCCCGATAAAAAAGGTATCGGCAAGATTATAGACAAGCACCATTATCATACTGATGACGGAGGGAACAATATTATAAAATACCGCCTTTGGAATGGGGGCATCCCGAAATATCTCTGTCGTCTTATCCATCTGTTGTTTCATAAACCGTATCTCCTCTCTTCCGTTTTTCATATTCTGTACATTTTTACAGATTCACAGGACAGATTTTTCCTTTTATGCGGAACCCCTGCCTATATGTATACAATATGCTATTATTACGGAATTTTAAGGAGAAGTCAATAGTATTATGCTTCTAACATGGCATTCATGACCTCCATTTTTTTCTCTGCCTCGTAAATTAGCCTGCTGCACTCCTTTAATTCATCGGAAAAATCCGTATCTCCCGCCTGATATAAGGACTTGTATTTAATATCATGCTCTAAGCTCGCCCACAAATCCATGGCAAGGGTACGTATCTGCAGCTCCACCGGAACCATCTGTTTTTTATTCATAAAATAGACCGGGACGCGGACTGTCATATGGAGACTGCGGTAGCCGTTCTTTTTCGGCTCCTTGATGTAGTCCTTGATTTCCATAATGTAAATATCGTCCTGCGCCACAATACGATCCCGGATAAGATAAACGTCTTTCATATAGGAACAAACCACCCGGATTCCTGCAATATCGTAAATATTGTTACAGGCTGCCCCTAAGGTCAGGTCTAAGTCCTTCTTCTGAAGCTTTCCTAAAATGCTTTTTGCCGATTTCAGGCGGGTATCAATGTGGTGAATGGGACACCGCAGCTTCCGGTACTGAAACTCGTCCTCAATAATTTCCAACCTGGCCGTTGTGGCGCACAGCGCCGCATTGTACATTCTTAAGATCGGGTCGATGGTCTGGGAAAATTCCTCCGTCATATCCGCAATCCGCTCCATATTGTCATTCATGGGCCTGCGCAGTGGCATCATTTCGTACACCTGCATGGTCTCTGCCTCCTGCACCTCTACGATAACCTGTTCTTCCACAACTATCTGCTCCCCCTTTTTCTTTTCTCTTGTGTTTTTCTGTCTCATAAATATAAAAAACCCCATTTCTGAATTTCGTTCTCGCATATAGTATAACAGACAATCCTTAATCTCCTATTAATCCGCTATAAAATATTTCTTAAATCGCAACTCATCCAGAAATGAGGTTTTCTTTTTTATAATTCGATGCCGCAGCCCTTCATCAGCTCTCTTGCAGAATCTAGTGAATCAACGCCATGAAGGTTTTTAATGGGGGCAAATTCCTTTTCCCTCTCCACCTCATAGGGAAGGCAGTCCTCCATCATGTGCACCATGTCCAACACCAACGTTTCAAATTTATATCCGTTGGGGTTCTCCGGTTTCACAAAATTTCCCTCCGTGTCCATGTAAGGGATTTTTTTCTCCACCACGTGAACCGGCATTTTGGCGTCTGCAATCTGCTCTAGCTTTTTCTCTGAAAAGAGGTAATTTAAGATAACACCGAAGCCGTAAAGCAAATCTCCGTTCTCTTTTCTCGCCGTCGCCATCTCTTCCGTCATCTCGTAATATTCCGCAATGGAAGGTTTTCCGTCCTCGGTGCAGAGCACTCCTACCTTTTCGTCCGGCGCTGCCTTGCGCACTACCTTTGCCCCGCTCTCCCTGCCATAGGCAATGGTGGCTCCCACAAAAACCGGATCAGCAATCCGCTGTAAACAGTTATCCACCGCAAATACATTAATCCACTCGATTCCCCGCTCCCTGATATCGGAAAGCAGCCCGGCATTTACCATGGAGCCAAACCAGCCGCCGTTGCCGTTTGGGGACATCACCACCTTTGACAGGCTCTCCACATAAACCCTGCCCTGATAATCACATGCCGGAACCATCTCCTGGACGAAGAATTTCACCGCATCCTTCGGATACCCGAAGTAATCATGGGCTTCAAAAAATGCTGCCGTATCCTCATGGTTGATGTTGCTGGTCATGATATAGAGGGGAACGGTTGCCCCTGCCTCATCCGTCACGTCCATCAGATTCCGCATGAGCTGCTCAAACAGAAACAGTTCCCGGTGGATACCGATATTCAGGGTTCCCTTGGGCTTGTCTAAGCCAAGGCGGGTTCCCTGACCTCCTGCAAGGAGCACTGCCCCCACCTTTCCCTGACGTATCGCCTCTAGGCCGATTTTTTTAAACTCTTCCCCGCGGGCACGGATTTCCTCTAACTCCACTGCATCGAGGGGCGCAAACACTCCCCGCTCATTGACTGTCTCTTTCCTCTCTATGTGCTCTAAAATACTAAAGTCAATGTCCGCAAGGGCTTTCTCTAACGTTTCCCTCTCCTGCGGTGTACCTTTTTCCATTGCCGCTCTGATGTAGCACTGGTTTTTATCCTCTAAAATATTCATTTAAAAATCCCCCTTTTATTTTCGCTCTATTGATACCCCTATCAAAATCTCTCCTTCTCCGTTTTGATATACAATATGCACTTTATCTTCTACGTTCAAAATCGTTGCAATCGGATATTCTCTTCCATTTATTATATAATAGACTGCCTCATCTTGCAAACGGATAAAATAGCAGGTGTCCCCCTCCATGACTGCGGAGCGGATTTCTGCAATTCTTCCCGTGGTTTCTAACTCTTCATGGGGCATTTCCTCCGGAGCCTGTGTCAGCCCGTTTTTTTGCAGCTGCGCCGCATAGTTCTCCTGACACTCCTCCACAGTGCTGCCTACCGCCACAATCTGGTACTGGCTGACATTTACCATGGCATACATTTTCACTAACTGGGAGGCATCCTTTAAGGCCATAAAATAAGTAGGCTCATCACCGATATTAAGCAAAATCGGGAAGGTGGACTGGTAGCTGTACTGCTGCACCGCCCCCTGCGCAGACTTCATACCAGAGGCTTCATTTGCCCCTGCACAGACATAATAACGAGTGTCCTTGGTCCGCTGGTTGACTAAAATAAATCCAAGGTTGCTCTCGTCCCCGCCCACGGAAGTAATTCCGGTATAAACCCAGACATCGTCATCCTTGGCAATATAGTTATAACCGCTGGTGGATTTGGTACAGCCGCTCTGTCCTAAAATGGAATTCCAGAAACCGCTCTGATACTTTCCGTAATAGTCGTACTGCTCTAAAATCAGCCTCGCACTGCAGACACGGTCCACCCAGCCTGGCACCTCCCCGATGTCATAATACTGGCATTCCCCGGTCACCGCATTTACAAGCACTGCCCCTGCCACATCCGTTCCGCCGAATAAACCGATGGTCTTTTTCACCACCGTAGCGCACCAGTAGGGCACACCGTCATCATTCACCTCAAAATTCACATCGTAAAACATTTTCGTGGGATATTTAAACCGCAGGTAACGCTCAATATTCCGGTTCAGAGGCTCCGAGGGCGAATACTTCATTCCCTCCTCTAACCGCTGCACTGTCACCTCCTGGGTTGCCATATCAATAAGAAGATAGGCCGGAATCCCGTTTTTCCTGTTCTTAAACCATTTGATAATATCGCCGTAATTTAAGTAGGTGGCACGTACCGGGGTATCCTGATAATTAATCTGCGCTGATTCATCGTCCACCTCAAACTGGGAAACCAAATCCGAAAGCTCCCCCATTTTCTTATTGGCAAGAGTATTTGCCGAGGTCTCATCCAACATCGGTATCTGTTCCCAGCTTACCTCCTTAACTTCCTCCGCAAAATCTCCCTGCTTCACATCTAAAAGCCCTGCATAGGATTTCGCCCGCAGCAGCTCGCTTCCCACAAGACCGCCTACGACGCTGACCACAAAAGACACCGCCACTACCACTACCGGCACCGTGCACTTTTTCAGCAGATGTTTTCCAAACTCCTTAATGCTTTTTGAGCGGAAACCGGACAAAAGAATGCTGCAAAAACAATAAATCACACAGAGCAGATACACAAAAGTGTAAAACTCCGCTGAATGAAAATTTAATGCCGGGAGTTCTATATAAAAATAGATAAGCCCAAACACTATGGTAACTAGCAAACTGATAAGCATATTTGTTCCTTTCTCTAAACCCTTTACTTAGTTGAAACCGCGAAAGCCCTTTCCGATGATTTCGCTGCTGTTGGTGATGGCAATAAACGCAGAAGGCTGGTTTAACCTGATATAATTCCTAAGCTCCACCGCCTGGCTTCGCTTCATCACCGTTAAGATTACCGTTTTCTGGTTATGCTGGTATGCCCCCTGCGCCTGATAAACCGTTGCGCTCCGCTCCAGATGGTTGGTGATGAAATCGCAGATGGGCTCCGGATCGTTGCAGATGATGGTAAAATATTTGCAGCGGTTGATACTCTCAATCACATTATCCACCACCAAAGATTTTGCCAGCAGTCCGCAGAGGGAACAAAGTCCGGTCTGGGCGTCAAATACCAGACAGGACGCCGCCACAATCCCCATATCCACCACAAAGAGCGCCGCCCCAATATTGAGCTTTGTATATTTTTTCAACACCATCGCCACAATATCCGTGCCGCCGCCGGAGGCTCCCACATTAAAAAGGATTGCCGAACTGAACGCCGGCAATACAATGGCATACATCAATTCCAGCACCGGCTCATTGGTCAGAGGCCGCTCCATGGGAAACCAGATTTCCGCTAAGCTTAGGCCCAGAGACATTACAACACTGACATAAACCGTTTTCATGCCAAAACCTTTTCCCAGGAATATAAATCCCACCACAAGAAGCGCCATATTAATAATGAAAGTAAGGCTTCCGGGTGTTACGGGCATGACCGCACTTAAAACAACCGCAATACCCGTCACTCCGCCAAAAGAAAAATTGTTGGGGAACTTAAAAACGTAAACTCCCACCACCAAAATCAAAGTCGCAATCGTAAGAAGTGCATACTCTTCTAAGGTTCTTTTTACTTTTCCTCTGTTCTTATACATTTTCTTTCTCTACATCCTCTTAACCCTTTTTCGGATTTCTTCTATAATATAATACAACATACTTTTCCAATCTACCACCCCCTGTTCTCCCTGTCAACCACATAGAAGAACTTTCCTAACTATACAATTATTCCTTTTTGTATAAATACCGCTACATTTTCGCTAAAAAATCCTTTTTCGGACATTTTTCTTGTTGACTTTTTACTTTTTTGTTCGCATAATAAGGGGTTGAAAAACATGTAATATAAATATGATATCGGAGGTTAGTGTCATATGAAAAGGTTTATTGCTTTTTGTGCAGGCATTCTCGCCACACTTTCCTGCAGCCCATTATCTACCATGGCTGCGGAGGCCGGCTCTGAGAGTACTGCAAGTGTTCCACTCTGGCTCTGCATTCCATTTGCAGGCCTGTTGCTGTGTATCGCCGTTCTTCCGCTGGTAAAGGCAGAATGGTGGGAGAAGAACCAGCCCATCGCAGTGGCTGCCTGGTCTCTCCTGTTTATCATCCCTTTTGCCGTGAAATACGGTGCGGGAATGGCAACAGAAACCGTGTTGGAATGTATTTTAAACGACTACCTGACTTTTATCGTCCTGTTATTCGGCCTGTTCTGTGTTGCTGGTAACATCACCCTAGAAGGCGATCTGGCAGGTTCCCCACGGGTAAACGTTATTTTCCTTGCTATCGGTACTCTGCTTTCAAGCTGTATCGGAACTACCGGTGCAAGTATGCTGATGGTTCGTCCTATGATTAAGATGAACTCCTGGAGAAGAAGAAAAAGCCATATTATGATTTTCTTCATTTTCCTCATTTCCAATATTGGCGGATGTCTTACCCCCATCGGCGACCCGCCTCTTTTGATGGGATTTATGCGCGGTGTTCCTTTCTTCTGGAGTCTGCACTTATTCCCGATGCTTATTTTTAATATGGTGGTTCTCCTTACGGTATTCTACTTCCTTGACAAACGCAATTACCGCAAGGATATTGCAGCCGGCATGCGGCCGGATATCAGCAAACCGGGAACTACCATCCATTTAGAGGGCGCTCACAATATCATTTTCCTTGTGATGATCGTGGTTGCCGTTATTTTAAGCGGTTCCCTGCCGAGCCTTCCTGCTTTCCAGGACACAGCCGGAAATGTAGCCGGCATTCCTTTCGGGGAAGTGGTGCTTGGTTTCCCATCCATCATTGAGATTGCCATTATCCTGTTGGCGGCATTTTTATCTTTCCGTACTTCCAATCCGGAAATCCGGACGAAAAACCACTTTACCTGGGGCGCAATCAAAGAGGTTGCCGTGTTATTTATCGGTATTTTCATCACCATGCAGCCTGCCCTTATGATTTTAAAGGCAAAGGGAGGAGAGCTTGGCATCACCGAGCCTTTCGAGATGTTCTGGGCTACCGGACTGTTATCCAGCTTCTTAGACAACACACCGACCTATCTGGTATTTTTAACGACTGCCGGTTCTTTGGGCTTTACCGAGGGACTTATCACCACCGTCGGCACTATCCCGGTACGGATGCTCATTGCAATTTCCTGCGGCGCCGTATTTATGGGAGCCAACACTTACATCGGAAATGCACCGAACTTTATGGTAAAATCCATTTCCGACGAGAACGGTATCCGAATGCCGTCTTTTTTCGGATATCTGCTGTGGTCACTGTCATTCTTAATTCCAGTGTTCCTGTTGGATATGCTGATATTCTTTTTATAAGGAGGGAAACCGAATATGGAAAACACGCATGAAAAATGTTTAAAACTGGCAAAACGGATTTATGATTTAGACACCAATGTTTACCAGTTATCGGGTTCCTCTTTAGGCCGTACCTTTAACGGCGATAAAGATGCCCATATTTCAACCCTTGCCACATTGATTTACACCCACCCGCAGGGACATCTTCTGCGAAGTGAAATCGCCTTAATCGGCAATATGGCACGTACGATCCACAACAAATCGGAGCGCAGCAGAATGATGACGGAATACAATGCGATTTTAAAGGAAATCGAGCAGATTCCGGCATCTTTCGGCTCCGTGGACATCGTAGATGAGCAGTTAGCCGCTTTAAATATCTCCAACCTGCACCGCCAGGCTTCTCCGGATGACCACCTTATTATCTGTATCGGAAGAACTCACGGCAGCGCCGGAACAGACATCGGTTTCGCTCTGGCGGACGCATTAAAAATCAATTATTATGATGTGGAAATTTTCAATCAGGTATTAGAGCGTTTAGAGGCGGAAAAGGACTCCGTCGCAGACCGTGACAATTTTGCCACAAAGCTGCATGAGCTGCACGAAGCGCTGCCTGACACCCATGCGAAACGCCGTATCAGCGATTTCAACCGCTATCACGGGCTTCCGAAAAAAGATGCCGTCTTTTTCAACCAGAGTGATTTAATCCGGGATATGGCAAAGAAAGAAGACTTTATTGTTATGGGACGCTGTGCAGATGTAATTTTAACCAACAACCACATTCCCCACATCAGTATCTTTATCACGGCGCCGTTCCAGCAGCGCGTTCGCCGTATGATGGAGGTAAACCATCTGGAATTTAAAGAAGCCTGCAAGCTCTTAAAGAAATTAGACCGGCAGCATGAGCGCTACTACAACTTCTATACCGGAAAGAAGTGGGGCGATGCCGTAAACTACGACCTCTGCATTAACAGTGCCTGCTATGGTATCAAGGAGTCGGTAGAGCTGATTGAGCGTATGATTGATAAGTATCCGACAAAAAAATAATTTAGCTGCAGCAATATAAAAATTGTCACTTTGTGATGTATTTTATAAGATAAGGAGAGGGTATCCCTCCGGTGCAAAGCCATTATTTTAAACAAATGGCTTTGCCGGGCGGATACCCTCTCTTTTCTCTGCAGCTTCCTGACATATTTTCTCTCTCCCACTAATTGTATGTCAACTTTCCATATCTTGTGGAATCTTCGCTGTACTTATCCACATTATCCACAGAATTGTCAACATTTTTCTAAGTATTTATCACAATACCTGTTATTGTCGCACAACTATGTAATGATACCACACGTTTTTCCAACCACTTCCCATTGCAGTACCGTATCACAAAAAGCGGCATAGCCAATGTGCTATGCCGCAAAGCCGTTCCACTAATATTATGCCAGCGCTGCTGTAATGATTGCCATGGAGTAAACCTCTGCTGCATTACATCCACGGGACAAATCATTAATCGGTGCATTCAAACCAAGTAAGATTGGTCCGTATGCTTCAAAGTTACCAAGACGCTGCGCAATCTTGTAGCCAATATTTCCTGCGTTGATATCCGGGAAGATAAAGGTATTTGCATGACCTGCCACTTCATTTCCGGGGCATTTCGTACGTGCCACACGCGGAGATACCGCTGCGTCAAACTGCAATTCTCCTGCGATTGGAAGCTCCGGATATTTTGCCATGGCTTTCTCTGCTGCATGGCGAACCTTATCTACGTCCTCTCCCTTTCCGGAACCAAAGGTGGAGTAGCTTAAAAATGCTACCTTCGGGTCTACACCGAAAATTCTTGCACAGGCTGCTGTCTCCCCTGCGATTTCCACCAGCTCATCCTCGGAAGGATGGATATTAATGGCACAGTCACCCATGGCAAGAACCTCGTTCTCGCCGGTAGCTGCAGGACGTACCATGATAAAGCAGGAAGATACAATGGTATTTTCCGGTTTTGTCTTAATCAGCTGCAATGCCGGACGAACGGTGTCTGCAGTAGAGTAGGTTGCTCCGCCGAGAAGTGCATCTGCCACACCCATCTTTACTAACATAGTTCCAAAATAGTTTGCCTGAGAAAGAATGTCCCTTGCCTGCTCCGGTGTCACGCCCTTCCCCTTACGAAGTTCGCAGAACATCTCAATCATCTCGTCTAGTCTGTCGTAGTTTGCCGGGTCAATAATCTCAGCGCCTCGGATATTGAAACCTGCCTCTTCCGCCGCTACGGCAATCTCCTGTGCATTTCCGACTAAAATCGGATGAAGGAAAGTACCTGCTAATAAACGGGAAGCTGCCTCTAAAATACGCGGGTCACTGCCCTCGGTAAAAACGATTTTTTTCGGGCTCTTTTTCAGGATACTGATTAACTGTCCAAATCCAAACATTTTTTTTCCTCTTTTCTGAATAATATAGTATTTTCTCCGTCACTGACGTTTTTATGCTTTTATTATATATCAGAATTTTGGAATTTCAATATTTGTACTCAAATAAGTGCATTTTTATTTGACATTTCTGCCAAAGTCTGATAGAATGAATATAACTTTGTGAAAAAATTAACGGTATTCCTCTATTGCTCCTCCGTATCATTTCCCGCTTTTTCAGTCTCTGCATTTTTCTCTTTTCTCGTAGCATCCATAAACCGCCGGAAGAAAAACAGAATACAAATGCTGATGACCGCCACCAAATCCTCCGTCGCAGTGGTTTTCTGCACAATCATATGACGTGAAATAACAAATATCAACACCTCAATAATATTCCTGGAGTTTGGCTTACAGAGCATTTTCACAAATTCCACCCCGATTACCACATCAAGCACCCGGTCTAAAAATTCCAGAAATGCCCCCGCTTCCATGCGGCTGTCCCAATAATGCAGAAACTCCGGCGCCAGCGTAACCGCCGCCACCACAATAGCGCAGATAACGATCCCTGCCATCACAAGCTCCACTATCTCGCCCGCTTCATACAGCCTTTTTCTCACTTTATCCCACATGTTTTATTTTTCCCCTCAAAAATCTTATCCAAAGAACAAAGATTTTCCTATGATAGAAACAAAACGCCAAACAGTTCCTCACAAGCTGTCTGGCGTATCTGATTGCATTTTTAAACCGAGCATCGCCCTTCGACTTCAAACCACAGACGTTACCTCCACAGTAAACTCGGTCCAGGCACCCTTGCGGCACACAAGAGCTTTTACTTAGGGCTGCTCCATTCCTGACCTGACCCGGTTCGTAAATTCCTGTTGCGCAAGACCCAAACTTCAACGCCACTTATGAAGGGCAGCTCCACCGTTTGAAAGCCTCTGTTTGATATCACCCCAGCTATAGCGGATTGCTGGTACAGGGTACCGCTGACACCCCGGCTGCTCGGAGACTTTAGTATAGCTTATCAGGCGTCGGATTGTCAATACTTTACGCCTTATTTACCTTCTTTTTTTCCCGAAGTTCCCGAAAAAATGAGGACAGCATTTCCGAGCACTCTTCCCCTAAAACACCAGTTTCAATTTCCACCTGATGATTGAACTCCGCCATTTGCAGCAGATTCAACACCGAACCCGCACAGCCTGCCTTAGGATTCATGCTGCCGATCACCACCTTTTTCATACGGCTCTGCACAATAGCCCCTGCGCACATCTGGCAGGGTTCTAAGGTGACATACATCGTACAGTCCTCTAACCGCCAATCCCCTGCTTTTTTGCTGGCTTTCCTTATGGCTGTAAGCTCCGCATGTGCCAGTGTATTCCCCTCTGTATTTCTCCGGTTATAGCCTCTGGCAATGATTTTGTCATTCCGGACAATCACGCAGCCGATGGGAACCTCCTCTAAGGTATATGCTTTTTTCGCCTGCCGGATTGCCGCTTTCATATATTTTTCTTCCCTTGTCATGGACAGTTTCTCCAAAATGTTATACTATAAATAGAACTTCTATATTGTAACTTAATTTATCCCGTTTGTCGAGAACGGGGACAAATCTTACGAGGTGTGACTTATGCTTCAACGACCTTCCATGAATTTTGAATATGAAACAGAACGTCTGATTTTACGGCTTCCCTCCATGGACTTCCTGCGGGAATTGTTAGAATTTCAGATGCGCAACCGGGAACTGTTTGAAAAGTATGAGCCCACAAGACCGGACAATTTTTACACCCTGGCGTACCAGCAGTCCGTCTTAAAATATGAATTGAAATTAGCGTTAAAACAGCAGACCGTCCGTTTTTATGTATTTTCCAAAAAATATCCGCAGAAAATCATCGGAACCGTCTGCCTCCACAACCTTATGGCCGCTCCCTATTCCTGTGCGGAGGTAGGTTATAAATTCGACATGGCATTCCAGCACCAGGGCTTTGCCACGGAGGCTTTGGCACAGGTTCTCGCCGTAGGCTTCGGCAGCCTGCAGCTCCACCGGATTTTCGCCCGGGTTATGCCGGAAAACATTCCCTCCGTCCGGCTCTTAGAGCGCCTCGGCTTCGTCTGTGAGGGAATGGAGCAGGAATGTCTTTTGATTCAGGGAAAATGGACCAATCACCTGCGCTATGCCCGCCTGTGCCCTGCCCTGTAACTTCGGCAGCCGCCCCAGTGCTTTGAGCTGCCGCTATTCTTCTATCATACGGCACCAGTAGCCAAAATGGTTTTCCACCGGCTCCGGCAGAAATTCCGGAAAACCGAAAATCGCCGCCATGACCCGTTCCTGATTCTGATAAACTCCCGGAACACCGATAAACCAACGCTCTTCCCCGATTTTTCCCACCACCAGATAACGGTAATTGAAAAAGCCGTGAAGGAGGAAGCTGTTATTTCCCAGATACCAGTACCTCCGGGGCAGCTCCCGGATATCCTTTAATTCTATTTTTACACAGCAGATTTCTTCTTCCCTGTATAAAACGAATTTTTGATGGTTTGCCTTTAAGTTCTCCCAAATCTGCTGCCAGTTGTAGCGTGGAAAAATGTTGCGCATGGGGATTTCTGTGGCGGCGAGGTTTTCTTCTTCCGCTTCTTCTAAATTATCGGGCTCTGCCTTGAGAGAAGAAGTTTGTTTGCTGGCGTTTTGCTGTTGTTGGGGTATCGGTTGTTCGTCGGCGGGCGGGGATTCTCGTAACTGCGTTTCATTTTGGTTTACTTCCTTTTGCATCGGCATTGTCTGCACTTCGTATAACTTTTCCCGGACACGGAAGCGTTCCATACAGACTTCTATGGGATTTCCTTCTGCCCAGCGGCTTAAAAATATCCGCTGTTCTTCACCAATTAGGATAATTCCCTCCATGGAGAAAAAGTTCACGTCTGTTCCGCCGATACTTTCCACCTGAAACGGGACAGAACAATCTCCCGTTCCGTTCTGCAGGCTCAGTTCTCCTAGCGGAACACCCACTATATCTCCGGCGTCCTCTGCAAAGAAATATACCCTGCATTTCATTCGGCCGGGGTACGCTCCCCGCAGATGAATTTCCATTCTGCCGTCATTTCCCCGGATTTCTATTTTCGCAAATCCTGTATTGTTTCCTTTTTTCTTATCCTCATAGGAATATATATATGTAACAAATCGTTTCATTCCTGCCATATAACCTCCCAAATCGTCCTATCTATCCTCAATCCTATTTATATTCCGGGCAGACGGAAATATGACTATACCTTTCCCCAATACATTTTTGTCCTCCTGCCTTCTCTTCCGTAGCTTGCGGACAGAGGGAAATATGATTATACCTTCCTTTAATACTCTTTTGCTTGACAAATCTTGTGTTGCACTTTATACTAATTATAGTAACAGTTCCTATTATTAGAAAGGATGTTATCTATGCTTAAATACAGCAGACAACGGGAAAGCATTAAGAATTTCCTTGCAACAAGATATGACCACCCCACAGCAGAAACGGTCTATGTAAATATCAAAAAGGAGTTTCCTAACATCAGTCTCGGCACAGTCTATCGAAATTTATCGCTGCTTGCCGAAATCGGTGAAATCCAGAAGCTCTCCACCGGTATCGGGCCCGACCGCTTTGACGGCAATCCAGCGCCCCATTACCATTTTATCTGCAACTGCTGCGGGGAAGTCTTGGATTTGGATGTAAATGGTCTTGACCACATCAACATCCTCGCCGGACAGAATTTTGACGGCGAAATCGAAGGCCATATCACCTATTTTTACGGCAAATGCCCCGATTGCAAACAGATTACTTCGTGATAATTTAAAGGTTTCTACTGACTTTAAAATATCACCCGGAAAAATTTCTTAAAACATTCTAAAATGGATTGACAAAAGAAATATTTTCTTTTAAAATCAGTAATAGTTACTGATTTAAACAGCAAACACACAATTTTTTAAAAAGGAGAATAAAATTATGGCAAAGTATGTATGTACAGTATGTGGTTATGTTTATGAGGGAGACGCAGCTCCGGCAGAATGTCCGGTATGCCACGTTGGCGCTGACAAATTCAAAAAAGTAGAGGGCGAGTTTACTCTGGCTGCTGAGCATGAATTCGGCGTATACGCTTCCACCGTAAAGAATAACCCGGAAATCAGCGAAGAAGACAAGAAATTTATCTTTGATCAGTTAAAAGCAAACTTCGAAGGCGAGTGCTCTGAGGTTGGTATGTATCTTTGCATGGCACGCATTGCTCACCGCGAAGGTTATCCGGAAATTGGTCTTTACTGGGAGAAAGCTGCTTACGAAGAGGCTGAGCACGCTGCAAAATTTGCAGAGATGTTAGGCGAGGATTTAGAGCCAAATATGACTGCTTCCACCAAGAAAAATCTGGCTTGGCGTGTTGACTGTGAGTTCGGCGCTACCGCTGGTAAGGTTGACCTTGCAAAATGTGCGAAGAAGAACAATCTGGACGCTATTCATGACACTGTACATGAGATGGCCCGCGATGAGGCAAGACACGGCAAAGCACTTGAAGGATTATTAAAGCGGTACTTCGGTTAATCAAAAACATCGTAAAATCAACGTTTTGAGAATTTAGGGGTATGTTGGAGCAATCCGGCATACCCTTATTCTTGTGCAAGCGCTTGTGTCTGAATGTGGATTTTAATTTTTATTTTTTCGCAAAGAACCGGTCGCTTTTTTCTAAAAATTGCTACCATTGGAAAGTTTGTCAATCATATGTTATACTATTTTTAGACAAAACTCGGGAGGAGAAACATATGAAGGTCGTAGTCTGTGATGACAACATGGAAGATTTAGAAAAAATCAAAGGACTGCTGACAAAATACAGGGAAATAAACAAAGACGTACAGCTTGAGACCGAATATTTTATAGACTCTACAAAATTATACCATCAGATACAAGCCAAAGTGCATACGATATCTACATTCTTGACATGATTATGTCCAAACGGACAGGAATCGACATAGGCACTTTAATCCGCAATACAGATGAGAATAACGTCATCATCTATATCACTTCCTCCGATGATTTTGCTTTTGAGGCATACTGTGTACATGCGGTCAGATATCTTTTAAAACCAGTTCGGGAGGAGCTTTTCATCGAGGCGTTAGATTGCGCAGTTTCCAGCATTTCTAAGAATGCAAAAGATGCAATGTACACAGTAAAGACCAAGGAAATCCCCGTCAACAACTATGAGTTTGCCATAGTTGTAGCCAATTTATTTGACAATGCGTTCGATTGCGTGAAAAGCTTTGTAGAACGAAGAAAATTTGTGGATGTAAAAATCCGCTGTGAAAAAGACTATCTTCTGATTCATATGAAAAACGAATATGAAAAGGAAATTGTATTTGATCCTGAAACGGGTCTTCCCAAGAGCCAGAAAGGAAGAAATCATGGATTTGGTATGCAGAGTGTACAGGCTTTTTCGGATAAGATTGGAGGAAATTTAGGCTGCTACTGTGAGGATGATATGTTTCACATTTTACTATATGCAAAGTTCTGACATACCACCCTCTTCATAGTGCTATTATATTATGGAAGGCAGCAACACTTGCCGTCATTTCCTGTGACAGATTCTTCAGCAGACCGGTCTTTTCGGAGATCTCGCCGAGTTCATTGTAGATATTTTCAATTGACGCCATAATTTCCTCGAGACTCGCGGAAGTTTCTTCGGAAAGGGCAGCGGAATTCTGCACGATTGCAACGGTGTCGGTGCGGACATTCTCCAGACTTTTGGAGTTCTCCAAAATCGTATCCATTCCGGCTGCGAACCTGTCAATGTCCCTGCAGACTTGTTCAAAAATCTCGCTGGTAGCTTTGATAACTGTTCAAACTGTGCGATTGCTTCTATGGAAACATCTTTCATATTTCCTGATATTTCATGCAGCTGGGCGAGCTGTAATGTATTATTTTCAATCATATCCCCCCATGGAAGATACATTGGCACTTGCCTGGTTTGCGTCCTCCGCCTGCACAGAACAATTTGTCGTCATCTCCCGTGTGGAATTATTCACTTCCTTCATAACCTGATAAACATTCTGAGAAATGGATTCAATACGGGTAGCTTCACTTTCTAATTCCTCGCTCTTTGTGTGAATGTTTTTTACAATGGTGCGGAGGGAAGCTTTTAGGTGAAAGATATTTTTCCCAAGATCCCCTATTTCATCTTTTCTGTCTAACACACTCTGTTCCATATCAATATGCAGAATACCATTGGCAATCCTGTCAAGAATGTCCATATTCTTTTTCAGTGCAGATATAATGCGGTTGACCAGTATGTAGGCAATAATTGCTACAATTATGACCATGCACAGGATAACGGTCAAAAATTGTATCCTTATTTTATTGATAATTGCGGAGACATTTTCCTGCTTTCAGGAAACTGCGGCGCGTATGAATATTTCTCAATCAGCACTAACAAATCACATTCATAAATTGGAAGAGGAGCTGGAGAATGAAAAATTTATTATTCACTCCAGTTCCACGGGTATCCCACATGACGAGACACAGAAATTCATGAATCTATGTGCGTCACATAAATTCGAACCCCATATCGTGGCAGAGTCTAATCTCACCTCCACCATGATCCGCTATGTCAGCATAGGTCAGGGTATCGCCATACTGAACCGCAGGCACATTCCCTGGGACGTGAATAATGTAAAAATCATTGATTTTTATCCCGCAGTACAGTCCTACATCTATCTGCTGTATCCCCGGCGGCTCACCTCTGCCGGCGCTTCGGACTTCCTGCACTATATGCTTGATTTGTGCAGTGAATGATAGACTGAAAAAAGGTAATCACATCCAAAGCATTAATTAGCCAATTAAATTACCGCAATGACAGCAGATATAAAATTCCTCTTTCATTGCGGCATTCCCAAATAGTCACACCAGATTTTTCAAATATCACCCAACTCACGGGGAGCCTTAAACCACAGCTTCGTGTGTTCCTTTTCATTCTCAGCGGTTTGCAGAAAAAGTCTTTTCGGTTTTTGTTCCGGCATATTTACTTTTAGCAGGAGCCTCCTCGATTCTAGCAAATTTTCCTTCAGATGAATTTTTGCAAAGAAATCTTTAACCAAATACAGGCGGATGAAGAATTAAAGAAGCGCACCCTTGTCTTTTTCAACAGTAGATGCAAACAGCCCTAGAAAGGCTGTGTAAAATATGCTATAATCATGCTCAGAGGAATCTCGCTGATAACGGTCCTAAACCAGATAGGATAGTTTCTAAGAGGAATTCCTCTTAGAAACTATCCTACATCTATATCACAAAAAAGAATAGATCTATTTCCTATTCTGATTGGCGGTAAACCTATGGTACGAGGATGAAGTACATATGAAAAAATGGCGAATATTAGCATGGTTCACATTTCTATTGACTTTTGTCTCTATGGTCATTGCAGCGTGGCAGTTTCAGAAAGACGGGAGCGATTCCTCCCTGAATTTTTTTCAATACAGCTTTAACGGGAATTGGTGTATGGTCTCACTGGATAATGCCGGGGCACAGCCCCAAGCATACGATCATATACCCGAAATGGTATCTAAGGCGCTTGCAGCAGGGAATTATCAGGAAGTGTATCTGCCGTACAAAGGGAAAAGCAATCCGGGTGATCTTGTCGTTTTTGAGACCATAATTTTTAAGGAACATCTTGGTCTGACACTGCGTTTTTCCTCTGCCGATACGGCCGTATGTGTATTTTTAGATGGGAAACTGCTCTACCAATACGGATTTGGCGCGGATGGAACACTAGAGGAGATAACAGGAGATACTGAACATGTGGTGGACATTCCCGATGATTTTGAAAATGGCGAACTGTGGATTGTGCAAACGTCATCTTATCCGGATGCTGCGGCAGTACTTGACCATGTGGAGTTAAACACACAGAACTCCGTAGTCATCAGTGTGGTCGGAAACAATGTTACCGATATGGGATGTTTTCTGTTGATTATGCTCATGGCGTTTCTCATGTTTGTGCTGACGCTAATCCGGAAATATACACACCAGCCTCTGCGGGGAGAGGTATATCTGGGGCTTATCGGCATAGCAGCGGGTATCAACTGTTTTATTGTGACAGATGCTCTGGCTATCTTTTACAATATTCAGGAAGCGTATGCGATGCCGGAATATCTGACATTGATGGTCTCTTTGTTTCTTACAATGTATTTTGAGCACAATCTGAGCACAATGTATCCGCACCGCTATTCTGTGCTGCTGCCGCCTGTAGTATTTAGCGTGTTGCTGCAGCTCCTGTTAAATATGACAGGTGTGCGAAATATTAATGAGATGGTTTTTCTTTCCGCATTTACAGTGGGATCCGTTTGCCTGGTGGTCATTGTGGGACTGATGCAACTTTACCGCAGCCACAGATACTGTCAGACGCTTCTTTCCATCGGAGCAACTTGCGCGATGCTTTTTGGTGCGATTGCCAATATATACAGTGTGATTGCTTATCAGTACAGTATGACCGTGTTTAGTATCATGATGGCCGCCACCCATATTCTGCAGTTATCGCAAGAGTATCGGGAAAATGTGGAGAAAAACGCCCGCCTTCTCAAGAAAAAAATAAAGGTAATAGAGCAGCAGAACATACAGCTTGCCCTTGCAAAACAGGATGCGGAAGCGGCGCGGCATGAGGCGCTGGCCGCAAACGAATCAAAGGGAAAGTTTCTCGCGCACATGTCCCATGAAATCCGCACTCCAATCAACGCTGTGCTCGGCATGGACGAAATGATTTTGCGCGAGTCGAGAGAAAGTAGCATCAAAGAGTATGCTATGGATATCTACACGGCCGGTCAGACGCTGTTATCGCTGATTAATGACATTCTGGATTTTTCCAAAATTGAGTCGGGAAAGATGGAAGTTGTGCCGGTCGTATATGATATCAGCAGTTTGATACACGATCTGGCAAACATGACTGCGCAACGGGCAAAGGATAAGAATATCAAGTTTGAAGTAAACGTCGATCCCGGAATTCCCTGTCAGCTATACGGAGACGACGTGCGCATTCGTCAGGTATTGACCAATATATTGACAAATGCTGTCAAATATACCCATGAGGGAACTGTATGGCTACGGGTGAAGAGCTCTCAGACAGATGAAACAACGCTGCTTATGTTTGAGGTAGAAGATACGGGTATCGGAATCAAGGAAGAGGATCTGCCGAAACTCTCTGCAGAGTTTGAGCGAATTGAGGAGGACAGAAACCGGAATATCGAGGGCACTGGTCTTGGTATGAGTATTACAATTCAGCTTCTCGCGCTGTTAGGCAGCAAGCTTCAGGTTGAAAGTGTGTATGGAAAAGGCTCAAAATTCTTTTTTGAACTGGAACAAAAGGTTGTCGACAGCACACCCATTGGAGATTTTGAATCCAGAGTGCAGCAGATTGCACAAGACTATCATTACAGTGCAAAGCTCTGTGCACCGGACGCAAAGATACTGGTAGTCGACGACAACACGGTCAACCGCCGGGTTCTGCGGAGTCTTCTGAAAGAAACACGTATTCAGGTAACCGACGCAAAGAGCGGTGCAGAATGTTTGGAACTGGTGCAGAAAAATCATTATGACCTGATTTTCCTCGACCACATGATGCCGGAAATGGATGGAGTGGAAACGCTGCAGCACATAAAGACACTTGCAGATTTTCCATGCCAAGATACACCGATTGTGGTGCTGACAGCAAATGCCGTCTCAGGAGCAAGGGAACAATACCTGTCAGAAGGTTTTGACGATTTTCTGTCGAAACCGATTGTGCCGGAGAAGCTTGAAGATCTGATAAAAAAAATGCTGCCGGAAGAATTGTTGACAGAAGCTGTGCCTCAGGAAGAACCCGATTACTCTACGGATTTCCCGGAAGATCTTCCCCCGGTGGAAGGGCTGGACTGGCAGTATGCGTGGATGCATCTGCCGGATAGGGAACTGTTAGAATACACAGTTACTGAATTTTATGCCCAGATTGATTCCGCCGCAGACCGTCTGGAACAGGCGTATGAGCGAATTGCAGAGCCGGGGCAGCTAGAGCAATACCGCATCCAGGTTCACGCGATGAAAGGTCTCGCAGCGACAGTAGGGATTCTACCGCTTTCCGGTGTCGCCAAACTATTGGAAACCGCATCGCGGGACGGCAATCTCGAAACGGTTGCGTCTGTCACACCCGCCTTTTTGGCAGAATGGCGCAGTTATAGCCAAAAACTACAGGGAGTTTTGGGTATAGGGAACACAGTTCGACAGCAGATAAATGACGCTTCTGTCATATTGGCACTATTGGAAATGATTCGTTTCAGCATGCAGGATCTGGATATTGACAAGGCAGATCAACTGATGAAGCAGCTACAGACTTATAAGTATCCAGATGAGATAGAACGGAATATCAGAAGGCTGGCCGAAGCAGTGACCAATCTGGATTCATCCGAAGCGGATGTCTGTGCGGAATTATTAATGGAACAGTTAAGGCAGTAAACACAGCATGTCTGAATGCGTTATGCAGATATTGCGCCTGCGCACAAATCCGTAGGCAGAATGGAGATTATAATGAAAAAAGTTTTATTAATCGGAAAACTCAACAGTGTCGTCAAGGAAACAAATCAGTTTCTTGCACAGTATTTTCATGTGCAGCTTTGCTCTGAAAATGCAAATGTTCTGGAGGGGATGATGAAAATTGTCAATCCCGATCTGGTTTTAATCAGTTTAATCGGCGCATATGATATAGACACGTCCATCTTTTATATGCTGAGTGACCAATATGCACAGACACCGGTTCTGACTATCGGCACTCAAGAGGAGAGCAACAGGTTTTTCAAATATTATGAGGGCAGCCAGTTTGAGAATTTAATCCGTCCGGTGGAGAATACTCTGATTATGGAGGCGGTATGCAGGCGTCTCGGACTGAAAGAAAAGGAAGTCGAGCAGGACGCCGCAGATGAGAAAAAAGAAGCTACGGGAAAAAAGCGGATTTTGGTAGTGGACGATAACGGCACCGCGCTTCGGACAATGAAGGCCATGCTGGAGGAGCGCTATGAGGTAGCCGTCGCAGTATCGGGTGCACAGGCGATGACTTCTATCGGCAGACAGCGCCCGGATTTAATTCTGCTGGACTATGAAATGCCTGTCTGCGACGGCAGGATGACGCTGGAAATGATACGGGCAGACAAGGATATGAAGGATATTCCGGTTATTTTTCTGACAGCCGTCAATGATCGGGACAATATTGAGGCAGTACTAGAGCTGAAGCCGGCAGGATATTTTCTTAAGCCCCCCATAAAAGACCGCCTGATTGCGGAGATTGATAAAGTACTGGAAAACTGTTGATTCACAATACATATATTATGACAGAGACTTTCGGTTAAAAGCCGGTTTGGGGATAAAACGCCGAGACGGGTAGTCTTTAAATATTTCATTATTATTTAAAGTTTATCCCCATTTTATTCCTTAATTTCTCCTGCCCATTTGAATGCGAATTTTGCAACAATAACAGCAATAATTTCGTTGATTATAGCAGCCGCAACAATTGTTCCTGATACAATCGACGCAAGAGGCGCATCAACAACCGTTAAAGTTGAAACAGCAATACCCGTAAATACTAAAGACACCCCGGAGTGGGGTAATAACGTAAATCCAAGATATTTTGTAACAGTAGGTTCCGCTTTTGTCATTTTCCCACCTAAATACGCACCTCCGATTTTTCCTATCGCCCTTGAAAGAATATAAATCACTGTAAATAAACCTGCCCCCGCTATCAGACGATAATCCAATGGCATACCAAGATTTACTATGACAATAACTAACGACAAGTTTAAAATAGGATGATACAGCTCCAACATATCGCTAAGTTCTTCTTCCGGGATTATATTTGCTATCGTTGCACTGAACGCCATACCAATCAGCAGATAATTCAGGCTAAAAGAATGAAATACATACTTATCTATCAGTAAACCGCATAGGGCTGATATGCAGAGGAATACCAGTAGCAGCGCTAACCTTTGGGCACTATTTTTCGACTGCTTTATCAAAAACGCAGCACAAATTCCCGCAAATATTCCTATAACAAACGGCAGTAAAATCATTCCTCCAATTGCCAAAAGAGAGGTACCAGAACTTCCGCTCATTCCATTTACAATAGAAATTACCGTGAAGAAAATAACAACACCAATGATATCGTCAATCGCAGCAAGCGGAATCAATGTCTTTGTAACAGGTCCGCTTGTATGATATTCATTTACAATAGATAATGCCGGTGCCGGAGCAGTAGCAAGTGCAATACCACCGAATATAACTGCCAAATAGATAGGAATATCCACAATAAAAAATACTATGGCAAATACAACAGATACAAATAAAAACGTTCCAATAGACTGTACAAATGTAATTCCGATAATCTGTCTGCCTGAGCTTGCAATTTTCTTAAAAATAATCTCCCGCCCAATCATAACACCTGCAAAGCACTCAAAAAATTTGATAAAAATTTGATACCATAATGAATTTGTAATATCCAAAGTTACAATTCCGACAAGGTAAGGGCCAAAAACAATACCAGCAATCAACCATCCAAGAATAGCCGGAAGCTTTATTTTAGATACTAGCTTTCCGCAAGCAAACGCCGTGCATATAATCGCAAAAATATGAAGTAATTCAATTACCATAATAATTTCACCAGCCTTTCTACCACATTTTCCAGTACTGTGCAATCACTGCAAAGTTTTTCAAATGAGCCGTCAACTATAATTCGAAATACCTTTTTGTCCGTTTCGGATAATTCTTCGAAAAATGATGCGGCAATGATTTCCCAAAGGCTGTCTGCTTTCTCTCTCGTATAAGCGCAAATCGTTTGATTCAATTTATATTTGTTAAAAATATCATTATGAGTCATTTTTTTGGAATCAAAATAGAGATAAAGTAATTTTTTATAAGACTCCTCTGTATTTTTACTAATAAGCTCTCTCACCTGTTTCGTAATATCCGAATAATAAGCTTCATATAAAGCTCTTGCAAGTGTTTCTTTATCCGGAAAATATTTATAAACCGTTTTCTTAGAAATTTTTAATTTATTGGCTAATAAATCCACCGAAAATTTTAAACCTTCGTTTCTTATACCTTCAATAGAGGCCTGAATAATTTTATCTTTCATATCGGGAACAAAATATCCTTTTTTTGTTTCCAGTATACTTATACGTCTCAGCTTTGTCAATAAAATAAATGTAAATTTTCTATGTTCACGTTCATTTCTTGTTTTTCCCCTGCCAACATCTGCAATCCCCTGCCATTCTATCTCACACAATCAAGAAAGATATACATATTCAAAAGAACCTCTGTCTGTTTCAAAGGCAAAAATGGTATGCTCCCCTTTGCAGAATCGATAAAACACTCGGCAGGCCGCGCTTTCGCGAATTGTCCTTATCATATCCCCCTTTGCCGGAGCCTTAAGAATACGTTCAAAGGCTTCTAGCAGTCTGACTTCCAATTTCAAATTGCCCTGTATAACCCGAACCTCTTTGTTTTGAATTTGAACAGCCTTAGCTCCCAAATAAGTAGCCATTCTATACTCTTTCCCCCGCCATAATATAACGCCTATCATACCAGTAAAATGAATGCCTGCAATGGGAATATCCGCCACCGATAGCATTAAAGCCCCGCCGGAAAAACAGCATTGTGTCCAGACATACTCTTTAGGAAATGAGCGACCCCGGTCTCCCTCCCAGTATCCCCAGGCATTCTCAAAAGAATATTTTTGTCCATTGATACACATATTTCCCCGAACCGAATGACGCATACTCCACACGCTATGGCGGCATTCCATAAATGGCACTAACGCAAACGGTCCCATAATATCATATTTTAAGGGGAAAAGTGGTCCAAAGTCCAATTTTCCCCTAATGGCCAGCTGTGGTGTGTGTATTGCCAGACGAATACCTTTTTCACCGAATCGGTTTTCTCCGATGAAAATATTCCTTCTTGTCCGCCGAAATATATCTGCAGTGAATGTAACTGCCCAAGCAGCATTATCCGTAATAATCTGAATAGAACAGGTGCGTTTTCTCCCTGCATTATGAACGGCAGGTATTACCGCTAAAGTCTGTGTATCAGACTGACATTTAAAATACCACCCATAAAAGAAACCATACATATGCTTACCTCCTTAAAAAAATTTACGCACAATTTGTTATAGGAGCCACATCAATATAATTTCTGGAATACGCTTGTCCAAATATCAGATGGAACATTTCTTTCCATTTGACACCGTTCATGAGGTGGCCAGGGATGAGGCGAGTCACAGAAAGACTCTTGAGTGTCTGTTAAAGAGATACTTTGGCTAAAAAAATCTATTTCATTACAATGATAAAAAGGAAGTATCCCAATAACTTTTCCGAATTTTCTACAAGTTCACTTCTTATCCATATTTTATCTTAGCTTTATTATCTACTTTGTCGTACTTGGTTATTCATCAAAAAACGAGCCGGAAATTATCAAATTATTACTAAACTCCCATGCCCGCACACTTGGCACTACCATAAATGAAACTGTGCAGACGGTAGGGTATTGAAATTGTTCTTGCCATTTTCTATACTGTAGCTAACGGCAAAGATCGTGATAACAGACAGAGTACCGTGCCGTAAATTCATCCACGGAGGTGCCATTATGGATAAAATTTACGATAATTGTTGTGGTATCGATGTACACAAAAAGATCATAGTAACCTGCTTCAGAAAAGGCAATAAGCAGGAAGTACGTGAGTTTGGTGCAACAACCAGAGAGCTCCTTGAACTGGCTGACTGGCTCAAAGCAGGTGACTGTAAGATGGCCGCCATGGAGAGCACAGCCTCTTATTGGAAGCCTCTGTACAACATCCTTGAATCTTCTGACCTGAATGCCATGGTGGTCAATGCCCGCCATATGAAGGCGGTCCCGGGCCGAAAGACAGATGTCAAAGATGCGGAATGGATCGCTGACCTTCTTCAGCACGGACTGCTCCAGCCAAGCTATATCCCGGATAAGGATCAGCGTGAGCTGAGGGAACTGGTTCGTTACCGCAAGAGCCTTGTAGGCGAACGCACCCGGGAGCTGAACCGTCTTCAGAAAATGCTGGAGGGTGCCAACATCAAGCTGTCCGGCACGGTGTCAGACATCAATGGCAAAAGTGCCAGGAGCATTCTGGAATACCTGCTTACCGGGGAATCCATCGACAGCGCAAAATACGATGAAATGTATGAGCAGAAAGTCATCGCACATAATCTTAAAGCTACAAAAGAACAGATCATTGATGACCTGAATGGTGTCATGACCCCTCTCCAGCGCAGGATGATGAAGGAACTCCTTGCCCATCTGGACGAGCTCAATGCCCACATCCGAAATTTGGATGATGAGATTGACAATTTTATGAAGCCAGAGGAAAAGCAGGCTTCAAACGCAATCCAGGAAGTAACAGGCATTGGCAACACCAGCGCACAGGCTATCATTTCTGTTATCGGAACAGACATGGGCCGTTTTCCTACCGACAGGCATATTTCTTCCTGGGCGGGATTATGCCCCGGTGATAATGAGAGTGCCAAAAAGCGAAAATCCGGCAAGACCCGGAAAGGGAATGTACTTCTGCGAACCACACTGATTACCTGTGCGCATTCTGCCGTAAAGAACAAAAAATCATATTTCTATGCACAGTTTATGAGGATCAGCGCCCACCGGGGTTCAAAACGCGCATATGTTGCAGTTGCTCATTCCATGCTCATAGCGATATACCACATCCTTAAGGATGGTGTGGTTTTCAAGGATCTTGGGGCTGATTACTATAATCAGTTCAATAAGGAACGTAAGATTAATGCATACCTGAAAAAACTAAAAGCGCTTGGCTGGGAAGCCCCGGCAGTTGCCACCTGAGCCTGTCAGCGAAGTTCAAAAAGAACCTTTTAAAGCTTGATAGGGGTAGTCTGCGCTTTTTGGGTCACCTGGAAGGTTTTGTTTCACAGTAAAGGCATTAGCGGAAGTTAAGCTGCTTGTAAATAACAGTTAATTCAAATTATAAAAAGGTGTTGTTAGAAATTTATTTCTTATAACGCCTTTTTGTAATATTTGTATATACAGCTATCTAAAAAATGAGACAGAGGAATTGCATTATGTTTAAAGAAACAGAAAAGCCGTTGATTGAAATAGAATTATCAAACGATGAGATTTACAGAAAAAATATAGAAAAATTAATTGATGAAAAGAGTTTTCAATGTTTTTTGCTACATACAGGAGAAAAGTTGAATAATACTTATATATCTAAAATAAAAGAAAAGATTTTAACACATCCGCAGAAAATATTTTTTGGAGAAGTCGATATGGGAATAGGATTAAAACACTGCAAAAACTATGTTTCCTATCAGGCAATCTATGTAGATTCTGCGTTGCAATCAGATTTGATTAATAGTGAAGCAGAAATGTTTATATTATATTTTGATGTGTGTAATTATTATGGAGGTATGGAGTGGAAAAATATAAAAAGCTTGTTGTATAAAATTGGAGACAGACCTATATTTATCAATATGCGGGCTGGATGCAAGCAGTTTAAGATAAGCAATTATATTAATATAATGGAATGTCTAAAAAATATGGAATATACATTTTCACTAATGCCATTGTTTAAGACAACAAGTATGATTGTGGAGCATCCATGTAATGCTTATATGTGCAGTGGAGTAAATTGTCATTCTGAAAAAAATTCCTATCCAAGATACTTGTATGTAACTCAAAGAGGAATTTTTCCATATTGTTGTGAAAGCGAAAAATTAAATTTTTTAGAAGATATAGGTGAAAGGGAAATTACCTCATTTGAGAAAGAGTTTTATTTATATAAAGATACAAAGAACTATCAGGTTTTTATAGAATGTAATAAAAGAATATACTATGATATTGTAATACCACATATTATGCCAATTCTTCCATGGAATATATTAATGGAATATGTTTTAGAGAATAGAGATACGGGAGAGAAAAATGTTAACATTTAATAAAGCTTATATTATGGCAAATCAATGTATTTTTAATAAAAGAACAGGGAAACGATATGAGATACCGAATGAATTATGGGAAGAACTGTTATTTTGTTATGGGAAAATGAAATTAGATGAGATTAGTAAAGATTTCCTTGATTTTCTGAAAAATGAAAAAATAATAATTGAAAGTGAAGAAATGTACTTACCATATATTGCTCAAAGTGAATATAGTAATATGCGGCTTTTTATTCAATTAACAGGAAATTGTAACTTAATGTGTAAACATTGCTTTTTGGGAGGTTCATCTAATGAAGAAAATTATTTTTCATTAGAAAAGACAACGGATATAATTAAGCAAGCAGTCCATTTCGGTATTGCTAGAGTTGATTTTACAGGGGGTGAAATTTCTACAATTCCTTATTTAAAAGATTTGCTTGTCTATTTAGATGGATTGCCGGTAATGTATTCTTTATTTACAAATTTAGCGTTTACTTCAGAGAAAATTATAGAACAGATGATAAAAAGTAAGGGGCTTGGTCAGGTTATTACAAGCATTGATTATTTTGAATCTGAAAAACATGATGATTTTCGTGGAAAAAAGGGAGCGTTTAATTCTACATTCGCGAATGTCTTGAGGCTTCATGAAGCCGGAGTGCCGGTTACAATAAATGCCATGATATTAAAAGATAATCATGATGATATTATGCGTATGATAGATTTTTTTATTCCGAAAGGGATAGAGATGCATTTTGATACAATAGTGGAAAAGGGGAATGCTATTAAGAATTTGGATATTTTTAAGGAAGATACGGTAGAAAATGTAAAATTTATTTGTGAGTGTATGAAATATTTAGAGGAACAGTATCAGCAAAGAAGCAAAATAAAAGATACAGCCTGTGGAGTGGGTAAGGAACTATTATATGTTAATAAGGACGGAAGATTTCAACTGTGTCCAGGACTTACAGAACGGGAAGATTCCCGTTATTATATAGGAAATGCGATTAATGAAGCGTACAAGAGTTTAGAGAAATTTGACTTAACCTGTGAAGAAAAAAAATGTGAATTTTATAAAAATTGCAGTTTTGGGTGTCGAGAAAAGGCATTAGTAAATTATGGGTCGATAAATGCCCCGGATGCGGCATTATGCCAGTTGTTGCGAAAGGTGGGAAAAAAGAAGGAGAAAAAAGCCATTACAGTGGCAAAATGAGAGGAAATGAAAACAAATAGTATTTTAATTGAACTCACAAATCGTTGCAACTTAAATTGCCTATATTGCTTTGAAAAGAAACGGGATTTATACAGAGATATCGGGCAAAATTTCCATCAAAGCAGGGAACAAACACTAAAAGTGCTTTCTGAGAATCAAGAAATAACAAATGTGACGCTTTCAGGAGGTGAACCCTTATTATATGAAAATTTAGAAAAAATAATAGAATGGTTTTCAGAAAAGCAAATTACACTTTTAACAAATGGGATTAAGCGGATAGAAAATAAAGAGGTGATAAGAGATCTGGATATTGTTGTGAGTCTTGATGGTGATTATGATGTGATGAGCAGACATAGAGGGATTAGTGAAAGCCAGTTTTTGCGAATTAATAAAACGATTGAGTGGTATATCAAATATGCCAAAAGTGTATCTGTTAATACCGTAGTTACACCATATAATATTAATAAAAAAGAATATTATCCTTACGAAAAATTATAATGGTCTCATAAATTAAGACACTTTTTCGGACAGATTTTAATGAATCTGATATACTTAAACCAGTATGAGAGAAAGGATTCATTATCATGTCCAGACAAAGAAGAAATTTTCAACCCAATCTGCTCCGCAACTGGAAAAAGGAGTTCCTAAGCAATGCGGCTGTTGTGTTCGACGACAAGCGTGAGGAAAACCTCAAAGAAAAGCTTGCCGAAGAGCGAAAAGAGAAAGCGGAGTATGCCAAAAAGGTTGGTCAGTTAACTATGCAGGTTGACTGGCTCAAAAAAAAATCTGAAGAAATTTGCGGACCTGACTACGAGAGTGAATTTAGTCCAAAGCCTTTTGACGACTAAAGAAATACCGGCTTCCGTAGGTGCCAGGTTGCTTGACATCAACCGTACAAGCATTTATTACAAGGGCTCACCTATTTCAGATGAGGAACTGGCCTGCAAAGAGATCATTGATCATCTCCATACAGATAATCCCACTTGGGGCGCAAGACAAATGTCTGCACAGTTAAAAGCCCGTGGTTATCAGGTTGGGCGCCGCAAGGCAAGACGCTACATGAATGAGATGGATATCTATCCGATCTATCCAAAGATGAATCTTTCCAAGCGGATGCAACAGGCGAAGGTATGTCCGTATCTTCTTCGTAATGCAGTCATAGACAAGCCAAACCAGGCATGGTCTATTGACATTACATATATTCCAATCAAGCGCGGATTTCTGTATCTGACCGCGGTGATCGACTGGTATAGCCGTTGTATTGTCGGCTGGGAAGTAGATGATACGCTTGACACCAGAATGGTTATCAGCGCCCTGAAAAAAGCTTTCAAAGTGGCAAAACCGCAAATCCTAAATTCAGACCAGGGCTGTCAGTTTACAAGTCAGCAGTACATTGACTTTGTAAAGGAAAACGGTATCCGTCAAAGCATGGATGGAAAAAGCCGCTGGGCAGACAACATCATGATTGAGAGGTGGTTCCGCAGCTTCAAGTATGAAGAAGCTTATCTGACGCAGTACAACAACATCAGGGAAGCCAGAGCTACTATCGGACATTATATCCACACCTACAACTTTGAGCGGCGCCATTCTGCACTTGATTACCAAACACCGGCTGAATGCTACTATCCGGCAATGTTGATGCCATATGTAGCTTAGCATATATGGATCTGGGGAGCGCTCCACTATTCTCCCCATGTTCCTTGTAACTTGTCCACCATATCAGTTCATTATAAAAATCTTAGATTTTTGTCTTGACAACTGAGCCACTATAATGCCCTGTACTATGAATGTTATCCGCAGCTGTTATGCGAAAGAGAGTATACAGGAGATTGCTAAAGAAATAATAATACCAGAATATCATTTGCCTACGGATTGCTTTTACATTTTTGATAGAAGATATAAAACTTTTGAGGAGGTGGAAGAGGATCAACAAAACATATATGCTAAAATAGAATATATTTTAAAAAATTACCTGAATAGTGAAAAAAATTTGCCTTTCATAGAACCATATAGTTGTGTGGAAGCGATTTTATATAAGGAGGAACATTGAGGTTGTGGCAAAAGGACAATTTGATGTATGCGTAATAGATTATTTCCCGCAAAATTTCATTAACGAACATAGAGAAAGCTGTATTTTGAAAGAGAAAGCAGATTTTGATATCAAACAAATTTCAACGATACCGCAAGGGCATGGCATAGCAATTTTACAATTAATGAAAATTGTTAATCCTCAAATAAAATGGGGGATAATTCCCATCACACCTGATATGAACTTGGGGCAGATAAATAATCAGCTCTCATATTTGATAGAAAATAAGATTGTTAAAATTATTAATGTTAGCTTTGGCTTTTATAAAGTAGAGAAAACGCAGCTTGCCAGACTTTCTAATCTGTGTCGGAAAGCAAAGGAAGAAAAGATAAGCATTGTTTGTGCTGCAGGAGATAAACAACAGACGGTATATCCTGCAGATTTAAAGACGGTAATTCGAGTAACAGGTGTGGATAAAATAAAGTCAGAAAAAGACATGGAAGTAAACGGGCGTAATGTTTATGTAAAAAATGTAAGCTTTCGAGTCAGATGGACAGAGAATAGAAGAATTTGGGTACACGGAAGCAGCTTTTATGCCGGTATCGTTAGTGCACTTTTAAGTTCCGGCTCGAACGATGGAGATAAAATAGAGAATCTGGAAAAGTTTTGTTTTGGAGCGTTTCGACAACAGATAGAGTTCAGAGAGGGAAAATTAGAACCTTTTGACGAGGGGGTCTAAGAGGGAGAGAAGAGGAGCTGATAGAGGATGAAAACAAGTGAAGTAATAAAGTTTGTAATAGATTCCACAGGAATGAAAAGAGGGAAAATATTATTAATATGTGTGATATGTATGATGTCTGCCGGCCTGCATACGGGAATGAATCTTGTATTACTTCCGTTAATTGACAATACGATAATGGGAACGGGTGGATTGGCTGTGAAATATGCAGCAGCATTCATCGTATTTGTGATGTTAAATGCAGTATTTAAGTATATAAGAAAATCTGGGATTAATGCGTTGTGTATTAGCAGCGAAATGTGCCTGACAGAAAGAGCAATAAAAAAATTGGGGGACAAGCAGATAGATTTTTTTGAAAATAGCAGGGAAGGGGAAATTACTTTATTAATCAATAACAGAATAAAAAACTATAGAATTTTTTTAATGGATAATATTGAAAATTTTATTTTTGAACCGTTTGATTTTATGATAACTTTTTTTGCAGTGTGGTATGTGGATAGAAAAGTTGCTGGTATCGTATTTGCAGTGATAATTTTAAGTGCAATAGGAAATTTCTTTCTCAGTGGCAGAATAGTTCGGTCATCTCAGAATGCCTATGATGCAGAAAATGAGTTGAGAAATTATCAAAAAGAGATAGTGGAGAATTATGATAATGTTGTAATGTCGCATTTAAATTTACATGTTGCAGGAATACATCAAATAAAAGTGAAAAGGGTGTTAGAAAAACAGAATATATTGACAAAAGAAAGTCAATGGGCTTATATTCCTGCACTTTTAAACGAATATTTGCCCACGATTATTTTTCTTCTGCTTGCTGTTTTTAAAATTTCTAAGGGGGAACTGACGTATGGGGGATTTGCTTCTCTTTTGTCTCTTATCAGTGGAGTATCATTACCGATAACTTATTATCTTCGTTCTTTTACGAGATTAAAGGAACAGTTTCCGTTTATTCAAAAAATGCAGAAATTACTGTTAGAAGAAGATGACAAAACAGACAATGAAACGATTTCAGATACTGCAAATATACAGAATATGGTGGCTTTTCAAAATGTAAGTTTTTCGTATGATGGAAAGAATATGTGTATCGATAATGTAAGCTGTACCATAAAGAAAGGAGAGAAGGTTGGTATTATTGGAGCATCGGGAGCAGGAAAATCCACAATAATAAAGCTAATTATGGGTTTTTATAGACCAGATTTGGGAGAGGTAAAAACATTAGGAGAAAATGCTTTCCTAAATCAGCGGAAAATATGGGAGAGGGTAGCATATGTTGATAATGAAAATTTCTTGTTTGATGGTACGATAGAGTACAATATTACATTAAAGGATGAGAGATTGACAGAGGAAGAAAGGGAGAGATATGGAGAAATTTGTAATATGCTCCATATTTCTGATATGGAGAAAGAGAACAGGGATATTAAGCAATTTGGAAAAAATTTATCCGGAGGGCAGCGCTTGCGTATTAGCCTTGCAAGGGCATTATACCGACGAGCGGATCTGTTGGTATTAGATGAGCCGATTTCTTCTTTTGATAGCGAGACAGAAAAATTAGTAACAGAACTATTAAAGAAAATAGAGGAAACTGTGATTTTAACTACGCACAGAATGGGATTGCTTTCTATATGCGATAGGATAATATCTTTGAAGGATGGTGAAATACAAATCAGTGGGGAGGAGCAGAAGAATGAAGAAAATATCATCTCATATGATTGTTAAAAGCTATGATTTAACAGGAAAAATAGGATTTTTGTTTAACTGCTGTCAAAGCATTATTTCGGAAGTTGTATTTGGGCTGCTGAATTTGTACATATTCGATGTTTTAATTGTTGACAGTTCTAAGATAAATATGATTCTTGTGGCGCTATTTGTGACGGCATTGTATTTTATTCTTGCGATTCCGTTGTGGGGGTATTGGATGGAAAAGTGCGTGAATAGAACAAAAGCAAATCTGGAGAGTTTTTTGGTAGAAAAATATTTCTCATTGAATCCGCAGAAGGTGATGGAAAATCACTCATCGTACTTCTTAAGTATGTTGCAGGAGGATGTGGGAAAGACGGCTGAACTGGGCGGTTGGCAATTTGTCGTTTTAGTGCAGGCGGTTATTTCAGGCATAGTAGCTGCAGTTGTTTTTGGTAGTTTGTCTATGAAAATTTTGTTGGTTTTGCTTGTAATCGGAATAGTTCCTGTAGTGATAAATGGTTTTTGTGCTCCAATCATCCGGCATACTTCTGAGAAAATAAGAGATAAGACAGAACAACGGTTAAAAGCTGTGATTGATTTTATTAATAATATAATTATTATGAAAGTATACCGAATAGAGAATGCTCAAATCAAGAAGGTGCTGCAATCCTCAGCGCAGATTTGCAGTTTACAGAAAAAAAATTATAATATGGGATTATTGACAAATACCATGCAGGATTTTATTTTTAATGGAGTCTACCGAATTGTAATTGTTTTGATGGGGTTATATTATTACAATCATGGAAAACTTACATTTGGTTCTATTATGTTTATGCTGTCGATGTCAGAGGGTCTGTCATTTTGTATAGGTTCTCTTGGTTCTTACGTCAAAGAGGTACAGGAAGTTCTGGTAAGTAAGAGGAGGGTTGACGAGTTTGGGTATTTAGAAAATGAATGTACGGAGGAAGAAGGAAAAATAGCGCATATTGAAAACATAGAATTTCAGAATATTTATTTTTCTTACCCGGATGGAAATCAGGCGATTTTTGAAGATATGAGTTTAAATTTAGATAGAGAAGATAATTATGTATTGCTTGGTGAAAACGGAAGTGGAAAGAGTTCTGTTATAAAGTTGCTTTTTGGTTTATATCAGCCATTACAGGGGAAAATATGTATTAACAATGGTTATTTTGTAAAAAAATTGCAGGATAGAATTGCTTATGTTCCGCAGGAGCCAGATGTTTATGAGGGGACGTTGCTTTACAATTTATTGTTGGAAAAAAGTGATTATGATGAAAGAGAGGTTATACTTGCATTGGAGACAGTAGAATTGCTTGCATGGGCAGATTCTTTGGAGAGGAAGCTATATACTGTATTTCAGGAAAAGGGGAAAGATGTCTCAAGAGGTCAGAAAACAAGAATTGCGCTGGCACGGGCGTTAATCAGGCGTCCGGACTTTATATTTGCAGATGAAATAGACGCAAACATAGATGCGGAAATGTTAAAGCGTATAATAAATAATATACGCACAAATTATATGAAATGCGGCATTGTTGCAATTACACATAGAAAAAACGAAGATGTTTATAAGGATTTTCGCAAAATACAGATAGAAAATAATAAGTGTTATATATTATAGAAAATGAAAGATTTTGCTTTTGGATGGTTCAAATATTACATGAATGCAATTTCTCCCCTGGCAACCTCTTTGACTAGAAATAGGAGTGATGTTTTACTTTTGGACTATGGCTGTGGAAAAAAATTCGTCCTTATATCCATTGAACATATCAGATAAATACGAATCAGTTCATTTGTAGTGTTTAGAGTCAGTGTAGTAAAGAGAAATGAATTTTTACAAGGATAGATTGAAAGGGAGTATAAGTTTGAAACAAATAAGTAAAAGACAGCCAAGAAATAAAGGGCATAGCAAATAAACCATCTTTCGGTGGCTTAAAAATCAAATATAGACACAACACCTAATCAGGTAACAGGAGC